>DAOSDL010000010.1:0-113183 GCA_035362335.1 Bacteroidota bacterium
AATACGATTGCCGGAAAGTTAGAAGGCGCATTTTTCAAAAGCAAGTGAAATCGGGCGATGCTGTATTAATTTTTTGTAATAAAATGGCTGATAAACGGACTACCAGGAGTATTGAGGCATTTTTCGCCTTTGTACGTCCGGACTTGCTGAGTGCGTGATACATTTGAAGAGATGAAAGAGAGCGAAGAGAGCGGAGAGGAATGGTTGAGGTCGCTTCCCGCTCGATCCATGTGCCCCGCGGCAATCGAGTCAACGCAAGGGCGCGGAGACGCAAAGCCGCGATTCCTCTGAGCCCTCGGTGTTCCCGCGAAGCGCTCTGTGTTCTCTGTGTTCCCGCGAAGCGCTCTGTGTTCTCTGTGTTCCCGCGAAGCCCCTCCTTACCCTCCTGTCCTCACTACTCTCATTCCACTTACGGAAATGCCCCGCCCGGCCAACGCATCTCTGTCGCGATGCGGGTAATTCGTATCTTGGGGAATGGAAGATTCACGGCAACTGCCCGCGGCGTGTTCGGTGATCATCATCGCGGGCGACGAAGAGCATAATATCCTTCCCTGCCTCGCCTCGGTGTCCTGGGCTGCCGAGCGCATCGTGGTGTGTTCGTCGCGCAAGGATGCCACCGAGGAATTGGCGCGCAGCGCCGCCACCACCGTGCTGTATCGCGATTTCGACGGCTACGCGCGGCAGAAGCAATTCGCTCTGGAGCAGGCCACCATGGAGTGGGTGCTCAGCCTCGATGCCGACGAACGTGCCACGCCTGAACTCGAGCGGGAAATCCGTGCGATCATGGCCGATCCCGCGGCACGGGACGGCTACAGCATCCCCCGGAAAAACCACTTCGGCGACACCTGGCTGCGCCACGGGGGCTGGTATCCGGACCGTCAGGTGCGATTTTTCCGGCGCGCCCGCACGCGCGTCACCGACCGTCTCGTACACGAGGGCTTCGAGGTGACCGGCAGTCGCGGCGAAATTCAGGCGCCGATGCTGCACTACACCTTGCCGCGTGTGCGCTTCTTTCTGGGCAAAGCCCTGGAATACGCCTGGTTCGAGGCCCGGGAGAAACGCCATCGTCGCAAGGTCGGCGTAGGCGATTTCCTTGTGCGTCCGCCGCTGGAATTCACCAAAAAATATCTCCTTCAACGGGGTTTTCTCGATGGTTGGGAGGGCCTGGTGGCCGCCATCATCCACGTCATCAGCAAGGTGCAGGTGTTGCTCTTCCTCTGGGAAATGCAGCATCGCAACCGCGAATAACGGCGCGGGGCGGCGCAATTTGCCAAGTGCCCCGCACGTGCTACATTATCACATGGTACTCTTCTCCTGCACCCGCCTTTCCAAATCGTATCACGATCTCGATCTGTTCCGCGACGTCTCCTTCGGCATGGAGGAGGGCGAACGTGTGGGCATTATCGGACGCAACGGCGCCGGCAAAACCACGCTGCTGCGCATTCTCGCCGGAATGGAATCGCCCGACAGCGGCACGGTGGCCTTCAACAACGCCGCAACAGTGGAGTACCTCGAGCAACTCCCGACCTTCTCCCATGCCGAGCGCGTGCTCGACGCGGTCATGGGTGGACAACCCGAACTGCGCGACCTTCTGCACCGCCACGCGGAATTGTGCCACATGGTGGCGCACGACCACAGCAGCGCGGTGCAACGCGAACTCGACGAGGTGACCTCGCGCATCGAACATGCCGGCGGGTGGTCGCTCGAAACCGAGGCGCGTATCATGCTGCAAAAACTCGGCATGGCGGATTTCGACGCGGATGTGACACGCCTCTCCGGCGGCCAGCGCAAGCGCGTGGCCCTGGCGCGCGCGCTGTTCCGCAATCCGGATCTCCTCATCCTCGATGAACCTACCAACCATCTCGATGCGGATTCCGTGCAATGGCTTCAGGACAAGCTCCAACAATCGGCCAAGGCACTGCTGCTGATCACGCACGACCGCTACTTCCTCGATGCCGTGGCGCAGCGCATTGTGGAACTCGACCAACTCCAACTGCTGAGCTTCCCGGGCAATTACGAGGAGTATCTCGAACGCAAGGAGGCCATGGTGCAGGCGCAGGAGGCCGAGGCCGAGCGCACGCGTTCGAAATTGCGCAGCGAACTCGCCTGGCTGCAGCGCGGCGCACGCGCGCGCCGCATCAAACAAAAGAGCCGCATCGACTGGATTACGCGCATGGAAGCCGCGCCCCGCGCTCCGGAGGAAAAGCGCATCAGCATCGAGGTGGGGTCGACCTTCCTGGGCAGCAAGGTCATCGAAGCGGTAAACATCAGCAAAAGCATCGGCGGCACAACGCTGTTCGAACATTTCACCCATCGCTCCGTACCCGGCGAACGCATCGGCATCATCGGTCCCAACGGCTGCGGCAAATCCACCCTGCTCAACGTGCTTTGCGGCGCCATTCCGCCCGATTCGGGCAGCGTGAAAATCGGCACCTCCGTCAACATCGGCTACTTCCGGCAGGAGAACAACGACTTCGATCCCTCCATGAGCGTGCTGGCTACGCTGCGCTCCGTGGCGGAGTATATCGACACGGGCATCGGACGCGACCGCTACCTCTCCGCTTCGGATATGCTGAACAAATTCCATTTCCCGCACAAGAAACAGCACGCCTTGATGGGCACCCTGTCCGGTGGCGAACGCCGCCGCCTCGCGCTGCTCATGGTGCTCATGGCCAATCCGAATGTGCTCTTCCTCGACGAACCCACCAACGATTTCGACATCCAGACGCTGAACGCGCTGGAAGAGTACCTGCAGAACTTTCAGGGCTTTCTCGTTGTGGTGTCCCACGACCGCATGTTTCTCGACCGCACCGTGGACTACATCTACTCCTTCGATGGCAACGGCGTGGTGAAGCAATATCCGGGCAACTACTCGGCCTACCTGCAGGTGAAGGAGAGCGCGACGGAGGACGGCGGCTCGCGCACGACCGCGGATAAAGCACCATCGGCTCCGAAACGTCCCCGCGAAAGCAAGGGGCTGTCCTGGAAAGAACAACGCGAGATCGAGCGCATTGAAAGCGGAATAGCGGCGTTGGAGGAAGAGCAGCGCGCCCTTGCGTCCGAACTCGCCGCCGACGCCGGAGTGGATTACGAGCGCGTAACACTCATCGCGCAGCGCCTCGCCTCCATCGAAGCCGAAATGTCGGCGCTGTCGGATCGCTGGATGGAACTCGAAGAAAAGCGCGACGCGGACTGAAATCCCGCGTATCGCACGCCGCGCGTTCAGGAAGGACCGGAGCCGATGCCCTTCCCGCCGGCAGCGCGTCGAGGCAATCCCGCGCGTGTCAGCGCGGCCACGACGTCGAACAGTCGCTGCTCCGCCTCGCGTACACAGCGCTCCACGGACCACTCCTTCGGCGACACTTCCACGATGCGGTCAACGCCAAGTTCGCGCGCCAACAGCACAGCATCACCTTCCACTCTGCCTGCGAGCACAAGCACGGCAACGCCCGCCCGCGCGGCCTCCTGCGCCATGCCGCGCAGCACCTTGCCCTGTGCCGTCTGATCATCCACACGTCCCTCGCCCGTCAGCAGCACATCCGCTGTATGCAAGGCCTGAGCAACCTTGGTGCGGGCGCGAATCTCGTCGGCGCCCGAGAGCAGCGGTGCATCGAACAGCGCGGCCAGGGCATAACCCAGCCCGCCTGCCGCGCCGCCACCGGCACTGTCCACCGGCACGGCGCGCACATCGCGACGCAGTACCGAGGCCCAATGCGCCATCGCCGCATCGGCGCGCGGCACATCCGTCGGAGCGAGTCCCTTCTGCGCACCGAAGGTGGCCACTGCTCCTTTCGGCCCGAGAAGAGGCGTGCGAACATCCGCCCAGACCAGGACATCGGCATCGAAGGGCCGCTTCCACGATACACCGCGCACAGCAGTGAGTCGCTCGAATACTTCGGCGGGACGGTGGGAGGCGAAATGCAACTCCGCTCCGAGCGCTTCGGCGAGACCGACGCCGCCGTCGCTGCTGGCCGTGCCACCGAGCGCGACGTGGACGCGCCGCGCATCCGTGGCGATGCGCAGCAGGAGTTCGCCCAGCGGCGCGCTGTCCACGATGTTGGCTGCACCCTGTCGACCCCGTGTCATCTCCCAGCCGATGCAACTCGCGGCTTCGATCAGCCACTCGCCCTTTCCAAGATCCAGCACACTGAGTGGCCGGTCCTCGTCAATCAGCGTTCGCCCGCGCAACTCGCGTGCCACGCCGCAGCCCGCCGCGAGCAAGGCTTCCACGCTGCCCTCGCCTCCGTCGGCCTGCGGCAGGAGAATGCAGCGGGCCGCCGCATCCTGCGCGATGATCGCATCACGCATGATAGCGGCGGCCCGGGAAGCGGAAAGCGCGCCTTTGTAGGAGTCGGGCGCGATGAGAACGGTCACCGCGTCAGCGGCTCACATTGAACGCCGACACGCCGGCGAACATGGCGTTGGTGTCGAGTTCCTCCTCGATGCGGAGGAGCTGATTGTATTTGGCGATGCGATCCGAACGGCTGGCCGATCCGGTTTTGATCTGCCCGGCATTGGTGGCCACGGCGATATCGGCGATGATCGGATCTTCGGTTTCGCCAGAGCGATGGCTGATCACCGAGGTGTAGCGCGCGCGCTTCGCCATCTCAATGGCATCGAGCGTCTCGGTGAGTGTACCGATTTGATTGACTTTGACGAGAATGGAATTGGCGATGTCGCGGCGAATGCCTTCGGAGAGAATCGCCGTATTGGTGACGAAAATATCGTCGCCCACGAGCTGGCAGGTGGCGCCCAGACGCTCGGTCAGCTTTTTCCAGCCGTCCCAATCGTTTTCGCCAAGTCCGTCTTCGATGGAGATGATGGGATATTTCGCCGCGAGATCGGCGTACAACTCTATCATTTCCTCGGAGGTTTTCAAGCTCTTGTCGGATTTGAAGAAGCGGTAGAGACCGCTGCCGTCGGGCTGTTTTTCAAACATCTCGCTGGCGGCCACATCGAGGGCGATGTGGCAATCCTCGTGCGTGTAGCCCGCTTTTTCCATCGCCTTGAGAATGAACTGAATGGCCTGCTCGTTGGAAGTGAGGCTCGGAGCGAAGCCGCCCTCGTCGCCCACGCTGGTGTTGTAGCCGGCATCACTCAACACCTTTTTCAGTGCATGGAAAATTTCCGCACCGTAGCGCAGCGCTTCGCTGAATGTGGGAGCGCCGTAGGGCACGATCATGAATTCCTGGAAATCCACCGTGTTGTCGGCATGCTTGCCACCGTTGAGAATGTTCATCAGCGGCACGGGCAGCACCTTGGCGTTGGTTCCGCCGATGTAGCGGTACAGCGGCAGGCCAAAGGTCTGCGCGGCGGCGCGCGACACGGCCAGCGACACGCCGAGCAGGGCGTTGGCGCCGAGGCGCGCCTTGTTGGGCGTGCCGTCGAGTTCAATCATATAGGTGTCGATGCCGTTCTGATCGAGCGCGTCCCACCCGATGAGTTCGTCGGCCAGCACGTCGTTGACATGTTCCACGGCCTTGAGCACGCCCTTGCCGAGATAGCGTTCGCCATCGCCGTCGCGCAGCTCCACGGCTTCGCGTTCGCCGGTGGACGCGCCGGAGGGCACGGCAGCGCGGCCGCGCGCACCGCTTTCGAGTTCCACCTCCACCTCCACGGTGGGATTGCCGCGCGAATCCAGTATTTCGCGAGCCAGAATGTCCACAATCGTCGTCATACGTTTCTTCTCGTTGTAATGGAACAATGATGTCTTGTCAAATCCGTACGTTCGTGCCGGCGAAGGCCCGCTCGGCCACTGCGCGCGCCAGGGTGGCGGCCTCGTCGGCGCTGCGCGCCTCGGCGATCACGCGCATGATGGGCTCGGTGTTGGAACTGCGCACATGCACCCAACCATCGGCGAAATCAATGCGCACGCCATCGCGCGTATCCACACGTTCGCTCGCGTAGGACTCGGCCACGCGACGCAGCACCGCGGCGGCATCGAGTCCTTCGATGCCGTAGCGGAATTTCCGAATCACCCACTCGGGCAAGGTTGCGCGAAACGCGGATGCCGGGCCGCTGAAGCCCGACAGCGCCTGCAACACCAGCGCCGCGCCGACCAGCGAATCGCGCCCGGCATGCACGGCCGGCAGTATCACTCCGCCGCTGCCCTCGCCGCCGACCACCGCGCGCTGCGCGAGCATCGCTCGAACCACGTTGATTTCGCCCACGGGTGCCCGATGTACCGTCGCTCCGTGGCGCGCGGCCACATCGTCCACCGCGCGCGTGGTGGAGAGGTTCACCACAATGCCGGCGTCGGCGCGCTCCCCTTCGGGCAGCGCTTCCAATACCGCATGCACGGCGGTGGTGATGGAATACTCCTCGCCGAAGGGCAGGCCGCGCTCGTCGAAGAGCACGATGCGGTCGGCATCGGGATCCACGGCGATGCCGAGATCGGCGCGCTGTGCACGAACGGCGTCGCCAAGGGAAGTCAGATTCTCCGGCAGTGGTTCGGGCGTGTGAGGAAATTCTCCGCTGCCGTCGCAGGCGGCCTCGATCACCTCGCAGCCCAATTCGCGCAACAGCGCGGGCACGGCCACGCTGCCCGAAGCGTTCACGGCATCCACCACCACACGGAAGCGTCGCGCGCGAATGCGCATTACATCCACCACCTCGCAGGCCAGCACGCGTTCGATATGGTCGGCCACGGCGTCGTAGCGATGCGTGTGCGCGCCCATGCCCAC
This sequence comes from Bacteroidota bacterium, assembly GCA_035362335.1. GTDB lineage: Bacteria > Bacteroidota > Ignavibacteria > SZUA-365 > SZUA-365 > JAOSJT01. Next base: position 6,684 of record DAOSDL010000010.1, read on the forward strand.
GGCGGGCATCCATGCGCGCTCGCCGGCGGCCACGAGAGCGAACAGCGAGGCGTTTTCCTCGGCGTCCAGAAACACGCCGCCGTCATTGAGAAATTTCAGGCCGTTCCATTCGCCCGGATTATGGCTGGCGGTGATGGCAATGCCACCCCGCGCCGTGCTGTGTTCCACCGCGAGTTGCACCGTTGGTGTGGGCGCCATGCCGATGTCCACCACATCCACGCCGCACAGGCGCAATGTTGCGCGCGCAAGATCCATGATCGCTTCGCCCGAAGGCCTGCCATCGTAGCCGATCACAACGGAACCGCCGCCGCACCAGCGCGCGAATGCGCTCACATAGGCGATGACCACCTCGGGGGTGAGGGAATCGCCGACAATGCCGCGAATGCCCGAAATACTTGCGATAAGTTGACCCATGGCTCAGCCGCCCGGAGAAATTCATGACACATTCGTATCATATAAAGTTACGAAGCCCTCCTCCCTTGTACAACCCCGTCGCGGGCGGGCAGCGCGGACGAAGACGGGCGGGTTGAATGGCGCGACGGGCGGTTGGCACGGTGAAGTGCGTTGACAGGTCATGGGGAAAGAACGAAAAGGTGAAATGGGTTGTCGGTAATCACCTTTTCTCCTGCTCTCCTTTTCATCTTTTATTCTTTTTCCACTTTCAACCCTCAACTGCTCCGATGCGCGGCCACATCACCGGGCGCTTGTTTCGCGGCGCGGGGTGTGATAGTTTTGTCCCTTTGAAGGAAGCATCAATGCCTTTGATACGCAGGATTCAACGCTCACCCGACCGCTTCGACGCTCTCACGCGCGTGATCAACCGCGGCATGTTCGTGGTGATTGTGGTTGCGGCGTTTTCCTTGCTGTTGCAGCACGGTTTTCATATCGGCGTGGAACTCCGCTCCATGCTGCGCATGCTGGATATCGCGGTACTGGTGCTGTTTATCGCACAGCAGGCGGTGAAACTGCTGCTTACGCCCGACCGGCGCGCGCATCTGCGGGAGCGTCGCATCGAGTACGGTTTGACGCTGGCTCTGCTGCTCATTCTTCCCTTTCTGCCAATGCTGCTGCGCTGGTTGACCAGCAACGACGCCCTGAATCTCGAATTGAACATCACCATGGTATACGTGGTGCTCGTGCAGTTCGTGATCCTCGTGGATATGCTCTTCTCCGCGGTACGGCTCAGCAGGCGCATCGCGATGAAGCAGATACAGCCGGCGCGGCTGTTCATCGCCAGTTTCGTGTTCGTCATTCTCGCGGGCACGCTCGGCCTCCTTCTGCCACGCGCCACCACGGAGGGCATTTCAGTGGTGGATGCGCTGTTCACCTCCACCAGTGCGGTGTGTGTTACCGGACTCATCGTTGTCGATACGGCGACACAATTCACCTTCACTGGCAAGCTCATCATTCTCGTGCTGATACAAATCGGCGGCCTGGGATTGATGACGTTCACCACGTTTTTCGCTCTCTTCGCCGGCCGGCTGAGCATTCGCGAACGCGTGTTGATGCAGGATTTTCTCAATCGTGAGAATCTCGGCGAAGTGCGGCGCACGCTGAAAAGCATCGTGGGCGTAACCTTCATCATCGAAGCATTGGGGGCGCTGCTGCTGTTCTTCTCCTGGGATCCCGCGCGCTTCTCCTCCGTGGGCGATCGTTTGTTCAGCTCGATCTTCCACTCCGTTTCCGCGTTTTGCAATGCCGGATTTTCCCTGTTCTCGGCCAATCTCGCCGAGCGCGGCATAGCCATGAATCCCATGATCAACATCACCATCGCCTCGCTCATTGTGCTGGGCGGCCTCGGATTCATGACCATCATGAATGTGCTGCGTGCACGGCCGTGGAGCCGAGGTGTCGCGCGTCATCAGCGGCGACTCACCACGCACACTCGACTCGTGTTGGTCACCACGGCGTTGTTGATTTTCTTCGGTGCGCTGCTGTACCTCGTCATGGATTACAATACCTCGTTGCGCGATCTGTCGCTGGGCGAGAAAATTCTCGCCGCCATATTCCAGAGCATCAGCACGCGCACCGCGGGGTTCAACACCGTGGACATCGGAGCAATGGCCACGCCGGCGTCGTTGATTTTCATCATGCTCATGTTCATCGGCGCCTCGCCCGCCTCCACCGGCGGCGGCATTAAAACGACCACCGTGGCGGTGATTTTCCTGTCCTCTCTCAATTACCTTCGCGGAAAGCGGACGATAGAAGTGCGCCGCCGCAGTATCACTCAGGCGACGGTGGACCGCGCGCATGCCGTGCTCTGGTTCGCCATGCTCACCGTGGCCCTGTCCATCATCCTGCTTTCGCTGTGGGAACCCTGGCCCCTGCTCGATATCGTGTTTGAATGCACATCGGCCATGGGTACGGTGGGGCTCTCGCGAGGCATCACCTTCGGTCTCACCGACGCAAGTAAAATCGTCCTCGTGTTCACCATGCTCATCGGACGCGTGGGCGCGCTGACGATCGTGCAATCCCTTACCACACCTGCGCCCACGAGCCGCTACGACTATCCGTCGGAATCCGTCATCGTGGGCTAATCCGGAGCTGCAATCATGGTCAAGCGTTTCGCAATCATCGGACTCGGATACTTCGGTCAGAACATCGCGCGCGAACTCACGCGCCTCGGCGCCGAAGTCATTGTGATGGACAACACGATGATGAAAATCGAGGAAATGAAGGACGAGGTGGCCTACGCCGTGCGCCTCGACAGCACCGATGAGAAAACCCTGCGCAATCAGGGGCTGGAGGACCTGGATGCGGTGATCGTGTCCATCGGCGAGGACTTCGACAACGCCCTGCTCACCTGCGTGTTGCTGCTGGAATTCGGCTGCAAGAATGTCATTGTCAAATCCACCAACCCGATACATACGCGCATTTTCAAAAGCGTCGGCGTGCATCATGTGGTGTCGCCCGACCTCGACATGGCCGAGCGTCTCGCCACCTCGCTCATCAATCCGAATGTGCTCGATGCCATTCCCCTCACCGACGAATACAGTATCATTCAGGTCAAGGCCCCAAGATACATGATCGGTTCGATGCTCAAGGATCTGGATTTGCGCAGGAAATACGCGGTAAACCTCATCACGATCAAGCGCGTGAACGAGGTGGACGGAAAGCGTGTTTCAGAACGTATCATCGGTGTGCCCATGCCCGACACCGTGATCGAGGAAAACGACATCCTCATTCTCATGGGCGAACAAAAAAGCATCAGCAAACTCACCGGGGCCTGATATGGCGAAAGAACGGAAGCGCGCAGCGATTTTTCACCGCATTTTTCTCTCCCATCTTCTGGTGTTGCTGCTCAGTTTCATCGCCGCGCTCATCCTCATTGATTACATGTTCGCCGACGGCATTCGCCACTTTCTCCTGCGCAGTCCACTCATCCTCATCCCCGCCCTGCTCGCCATGATCGGCCTCGCGGGGCTGCTGGCGCTGTGGACCGCCGGCGCCATTGCCCTGCCTCTCGATGCGATCAGCGAGGTGATGCACGGCGATGTGAGCGAAGCGGAATTGGCCGAACTCCGTGCGCGCATACGAGTCGAGGAACACGACGCGTTGCTGGCTTCGCTCGCCGCGCAAATGCGGCGTCTGTCCGCACGCTGCCGCCATCGTCCCCTGCTGCTGACCGTGGACGCACTGCTGAATGTGCATGATATGGATGTGGACACCTCCGCCCGTCTGGGCCTCGCGCACGATGCACGCGGTGCCACGCTGCGCGTGTTATTCGCGGAGTCCGATGCGGCGCGGAGTTGCGCGGAATGGTTGCGCGAGCGGCAGGGCGCGGGCGAAATGCGTTTCGCGCTCCGCGGCGCCGGCGACCGCCGCATCGAAGCAAGCTGGCTGGCAATGCGACACGGCAACATGGAGCGTTTCACCCTCGTCGGGTTCGACGTCCACCGCGGCGCGGTGGATCAGTAAGGCAGCGTCAGCCGCAACAGCGGCTTGTGCGGAGCGGCTCCGGCACCGAGGGGCAATACTTCGGAATTCCTTCTCTCCCTTTCCTTTTCCAATTCCACCACCGCATGCGCCACCACACCGCCCAACACCGCGCCGAGCACGGTGTCGGACAACCAGTGATTGTCGCTCACGATGCGCTGCACCATGGTCACGCCCGCCATGCCGAACAGCAGCACACTGGCCACGGGCGAATCGAGCCGCTTCGACAGTGTCATGGCAATGGCGAAGGCCGCCGTGCTGTGTCCCGAGGGAAAAGAGGTGCGCGCATGGTCGAGCGAAAACGGATCGAAGGATGCGTGCCCCGCACCGGTGTATGGACGCGAGCGTCCGAGCGACATTTTCAACATACCGTTGATGAATTCGGCATAGAGCAACGATTGCAACAGCAATCGACCGATGGTGCGCGCTTCCGCGTCGTCCAGCAGCGTTCCTCCGCCGTACACGAGTGCGGTCAGACCGAGGGCGAATTCGCCGGACCCGAACACATCTCCAACGAACAGGGCATCATCCAGCGTCGGGCTCCGCAGCCGCTGTGAGGCCGACCGCACATCCTCGTCCATACTCCACGCACCGACGGTGGCCGCCAGGGTGGCACCCACCCACAGCCAATCCTGCGAATCGAAATGCGCAGGGGCGCTGTACACCTCACCCCAGTCGCGCCAGATGATGTCGGCGTCCGAGCGACTCTGCGCACATAACGGCATTGGCCCACCCGCATGCAGCAGCAGCGATAACAGCAGTGCGGCCGGAAGCGCCATGCTCCGGTGGAAGCGGACCTCCGCCATTATCAGCCGAGATGCCGCAGGCGTATCACGCATTCGATATGCCAGGTGTGGGGAAACATGTCCACGGGCGTCACCTGCTCGACCACGTAGCCATGCTCGCGCAGCAGGGCGCAATCGCGCGCGCTGGTGGCGGGATTGCAGCTCACATACACCAGACGCCGCACGGCCGATGCGCCGATGGCCTCGGCCACGCGCGGATGCAATCCCGCACGCGGCGGATCCACGACGATCACATCGGGCCAGGGCGTTGCGGCCTGCCGAACGGGATCGAGAAAATCCACGATATCGGCGACATGGAACTCCGCATTGTCGATACCGTTGTCGGCCGCGTTGCGCCGCGCATCGGCCACGGCGGCGGGGTGCAACTCCACGCCCACCACCGCGCGCACGTGACGCGCGATGTGCAGCGAAATGCTGCCCGTGCCGCAGTACAAATCCCACACCACATCGTCGGGACGCAGCTCGGCGGCGGCCATGGCGAGATCGTACAGCCGTTCCGCCTGGAGCGTGTTGGTCTGGAAAAATGATGTGGGTGAAATGCGGTACACGTTGTCGCCCAGACGCTCGCGGATAATCCCGTCGCCAAAGCGGATGATTTCCTCCTCGGCAACAGCCACCGAGGATTTGCGCTGCGTCACACCCTGAACGAAGGTGCTGACTCCCAGGGCGGGATCGCGCAGAATGGCGGCATATTCCTCCATCAGCGCATCGTTGCGCTGCGTGCACACCAGGAACACCATACGCTCGCCCGTGTGCTTGCCTTCGCGGATGACGAGATGCCGCAGATCGCCGGTGTGCGTGCGTGTGGAATAGGCCGGGATGCCGTGGTGCAGAAAAAAGGATCGCGTGGCCTGAAGTATCGCATTGCTCTCGGGCGATTCGAGATGGCAGGCCTCGATGTGGAGAATGCGGTCGTAGCGCTTCGGCACGTGCAGGCCCAGCGCGAACAGCTCGGCATCGCGATCCACCGTGCCCAGTTCGTCGGGCAGCAACCAGCGCATTTCCCCGAAGGAATACTCCATCTTGTTGCGGTACCAGAAGGGTTCGGGCACGGCGAGCGTATCGAGGATGGGAATATCCGCAAAGCCCCCGAGACGCTCGAACGCGTCGCGCACATGCTCGCGCTTCCACGCGCATTGCGTTTCGTAGCGCATGTGCTGCCACGTGCACCCGCCACAGACACCGAAATGCGTGCAGGGCGGCTGCACGCGCTCGGGCGATGCTTCGAGCACGCGCTCGAGACGCGCCTCGGCGAATTGCTTCTTCTTCCGATACACCTGCGCCTCGACCACATCGCCGGGCACGGCGCCGTCGATAAACACCACGAGACCCTCGTGACGCCCCACGGCGCGTCCCTCGAATGCGGCTTTGTCCACAGTGAGGCGTATCGTATCACCCCTGCGCAGAGAGGGGCTGTTGCTGTCGTTTGTTGTTTCCATACACACCTTGCGCGCAACCGTGCCACGGCGGCGCTTGTGCTCCGCGATGCACTCAGTACACGGCGCGGTAGCGTTTGAGTCCGAAATACAGTTCCGAGGCGACCACTTTCACCACGCCCGCCACAGGCACGGCGAAAAGCATGCCGAGAATACCGAACAGATGGCCGCCGATGAGAATGGCGAAAATGATGGTGACCGGATGCAATTTCACGCTCTGCGAAATGGTGAGCGGTTGCACCACCGAATCATCGAACAGGCGAATCAGCGTGAAGGTGATGAGAATCACCGGCACTTGCGCGAAGCTGTTGAGCGTGAGCACCGAAATAATGCTCGCCACCAGCGCCGCGGTGGGCGGCCCGAGATACGGCACCAGATTGGCCACCATGGCCACGAGGCCGATGAGCAAAAAGTTGGGGATGTCCAGCAGCCACATCGCTCCGGTGGTGATCACGCCGATGACCAACGCGTCAAGCACGATGCCGCGCAAATACGCACCCAGCGACCAGTCGATTTTGTGCACGATGCTCAGTGCCATTTCGAAGAACTGATTCGGCACAATTTCAATGAAGGCCTTCTTGAGCATGCGCCCGTCCTTGAGCAGGAAAAACGTGGAGATCAGCGTCATCACCACGAAAATCACCACACCCACCAGGCCCGAGGCGATGCTGATCGCGTTGTCGAACACCGCTCCCAGCCACTCCTCGATTTTCGTGGACAGACCCAGCTTGCGCACACCGAGGAAGGCGAGATTTTTGCGAAGGAAGCGCTCCAACTCGGCGATGCTCTTGCGCAACTGTCCGAGATTGAGCATTTCCTCCAACGCCACGAGCTGCGAATAAATCAGCGGCGACACCTCGTACACCACCAGCGCCAGCAAACCGAGGCTGAGCAGAAACACAATGGTTGCCGCCAGGGTGCGCGGCATGCCTTTGCTTTCCAAAAAATCCACCGCGGGCGAAATGATGAAGGCGAAGAGAAACGCCAGCAGCAGCATCGCCACGATCGAGCCGATGGTGTACACCGTGAACACGGCGATACCCGCCAGCACGAGCAGCAGAAGTACGATGAGGATTTTGGTGTTCGTCAGCATGGCATGCTCAGTTGCGCTTCGCGTCCTCCATCAGGCGCGCATTTTCCTGCCCGGCGCGATACAATCGCTCCGAGAGAATGCGCGCCAGTTTCAACACCACTTTCACGCCTATACGCGGATGCGTTTCCAGCAGTCCGAACAAATCGGGCTGGAAAAAGCCGAAGAGCCGCGTGTCTTCGAAGGCCACCGCGCTGGCATTGCGCGGACGATCGTTGAACAGCGCCATTTCTCCGAAAAACTCGCCCTTGCGCAGGCGCGAAAGCTCGCGGCTGCGGCTCTCGCTCACGATGGAAACGGTACCCTGCTCGACGATGTACATGCCGAGTCCGGGATCACCCTCGCGAAAGATGTACTCGCCGGCGTGGTATTTGCGCAGGTGCAAGATGCGCTCGAGCGCCTTGAGATCGCGGCGACTCAAGTCTTCGAAAATGGGCACACCGCGCAGCATGGTGAGAATATCCTTGCGCTCGTCGCGCGAGAAAAAATTGCTCCAGAGTACGGATTCCTCCGTTCGATCATGCTCGCTCATATCGCCTCACTGTTTGCGTTTCCAACGCGTTCCTTCACGGCTGTCCTCGAGCAGCACGCCGATCTCGGCCAGACCGTCGCGTATCCTGTCCGACAGCGCCCATTGCTTGTCCTTGCGCGCCTCGGTGCGCAGGGCGATGAACAGCTCCATGAGCTGCTCGACCAGCGCGTCCGCCGCTCCATCGGCGGCGCTTCCCGCCGGGCGCACGATGCCGAACACACCCTGCGCGCTGCGCGTCAGGAAGTCCCGCGCGGCGGCCCTGTCCTCGGAGCGCAGTCCTTCGGCGCTGTGCAAGCGCGCGTTGGCTTCGCGGGTGAACTCGAACAGCACGCCCATTCCCGCGGGTGTGTTGAAATCGTTGTCCACCGCCTCGATGAAGCGCTGCTCCCACATCGGCACGTCCAGCGTCGCCGTGCCTTCGCCCGCCTCGCCCAGGGCGTCGTACAGCGATTGCAGTTTCTGCAACCCTGTACGCGCGGCATCGAGGCCTTCGTGCACAAAATTCAGCGGGCTGCGGTAATGCGTCTGCAGATAGAAGAAGCGCAACGCTTCGGCGCTGTACTTGTCGAGTATGTCGCGCGCGGTGAAGAAATTGCCCAGCGACTTCGACATTTTCTCATTGTCCACATTCAGAAAACCGAAGTGTAACCAGTAGCGGGCGAAAGGCGCATGTGTGAGCGCCTCGCTCTGGGCGATTTCGTTTTCGTGATGCGGAAAAATCAGATCGTTGCCTCCGGCATGTATGTCGAAGCTCTGTCCGAGGAATTTCTGCGACATGACCGAGCACTCGATATGCCAGCCGGGGCGGCCGTTGCCCCAGGGACTTTCCCACCAGGGTTCGCCGGGTTTCGCGGCCTTCCACAGGGCGAAATCCACCGGATTGCGTTTGCGCGTGTCGGCCTCGACGCGCGCGCCCACCTGCAAATCCTCGATGTTCTTGCCGCTGAGCTTGCCGTATTCGGGAAAGGCATTCACCTGGAAATACACATCGCCATCCACCTCGTAGGCCGCGCCCTTGGCGATCAGACCCTCGATATGCGCGATGATGTCGGCAATGCTCTCCGTGGCGCGAGGATGCACGTCGGCGGGACGTATGCCGAAGCGCGCGGCATCATCGAGAAAGGCCTTGGCATAGCGCGTGGCGATGTCGGCCGCATCCACCCCTTCCTCGTTCGCCGCCTTGATGATTTTATCGTCGATATCCGTGATGTTCATCACATACGTCACCTTGTAGCCGCGGTATTCAAAATAGCGGCGGATGACATCCGACATCACAAAAGAGCGGGCGTTGCCGATGTGGAAAAAATTGTACACCGTGGGTCCGCAGGTGTACATGCGCACTTCGCCCGGATGCAGCGGCGTGAAGGGTTGCAGGGATTTGGTGAGGGTGTCGTAAAAAACGAGTGCCATGTCCTTGTTCTCGAAAAGCGCCGTCGCCTCGACAGCGATCGTTGTGTGAAAAAATGCCCGTCCCGGCGTGTCAGGAAGCGAGCAATTCGCGCGCGCTCTGTAGCGCCGCCTCGGTGATGCGGTCGCCGCTGAGCAGACGCGCCAATTCGTTGAGCCGCGCATCTGTATCCAACGGCAGCACGCGCGTGCTGGTGCGGCCGTTGCCGCTGTGCTTCTCCACCAGCAAATGCCGGTCGCCGAGTCCGGCGATTTGTGGCAAATGGGTGATGGCGATGATCTGATGCGCCCGCGCCAGCTTGCGCATGGCCTCGCCCACCTTGCGGGCGATGGTGCCGCTCACGCCAACGTCGATTTCGTCGAACACCATGATGGGAATGCGGTCGCGTCCGGCAAACAAGCCTTTGAGCGCCAGCATGATGCGCGACACCTCGCCACCCGACACCACGCGCGCCAGCGGCTTGGGGTCCTCGCCGAGATTGGTGGAGAGGTAAAATTCCACATCCTCGCAGCCGTCGGGTCCGCAGCCAAGTCGATCTCGGCCCCGCGTGAGGTAACGCGCTCCAGCATCGCTGTCGACACGCAGTGGCAGCAGCCGTGAAGCGAACACGGACTGCTTGATTCCGAGTGCGCGCAGTTCGGCGGGTACATGCTTCGCCAGTTCAGCACCGGCGCGCTCACGTTCGCGCGTCAGCGCAAGCCCGGCCTTCGAACATTCCGCGCGCAGCGCATCCACGGCGGATTCAAGTGACGCGATGCGATCGTCGATATTGTCCAATCCTCGCAATTCCTCTTCCAGCGCGTCACGCTTGTCTATCAACTCGGCGATGCCCATGCGGTATTTGCGCGTGAGTTGCAGCAGTTCCGCGAGACGATGCCGCAGGCGCTCGGCGTGATCGGGACGGAAATCGAAGCCCTCGGCATAGTCGCGCAACGTGTGCGCGATGTCCGACAGCAGCGATACGGTGCCGGTCAATTCGGCCTGCTGCGGCGCGAGCGTCGGGTCGATGCGCGTGATCTCGTCCAGCAGGCGCTCGCTGCGGCCGAGCATGTCCACCACACTGTTGTCGGCATCGTAGAGCAACTCCAACGCCTGATGCGCGGCGGTGGCCAGCTTCTCCGCATGTTCCACCACACGCAGTTCGCGCTCGATGTCCTCATCCTCATTGGGCTGCGGATTCACGGCGGCGATTTCGCGCAGTTGATGCTCCGCCACGAGGCGGCGCTCTTCGATACGGTCGCGCGTACCGCGGGCCTCGTCCAGCGCGCGTATGCCTTCGACGAAGCGTGCGTAGACCTCGCGATAGGCCGCAAGCGCGCCGGCCACGGCGGGATCGCTGTCCAGTATGGCGCGATGGGTGTCCTGACGCAGCAGCGATTGATGCTCGTGCTGTCCGTGAATGTCGACGAGGCGGTTGCCCAGAGCGCGCAATTCGGATACGGGGACGGGGGAATCGTTGACAAAAGCCCGGCTTACGCCTTTCACCGACACATCGCGGCGGAGAATCAGCACGTCCTGCCACTCCGCGCCGAGGTTCTCGAGCAGCGGACGAAGATACTCAAGCGGACCAGCATCGAATTCGGCCTCGATCACCGCTTTGTCGCTCCCCTGGCGCACCATCGTGGTGTCGGCGCGTTCGCCAAGCACGAGGCCGAGCGCATCGATGACAATGGACTTGCCCGCGCCGGTTTCACCCGTGATCACGGTGAGGCCGGGCGTGCAATCGACGCGGATTTCCTCGATCAGCGCGAAATTCCTGATATACAGCGAGGTCAGCATATGCGAGTGCGTTGACGGTGGCTGGCGCGTTGCGCGCCGTTTCTCCTCGCGCCCGCCCGCGTGGGCTGCGGCGTCGATGCGGTTGGCCTGGTGCCATACCGCATGCAAACTGGCAATCTAGAGCCCCGCGTGCTGCGGCGCAAGGAATACGAATTTACCCTTCGGCCTCGCTCTCCCACACGCGGAAATCGGGGATGTCGCGATGCAATCCATGGTAGAATGCGAATTGGAAAAATTGGCGCAGGCCTTCCATGGCGTCGTCGTCGAGCCGATAGCGGTAATGCGCGGGCATGGCGGAGAGCAGCGGACCCTCGTCGTGCTGCTGCAGCAATTTCTCCACTTCACGCAGCGCCTGCTCGTCCAGTATCTCGCCGGCTCGTCCCACGGCGGTAACCACTGCCGGATCCACGCGGTGCTCCCAGGCCATGAACACTTCGCGTACGAAGGGCAACTGCGTCATGTCGAACCATTCGTCGATCATATCCAGTCCGTCGTAACCGTGCACCGCTCGATCAGCGTCGCGCGTCCCGAGCAGTAATGCATCGACCGCCGGCATGACCTCGGCGACCTCGCCTTTCACGCGCAGCAGCCGCGGCTCCATGCCGTATTTTTCCTTGAGCAGCACCTGCGCGAGCATCAGTTCGAGGTCGGGTTCGTGATAATGGCCAAGTGTTGCGAAGCTTTTCAGTCCGCCTCGGAACAACAGGCGTATATCCCCTGTGCCCGCGTAGGCCGCCAGACAGGCGCCGGGCAGCAGCACCACCTCGCCTTCACGCTTCCCGTAGGCAAGCGGCGAAAGTAACCCGCCGTCCGCCACGCCCTCGGTGAATTGCCACTCCGCATCGCCGAGCGGCATCGTCGGCTCGAGAAACAGCGTGCTACCAGACTCCGCCATGAAGGTGGACAAGAGAGCCGAGTTTCTCTTGTGAGCGGAATGGACGAAGGTCATCATGGCGTTACCGGATTTCGTTGAAACACAGCGACGAAGTACCGCGCAACGTCCGTGTCCGGCGCCGCGCGATGCCACAGAATGAAAGGAGACATGCGACGCATGCCTCCGGAGCGAACTCGGCGGGAAGCATCGCTCCCCGCCCACTGATGGAGAACGGAGACGATCAGGTCGTCTTCGCGCGCACCTGCTTCGCGGCGAGGGTGCGGAGATAGAACAGCTTGGCGCGGCGCACGCGGCCCGAACGCACCTTCTCGATGCGCGCGATGGACGGCGAGTGCACAGGGAAAATGCGCTCGACGCCGACGCCGTTGGAAATCTTGCGCACAGTGAAGGTCTCGCGCGCACCGGCACCCTTGCGGGCAATCACGATGCCCTGGTATTCCTGAATGCGCTCCTTGTTGCCTTCCTTGACGCGCACATGCACGTTGACGATGTCGCCGGGCACGAAGGCCGGGATGTCGCTCTTCATCGTCGCACGCTCGAGCATGTCAATGGTGTTCATCGGGGTACTCCTTGGTATGGCTCTGTCAATGTATGAAAAAATGATCTGTACTTCACGTTACCGTCGTTCGTCCGGGGGCAGCAGATCGGGTCTGCGGCGTTGGGTCAGTTCGCGTGCCGCCGTGCGGCGCCATTCCGCCACACGTGCGTGATCGCCGTTGAGCAGGACTTCGGGAACCGCCATGTCGCGATACACGGGAGGCCTCGTGTAATGCGGGCAATCCAGTCCGCCGTCCATGAAGGAATCGCTGAGCAGCGATTCGCCGTCGCCGATCACGCCGGGAATCAGTCTCACCACGGCGTCCACCAGCACTGCCGCGGCGAGTTCTCCACCGGTCAGCACATAGTCGCCGATGGAGATTTCCTTGGTCACCAGGGCGTCGATCACACGTTGATCCACTCCTTTGTAGTGGCCGCAGAGAAGAAGCAGATTGGTGCACATCGAAAGGCGCGTGCACTCCGCCTGCTTGAGTACCTCGCCCGCGGGCGAGGTGAGTATCACTTCGTCGTATTGCCTCTCGGCCTGCAAGTGTTCGATGCATTCGAACAGGGGCTCGGGTTTGAGAATCATCCCCGCGCCACCGCCGTAGGGCGAATCGTCGATCGTGCGATGTTTGTCGTGTGTCCAATCGCGCAAATCGTGCAGCACGATGTCCACATATCCTGCTTTACGCGCCCGGCGGACGATGCTTTCGCTCAATGGTCCGTCGAAAAACGGCGGAAAAGCGGTGATGATGTCAATCCTCATCCTCGTCCTCGAACAAGCCCGGAAGGGCATGCACCACGATGCGTTTATTCGTGGTATCCACGCTGTGAACGATGGCGGGCACGGCGGGGAGCAGTACTTCGCTACCCCGGGCATCCACCACGTACACATCGTTGGCTGGCAGCAGCATCACGTCCTTCACGATGCCGCGCGGGTGGCCATCCGTATCCCGTACCTCGCAACCGATGAGGTCGTGGATGAAATAGCGGCCTTCCGGTGGAGCTGCCATGGCATCGACGCGCACGTACAGGTGCAAGCCGCGCAGGGCTTCGGCCGCGTTTCTGTCGTCGCAGCCCTCGAGATGAAGGCGGACGATGTCGTGGCCTTCCTTCGCGCCGCGTACGCGGAACTCGCGCACCGAGGACTCATCGCGTCCGACGTGGACGACGGACAGGGCTTCGAAGCGCCCCGGGACATCGGACCACGACCGAACCTTCACTTCGCCGCGGATACCGCTGGCGGCGAGAATGGTGCCAATGAGGCAAAGTTCGGACATGTGTGGTCACCGACGACGAGCTTCGGGAACTTACTCCGTTGCGGCAGGCGCTTCGGGAGCGGCTTCCTCGGCCGGAGCGTTTTCCGCAGCGGCGGCGGCTTCGGCAGCGGCCTTGGCGGCGGCTTCGGCTTCGGCTTTCGCGGCGGCTTCAGCGGCTGCCTTGTCGGCGGCGGCTTTCTCGGCGGCGGCCTTCGCGTCCAGCTCGGCCTTGCGCTGCGCGCGAAGCTGCTTCTTCGACACGGTCATGGCCTTGGCGGCATTGTTCTTGCGCCAGGCGTCCATTTCCTGTGCGATTTCCTCGGGGCTCTTGCCCTTGCGCTGGAGATGGAAACGCAGCATGACACCGGCCTGGCTCAGCAGACTGCGGGCCGTATCGGACGGCTGCGCGCCAACGCCCAACCAATACAGTGCGCGCTCTTCGTCGATTACGAGCGACGCGTTCGGACCGACAGGAGCGTACTGACCGAGTGCCTCGATGAATTTGCCGTCACGCGGGGAGCGGGCGTCGGCCGCCACGAGCTTGTAGATGGGCGCCTTTTTCCTGCCCCTTCTCTGCAGACGAATTTTTACCACGGAATTGTGCCTCCAAAAAGAAAGAATGGTTATGAAAACTTCTGATTCATCATACTTTGCGCGAATTGCCGCATGCCGCCACGAGTGAGCTTTTTCATCATCTTCTGCATTTCCGTGAACTGCTTGAGCAGGCGATTCACATCCTGCACCGTCGTTCCACTGCCGGACGCGATGCGTTTCCGGCGGCTGCCGTTGATGATCTGCGGCTTCTGCCGCTCCTCCGGAGTCATGGACTGAATCATGGCTTCGATTTTCACGAAGGAACGGTCGTCGATTTCCTGTCCCCGCAGGGCCTTGCCCACGCCGGGAATCATTTCGATCACGCTGGACAGCGGACCCATTTTCTTGAGCACCTGAATCTGCGAGAAGAAATCCTCCAGCGTGAACTGGTTCTTCCGCATCTTCTGCTCGAGTTTCGCGGCCTCGTCTTCGTCGAATTGCTCCTGCGCCTTTTCCGCGAGGGTGACGATGTCGCCCATGCCGAGAATGCGCGAGGCCATGCGGTCGGGGTGAAAGGGCTCGAGCGCGTCGAGTTTTTCACCAACGGAAGCGAACTTGATCGGCTTGTCCACCACACGGCGGATGGACAGCGCGGCACCGCCGCGGGTATCGCCATCGAGCTTGGTGAGAACCACGCCGTTGTAGTCGAGTTTGTCGTGGAAGGCCTTGGCCGTATTCACCGCATCCTGGCCGGTCATGGAATCCACCACGAACAGAATTTCCGTGGGATTGACCTTGGCCTTGATATCGGCCACTTCCTGCATCATTTCTTCATCGATGCTGAGGCGTCCGGCGGTATCGATGATGATCACATTGCAGAGCTGCTGCCGCGCCACCTCCAGTGCTTCGGTGGCAATGGCCACGGGGCGTTTCTCGTCGCCCGCATACACCGGCACGCCGATTTGCTCGGCGAGCTGCTTGAGCTGCCCGATGGCGGCGGGGCGGTACACGTCGGCAGCCACGAGCAGGGGCTGACGGCCCTGGCTCTTGAGCAGACGCGCCAGTTTCGCGCTGAATGTGGTTTTACCCGAACCTTGCAGACCCGCGACCATGATGACGGTGGGACCGGTCTTCGCGAACGTCAGATCCGCTTTTTCCGTGCCCATGAGCTGCACGAGTTCGTCGTGCAGAATCTTGACGATCTGCTGTCCCGGCGTGAGACTTTTGAGCACGTCCTGACCGAGGGCCTGTTCTTTCACCGAATCGATGAAATCCCTGGTCACCTGGAAGTTGACGTCCGCTTCCAGCAGGGCGCGCCGCACCTCGCGCAAGGTCTCGTCGACATTGCCTTCGGAAATGCGGTGCTGCCCCCGTACGCGGCGGAGGGCTTCTTCCAGTCTATCGGACAGTGCTTCAAACATAGAGTATCGTGGTACTGATCGTAAACAATCGTACTAGCTTGGAAAAATACGGAAAATGTTGTGGAATGACAAAATGAATTTGCACATCGGGTGGGTGGGTGGTGAAGACTGAATGGTAAAGAGTAAAGCGGAAACGCGCGTCGTGCCTGCTTGCCCGCATCGCGGTCCGCGCTGTTCACTTGGCACCTTTCACAATTCACCTCTGATCTGCTCTGAACATTCTCCCGCCGCTGCGTCAATCACCCCCCCACGGTCACATGCTCGAATCCTTGCGAACTTCCACGAATAATCTGT
Organism: Bacteroidota bacterium; assembly: GCA_035362335.1. Taxonomy (GTDB): domain Bacteria; phylum Bacteroidota; class Ignavibacteria; order SZUA-365; family SZUA-365; genus JAOSJT01. The sequence continues at coordinate 22,614 of DAOSDL010000010.1, forward strand.
GTTAATCTGCGTGAAATCTGTGCAATCTGTGGTTTTAGACCCGTGTTGAAGAGTGAAATCGTAGCCCCGTTCGAGCGTGATCGATCGCCGCGATTTCGGACTCCTTACTCTTCACTCTTCACTTTCCCACTGATCTGCACCGTACCATGCAGCGTATCGCGGCGTTGCACTTCCTCAAGGCCGCATTCCTCCATCCAGGAGCAGATCTCGTCTTCGGTGAAGGTGTCGCCGCCGGCCGTGGCCACAAGCATGTTCAAGGCGAACAGCGCGCCATGCGGGGGATGCACGCGATCTTCGTCCATGATGAAATCCTGCACGATCAGCGTTCCACCCGGCGCCAGAGCGTCCACACAGCGGCGTAGCAGGAGGCGGTTCTCCTCCACCGTGTTGCTGTGCACAATGGCGGAGAGAAACACGATGTCGTATCCCGATCCGATATCGTCGCGCAAATAATCTCCCGCGCGCGTGTCGATGCGATGCGACAGGCCCGCTTTCTCTATATAGTTGCGTGTCAGCGGCACAACCTCCGGCAAATCGAACACCGTCACACGCAAATCCTGCTTGACACGGGCCATTGCCATGGCGTAGGCGCCGGATCCACCGCCGAGGTCCAGCGCGCTGGCCGCGTCGTGAAAGTCGATGAGATTCACATCGTCGGCCGCCTGCGGAAGGGCACGATAATGCATGGCCGCGATGAAATGCTCGAGCCAAGGTCCGGAAGGAGCCGCCTGTGAGCTGCGATACACCGCTCCACCGGCCCGTACCGCCTCGGTGAGCGTGGACCAACGGTCCCACAGCGCGTTGTAATGCCCGAGCATGCCGAGATATTCGTCCGAGGAGGTCACGAGAAAACGCGCGGACATCTCGGTGTTGTGAAATTCGTCTCCAGCATTGCGCAGCACACCCATCGCGCAGAGGGCGCGCAGCAGACGGTCGGTGGCGCGCGTGTCCGCGGCTATACAACGGGCAACATCCGCGGCGCTCCGCGCGCCTTCCGCCAGCGCGTCGCAGACGCCGAGTTCCGCCGCAGTGAGCAGAATGCGGCTCTGACGGAAACCGTTGATCAGGGATTGCAGTTGTTCGGCGGTCATGGCGGTGGACATTCCATTGCTCCATAGCAGTTCCAATGCATCAATCTCCCCCGTCCACCGGGTATTTCCAAACGACGGCCTTCCAACGAGCGACGTGCACGGACGAAAACGGAGCGCCACGCGCGCATGTTCTTTGACCACATCATGACAATCTCGTGACAGAGCGAGCTGCGCGATTGCGCAATTTGCCCACGAGCAATCACCACATTCACAGAGGAGTCCGTCATGATCCGTCACTTCCTTCTCGCCACCCTCGCCGCGTTGCTGTTGTGCAGCACGGCGCATGCGCAGTCCACCCGTTTCCTCACCGTGCTGCATCTCAACGACTCGCACAGCAATCTTCTCCCGGGCGCGCCACGCGACAACACGCTGCGCGGCACCGTCGGCGGCATCGCGCGCGCCGCGCAGGTGATCAATCACGAACGGAAAGGCGAGCAGCCGGTGCTGACTCTGCATGCGGGCGACGCCTTCATCGGCGACCCCATGTACAATCTCCTGTACGACGCTCCGGCGGAACTGTCCTTGCTCGCCGCCTTGGGTATCGACGCCATGGCCGTGGGCAATCACGAGTTCGACCTCACGCCCGATGGACTCGCCCTGGCGCTGGGCAACACCTTGGGCAGCACGCCGGCATTTCCACTGCTTTCAGCGAATCTCGATCTCTCCGCCAACACGCCAGCCGTGCAGGCGTTGCAACAGTACATTCTGCCCGCGATGGTGAAGCAGTATCAGGGATTGACCGTGGGCGTGATCGGCCTCACCACGCCCAGCACCAATTATTTCTCGCAACCCGCTCCGGTAGTGGTGATCGAGGATGTCACTGCGCTGATGACCATCATCGGCACGCAGGTGGCGAGTTTGCGCGATCAAGGTTGCGACGTTGTGATTTGTCTGTCACACATGGGTTTTACTCTCGACCAGCTCATCGCCTCGAACATTCCCGGCATCGATGTGATTGTCGGCGGACACGATCATCTCGCGCTGTCCACGCCGGTCATGGTGAGCAATCCCGGCGGTACGCAGACCGCAATCGTGCAGACTGTGGGCCGGTACCGGCAGATCGGACGTCTGCGCCTGAAGATTCACAAGGGTGCGGTGTCGGTACACGCCTATGATCTGATCGATCTCGATAGCAAGGTGAAGGAAGACGCAGGCGTGAACGCCGTCGTGCAAGGTATCGCCGCCGGCATCGAGCAATACATTCCGGGGCTTTTCTCGCAGCAGGTCGCCTATTGCGCGGGAACGCTGAGCGAGGAGGCACGCGATCTCACGCAGGCAGGTATGCACGATACGCAGGTCGGCAATCTTGTGGCCGATGCCTATGCCGCCGCCACCGGCGCGGACATCGGCTTGCAACCCGGTGGTTCCACGGCGCAGCCGCTGTACGGCGGGCCGGTGCTGCCGGTGGATGTGTTCCGCATGATCGGCTACGGTTTCAATACGGTCAATGCGCTGGGCTATCGCGTGGTGACCTTCGACATGACAGGCATGGATCTGATGATCGGACTCGAGTCAACACTCGCCGACATCGAGAGTTCGGATGAGATGCTCCTGCAAGTATCATCATCGCTGTCGTACAGCTACAATCCCTCGCAGCCCGTGGGCTCGCGTCTCACTGGCGTGCTGTACAATGGCGTTCCGATCAATCCCTCCGCGGTGTACCGCGTCGCCACGAACGAACTGGTACCGATGTTCCTGGATATGCTCAGCATACCTTACAGCAATCTCTCCATCTTCACCGGTGGTGGCGCCATCGGCATCACCGAATTCGAACTGCTCACGCAGTACTTCGCCACCATGGGCAGCATACCCGCCACGCCGCCGCAGGGCCGCATCACCGCCTCCGTCGTGCCGAAGACGCAGGGCGCGGCACCCACGCGCAGCGATGCGCTGGCGCTGCGCGCCTATCCCAATCCCATGCGTGAAGAGGGCAGCGCCGTGCTCACCCTGCGCGACAACACCACTGTGCATGTCGCGCTGTACGACCTGCTGGGACGCCCGGTGTTGACACTGATCGACGCTCCCTTGCAGGCGGGCGAGCACACGTTGCCGCTGCGTTTCGCCGGCATGCGTCCCGGTGTGTACTTCCTGATCGCGCAAGCGGCTGGCATGCGGCAGTCACAGCGCGTGGTGCACGTGCGATAGACGCGTCCTCTATTGCCACGCACCCGCGTTGACACACCGATGGGCGGTACCGCTACCGCCCATCGGCTTTTGTTGTTCCGAGTCGCCGACCAGTGCATACAACGATCGACGTTGTTATGACAATTCCGTGACAGAAGCCCCGCGCCGATGCGCGACGTTGCAAGTAACGCGAAACCACAATCCATCAAGGAGCAGCATCATGACACGCATTTACTCCGCAGCGCTCTTGCTCGTCCTGTCGATTCTGGCCCGGCCGTGCATCGCGCAGGAATTCACCATCCTCCATCTCAACGACACGCACAGCAATCTCCTGCCGTCTGCACCGCGCGATGCGTCAGGCATCGCACTGCACGGGGGCTTCGCCCGCGCTGCCACCGTGGTGGGACAAACCCGTGTATCCCACGATAATGTGCTGGTACTGCATGCCGGCGACAGCTTTATCGGCGATCCGATGTTCAACCTGCTCTACGATCAGCCGGCGGAGTTGTCGCTACTCGCGGGCCTTGGCATCGATGCGATGGCGGTGGGCAATCATGAATTCGACCTCGGTCCGCTCGGCCTGCTGCAAGCACTATCGAACACGCTCGGAGCGACTCCTCCGTTTCCATTGCTCTCCGCCAACCTCGATCTCTCGGACGACGCGGTGGCGCCGTTGAATCTGTACATCAAACCCACGGTCATCAAGGAATTCGACGGACTCAAGGTCGGCATATTCGCACTCACCACGCCGTCCACCAACTACTTCTCCAATCCCGCTCCGGTCAAGGTGCTGGGCGAAGTTCCGGACGAGCTGGCTGCCATCATCCTGCAACAGATCGAGGCATTGCACAACGCGCAATGCGAAGTGGTCATCCTGCTGTCGCATATGGGATTGGATGTCGATCGCATGCTCGCCGCCGCCATTCCCGGCATCGACATCATCATCGGAGGACACGATCACGTTGCGCTCCAGCAGCCCATGCGTGTGAGCAATCCCCTCGGCACGGACGTGCTCATTGTGCAGACCGGAGGCCACTACGAACAGCTTGGGCGGATGCGGCTGATGCACGACGCCCAGGGTCTGCGATTGCTGGAATACGAGCTTGTACTCCTGGATGAGCGCGTGCCCGAAGAGGCAACGTCCGCAGCAACACTCTCCGCCATCGCAACGGGCATCGAACAGCACGTGCCGGGCTTGTACTCCGCCAGGATCGGCTACTGCGCCCAGACCTTGTCCGAAATCGCCCCCGATCCGCGGGAGCTGGGTCGCAAGGACACCGACGTCGGCTCCCTCGTCGCCGACGCCTTTGTCGCCGCTACGGGCGCCGACATCGGACTTCAACCCGGCGGCTCCACGGCGCGCACCCTGCATGCCGGACCGCTGTATCTCATCGACGTGTACCGCATGATCGGTTACGGCATGAACGAGGAGAATGGACTCGGTTTTCCCGTGGTCACGTTCCGCATGAGCGGCGCGGCATTGAAGCAGGGCTTGGACACGACTCTTGCGAACCTCTCCGCCAGCGACGAGCTGTTCATGCAGGTGTCGTCGTCCATGTATTACAGCTATGAGGCCAACAGCGGCGATCCAAGTCCGTTGCGCGAAATCCGCATCAATGGCAACGAGCTCGACAGCTCCGCGACCTACATCGTCGCGAGCAATCAGCTCGTCGCTTTATTTCTGCAGATGTATGGAATTCCCTTCGACAGTCTCACGATTCTGCGAGATAGCAGCGGTGCACTGCTGACCGAATTCCAGGTCGTCGCGGGCTATGTAAGTGCGATGGGAACCGTTGATGCCATCGCCGACAGTGTACGCATTCGGTCGCTCTATCCGACCGGCGTGCACCCCGCCGCACCCTCGCGCAGTCTGGGCGTGCACCTGCAATGCTCCCCGCAGCCGTGCAGGGATATGAGTCGCATCACCTTTCAGCTCGAGCGTGAGCAGCAGTTGCGCCTGTCGGTGTACGACTTGGGTGGACGTGAGCTGCGCGTGCTCGCCGAGGGGCGCTTCGCCGAGGGCGAACATCACGCGACATGGAACAGCGCGGGACAGGTGCCGGGAGTGTACTTCCTCGTCGCGCGCAATGCCGCCGGGCAATGCACCGCGCTGCGTATGCTCAGCGTGCGTTGAGCGCGTGTCTGTCGCGGTCGGGGTGTGCCGAGCACATCGCACGGCGCACCCCGCCGCGAGACCAAGGGCATACGCCTGTCGTGACGTGTTCATTTCCACAAACGACTATTCGGATAATCGCACCCTTGAAGTGTGTCCAGAGGATGTGTAGTTTGCAATCGCATTTCACCCTCATCATGCATCGCAGAGCGGAGGAAGCCATGGCCTCGCGAAGCATACGAACGATGCTGTATCCCGCGCTGGCAGTGCTGGTCCTGCTGCTCTGCGCCTTTGGCGTGTTGCAAAGCGGGAGGAAGGCGACCATCGGCGACTCCGAGCTGTTCACAGCGCACTCCGACCACGGTTGGGCGGTGGCGCGCAAGAGCCATGCGGGCATCGAGCTGGGTGATCGGCTCATCGCGCTCAATGGACAGGCAATCGAGGATTTCCGCCATCTGGAGTTTTTACTCGACACGCATCCCGTGGGTGCGACGGTGCTGCTCGACCTCGAGCGCGCGGGACGATCGGTGCGCGTACGAACAACTCTGCGCCCGTTTTACGGGACCGTAGACTTGCTTGCGCAATTTCTGGCCGCTGTTGCTTCGCTGTTGATCGGCATGTTCGTCAGGAATCGTGGTGGCGGCGATCCATCCGCGCCGCATTTCATGGCGCTCACCATGTGCGTCGCCTGTCTGGTGTGTTTCACTCCCGGCTATCTCTACACACCGCCGCGGGGCGTGGGCTACGTCATTCGAGCGCTGTTCCCCGCGATGTATCTATGGACAGGCACCACGCTCCTGCACTTCACCCTGCGCTTCCGCTACCCGCATCGCAGGTTGACCAGGATGCAAGCCCTCGGCCTGCATGCCCCCGCCATCGTGATCAGCATCGCCGGCATCATCACCACGGTGTTGCAAGTCGGCGGGCAGAGCGCGCGCATTCTGGATGCATACATCCTGAACCTGACCATCGCCAAGGGACTTCTCACACTCATCGCCATCATCGGAGGTGTGGGTGTGGCCGGCACCTTCCTGCGCACCAATGATCGCATGTTGCGGAGACGTATGCTGTGGATACTCGGCAGCGTGGGATTCAGCGTGCTTTGGTACGTGGTGTTTTGGCAAATTCCCCGTTCCCTTGTCGTGCGCATGTGGCTGCCGCAGCCCAGCCACTGGTTACTCTACCGCCTCGCTCTGCCCGAGGCCAGTCTCATGTTCGCGCTGTTCCTGAGCACCTGCGGCATCGCCATCGGCATCATCCGCTACCGGCTCTTCGATATCGAATTGCTGCTGCGTCGCAGCATGATCACCGCCACGGTGGTCTTGGTCATTCTCTTGCTGTATGTGCTGGCGATGGTCCTGCTCTCCCGTATGTTTGGCGGAATGCCGGAATCGACGATGATCATCGTATCGGCCATGGTGATGGTGGGACTGCTGTCGCTGGCGCTGCCCCTGCGGGCCGTGGTGCAGCGTTTGATGAACCGCTACGTCTTTCATGTCGAGCAGGAATTTCACGAAGCACACCAGCGTCTGCGTCAGGCGATCAACGAATGTCTCTCCGTATCGGCACTGGCAGAGCTCCTCGCCAAACGCGTGGCACACATTCTCCACGTCCAGCATGTACGGCTTCTGCTGCACCTGGAAGGCGAACGCTATGCGGTCACCGCAACGGCGGGACACGACCTGCCACGGCATCTGCGCCTGCGGCCGGAGCGTGTCGACGCGCTCCCGCACGGATTGGTGGATATGAGCGGCACCTGCGAGCCGGAAGCCAAGGCACATCGCATGGAACCACCCTTTGCCCGCCGCTGCAATATCGCCTGCTGCGTGCCGCTGCTCGACGACGAACACCGCGTCATCGGCGTGCTCGCCGTCGGACGCCGTGGAGGCGTGGCAATGTTCAGCAAAGAGGACGCGCAATTCCTGCTGGATATCACCGCGCTCGCCGCGGCGCGAATCGGACGCATACGTCTTCAAGAGCGACTCACCATGCAGGTGCTTGAAACCGCCCGCCTGCGCGAACTCAACGCCATGAAATCCCGCTTCGTCTCCGGTGTGGGTCACGATCTGAAAACCCCGCTCACGGCCATACGCATGTACGCCGAAATGATCGGGATGCATGTCGATGAGGAACGCATCTCCACGTGGGCCGGAGTGATCGAGGGCGAATGCGAACGCTTGCAGCGGCAGATCGACAATGTGCTGCATTTCGCCCGTACGGAACACGGCACGCGGCGCTACACCTTGCGAGAGACCGACCTCGGGCCAGTGGTGCGCGATGTGCTCGAGCACCTGCGCTACCATTTCGACATCAATGGCTTTACCTGCACCGTCGAGCACGACGGCTCGCCCTGCCCCATCCTCGCCGATGCCGAGGCCCTGGGCGAAGCCCTGTGGAATCTGCTCACCAACGCGGTGAAATACTCCGGCCAATCCCGTCATCTGCATGTTCGTATCGCCGCGACGCAGTCCAGCTGCGAAGTCAGTGTACGCGACCACGGCCTGGGTATTGACGATGCCGACATCCGGAATCTTTTCGAACCGTTCTACCGATCGTCCGACAGCTCGGTACAGGGACAAGGTGGCGCTGGTCTTGGACTGTCCCTTGTCCGCGACATCGCCGCTGCGCATGGCGCCGCCATCCTCGTCACCAGCGTGCCCGGCGAGGGATCGACCTTCACATTGCTCGTGCCACGGAAGGAGGAATCATGAAACGCATCCTGATCATCGAAGACGATGCCGCCATTCGCACGGGACTCGAAAGCAGTCTGCGCGAACTTCACTACGAAGTCGAGAGCGAGGAGGACGGTGCGAGAGGTTTCGCCCGCGCCAAGCGCAATCCCCCGGATCTGCTCATTTTGGATCTCATGCTCCCTTCGAAAAACGGCGAGGACATCTGCCGGGAATTACGTGCTGATGGCATGCACACCCCGATACTCATGCTCACGGCGAAAGGCACCGAGTTGGACAAGGTGCTGGGACTTGAACTTGGCGCCGACGACTACATGACCAAACCCTTCTCCCTGCGCGAATTGCACGCCCGCGTGAAGGCCATGCTGCGACGCGCACCGGAGCTGCACGAACCCGAGGAACTCACCGCTAGTGACGTCTGGCTCAACACGCGCACACGCGAGGCGCGTCGCGGCGATGTTGCGTTGGATCTCGGCACGCGCGAATTCGACATTCTCGCCTACATGCTGCGACATCGCAACGAAATCATCACACGCGACATGCTGCTCGACGAGGTCTGGGGCTACGAGCATTTTCCCACCACGCGCACAGTGGACAACTACATCCTTTCGTTGAGAAAAAAACTCGAGCCCGAACCTTCACATCCGGTCTACATCATCACCGTACACACCGCCGGCTACAAATTCGTGCGCTGAGCCTGCGGCGTTGGCAACGACGTGACGTCCGCGTCAACGCACAATGACCATGCGACGCACCGTCATGCCGTCCATGCCACGTACGTTCAGCATGTACGCCCCCGACGTCAGGGCGTCCGTACGCAATGTCAGCGCATGCGTCCCCGCGTCCAACCTTCCTTCCACCACTGTCGCCACTTCGCGACCCAGCATGTCGTGCAGTGTGGCGCGAATCTGCATCGCCGACGGCACGGCAATACGCAGCACCGCCTGCGCGCCGAACGGATGCGGTGCCACATCCACAATGCCCAGCTGCTCCGGCAACGCGTTCCCGGCTGCTGTCGACACCACCATTTGCGACAGCGGACGCGACCACACGCCCGCGCCGAAAACTCCGGCATACAGACGGTCACCGAGTACGCGCAGTGCATAGATCGGACAATTGGGCAATCCTTCGCTGACCGCCGTCCAGTTCATGCCTCCATCCTGGCTCAGGAACATGCCATGCGACAATGTCGCCGCGAACAGCGCCGTGCCAGATGCGGCGAAAGCACGGATGTCCTTGCCCGACAAGGTCCCGGCCATTTCCGTCCATGTGGCTCCGTCGTCTGACGACACATACGCGCCATAGGATGCCGTCCCGGCGTAGAGCTTGCCGTTGAGTGAAGCCAAGGAACGGATACGCTGATTCAGTCCCGTGTTCATTGCGGTCCAATTCTGACCATTGTCCTGCGACATGAATACGCCCGTATTGCCGATACCAGCGAAGAGCTTTCCGTTTTGCTTCGCCATGGCGTACACAAGCCCGCCGGTGATTCCAACGTTACGCGCTTCCCACTGCATCGAAGCAATTGGCGCCATATACACGCCATCGCCGTTTGTTCCCGCGAACAAGGTACCACCATCGAACAGCAGCGAAAACACATTTTTCGTGGCGATGCTGCCGCTCACACTTTCCCATGGAGCTGTTCCCGAACGTCGATACACGCCGGTGCCATCTGTTCCGGCATACCATGTATCACCGTTCACCGCCAGAGAGCGCACGCGTTTATCCAGCAGTCCATCATTCTCGGTTTTCCATCCGTTGGCATCCAACACCGCCACACCCGCTTCGTAGCAGCCCGCCACAAGTCGACCTGCGGCTTCCTCGAACACCATGGCGCCGGCTGCCATCAAGCCGGCATTGGAAAGCGTCCACGATGTCCCACCGTCGGTGCTGCGCAACACACCCAGGCCGCTTGTTCCGACGAGCAATCGATTGCCCAACACAACCATCGCCTGCATTCGGGAAATGGTGGGATAGTAGTAGTTCTGCTCGAAGGTCGCACCGCCATCGGTGCTACGGTACACGCCTTGGTCGATGGTGCCCACAAACACCGCTCCGCCAACCACAGCGATACTTTTGGCGCTGGCATGCGAGATGCTGTTCTGATAGGTGCTCCACGTCTCGCCGTCGTCCGTGGATACGACCATCCCTTGTCCATTGCGGCCGGCATACACCGTACTGCCATCCGCGATCATCGTGAGAATGCGCCCCTCCACATTCCTGCTCTGCCAACTTTCGCCATTGTCCGTGCTGCGATACACACCATCGGCCCAGGTGCCGGCAAGCAATGCCGGGCCGCGGACGAGCAGGGAACGAATATCCATACCGGGAAGTCCGTTGTTCACCGCTGTCCAGGTCGCGCCATTGTCCATCGAGCGCAACACGCCATCCTTCGCGGTGGCGACAAACAGCGTCCCGTCCTTGACGACAATGCTGTACACCTCGGCGGCGTTGGTGGTGCGATGCAACGTTGACCACGACACACCTTCGTCGGTGGAGCGAGCAATCCAACCTGTCGTCGATCCGACATACCAATTCCCGGCATCGGCCGTGATTGCGCTCAGCATCCAGTCGCTCAAACCCGTGTTGCGTGTTTGCCAGGTTCGGCCACCATCCTCCGAAATCGCCACACCACCACCCATGAGCGCTGCGAGTATGGTCGAGCTGGACAGACTGAAGGCGTTCACCACAGCTCCTTCGGGACCAGCGGTGTGCTCCCACTGCGCATTTGATGGCGCATGGGCAAGAACAATCAGAATGAGCACAAATCCGGTACTACGCATGAATGCACGCATTACACGACCTCCTCTCAACAATGTGATTTCGTATGTGGCTTGTGCCGCAGCGCTTTCGTCCATCACTCCACGTCTGGTGATGAACGTCCGTGCGTGGACATGAACCCCGGCTCGCCTACTGCGGAGGCTTCGTCTGCTCTCGTCCGGCATGGCATGGCGAATCCAGGCCCGGGAATACGATCATGTGGTCGCATTATACGAAATGATGGGGAAAAACGAAACGCGTGGAGGCCCTGCATCCACGGCGCGCGGTGGCGCGATGCACTAACCATGGAATAGGTCGACGCGGTCCCGTCGCACGACTCCGCTGCCACTGCGCCGGACCTTCCTCAGCGCAGGAACGCGTCTTATTTAGGCGAGGCGCGCTTCACCACCACGCCGCTGCCCGTCTGCCCGTCGACGCGGATTTCACAGGGCTCGGCGAGCCGCACGTGACGCACCCAATGCGTCTCCTCAACTACTTCCTGCGCATCGAGCCACTCCCAGTCGATGCGATGCTCGTCGCGGAAATGTCTCGTCGTGAAGTAGGCGATATGGAAGGAGGTGAGATTCTGGAAAAAATGCGAACCCTGCGAGGGATCGGGCAGCATGTTCGGCAGCGAGGTTTCCACCACGGCATGCGCGCCGGAAATGCCGGGGAAGCGCACGGGAATCCCCAACCACGGATCCGCCGACCCCCAGCGACCGGGCCCGATCAGCAAATACGGGGTGTGCTGCTCCACCAGCGTGCGATTCATCGCTGTGATGTCGGCCGCCATCTCCTGCGTCTTCGCCGCGTCGAAATGTTCGATGTTTACATACACGATGTCGCGCAGTCGATACACGCCGTTGCCCAACACCATGTCGCTCCACAACAGGCGATCCTCCGCCGGGATGCGTTCGAGATCCAGATCCACGGTGCCCTCTTCCTTCACCATGGGGCGGACCTGGAGAAAATCGAATTCGGATATGGAATCGAAATGCTCGCCGAGCGTGCCGGCGAATTCGATCTCCACCGGACAGTTCATCGCCGTTTCACACAGATGCATGAGCAGCCGCAGGATCTTCGCCAGCGGAATGAATTCCGATTGCAGGATCGGCGCGAAATTCAACACGCGCAAGCCCTTGCGGAAGGTGCCCTCGTACAGCGAATCGTCTTCGCTGCAGTATGTGGACGCGGCGTAATCCAGCGTCCCGTGCTCCTCGGCCACGCGCACGTCGAGATGCGCGAGATTTTCGTCCTCACTGGGTTTTTGCGTGAGCGGACTCGCGGAAAGATCCACCGCGTAGAACTTTTTCTGCGAATTGGAAAAATAATCCTTGCGCGTGGCGAATTGCGGCATGATGGTCGGAAACACCGGACAGAACTGCGCGCTCACGCCGCCGTCCACAATGGTCTTGCCCAGGCCGAGTGCCAGATTCACTATACCGTCCGTGGCCTGCGCATCGCCGAAGGGATAGTAGTTGAAGGACCGCGCCACGCCGCTGTAATGCGGGTAGTAGTAGTGATCGTACTTCCTCCCCACCATTTCCTGAATGATCACGCCCATCTGCTCCTCCTCGAGGCGATGCCCCGTGGCCTCGATGTAATTCTTGGCACTGCGCAGATAGGTGGATGCGTACACGTACTTGATCGCCTGCTCCAATTCCCTGAAACGGATCTCCGGGTCCGGATTGCTGTTTGGCAGCATCACCGTGGCGTAAATGCCCGCGAACGGTTGGTACAGCGTGTCCTCGAGCAGACTGGAGGATCGCACCGCAAGGGGCTGCACGTTGCGCAATACAATGGCGCGCAAATCGTCCTCCACGCTTTCCGGGAAACGCGCCTCCATGAAATGCGCCACGATCTCTTCGTCGCTGATGTTCCGCACCACCACGGGCAGAAGCTCGTTGCGATCCATGAATTGCGCGAACACCTCTGTGCAGAGGATGATGGAGCGCGGGATCTTGATGCGCACATTGGGGAAATAGGACGGATGCAGATAGTTCTTGAGAATGTTGTCGATGAAGGCCAGGCCGCGTGCCTTGCCGCCCAGCGACCCGCGGCCGATGCGCAGGAAAGTGGAACGCGAATCCACTTCCTCGTGCGAGAAATCCGCTATCATGCCGCGCTCGTCGTACAACACGAGTTCGTCGATTTTGCGAATCATGTATTGCCGCAACTCTTCGATGGTCTTGAACTCGTGAATCTTGAGCGGCTTGATTTCCTGCGCAAGCCGAAAGCGCGTACGCGCCATGAGCCAGTTGCTGAAATGGTCGTGCGAGGCGTGGTAGCGCAGCGACTCGTCGGGGATGCTGCGTAGCTTCTGCCGCAGTTGCCGCAGGGTGCGAGCCCGGTCGAGTTCACGGCCATCGGGCATGCGGAAAATGAAGTCGCCGAAGCCGAAGTTGGCCAACATGAACTCGCGCACTTCCTGCAAAAGCGTGCGGCTGTTCTTGTTCGCGAAGGCGGCATCCAGTATCGCCACCTCCTCGCGCAAATCCTCGCGCGTGGACTGCACGAGCACCGGCAACTCGGGACTTTTCTCGCGCACACGGCGAATGAATTTCAAACCGGCGTATTCATCCTCCACGCCGTTGATGGGGAACTTGATGTCGGTGATAATGCCCAGCAATTCATGCCGATACTTGTGAAAATACCGCCAGGCCTCTTCGAAGTTCGCAGCATGAAGAATCTTCGGCCGCGCCCGCTGACGCAGAAGTTTCTCGGCGAAATTCTTTCCCTCCTCGATCAGCATCTGCCCCTGCTTGATCAGCTCGGTGTAAATCAGCGGCAAAAAGGAGGAATAAAATTGCGGCGAATCCTCGACGAGCAGAATCGCGCGCACACCGAAATCCTTGCAATCGGTGCGCGCATTCATCAAATCCTCTAGCAACTTGATGATGGCGAGGAAGAGTTTGCGGTCGCCCGACCAGATAAACACGCGATCGAACTCCGAAATCGCGCCCTGATTCAACAAGACTTGCAACTCCCTGCTCTGATAGCCGAGCAAGGCCACAGGCAACTCAGGGTAGGTCTGCTTGACAGCGGCGACAAAATCGCGCAGACGCATGTCTCCCAGACGCATCATGGTGATCACGAGATCGAAGCGGCTTTCCTCCAGCGCATCCAGCGCCGCCTCGCCTGAATACACGCGCGTGATCGAAGGCGCGTAGTGCAGATTCAGTTCGAGATACTCGCTGAAAATCGCCTCGGTGAGCTGTCCATCGTCAACCAGTGTGTAAAAATCGTAGCGGCTGGAAACCAGCAGGATGTTGTTGACGCGAAATCGCATCAAATCCTTGAAATCGAGATCGTGCGGACTGACATCCTTGTTCGAGAAACCGGAGTCGTTGATCAGGTCGCGGAGTTCATCCTGCTTGATGCGTCGGCGTTTCATGCGGATCGTCGGTGAATGTTGGAACTGCGGCTTGGCGCAATCTACTGCGGAGGCGCTGCGCGCACAACCCCGCAGCTTTCGCTGGACCACGGAACACAGCACGCACATCGCGCGCAAGGCGTTGTTCCGTCAACACACGAGGCGTCGTGGCACGCAACGTCCGAGTCGAACGTCGCAACTGTGGCGCGGCAATGGGCACGCCGAATCCGAGCTGCGAATTCGATTCTCCGCGCGCCTGCCATACGTTGCACACGCACGGTTGCGTCCGATATGTAGGCACACGTGAATTTTTCGCGACATTCTTGCAAGTGAGGAGCATTTTCCACAAATTGCTGTATTCCAATACATCCGACATTCTTGTAGGGAATTCCCTACAAAACGCAGCGCCGATTCCCTACACGGAAATGATGGCGCGGGTGCTAGTTTTGCTGGTGAAGAGTTTCCATTGTCTCGGGTCCGAAACCCCTTTGTCCTGTTCCCTGGCGTGTCGTGTTGTACGCTCCGTGTTGGTAGTAACGCTGTACGTATAGATGATGTCCGCAACGCGGCATCAGGCAGTGCTCCCCATCACCATCCATCAGTCCAAGGAGTAGTCCATGTCCACCGCAGTATCCGATTTCATGAATGAAGTCAAGGCGAAGAATCCCGCCCAACCGGAGTTTCATCAGGCAGTCGAGGAGGTGGTTGCTTCGCTCCTGCCGGTTGTCGAGAAGCATCCCGAGTATCGCAAGGCCAAGGTCCTCGAGCGCATCGTGGAGCCGGAGCGCGTGATCATGTTCCGCGTTCCCTGGGTGGACGACAACGGCGATGTGCAGGTGAACCGCGGCTATCGTGTGGAATTCAACAGTGCCATTGGTCCGTATAAAGGCGGTCTCCGTTTCCACCCGAGCGTCAATCTCGGTATTCTCAAATTCCTCGGCTTTGAGCAGGTATTCAAAAACAGTCTCACCACGCTGCCCATGGGCGGTGGCAAGGGCGGCTCGGATTTCGATCCCAAGGGCAAATCGGACAATGAAGTGATGCGCTTCTGCCAGAGCTTCATGAATGAACTCTTCCGCCATATCGGTCCGAACACGGACGTGCCCGCCGGTGACATCGGTGTGGGCGGCCGCGAAATCGGCTTCATGTTCGGCCAGTACAAGAAAATCCGCAACGCGTTCGAAGGCGTGTTGACGGGCAAGGGCCTCACCTGGGGCGGCTCGCTGATTCGTCCGGAAGCCACCGGCTACGGCTGCGTGTATTTCGCGCAGAATATGCTCGCAACCCGCGGCCAGACCATGGAAGGCAAGACCGTGGTCGTGTCCGGCTCGGGCAACGTCGCCCAGTACGCGGTGGAAAAGGTGAATCAACTCGGCGGCAAGGTCGTGACGCTGTCGGATTCGGCCGGCTACATCGTGGACATGGACGGCATCTCCGGCGAGAAGTGGGAATACGTCATGGATCTGAAGAACAACCGCCGCGGCCGCATCAAGGAGTACACCGAGCAGTATCCCAATGCCGAGTACTACGAAGGCACCGGCGTGTGGAGCGTGCCCTGCGAAATCGCACTGCCCTGCGCCACGCAGAACGAACTCAACGGCGACGATGCCAAAATCCTGCTGGCCAATGGCTGCTACGTGGTCTCCGAAGGCGCCAACATGCCGAGCACGCCGGAAGCGGTGGATATGTTCATCGAGCACAAGATCCTGTACGGTCCGGGCAAGGCGGCCAACGCCGGTGGCGTGGCCACATCGGGTCTCGAAATGAGCCAGAACTCCATCCGCCTCTCCTGGAGCCGTGAGGAAGTGGACGGCCATCTGAAGAACATCATGAAAAACATCCATGAGTCCTGCGTCAATGCCGCCGATCGTTTCGGCACGCCGGGCAACTATGTGAATGGCGCGAACATCGCCGGCTTCCTCAAAGTCGCCGACGCGATGATGGCCCAGGGTATCGTCTGAGTCCCTGCATACTCCGACGCTTCCTTCAACACGAACGCCCCGCAAGGGGCGTTCGTGTTGTTTCCAGTATTTACATCCGCGTAAGGGTAGCGACTGCGATGCGCTGCACATGACATGGGTCTCCTACGCAATGCCCAGCTTTCGTCACCCCGCTGCGGCGGGTCTTCGAGTTGAGTCAGTCCACCAGCGTTTATGCCGGTTACCAGACCGAATACGACGAACCGCGATCCTACTAAATCACAAAAGCGATGTCCCGGAAAAAACGACCACAACTTTTTTCACGCCCTTCGCTGTTCTCTCCTTTCTCGATGTTCGCGTTGTTCGTGGTAATACTCCTACCGTGAAAACACCCCGCGGTCGCTGCCCTCGCGCTCGAGCTTGATATCCTGCAGCTGCGGTGCCTTCAAGCGCAACACGAACATGAAACGTCGATACGGTCCAGCCGGCCACCAGTCGAAATTCATCTCCCAGCAATGCAAATCCTTGCGCACGTTGATGAACGGCGCGCCGATTTCTTTGTTCACAATGTCGTAATACCCGTTCATGCTCACATGCCAGCTCGGCGTGAAACTGAAGGTGAGCGAAGCGCGGAGTCCGCTGTTGCGGAAAATGTTGTCCGGATTTTCACTCGTGATCGAATAGTCGTAGCCCAGCGTCAAGGTCCAGGGAATGCGGAAGGAATACACTTCGCGCAGGGCGGGGTTGGTGGAATCAGTGCTCACGGGACTGCTGGTCTCGAACATCTTGCTCGACAGCGAGGTCGAGAGATTGATGTTGAACTGCGTCAGTCGCGCCAGACCCTGCCCTTCGTTCACAAGGAAGCGGTTCACCTTGCGCCCGAACACCGTGCGCGTGCTGCCGTCCGGCTGCGCTTCAAGGCGATTGCGTTCGAACACGTAAGGCGACAGCGTCGCATTGCCGTAGATATCGAGCAATTCCTGAATGCTGGTGCGGAAGGACAGGCGCACATCGCTCAGCTTCATGCTATCCGCCGCCATGTTGTAGCCGGCATCCGCGCCGAGTGTGAACAACTGCATCTTGCGCGGCGTCTGCGTCGTGTCGTCCGCCCGCGGATTCAGCTTCATCTCGAAAATGTTGTTCACGCTGAAATTCAGCGACTGCGATTCACCCTGCGATACTCCGCCGAACACCGTGCCCGGTCGGTAGTCGAACGAGGAGTACGGATCGTAACGCACCGGCTTGCCCGTGCTGTCCACATAGCTCTGATAGTAGCCCCAGGACTCCTTTGAGAAATCCGGATACCATTGGTAGCTGATCGTGGGCTGCACGGTGTGGCGTATGGCCTGCACACCGAACAGGTTGGGTTGGAACATGCCGTAAATCTTGCTGCTCAGGCTCAGACTGGCGTTGAAGGTGCGCAACGCGTAAAAGCCCGTGGCGTCGCTCCCCCGTACCAGCGAATCGCCCGGGGTGAACGAACGTTCGACGCGATGGTCGTACCAGCGCTCGCGGTAGGAAAAACTCGGAGAGATGGTGACGTAGCCCAGCTTGGGCGTTGCGATCAACGAGACGGAATGGTCGATTCCCCGGCGGTGAAAGGTGTCGCGCAAGGTGTCGCGTTCCACGGTGTAATTCTTCGTCTCCATGCGGTTGAGGAATTGACCGCGATAGTTGAAGCCGATCAGATCGTACCAATCATCCGTAGCACCGTCGTCGCCGCGGAAGGGATACACCTGCGATTGATTGAAGGAAACGTCCGGCAGCGTCATCTCCGACGTGCCCTCCACCAACTGCTCGCTGCGTTGAAAGCCGACGGCGATGCTGCGATTCGTTCCCTCCCAGGATTTCGAGTACGAGGCCGAGGAACGCAGACTCTGATTAAGCAATTCGTCGATATTGTTACTGAAGTTGTCGTAATAGGATTTCGTCGCGAGGTTCACGTTCGCCGACAGGCGCGAGGTCGGATCGATTTCCTGATTGTGCGTGACGTTCAAACTCCAGTCGGTTGCGGGCTCGTCGTCGGCGCGGAATACGTCGCCCACGTAGCGGCGTGTGCGGCCGTAGCTGGCCTGCACCGATCCGGTGAAATTGTAGCGCAGAGCGTAATTCACATTGGCGCTGAGTTGATAGCCGCCTTTGGTGTAAATGTCACCCGTCAGTGCCACATCCCAGTAATCGCTGGCCGCGAGATAATATCCTCCACCCACCAGAAACCGTCCCCGTGCCGCGTCGTCGCCGAAACTCGGAATGATAATGCCCGACGAGCGTCCGCCCTTGCTGCTCGGTATCACCGCGAAGGGCAGCCACAGCAGCGGAATGTCCTCCACATACAGCGTGATCGGACGTGCCACCACCACATCATCGGGAATGACTTTCATCTGTCCCGCGCCGAAATAGTAATGCTTGTGCGTCGGGTCGTCGCAGGTGGTGTACTGCCCATGCTGGATAAAGTAGTGGTTCTGCTCGGTGCGTTTGATGCGTTCACCCAGATAGAAGCCGTCGTCTATCGCCGTCTCGCCTTTGGTGATTACCCCGCGTTTCGTTTTGAAATTGTAAGTCATCTCCTCGCCGTTGTAGGTCTCGGCGCCTTCGGTGAACTGCGGCGTTCCGCTCAACGCGCCGCTGCTGTCGCGCACTCCCTGCGCGACAATGGTGGAATTGTCCCAGTTGATGCGAATCATCTCGGACGCGATGCCGGTGGAACCATACACGATGCGCGACTCGCCGTGCATGTCCATCAACTTCTGATCGAGCTGATACACCACCGAATCCCGCGCCTTGTAGGTGATGATCGTGTCCACAGCATCCTTGCGAGGAAACACCAGCACCGAATCGCCACGCACCTGCACCGAATCGAGCAAGCCCGCAGCGCTTGTGCCTGTGGCACTGTCAGTCACCGCCGCGGCCGAGATACGCGCCACACTGTCGGGCACGGATCCGCCCTCGTCCACCTGCGCATGCAGGGCGGACGCACTCAGGAAGAGCGTGAGAAAAAATATGCGGTGAATGATGTGCTGCACGTTGACCGATGGTTGAGCGCAGGGCACGGAATGTGCATTTCCCTGCAATAGGGAAAAGTACGAAATCGCCCGCCGAGCGGAAATGCCCTTCGGGGTCACCGCGCCGAAAAGCGAAAATTTCCGTAGTTTTCGTTTTTTCCATCTGCCGGTATCCATGCATCCCCTGTATCACATCTCCCCTCTCTACGATCACGACGATACCGAACGGCTCGGCGGCAGAATTGCAAAAATCGCGGATCACCGCGATCCCTTCGAACGCGACCGCGCGCGCATCATCCACAGCTTTTCCTTCCGCCGCCTGCAATCGAAAACACAGATTTTCACACTCAACGAATCGGCATTCCTGCGCACGCGCCTGACGCATTCCCTGGAAGTGAGCAACATCGGCCGCGCTCTCACCGCCGTGGTCAACCGCCTCATCTGGCCGTCGTATCCGCTCGGACATATCACCGAGCGCTATGCCGGACTCCGTGGCGTGGTGGACAGCAGTCTCATCGAGGCCGCTTGCCTCGCACACGATCTCGGCCATCCGCCCTTCGGCCATCGCGGCGAGGAAGCACTGAATTTTTGCGTGTACACACGCGTCCGCGACAATGGCTTCGAGGGCAACGGCCAAACACTGCGTCTGCTCAGCAACGACGCTCTGGAAGTGCACGGCGAACGGCACGGCCTGAATCTGACCCGCGCCACATTGCAAGCAGTGCTCAAATACCCCCGGCCCTATCGCGATCTGCTCGACGCGGCAAGCTACCCCGACAACGAGCAATGCCCGCCCTTCAAACCCTGGGCACCACCCAAGTGCGTGCACAACGAGGAAGAGGACTTGCTGCGTTGGCTGCTCGAGCCGTTCAGCCAAAGCGACCGCACGCTGTTGGTGGAAATGCGGCCGCGACCGGGCAAGCACGCGAAAACCCTGCACAAAACCCTTGAAGCGAGTATCGTGGAATTGGCCGACGATATCGCCTACGGCACCCACGATGTGGAGGATGCGTTTTTCTCCCGCCTCATCGAACCCGAGGCCATTATCGGCTATATGCCGCGCGAGCATTTCGAGAACGCGGATACCTGGCACAGCTACGTGGATCTCATCACGCGCATGGGACATGGCGCGGGCAATTCGCGCCGCGATGCGGTGTACGAGAAAAAAGATGCAGCATCGGCATTGATCAGCCGTCTCGTGTCGGCGGTGGAGTTGCGCGAGGATGAGCGCTTCGAGCATCCCCGACTGCGTTGGTCCGCGACGCTGCCGCATGACGACCGCATCGCTCTCGACGCATTGAAAAATTCGGTGTACGATATCGTGATCAACGGTCCTGCCGTGCAGAGTCTCGAATACCGTGGAGGCATCATCATCCGCGCGATGTTCGACGCCTTTCTCGAATCACCCGAACTGCTCGCCGGCAAGCCCGGCTATTTGCTGCGCGAAGCCGGCGACGATGCCGCGCGCGTGCGCACACTCGCTGACTACATCGCGGGCATGACCGACACCTACGCCGAACGCATGTACAACCGACTTTTCCAACCGGGCAGTGGCTCGGTGTTCGATCGCGTCTGACCGAGATTTCCCCGCGCGATGGCCACTGACCTCAAGAGGTGAATGAACCGGCAACGATGCAACGCACATTCCCATTTTTCCATAATCTCCCGATTGTCATGAAACACGTTCTTGTCCTCTGTGTTTTCCTGCTCGCCCAGTCCGCGCTTGCGGACGGCGCCGACAGCAGTTCCGCCGGCTATCATTTCACCATGCTGAAGGAACTCAAAGCCACGCCCGCGAAAAATCAGCACCGCACCAGCACCTGCTGGAGCTTTTCCGCCATCTCCATGCTCGAATCCGAACTTCTGCGCATGGGAAAATCGGAAACGGATCTCTCCGAAATGTTCATCGTGCGCAATATCTACCAGCGCAAGGCCGAAAAATTCGTGCGCATGCACGGCAACCTCGCCTTCGCGCCGGGTGGCGCCTTCAACGACGTACTCGATGTCATGCGCGACAAAGGCCTGCTGCCCGACGCGGCCTATCCCGGCCTGGACTACGGCGAGGAACTGCACACGCATGGCGAACTCGACGCGGTGCTGCGCGCCTATGTGGATGCATTGGTCAAGGCGCCGAACGGCACGTTGAGCACGGCGTGGAAGCGCGGCATACACGGCATACTCGACGCCTATCTCGGCAGCGAACCCACCAGCTGCACGGTTGATGGACGCAGCATGACGCCACGCGAATTCGCCGACAAGGCGCTCGGTCTCAATCCGGACGACTACGTCCTGATTTCATCCTTCTCCCACCATCCCTGGTATCGGCAGTTTGTGCTGGAAGTGCCCGACAACTGGTCCTACGGACTGGTGTACAACCTCCCGCTCGACGAGATGATGCGCACCATTCGCAACGCTGTGGACAACGGCTACACGGTGGCCTGGGCCAGCGATGTGAGCGAGAAGGGATTCAACTTCAAGAAGGGCGTCGCGGTGGTCCCGGTCAAGCGCTGGGAGGACATGAGCAAGGGCGAGGCCGACAGCGTGTTTCTCGCGCCGGGCCCCGAGATGCTTGTGACGCAGGAGTTGCGTCAGAAGGGCTTCGACAATTACAGCACGCAGGACGATCATGGCATGCATATCACCGGCATGGCCGAGGATCAGAACGGCACGCTGTACTATTACGTGAAAAACAGCTGGGGCACGAAGAACAACCCGTACAAGGGCTGGTTCCACGCTTCGGAGGCCTTCGTCCGATACAAGACCACCTCCATCATGCTGCACCGCGACGCCATTCCCGCCGATCTGCGTGCCAAGTTGAAACTCTGATCCCACGTTGACGCTCTGAAGCAGCGGGGCGGCCCGGACGTCGATACACGTCCCGCCGCCCCGTGGCATATCATCCGGATGATTTCCGTATCACGAGATCATAAGAGACAGATCGTCCGCGGCTGTCGCTCCATTGCCGGGCTTGCTCCACACACGCTTCACCGCGCCGCCCTCGCCGGTCTGGCCGTTGACGATGATCTCGATGTCCTCCGGCGCGAGCACATGCCGGCAGTGCGGTGTTTCCTCCACCAGTTCGAGCGCCTCGAGCCACTCCCAGTCGATGCTGTGTTGCTCGTTGTAATGCCGCAGCGTGAAGTAGGAGATGCGGAATGATGTGAGGTTCTGGAAGAAATGCGATCCCTGCGATGGATCGATGATCATATTGGGCAGCGAGGTTTCGGCTATCGCGCCCGCGGAGGAGATGTCGGAGAAGCCCACGGGGATGCCGAGCGAGGGATCGGACGAACCCCAGCGTCCCGGCCCGATCAGCAGGTACGGAGTGCGAGCTCGCAGCAGCACCTGATTCATCGCCGAAATTTCCCGCACCATCGCGCGCGTGCGCATGGCGTCGAAGCTTTCCGGTTTCACATAGATGATATGGCGCAAACGTGTGCTGCCATTTCCCAGGGCCTGCTCGCTGCGAAACAGCAGCGCCTCGCGTGGAATCGCGCCGAGATCCACCGTCACGCCGCCCTCCTGCTTCACCATCGGGCGAAGTTGCAGGAAGCTGAATTCGGCGGGGGCGGCGGCGCCGGCACCCAGGCGTACAGCGAATTCGATTTCCACCGGACAATTCACGGCGGTTTCGCACATGGATACGAGCAAACGCACCGCTTCGTTGAGCGGTAGAATGTTGGATTTGAGAATGGGAGCGAAGGTGATCACGCGGGGACCGCTGCGCGATATGCCCTCGTACAGACGATCATCCTGTCCGGAATACGTGGAAGCGATGTGCTCCAGCGTGCCGTGCGCCTCGGCATCCGCAAGGCCGAGCAACACGAGGTTCTGATCCTCGCGCGGATACTTGCGCACCACATCGGACTCGAGATCCAGAGCGAAGAATTTCAACTGCGAATTGTTGAACAAGTCCTTCGTAGTTCCGAACTGCGGATACACGGCGGGATAGGCAGGACTGTACTGCAAGCTCGTTCCGCCGTCGACAATGGTTTTGCCCAAACCCAGCGCCAGATTCACCACACCATCCTTCTGCTTCGCCTTGCCGAAGGGATAGTAGTTGAAGGAACGCGCCACACCGGAAACATGCGGGTAAAAATAGCGGCCATGCCGATCGCCGGCGATTTCCTGAATCACCACGGCCATGCGCTCCTCTTCGATGCGATTGGCTGTGGCCTCGATGTAATTGCGCGCGGCCTTGAAATACGTGGATGCGTACACGTATTTGATGGCCTGGGTGAGATTGTGAAAACGCACCGAGGGATCGTGGCTGCTGTTGGGAATCATCACCGTGGCGTAAATGCCCGCGAAGGGCTGATACATCGCATCCTCCAGCAGCGACGACGAGCGCACCGCCAGCGGGAAGCGCGCCTTTTCCAGAATCGCGCGCACATCCCCCAGCACCGTGGGTGGCAGGTCGGCATGGAGAAAAGCCCGGAGAATTTCGCTGTCGGGGAGATTCTGTACAGCCAGATCCAGTAAATGATTCTGCTCCACAAACTGCGAAAACACATCCGTGCCCAGCACGATGGTCCGCGGTATGCTGATGCGCAAATCGGGGAAAAAATCCTTGCTGAGATATTTGCGGAGCAAATTGTCCGTGAAGGCGAGGCCGCGCCCCTTTCCTCCCAGCGAACCCGATCCGATGCGCACGAAGGTGTGCTCGAGATCGTAGTCGTTCCGGCTGAAGTCCTGTATCACGCCTTTCTGATCCTGCACCAGATGCTCGGTGATGGCGGAGAGGAGATAGGAGCGCAATTCTTCCAAATCCGCGAAAGCGCTGACCTTGACCGGCTTGAGTTTGTCGGCGAGTTGAAAGCGGGTGCGTGCGCGCAGCCAGTTGCTGAAGTGGTCGCGCTGCGCGTGATATTCGAGCGAAGGACCCGGAATGTACCGCAACCGCTCGCGCATCTCGCGTATCGAACGGGCGCGCGACACCTCGGTGCCGTCGGGCAGGCGAAAAACGAAATCCCCGAAACCGAAATTCCGCGTCATGAAATCGCTCAGCTCTTGCAGGAGCACGCGCGAACCTTTGTCCACAAATGCCAATCCCTCGTGCTCGATCTCCTGCCGCAGGTCGATGCTGGAGGATTGAATCAGTATGGGCAACTCCGGATTCACGCCGCGCGCTTCGCGGGCCAGCAGCAGTCCCGCGCGCGGATCGGTCGCGCCGCCGCGCTCGAAGGAAAGATCGGAGATCACGCCCAGCATGGTTTCGCCATAGCGACGGAGCAGTTGCGAGGCCTCTTCGTAATTGCGCGCGAGCAGGATTTTCGGGCGTGCGCGCTGCCGCAGCAATTTGTCCGCGAAATTCCGTCCCTCCTCGATCAACGCCTGCACCTGCGTAATGAGTTCGGCGTAAATCAAAGGCAGGTAGGAGGAGTAAAACCAGGGCGAATCCTCCACCAGCATGATGGAACGCACACCGAACTCCAGGCAGTCCACCGGCGCGTTGCGCACATCCTCGTACAATTTGATGATGGCGAGGAACAGCGTGCGGTCGCCCGCCCAGATGAACACATTGTCGAAGCGGGCGGTGTCGGCACTTTTCAGAAAAAGGTCGAATTCGGCGGACTGGAAGGAGAGCAGAAAAAGCGGGATGTCCGGATGCGCGTGTTTCATCGTTGCGCAAAACGAGGCCAGATCCATGTCGCCCAGGCGCAACATGCTCAGCACCAGATCGAAATCCCGCGACTCCATCAGGCGCAAGGCCTCCTCGCCCGAACTCACGCGCGTGATATGCGGCGCGTAATGCAGGTTCAGCTCGGAGTATTCGTTGAACAGCGCCTCGGTAAGCTGACCGTCCTCCACCACGGTGTAGTAGTCGTAAAGACTCGACACCAACAGGATGTTGTTCACGCGCACGCGCATGAGGTCTTTGAAATCGAGACGCACGCCGCCTTCCTGCCGCGTGTGCCCACTTTCGCGCGCGATGATGCGCCCGACCTCGTCCTGATGAAGCAGTGGATCCATTGCCACGCGCCGTACCGCTACACCCAACCGCGCAATTTACAGGCTTCGGCCACGCGCGCGATGGCGATCATGTAGGCCGCCTCGCGCATGGGAATGCCGCGGCGATGCGCCATGCCCGACACAGCGAAGTACGCATCGGTCATTTTCGCATCCAACTTGCTGATCACCTCGTCCTTGGTCCAGAAATAGTTCATGTTGCTCTGCACCTGCTCGAAGTAACTGCACGTGACGCCGCCGGCATTGGCCAGAAAATCGGGAACCACCCAGATACCGCGTTCGCGAATGGTGACGTCGGCTACGGGCGTGGTGGGACCGTTCGCGCCTTCGGCAATGATTTTCACGGCCGGATGGATGAGCTTGGCGCTGTCGCGGTTGATCTGATTCTCGAGCGCGGCGGGAATCAGCACGTCCACTTCCTGCGCTATCCACTCCTCGCCGGGCAGCACGTCGTAACCCGCCTCCTGCGCCTTGTCCTTGCTGATTTCGCCGTAGGAATTGGTCATGCCGCGCAATTCCTTGAGATTGATGCCGTCGCGCTTCCTGAAGGCGAAGGATGTCTGTTCCTTCTGATCCCAGCTCGACACGCAAAGCGTTTTTCCACCATAGTAGTCCAGCAATTCGATGGCATACTGCGCCACGTTGCCGAAGCCCTGCACCGACGCGGTCGCTTGCGTGATCGGGATGCCCAGTTCCTGCAAGGCTTCGCGCACGGTGTAAATCACCCCATAGCCCGTTGCCTCGGTGCGGCCGAGGGAGCCGCCCAGACCGATGGGTTTGCCGGTGATGAAGCCCGGCGCCTTGCGGCCGGTGACGCGTTCATACTCGTCGAGCATCCAGATCATGTGCTGCGAGGAGGTCATCACATCGGGCGCGGGCACATCGCGGTCGGGCCCGAGCACGTCCACCAGTCCGCGCACCCAGCCACGGCACAGCGCCTCCTGCTCGCGCATCGAGAGATTGTGCGGATCGCACACCACGCCGCCCTTGCCGCCGCCGAGGGGAATGTCGACCACAGCGGTTTTCCACGTCATCCACATCGACAGCGCGCGGATGGTGTCGGCGGTTTCCTGCGGATGAAAACGCACACCGCCTTTGCACGGCCCGCGCGCACTGTTGTGCAAAATGCGATAGCCGCGGAACACGCGGTACGAGCCGTCGTCCATGCGGATCGGAATGTTGAAATGCACCTCCTTGTCGGGCACGCGCAACAAGGCACGCGTTGCCTCGTCCAATCCAAGCTTTTCCGCGACCGTGTCGAATTGCTGCTGCGCCATCTTATAGGGATTGAAGGACTCGGTGTTCATTCCGCTTCTCCTGAGGGATGGGTGATGGACTGTTCGCCGGACGTCGTCCCCCTACGGGGTACATTGACGGATGTAGGCGCAAGGTAGGGATTTTCCCATTCATTCTCAATTCCGCATCGCTTTCTCTCAAATGAATGCCGGCGGGGGTTTGGGCTTGATGGCGCAATGCGTATTTTGCCCGCGTTCCCACAATGCGGACGGCCTTCATGAACAAGGACAAATCACTCGGCGACTTGCTTTACGCCCTCGGCGAACGGGCGAAGGAGCTCAACTGCCTCTACCATGTCGAGGAGGTGCTCGCGGGGCAGGACAAAACGCTCGACGACATTTTCAACGGCGTCATCGCCGCCATTCCTCCGGGCTGGCAGTATCCCGACGTGTGCCGCGTGCGCGTGCTTTTCGGCCAGCGCGCGTGGACTTCGCCCGATTTTCACGAAACACCCTGGGTGCTCTCCGCCAACATCGCCATACAGGACAGGGTGGAGGGCCGGCTGGAGGTGTTTTACATCAGCGAGGTGCGCCTGGCCGACGAAGGGCCCTTTCTCAACGAGGAGCGCCGCCTCATCGCCACCATTGCCGAGCGACTCGGACATTACATTCAGCATCAACGTCTGAAGAATGTGTTCCACGAATGGCAGGTGATGAAAGAGCAGCTTGCGGAAAAAAAGCGCTCCGAGTGGAAAGTGATTCTCGAAATGCTGCGCCGCACCGACCAAAACCTCTACACGCGCATTTCACGCAAAATGCTCAACCGCATGTGCTGGGCCGGCATCACCCCCGCCTGTGAGTTGATGCAGCGCTTCAGCGCGCGCAGAAGCGACGACTTCGACGATGTGTTCACCGAAAGCAACCGTCCCCGGCAGCGCGAGGAGTTGCACGACTTCATCGCGTCGGGCGACGATATTTTCCGCATCGCCACCGAGCACCTGAGCGAAGAGGAAATCCTGCATCTGATCCAGAAATGGATCAAGGACGACAAGGCCTCCTTTCTCGTCAACACGATGGAGAATCTCGACACCTCGCTGGCCGAAATCGTGGACGCCATCAGCAAGTACTACCACATTTTTCCCGAAGGCATCGAGCTGTCGCCCTCCACCGAAATGGGACTGCGCGTCTCCTTGATCCGCCGTTTCTTCACCGAGCAGTTACCCTACATCAATGTGGCGAAGTGGTATCTGGAAATCCGCGACTTCTTCGAACTCACCAAGCACATCATTTTTCATCAAAAAAGTCACGGCAAACTCGGCGGCAAAAGTTCGGGCCTCTTCCTCGGCTGGCATATTATCCGCAGGGAAATGGAGCAAACCGGGCGCTTCAGCAATGTGAAGATGCCGAAGACCTGGTACATCACCTCCGATGGCATTCTGAGCTTCATTCACTACAACAATCTCGAAGAGGTGTTCAATCAGAAATACCTCGACATCGAGCAGGTGCGCGAGGAATACCCTTCCATCATTCAAGTGTTCAAAAATTCCTACTTCGCACCCGAAATGGTGCGCGGTCTGTCCATGGCGCTGGACGACTTCGGCGATACGCCGCTGATCGTCCGCAGCTCCAGTTTGCTTGAAGACAGCATGAATGCCGCTTTTTCCGGCAAGTATAAAAGTCTCTTCCTCGCCAATGCCGGCAGCAAGGCCGAGCGCATGGCGGCGCTGCAGGATGCCATCGCCGAGGTGTACGCGTCCACCTTCGGGCCCGACCCGATCGAATACCGAGCCGAGCGCGGGTTGCTCGATTTCCACGAGGAAATGGGCATCATGATTCAGCAGGTAGTGGGTACGCGTGTGGGCCGCTACCTCATGCCGGCCTGGTCGGGTGTGGCCTTCAGCAACAACGAATTCCGCTGGTCGCCCCGCATCCTCCGCGAGGATGGATTGATCCGCCTCGTGCCCGGCCTCGGCACACGCGCCGTGGATCGCATCGGCGACGACTACCCCGTGCTGCTCGCCCCCGGCCAACCCAGTCTGCGCGTGAACATTACACCAGACGAAATTGTCCGTTATTCTCCCAAGAAAATCGACGTGATCAATCTCGAGAGCGGCGCCTTCGAGACGGTGGACATTCTGGATTTGCTCCGCGAAGCGGGCAACGACTACCCGGGCATCAACCTGCTCGTATCGCACTACGACGGCGACATCATCCGGCAGCCCTTCGGTTTTGAATTGGATTTCGAGCGCGATGTGTACGCGGTGACCTTCAACGGACTGATCAATGGCACCAAGTACATCAACACCATCTGGGATATGGTGCGTCTGTTGCAGGAAAAACTTGAAACGCCGGTGGACATAGAGTTCGCCTGCGACGGCAAGGACATTTACCTGCTGCAATGCCGGCCACAGAGCTTCACGCGGCACAACCTTCCCGCGCCCATTCCGCAGGATTTACCGCAGCGCAGCAAGGTGTTCACCGCCAACCGCTACGTGTCCAACGGCATCATCCCCGACATCACGCATGTAGTGTATGTGGATCCCGACCGCTATTCGGCCTTGCCCGAACGCATCGACCTGATCACCATCGGGCGCATCGTGGGCAAGCTCAACAACATTCTGCCCAAGCGCCGCTTCATCCTCATGGGACCCGGACGCTGGGGCAGCCGCGGCGACATCAAGCTCGGCGTGAGCGTGACCTACTCCGACATCAACAACACGTCAGCGTTGATTGAAATCGCCAAGGCGCAGGGCAACTACGTGCCAGATCTCTCCTTCGGTACGCATTTTTTCCAGGATCTGGTGGAGGCCTCCATCCGCTATCTGCCGGTGTATCCGGACGATGAGCATGTGCTGTTCAATCAGACTTTTTTCACACACAGCAGGAACCTCCTCCCCGAGTTGCTTCCGGACTACGCCATGTACGCGGATTGCATCACGGTGATCGACGTTCCGGGCGCGACCGACGGCAAGGTGTTGCACATTCACATGAACGCCGATCTCGAACAGGCGGTGGCCTTTCTCGGCGAGCGCACCACCGTGCAGGTGGAGCACCTCGACATCGTTGCCGCACCTGCACAACTCAACGGCGAGCACTGGGAATGGCGCAGCCGCATGGCCGATCGCATCGCGTCGTCGCTCGATGGCCGTCAGTACGGGGTGAAGGGATTGTACATTTTTGGCAGCACGAAAAACGGATCCGCTGGTCCCGGAAGCGACATCGACTTGCTGGTACACGTGCAGAAGCAGGAGGGCGAAGAGACGGAGCAATTACGCCGATGGTTCGAGGGGTGGAGTCTTTGCCTGGCGGAACTCAACTTCCTCCGCACGGGCTACCGCATCGATGCCCTGCTCGACGTGCATTACGTCACCGATGAGGATATCGCGAGACAGAACAGTTTCGCCATGAAAATCGGCGCTGTCACCGACGCCGCACGGCCGCTACGCTTGCGATCCGCCGCGGAGTGGTGAAGCCGGCGCCGCTCCTACAGCAATTCCCGCTCCGCCGTTTCCGGTGATGCGCTGTCGAAACGCACCAGAGCCAATTCCCTTCCGCGATGCGCGGCCGAATAGCACCAGGTGTCGCCGAGCCGCTGCTTCCACGCGCCGGTGATCGAGGCGGATTCGTGCACATGGCCATGCAGGGTGATGCGCGGACCCTTGGCGAGAATGAAGCGCCGCAACGCGATACTGCCGATATGCGTGTCGAGAGGCACGTGATCCACCATTTTGCCATCCAACGCCGCGCGGTCCAGATCCGTGTCGTACGGGGGCGTGTGGAACAGCATTATGCTGTTTGCGAAATTCATTCCCGCCGTCCACTCCTCGAGATCGGCAGCAATGGTGCGCCGGGCGACTTCGCACTCGTCCACCTCTGTGGTGAACATGCCGTCCTCGGGAGCAATGCAGCCGGGATCGACATAGTGTGACACATCGTAGCGCTCCCAGTCCTTGAGGCGGAACGGCGTAGGCGGCACGTACGCGTAACCGAACACCTCGAGATCGCCGACTGGAACGCGTCGTCCGTGTGCGTAGCGCAACAGCCCCTCACTCTCCGCGAGCAGCAGTTCGCCTTCATGGCCGCGCGCGTCGTCATTGCCGAGAATCAGGAATACCTCGGGATAGGCGCTGCCCAGGCGCTGAGCCAGCGCACGCCATGCGGGAAGGAAGTAGCCGTGGAAAAAATCCTGAACATCCGGATAGAGGTCACGCGCCGAGCGACGCGCCGACGGATAGAGATCGCCACCGAGAAATACCGCCGCGGGCGCCTCGTCGGCGATGGCTGCGAACAACGCCTCGTAGCGATGCCGATGGCCGTGGAGATCCGAAACGAAGAAACAGCGCATGGTCAGCGGCGCCCGCGTGCCCCGATGTAGTAGCTGAGTCCGACGAGGGCGAAGGAGTAGCCGTCGCGATCATCGCCCTGCACCAGGAGATCCCATCTGTCGGTGGACGTGTAGGTCACGCCGATCATGGTGCGCACTCCCACGCGCCGCCAGGAAATGATTTCGAAGCCCGCCGCGGCGCTCCACGACAGATGCCAGGCCCTCTCCCCTTCCGTCAGCACGCCTTCGCGCAACAGCGTCGGGACGATGCTCAGCATCCCCCCGCGAAATTGCAGAAAAGGATACAGCGATCCTTTCATCATGGGCGTACGGAACTCCACAAGCAGACCGGCGTCGATGAACTCCGTATTCGTTTCGCGCGCATCGGAGCGCGAACGTAAGTCACCCCAATCCGAATACACCCCCACAACAATGCTCTTGTGAATCGTCCATGCCACTTCACCGCCGAACATGGCGCGATAGAAATAGTTGTGACTGTCGCGCGTGTTGTCGTCGCCCAGCACTCCCACGCCGCCCTGCAAGGCGATGCGCCAGGACTTGAGCGGCGGAGCCGAGGGGTAGCCGCGCTGTTGCGCCGACGCGACAGGCGCGAGCAAGGCGAACAGGAGAAAGGCGGGGATAAGGTGTTTCATGGAAATCCCGTACATTCGTTCACAAACGTGGACGGAGGCGGAACACGCTCGACGGTGGTTGTTTCGCACAATACGAAAATTGACCATGGACTGCAATATGAATCCCACACCAGCCACGCATCTCTTTCACACGGAGAGTAGCGAGCGGAAACGTCGACGCATGAAGCGCATACTCGCCGCATTGCGCACGCGCTTTCCGCAGCCCGCTTGCGCATTGCTGCACGACGACGCCCTGCAATTGCTGGTTGCGACGATACTCTCCGCGCAATGCACCGACGAGCGCGTGAACATGGTGACGCCCGAGCTGTTCGCGACCTACCCCACCGTGCATGCGCTCGCCGAGGCGGAGGTCGAGGACATCGCGGCCATCATCCGCAGCACGGGATTTTTTCAGAACAAGTCACGCAACATCCAGGCCTGCTGCCGCGCGTTGATCGAGCGCCACGGCGGCACGGTACCCCGAAGCATGGAGGAACTCGTGGCCCTGCCCGGCGTGGGACGCAAGACGGCCAACGTGGTGCTGGGCAACGCTTTCGGCATTCCCGGCTTTCCCGTTGACACGCACGTACGGCGGATCGCGAATCTCCTGCAACTCACCGATTCAGACAATCCCGACAGTATCGAACAGCATCTCTGCGCCATCACACCGCGCGAGGAGTGGACCGATGCCAGCCACCTGCTCATTCTCCATGGACGTGCCACGTGCATTGCGCGCCGCCCGAGATGCGCCGAGTGCGTGATCGCCGGCGACTGTCCGTCGCGCGCGTAAACATGAACGGTAACCCGCGCCATACACCCGCGCTTTTTTCCCTTTTCTCGACATCACGTGTTTCGTAACATGGACACTCATCATCGGGAGTCTGTATGAATCACCGACCGGTATCCGGCAATTTCAAAATCGCTCTCGTCCTGCTCGCCTTCGGCATCGTTGTGGCGACCTTGCTGTACACGCAATCCATCGTGGACAAGCTGCAGGAGCGGGAACGCGCCAGTGCCGATCTGTACACGCGCGCGATCAAATACATCGTCAGCGACGCTTCGCAGTCGGGCGACTACACGTTCGCGTTCAACATGATCGAGTCCATCGATTTCCCCATCATGCAGACCGATGAATTCCACAACCCCATTCCCGGAAGTCAGCGCAATCTGGAAATCGATTCCACGTTGAGCGAGGAGGAGTTGATCGCTTTCCTCGTCGAGGAGCGCGACCGCATGGCAGAGATCAATCCCCCTATCGTGGTCACGCACAAGGATTCGGTGGTGCTCAATTACGTGTACTACGACGAATCGAAACTGGTCAAGGAGTTGCGCGTCCTGCCGTACATCGAAATTCTCGTGGCCGCCATGTTCATCCTCATCGGCTACATCGGTTTCAGCTACATCAAGCGCAGCGAGCAGGCCAACATCTGGGTGGGCATGTCCAAGGAAACCGCGCATCAACTCGGCACGCCTCTCTCGAGTCTGATGGGTTGGCTGGAATTGCTGCGCAACCAGAGCGACGATCCCGAAGCGCTGCAGCAAACACTCGATGAAATGGAAAACGATGTGGGCCGGCTCAACCGCATCGCGCAACGTTTTTCCAAGATCGGCTCCCGTCCACAACTCGAGGCCCGCAATCTCATGGACACGCTGCGCAAATCGGCCGAGTACTATCGCCGCCGCACGCCACAACTCGGCAAGCGCGTCGCCATCAACGTGCCCGATGTGCCGGAGTTGGTGGTGCCGTACAATGCCGATTTGCTGGAATGGGTGTTTGAAAATTTGATGAAAAACGCCCTCGATGCGATGGAATCAGGCGAGGGGCGCATCGATTACATCGTGTCCGACACGCACAAATACGCCATCATCGACGTGCGCGACACGGGCAAAGGCATAGACGCGCGTGTGAAAAAGGACATCTTCCGTCCGGGATACAGTACGAAAAAACGCGGCTGGGGCCTGGGCCTCAGTCTCTCGCGCCGCATCGTGCAGGATTACCACCGCGGCAAGCTCTTCGTATTGGAAACCGCCGCGGGCAAAGGCACCACCTTCCGCATCATGCTGCCGAAGGCCAAGTAAGACGGCGCGGGATATTCAGGAGTTTTTTATCGGATAAACGGGCATGCGAACGGCGCTCGCGGTACGGTAATGCGCGTCCACGGCAGCGCGCCCCGGTGACGGTGCCTACCAGCCGCCGAAGGAACGCAGGAACACGATGAGCAACCCGGTGATGAGCAGACCGAGAATTTGCGCGATTTTGCCCGCATAACTTATTCCGGACGGGCTTTCGTGTTGATCGGTATGAAATTCTGACAGACGCATATCATGGGAGTACGCGGCAGGGAGGCGGAAGGTTTCATGGCGGGCGAGGTTTGCCCTACAGTATTCGCGCCTCGACGGTTGCATCCTACACCGCAGTGTCCGAAATTTGAAACATCACACGAAAGGATTTGCCATGGAACACCTACAACGGAAGCTGGCCGTCGCGCGCGGAGAGCAAGCGGCGGATCTCGTCCTGCACAACGGCAGGATCGTGAATGTGTTGAGCGGCGAAATTCACACGGGCGATGTGGCCATAGCCGACGGTATGATTGTTGGAATCGGCGACTACCCCGGCGGGCGGGAGCGCGTGGACGTCGAAGGGGCTTTTCTCGTGCCGGGCTTTATTGATGGGCACATCCATCTCGAGAGCACCATGCTCACGGCGGGAGAGTTCGCCCGCTCCGTGGTACCGCGCGGCACCTCCGCCTGCGTGGTGGATCCGCATGAGTACGCAAATGTGGTCGGACTCGCGGGCATCGAATACCTCCTCGCCGCATCCGAGCATTTGCCGCTGGATATTTTCGTGATGATGTCTTCCTGCGTGCCCGCCACACATCTGGAAAGCGCTGGCGCACGCATCACGCCTTCGGATATACGGCTGTACACCGGGTATGAACGCGTGGCCGGTGTGGCGGAGCTGATGAACTTCCCCGGCGTGTTTCTCGGCAATGAGAGCGAACTCGATAAAATCTTCGCCTCACGCGGTAAGCCCGTGGATGGACACGCTCCGGGATTGACGGGCAAGATGCTCGACGCGTACATCCTGGCTGGCGTGAGCAGCGATCACGAATGCACCACGCTGGAGGAGGCGCGCGAAAAGCTGCGGCGCGGCATGCATATTCTTTTGCGCGAAGGCACGGCGGAGCGCAATCTCCACGATCTCCTCCCGCTTATCACCACGGGCAATGCGGCCAATTTCTCCTTTGCCACCGACGACAAGCACCCCGCCGATCTCGAGGACGAAGGCCATATCGACCATCATGTGCGCGAAGCGATTGCGGCCGGTCTGGATGTGATGCTGGTGCTGCAAATCGCGAGCATCAACACCGCGCGGCATTACCGCCTGGCGCGGCACGGGGCCATTGCGCCGGGGTTCTGGGGCAACATTCAATTGTGCCACGACCTCACGGCACCACGCGCGCATGCGGTGTACCATCGAGGCGCGTTGGTTGCGCGCGATGGTGTCGCCACCTTCACGCCGCCCGTGGCGCAGGATGATCGCGCCCTGCGCGACACCATGCATGTCGCTCCGTTCACGGAGGAGAGTTTCATCGTCCCAGCCAGACACGACACCCGCATCAAGGTCATCGAAACTATTCCGCGACAAATCGTCACCCGTTGCGCGGTGGACGACCCGACGGTCGTGAACGACCAAGTGATTGCCGATCCCGGGCGCGACATACTCAAGCTCGCGGTAATCGAGCGGCACAAGGCCACGGGCAACATCGGAGTGGGCTTTGTGCGTGGTTTCGGATTGCAGCAGGGGGCGCTGGCTTCCACCGTTGCGCACGATGCGCACAACATCATCGTGCTGGGGTGCAATGATCTCGACATGTACGCCGCGGCCTTGCATCTGATACGCATGGGAGGTGGACAATGCGTGGTGCACGACGCCCACGTGCTGGCCGCGTTGCCTTTGCCCATTGCGGGACTCGTGTCCGATCGCCCGCTGCACGAGGTACGCGAAGGCGTGGACGCCTTGATTGCCGCGGCGCATTCATTGGGCTGCGTGCTGCCCGATCCGTTCATGACCCTGTCCTTCCTTGCGCTGTCTCCCATTCCCGCGCTCAAGGTCACCGATCTCGGCCTCGTGGACGCGGAGCGCTTCGAACTGACTTCGCTGTACGTGTAGCGACGCGAGCAAACCCTGCGGCACGATGGGCGAAGCATGCCTCGTCTGCGGCCAGCGATCGGAATTCACGGGATGGAATGGGATGGAGGTTTTTGACATATTAAGGGAATTCACCAAGCCCTTCACAACCCTGCGCTGTGAACGGGACGGCAAGGATGCAACACCTTGCGTCCGAGGCTCTCGATATTGACATTCAACACCGATCGCAGCATGTCCACACCATTGATGCGCCAGTACCGGAAGATCAAGGATGAGTATCCCGATGCCATCCTGTTGTTTCGCATGGGTGACTTCTTCGAAACCTTCGAAGAGGATGCCGTCACAACGGCGCGAGTGCTGGGCATTACGTTGACCAAGCGCTCGAATGGCGGAGCCGCCGACGTGCCGCTGGCGGGATTTCCGCATCACGCGCTCGACGCCTATTTGCCCAAGCTGGTGCGCGCCGGACACCGCGTGGCCGTGTGCGAACAACTCGAGGACCCCAAGCTGGCCAAGGGCATTGTCAAGCGCGACGTCGTGGAGGTGGTGACACCGGGTGTGGTGTTCACCGACAAACTGCTTGACCATAAACACTACAATTTTCTCGCATCCGTCGCCTTCCGCGACGGCATTGCGGGCGTGGCTTTCGTGGACGCGTCCACCGGCGATTTTTTCACCACCGAAATGCCCGAGCATGCGCTGCGCGACCAGCTCGAGACCATCGCGCCAAGGGAATTGCTGCTGTCGAAGCGCGATGCCGAGCATTTTCAGGATTTGTTCGGCAGGAATCCCCTGCGCGCTCCGTTGAGCAAACTCGACGATTGGCTGTACACCCGCGATGTGGCTTACGAATTGCTTGTGACGCATTTTCGGACACAATCGCTCAAGGGCTTCGGGATCGAGCATTTGCATGCCGGCGTGATCGCCGCAGGCGCGGCCCTTCATTATCTCAAGGAAACGCAAAAGGCCAACCTCCCCCATCTGCAAGGGATACGTCACTATCGCATCGACGAGTACATCACGCTCGACACCTCGACACGGCGCAATCTGGAAATCGTCACCTCGATGGCCGACGGCGGCAAGGATGGCTCGCTGGTCTCCACGCTGGACCACACCACTACCAGCATGGGCGGACGTCTGTTCAAATACTGGATCACGCATCCCTTGCGTCGGGTAGAGGACATTCAGCAGCGGCTCGCGGCTGTGAGCGAACTGGTGCAACGGCATGAGCAACGAGAAACGACGCGCATGTTGCTGGGCGAGATGGTGGATTTCGACCGCTTGATCGGACGCATCTGCACTGGACGCGCCCTGCCCCGCGAGATGGTGGCGTTGCGGGCGAGTCTGCGCCGCCTGCCCATGCTGCGTGCCGCGCTCGAAACGCTGGACGCGCCGTATTTGCGCTCCCTGCACGGTCAGATCGAACCCCTGGACGATGTGGCATTGCTCATCGACTCCACGCTCACCGACGATCCCCCACCCACGCTGAACGACGGCGGCGTGATTCGGCCCGGCTATCACGCCGAACTCGACGATATCCGCGACATCGCCCTTCACGGCAAGGAGTGGTTGCGGAACTATCAGGAGGAGTTGCGTCAGAGTACTGGCATTTCGTCGCTGAAAGTGGAGTTCAACCGCGCCTTCGGTTACTACATCGCCATTTCGAATGCCAATCTGGACAAGGCGCCCGACAACTTCATTCGTCGGCAGACCTTGACGAACGGCGAGCGCTTCGTCACGCCCGAACTCAAGGAGTACGAGGACAAGATTCTCAACGCCAAGGAGCGCATTGTGCTGCTCGAAACCGAGCTGTTCAATGAATTGCGCTTCGCCGTGGCCGCCGCTGCCGACCGCATCCAGATCATCTCGCGCGCGCTGTCGGTGCTGGATTGCCTCCAGGGCCTGGCCACCGCCGCCATCGAGTTCGAGTACACATGCCCCGTAGTGAACGACGGCGACAGCATCGAAATCTCGGGCGGACGTCACCCCGTGGTGGAGCGCAGTCTCCCCCCCGGCGAGCGCTTCGTTGCCAACGACACACTGCTCTCCACCGACGAGCAGATCATGATCATCACCGGACCGAACATGAGCGGCAAGAGCACGTATCTGCGACAAACCGGGTTGATTGTGCTGCTCGCGCAGATCGGAAGTTTCGTTCCCGCTCTCTCGGCCACCATCGGTGTGGTGGACCGCATCTTTACGCGCGTGGGCGCCTCGGACAATATCGCCGCAGGTGAGAGCACCTTTCTGGTGGAGATGCATGAAACGGCGAACATTCTCCACAATGCCACGCCACGGAGTCTGGTGCTGCTCGACGAAATCGGACGAGGCACATCCACGTTCGACGGTATTTCCATCGCCTGGGCCATCACCGAGTATTTGCACGACCACCCTGAATCGCGGGCGAAGACCATGTTTGCCACGCATTACCACGAATTGAACGAAATGGCCGATGTGTTTCCGCGCATTCGCAATTACAAGGTGGAAGTGCGGGAGTATCGCGATAAAGTTCTGTTCCTGCGCAATGTGTCGCGTGGCACCGCCGACCACAGTTACGGCATACACGTGGCGCAAATGGCGGGGTTGCCCGACCAGGTGTTGCAGCGCGCGCGCGATGTATTGCGTTCGTTGGAGGGTCAGGATCTGACCGTGCTCGCCGCCACCAACGAGGAAGATGCCCAGCGCAAACGCGCCACGCCGCGAGGCGGTTTTCAGATCAGCCTCTTCGAGGGCAGCGATATCGAGTTGAAGGAAAAGTTGCGAGCCATCGACATCAACACCCTCTCGCCCGTGGAGGCATGGACCTTGCTGGAAAAATTGAAGCGGCTCGCGGAGGGGGAATGATCCGTGCGCGGTTGCGCGTTCTCGGCGGGGAGCAGATGAAAAGGCTAAAGGCGTGATACATTTGAAGAGAGCGCGGAGAGCGCCGAGGGCGCGGAGGAATGGGTTGAGGTTGCTTCCCGCTCGAATCCTGCTGGCTGGCTGAGTGCGTGATACATTCGAAGAGAGCGCCGAGAGCGCCGAGGGCGCGGAGGAATGTTTGAGGTCGCATCCCTCTCGATCCGTGCGCCTCGCCGCAATCGAGTCAAAGCAAGGACGAAGAGAGCGTGCGTCCCCGCTGGAATTCTGCGTCCCGCCGCATTCGAGCCAACGCAAGGGCGCAAAGGCGCAGAGACGCAAAGCCGCGATTCCTCTGAGCCCTCAGTGTTCGCGTAGCGCTCTGTGTACTCCGTGTTCCCGCGAAGCGCTCCGTGTCCTCCGTGTTCCCGCGAAGCCCCGGGTTCCCCCATCCTCCTTACTCTCATAACCTCACTACTCTCTTGCCCCGCTACAGATTTCTGAGAATCCAATAGGCGAGCACGACGATGGCGAGCAGCCACATCAACCACGACGGGATGGTGAAGCGCTCCTTGGGTACGCCATGGCAGCGCATGAGATACCAGCTTGCGAAGGCGGCGAATGTGAGCGGAAGCAGAAGCAAGATCAGGGCGTTGGCGTGCAGCGCGGCACGTAAATCCAGATGCAGCGCATGATAGGTTGCCCGCTGCAGTCCGCAGCCGGGACATAGTGTTCCCGTGGCTGCGAACCAGGGACAGGGGAGCATGGCATCGAGCGCCAGAGGATCGAGCGCATAGGCCCAGATTCCAAGGGAGGTCAGAAAGATAAGCGGGAGCAGCAGCTTGCAGAATCGCATGACGAGAGATGGTGCGGGATGCGAGGCGCGGGGCCCCGCATCCCACACGGAACATCAACCCTGATACTCGGCGTCGCCGAACGCGAGGATGGGGATGAAGATGAAGGGCAGGAGAATGAGTCCGATGGCGAAGCCGGTATCCTTGCCGAACACCTTTGCCAGTTCAAGACTGACGAGGATGGCCACCACGATATTGACGCATGGAATGAGCATGAGGATGAACCACCATACAGGTTTGCCGACGATCTCGAGCAGCACGATGATATTGTATATGGGGACAATGGCCGCCCAGCCGGGTTTGCCGGCTTTCGTGTACAGCTTCCAGTAGCAGACCACGAAGAATGCGACAATGACCAGATAGAACAGGATCATGCCGATTCCGATTCCGGCACCGATTCCGCCGTCGGAGTAGGTGTATTCCATGGAGACCTCCAGATAGTATGGATAACTCGAATTTCCCACCACCGCGTGGCAGCGGCGGAAACGTTGTGATCATGTGTCTGAATAGGCATGCGCAAGCTACGGGTTCCATGTCTCTGATGCAACAGTGCGGAGGTGTGTTCAGCGGCGAGTGTTCAGCGGCGTTGGGGTGCGGGTGCATGGGGGATGCAGGCTGGCCTCAGGCGGTTCGTGGATCGCGAACATGGAAATGCGGATTCATGAATCCGCATCTCCACTCACCGCTGCACCCCGGACAGGTTGCCCGTCGAAAATTTCAGGATTCCACCGTCCAGATAGATGCCAACTCGCACCCACCCTTGCCCCGGCACCCGCCCGCAACTCCCTCTCACGGCATCGGGGAGACGACATCGCTCTATTCGGATATAGCACTCCCTTTCCGCGCGACAGCGAGGGCGCCGGCGGAAGGAAGCGGAGAACGCTATGGTGTTTCGTCAGGGCGCGATCATCCGATCAAAGGCGCCAAGCACGCAAATATGTGGCCCGGCTCGGCCGGAGAGCGGTGCGGATGCGGCGCTCGGGAGGTCGTTGATGGGAACAGCCGCGCAGCCGCGGATACATGAATCCGCATCATGCCAGGTGAGTTCGCCGGAAGGGAGCTCAAGAACGTAGGCCCAACCGAGGATCAATCCCTCCACGCTCCGCTCCTCGCCCACGGCATCGCGGAAAAGCACATCGCCGAAGGCCATCCCCACCCGTTCCGCCATCGCCGCCGCCTCCACCGCATCGTACACCACCCTGTCCCGATACCCTTCGCACCAGTACGAACCACCCGTGCCCCTCCGCGCGTTGATCCGACGCGCACTGTTCATTTTTACATGACCAACAAACAACGGAATCAACGCCATGCGACGCCGATACAGCCACGCGCTCATCGCGAGCAACAAGCGCCGCAGCACGCGCGGTGAGGAGAGTACAGTGAGAAGCAACACGACCACCGTCGGTCGCACATCCAGCGCGTCCAGGCGCACGTGCCTCCCCTGACGATGCAAGGTTTCTCCGAGAGCGTGGAGAACATCCATTCCCTCCTCGGTGAGTGTTATCCTACCGTTTCGCTTGCGAAGGAGCGGAGGCGACTCCTCCCGCACCGGAAGTTCGAGATAGTACGTCCCCGGAGCGGAGTAATCGTGCTCCGGACAACGCCGTGAACTGATCGTACCATGTGATGTCATCCCCGGCCCTCCCTGCCGATGGTTGTACAAAGAATCGAAGCAGCAGGATGGAGATAATTCGCTTTGAAAACAAGGTGATTCTCCGCCACCACCATTGCGCGCAAGCACCTCCCAACGCGCGCAATCGTCGCCGTTTTGAAATCCGGACATCGCATGGTACTTTTTCATGCTATCACCCTACATGCCACGGCAGGCATGCCTTTGCGGCTTCCAGGGAATCATTCCCCAGAAACCGTGGTTGTTGACCAAGATGCAGACGAGTCTGATCCACATCGTTCACGGAGTACATTCATGACCAAAGCCCGGTCCGCCGCGCCCGACGAGGCAGCGGCTTCCACGCAGCACGACACCCAGTCGAATCCCTTCGCCCTCGCCATTCCCGAGCAGTCGCCGTTCAACGCCGACGATCTTCGCGGCATTCTCCGCATGATGATGACGGCACGCCGGCTGGATCAGAAAATGCTCACCCTGCTCAAACAGGGGAAGAGCTTTTTCCACATCGGCGGAAGCGGACATGAAGCGGCACAAATCGCTGCTGCGCGCGCGTTCGTACCGGGCAAGGATTGGTTTTATCCCTACTATCGCGATCTCTCCTTCATGCTCGCCATGGGTATGGGCGCCGAGGGCATCATGACAAACTTCCTCGCCCGTGCCGACGATGTCAATTCCGGTGGACGCCAGATGCCCCAACATTACGGCATGAAATCCGCACGCGTGGTGTCGCAATCTTCGCCCACCGGTACGCAGTTCCTGCAGGCGGTTGGCACAGCCAAAGGCGCGCGCCTCGATGGTACCGACGAGGTGGTGTACGTGTCCTGCGGCGAGGGTACCACGAGCCAGGGAGATTTTCACGAAGCGCTCAACTGGGCAAGTCGGGCCAAGCTGCCCGTAATCTTCTGCGTGCAGGACAACAAGTACGCCATTTCCGTGCATCTCTCTCAGCAAACGGGCGGCTCGGTGTACGATATGGTGGGCGGCTATGTGAATCTGGACCGCATCGAAGTGGATGGCACGAATCTTTTCGAGACCCACGATGCCTTCGCTCGCGCCGTTGCCCGCGCCCGTCGCGGCGAGGGTCCGACCGTGATCGTCACCGATGTGGTGCGCCTGCTCCCCCATTCCTCTTCCGACGACCAGACCAAGTACCGCAGCAAGGAAGAACTCGAACGCGACCGCCAGCGAGATCCGATCAACCGACTCAAGGACGCGATGATCGGAGCAGGCATGCTGAGCGAGGAGGAGTTCACGGCGCTCGAGCAGATCGTGCTCGACGAGGTGAACGCTGCCACGGACATCGCCGAGGCCAAGCCCCTGCCCGAGCCCTCCACCGCCATGCACTTCCTGTATTCGCACGAGAAGCTCGATCTTCGCTACGAGCAGGATTTGCCCGTGGGAACAAAGACCGTGATCGTGGACGCCATCAACCACGCGCTGCATGAAGAAATGGAGCGCAACGAACACATCATCGTGTACGGACAGGATGTGGAGGATGGCAAAGGTGGCGTGTTCACCGCAACGAAAGGCCTTTCCACACGCTTCGGCACCAATCGCTGCTTCAATTCACCGCTTGCGGAATCCAGCATCGTGGGCACAGCGGTGGGTCTCGCCGTTCGCGGTTTCAAGCCGGTGGTGGAAATCCAGTTCGGTGATTACATCTGGACTGCGATGATGCATATCCGCAATGAAGTGGCCACCATGCGCTATCGATCGAACAACGACTTTTCCGCACCTGTGGTTATGCGCGTGCCCGTGGGCGGCTACATTCATGGCGGACTCTGCCACAGTCAGAGTATCGACGGCTACTTCACCCATTTGCCAGGCATTCACATTGTGTATCCGTCCACAGCGGCCGATGCCAAGGCGCTGCTGAAAACCGCCTGCCGCATGGACGATCCGGTGATGTTCCTCGAGCACAAGGGTATGTACCGTCAGGCCTACGCGGCCTCGCTGGAGCCCGATCCCGAATTCCTCCTCCCCTTCGGCAAAGCCTCCGTGCGGCGCGAAGGCAGCGATGTGACCATCGTGACCTGGGGTGCTCTCGTGTACAAGGCACTGGAAGCGGCTCGTGTGCTCGACAAGGAAGGACTTTCGCTGGAGGTGATCGACCTGCGCACCCTCGTGCCGCTGGATATGGACACCGTGCTCGCCTCCGTGGCGAAAACCAGCCGCGTGCTTATCGCGCATGAGGACAATCTGACCGGCGGCTTCGGCGGCGAGGTGGCCGCACGCATCGCCGAGCGAGGCTTCGACCTGCTCGACGCACCCGTCATGCGCCTCGGAGCAAAGGACTGCCACATCCCGTATTCCTGGTCACTGGAAGGAGAAATCCTTCCGCAGGACAAGGACATCATCTCCGCCGTGCGTCAACTGGCGGCATACTGAGCAGCAACGAAACGTACATACTATTCAAGGATTCCCGCGATGAAAGTCGACGTCCTCATGCCCAAGATGGGCGAAAGCATCACCGAAGGCCGCATTCTCAAATGGCTCAAGCAGCCGGGTGATGCGGTGGATCGTGATGAAACCATTCTCGAAATCGCCACCGACAAGGTGGACACCGAGGTTCCCGCGCCACAATCCGGCGTACTTGTGCAAATTCTGGCTCAGGAAGGTGAGACGGTGGAAGTGGGTCTCCCCATCGGCGTGATCGAAACCGACGCCGCCAACGCCGAAGTCGCTGCGACGCCCGCGCCGAAGCAGGAAGCGCCCGCAGTCAAGGAAGAAGCTCCCGTCGCCGCAGCAGCGCCCGCACCGGTGGCAGCTCCGGCTGCTCAGGCGGTCCCAGCTCCTGCGGTTGCAAGCAGCGGCTCGCCGCGTTTCTATTCTCCCGTGGTGATGCGCATCGCAGCGGAGCATGGCCTCGGCATGGCGGAACTCGAAAGCATTCCCGGCAGCGGCATGGGTGGTCGCGTGTCGAAGAATGACGTTCTCGCCTGGCTAGCACAGCGCCCGGCCGCATCCGCCTCCAGCTCCGTTACGCCCGCGCCTGTCTCCACCGCCCCGGCGGCCAGCGCTCCCGCGCGTCCCGCGCCCCCCACGCCAGTGCGACGCGGCGATGGCGTGGAAGTGATACAGATGAGCAACATGCACCGCCTCATGGCCGAACACATGGTGAAAAGCGTGCAGATATCTCCGCATGTTGCCGTGGTGTCGGAAGTGGATATGACGCGCATCGTGAAATTCCGTGACAAACATGCGGCAGCGTACAAGCAGCGCGAAGGAGTGTCACTCACCTACATGCCGTTTATCGCCGAAGCCACCATCAAGGCGTTGAAGGATTTCCCCTGGATGAATTCCTCCGTGGATGCAGATACCATTATTCTGAAGAACGCCGTCAACCTTGGCATCGCGGTGGCGATGGACGATGGTGGTCTGATTGTTCCCGTGGTAAAAAACGCGGACATGCTGAACGTCGTGGGCCTCAGCCGCTCCATCGCCGACGTGGCATCGCGCGCGCGCATTCGCAAGCTGCAGCCGGAGGAAATTCAGGATGGCACATTCACCATCACGAATTTCGGTGTGTTTGGCAACCTTTTCGGTACACCCATCATCAACCAACCGCAGGTGGGCATTCTCGGCGTCGGCGCCGTGCAGAAGCGCCCCGTGGTGGTGGAGCGCGACGGCGAGGACACGATCGCCATCCGTTCGATGATGCTGCTGTCGCTGTCGTTCGACCATCGCATCATCGATGGCGCGCTGGGAGGCCGCTTCATCGAACGCGTCAAGGCTTATCTGGAAGATTTCGATCTCGACAGCATCTGATCGCCATCATGTTCATGAACGCGCAAGGCACGGAAATCCGTGCCTTGCGTTTTTTTCACCCTTGCTCCAAAGGCCTCACAGAAGCAACGCGAGCATGATGCTACCGCCAATGATGCACAGCACCGCCAGCGAAATGCCCACATAGCGCCAATCGCGCTCGCGGAAAAACATCCACACCGTCAACGCCACGCGGGCAACGGGCGTGAGCATCAGCACGAGCAGACCGGCATACAGCCAGAGAAATGGATTGCCCGGTCCTTTTCCATTCCCGCTTCGCAAACTGTCCCACATGGCGGCTGGCCCGGTGAGGTCCTGCCACGACGGCTGAGCCGCATACAACACGAAGCCCAGCAGCAGCAGTGCCCCGCTGATGACGATTCCCCAACGCAGGAGCACACTCACCACGTGTTCACGGCGATGATCGGCGTGAGACATCATACCGGCACTCCATTCGCAACGCAACGGAAGGAGGCGCGGATCGCA
Source organism: Bacteroidota bacterium (assembly GCA_035362335.1). Lineage (GTDB taxonomy): Bacteria > Bacteroidota > Ignavibacteria > SZUA-365 > SZUA-365 > JAOSJT01. The sequence continues at coordinate 67,570 of DAOSDL010000010.1, forward strand.
TAGCGGAGGTGGCATGTCCTCATACGAACATCCTCACTGCCGTGGCCAGCAGTAGCAGTACGAAGAGCAGCATCAGCCACATGCTTTTGATGCGCGCACCGAGGCGCGTGCCGAGCATCGAGCCTCCGAGCACGCCGAGTACCGCTGCGGCCGTGTACAGGGGATTGACATTGCCGTGGGAAAAATATATGAACGCGCTCGCCACCGCCGTCACGCCGATCATGAAATTACTGGTGGCGGTTGCGGCTTTCATCGGCACGCCGGAAATGATATGCATAACCGGCACCTTGATCAATCCACCACCCACACCGAGCAGGCCGCTGATGTTGCCTGCCAGCAGCGACACCGCCATCGAGGCCCCCAGTTTGCGCACGCTGTAGCGAACTTCGCGGCGCTCGGCTTCGTCGAAATAGCGACCCGAGATGGCGGCCGTCGGATCGTAGGCAATATGGGCCGAGGCCCCTTTACGCAAGCGTGATATCATCAGCGCCGCCATCGCGAGCAGGAACACGGCGAAGAACTTCCGCAACGTGTCGCCCGGGAGGTAATTCGCGGTCAAACCTCCCAGTACGGCACCGATGGTGGTCATCACCTCCAGCGACATGCCAAGGCGGATGTTGCTGATGCCTTTATCCACGTACACCGCCGCCGCGGTGGATGATGTGGCGATAATGGTGATCACGCTGGCCGCCACGGCTTCGTGCATGGGCAAAGCGAAACCGATGACCAGGACGGGAATGAGAAAAATTCCGCCACCGATACCCAGCAATGCCCCCAGCACGCCGGTCACAACGCCTGCGAGCACAACAAGAAGAAAGAGTTCGGGAGACATGATTGGAATAGGCGCCTGATTGCGGAATGGTCGAAACGCATACATCCGGCGAAGCGGAAATGGCACTCCCGGCAGGATTCGAACCTGCGACCCTCTGCTTAGAAGGCAGATGCTCTATCCGACTGAGCTACGGGAGCGTAATAAAATCAATGGCTTAGCGAAATCGCAGCCATTGTTCAGACCTCAGTGAAAATACGGGATTTTCAGGTGGAGACAAAAGAGAGAAACTTGCCATCCTCGTTACCCCTAAAGAAGCATTCATCCGACAGCACGTGCGACCTGCATGACTGCATTGATTGCTCGCTGCACATCAAAGGACTGGTAATCTTCCTCCCTGAGAACAGGACGAAGACGCGTCCCGATCTGCGCCACCAGGCCATCCATTCGCTCGGTGGAGATATTCGCCGGGAGATTCCCCGGGACAGCGAGCTTGTTTTTCACCAATTCGATAAACTGTTGACGTTCGATGTCGATCACGCCAATCCTCATCGCATAATCAATGTCGTAAAAATCCCTGACGGCGACCTCCGGCCGGGTTAGTGCGGCACGGAATTTTTCCGCATAAGCTTCGGTCAGGGAAATGGAAGGCACCTCGAAACCCTTAACAGCATCCGCTTCGGTACCGGGATGCCGGAGTAGAGTGTGAGCGGCACCCGGATGGATCGGTTCGTACAGCGGTTCGCGCATGCTGATCTCAAGCTTGACTGTTTCCACCACGTTGCTGATTACTGAGGAATACCCGACTGCACCGAGATACTGCGAGGATTGGTTCGCACCCTCGAGCGGCTGAAGGATATCAAAGCATGAGTTGTCAGTATGCAGCCGTTCGAAGGCATCCTTCACGGGCAGGATCAGCTCTCGTTTGGTTGAGCGTTTCGCGTCGATCTCCACGGGAATCAGGAAATCCATATCCTCGCTCAGCCTGTAAAACCCCGCATGGACTTTCGCGAGACAGGTACCTCCTTTGAACACCAAAGGAAGATCGGTCCTCACCGCAAGTACGTGCAGAAGGACGCTGCAGTAGTAATCCTTTTCTATCAGCCGTGCTCCGAAGCCGGTGCTGGCCGCCGTGTACCGGATTGCTTCCCTGAACAGAACCGTATCCTTGTGAAGTGTCAACATTGCATCTCCCTATTCACTGTTATCGATGATTCCCCATTGACGTTGTGTGCTTCCACGTTTCGGACGACCGGGTATCCATGGAATGGTGCTGCTCGTTGTCGTGAGCGTGTCTCGCAGAAGTTTCGCTCTTTCATACCCCTCCCTTTCCATCAGATAACCAATCCTGCGGCGCGTCGCTACATCTCCGAATTCCACGGCGCATTCCTCGAGTTCCATTGGATTGCATCTCCCAGCGGAGATTTCCCGGCGGATCCAGTCGTACCCTCGCGGGAGGCTGCCGAAGCGGGACCAATCGTACACCGCATCCACCAGCGTCCTCACCCGCGATGAGTACACGAGTTCTTTCCCACTGCTCGATACGACTGAAGTGGTGGAACCCAGCCGCTCCGGTGCGACTTTGATCAGCGACAGAGCGACCGCGGCAACGCGCTTCATCCCCGAGATCCTGTCGTTGTAAACATCAATCCGGTTCGGCATCTGATCGTCGAAGCCGTAGAAATTGAAGGCTGCCTGACCGCTCACCTGATACGTCCCTTGCTGCCCGGTGATCAGCGCATGCAGGACCCGGGCTTCATCAGGACTCCACTTGCCTCCCAGCGGCAATCGTTCCGGCAGAAGATACAGTCCGCGCTGCACCTGGGCGATCATCCCTGCACGGTTGAGTCTGTCCAGCAACTCCCTCTCCTGCTTCTTCGTGAGTCCGAGTGCTTCGAGCAGATCCCCGCTCCGCAGCACAAGCAGATTTCTCAGTTGCGTGTACGCGAAAAGCTGCGCCTCCATCTTTCCAATCCGTCTGCTCATATGTGCATTGTATTTCTTTTTTATTGCCTGTACGGCAATATAAACAAAATACTATGCACTGTGCAATATGATGGCGCCAACGGACTTCAAATCGTCGAATGTCCTGTCGTTTGTTCAGAAATTCCAGAACAATTCTCCCGGAATTTGTTCAGAGAACAGGCCCGAACTGAGTACTCAACTGTTCAGAGTCCCCGCAAATCCCTGCAGGCAGACGAATGAGTTTAACTGTTCGTTCCACTTAGAAGGCAGATGCTCTATCCGACTGAGCTACGGGAGCGAGTGGTGCACGTGTCCGGTGGAAGCGGCTACGCAATGGTCGCGTGAGCCTCAACGCGGGCAACGTCGCGTGGGCGGAGAGGATCGTCACGCCTGTCAGTATTTTCAGCGTCGACCTCACACGCGCGGTAGCGTGAAGAATACCACAGTCCCCTTTCAACAGCAAGCATGAGCAACACCGTGGCGGGGTCGGGAAAAGCGTTGACGATCAGGCAGCGCACGCTGGACGCCTCAGCGATGCGCCCCGCTTGCCAGCCATCGCTCCGCGGCGTCGAGGGTGCTGAAGACCTTGATGATGAAGCCCGCGTTTATACGAGCCAATCCGGCCAATAATGTGGACGCGGCGCTGGAAAAGGCATTGTCCACGATGATTGCCTGCCGTTTCCCGTCGAGAATGGGCCGCACACCGGACATGAACGCGGCGATGTCGTAAGCGTAACGGAGAGGAATGTCGAAGGTGGAGTTTCTGTAGTCCGAGAGCAGATTGTATTGCCGCTGCGTGAACTCCTCCATCGCCATCAGATCCGTCCAGGCGGCATCGAGCTCCGTGCGCTGAATCACGCCTTCATGCCGATAGCGCACAAGCTTCGCCGGGTGATCGAGTGTCAACGTATAGGCCATTGCATCTGCCGCTGGTCAAAGAGGTTGTGGTGAATTGTACGAACAGCATCAGCCAGTATGATTGACGGACGTGCCCGGAAAACGTTGCGACGCCGTGCAAGCAGATTATCCCTTTTCTTCATAAATGGCAAGAGTGGGTCCGGTGTAGCTCCTCCATCACGAGGCCGCCACCGCTGCCGAATGTTTCCGATTTCATCCAGTGCCGCTTTTTTTCCTTGCGCCTGAACGCAGGGATGAGCAGTATTGTTGAAGTCGCATCATCACTCCGCGCGGAAACGAAAGATCGTCCGTCCAATGCGCGGCAATGCCAGATTGAAACGAAAGGACCTCGCTGATGCCTCGCTCGTATCGCCTACGACGGCTCGAACGCGATCGAACGCTGTCCGGCGTCGTATTCGCATTGCTGTGCGTCCTGTTTGCGTTCGTCCGTGTGCCGATCACTGCCGCCGCAGATGGCAACGACGGGATGCGTGCCAGCAGTTCGCATGCCGATCGCGATACGGTGTTTCTCCAAGTGGAAGGCGGGAATCGCGGCTTCGCCCTGCGGTGGATCACACCACCGGCGTTGAGTTGCACGGAATTCACCATAGAACGCGCCTGGGCTCCGACGCAGGTGCCACCGTGGGACAAGGAATGGGTGGAAGTGTACCGCATGCCGGGACTCTGCGATCCGTACGACAGCATTTCCTACTATTACGTTGATGCGCAGTCCTCCACTCTCAGAGAAGGTGTTCTGCAATACCGCATCACCGGACGTACGCCGCAGGGCACGCCGGTGCTCGCGCATTCGCCGGTGGTGTTTCTGGGCGTTCCCGCTCGATTGTCCATCGAAGCCGTCTACCCGCAACCGGCAACGACCGCGTTGACCTTGCTCGTTTCGCTTCCGCTGGCCGGCGACGCGGAACTCCGTGTGTACGACAATGCCGGTCGCCTGCTCACAACGCGGCGTCACGAACGTCTCGCCGTCGGTATGCACGCGCTCGGCCTCGCTCTCGGAATGCTCGCTCCCGGACAATACCTTGTCGAACTACGCGCGGCGGACAATTCGGAGTGGCGGTGCGTCGTTGTGGGATGGTGAGACCGCCCGTACGTTTCCGCGATCGCGAGCCGCCGGTGGAGCATGCGAAAATCCATTGGCTCTCATCGCCAACGGACGAGAGAATTCCTCACCATTGACGGCCATCTCATCGCACACATGCATTACCTCACCATCAGGACACCAAGGCCGTCGGTAGAGCGGCAAAATGCACGACAAGGGAATACTGAATGCGACCACTCCCGGTGTCCGCACGCGCTGTCGCTGAATTGCGTACATTGCGACAACAAGCAAGGAGTTCGCCATGTCACGCCGCGCCGCGTCCTTTCACGGTCGTTTCTTTCCGGTGGTGCTTTCTCTTGTCGTGTTGCTGACAGCGATGGGCAATCCACTCGCTGCATTAAAAGCGCAATCCCGCTTTCCCGACTGCGATTGCACGATCACTGATGTACGGCTGAATACTGTGCAACCCTGTGATGTTATTATTGGCGATGTGCTGCGTGTGCGCAATGCGCAGGAATTTCGCGACGCCATCATTGAAGCAAATGCGCGCGGCGGAGGTGTGACCATCCTGCTCGACGACGGCACTTACCGCGTGGCTTCGACAAGCTGGTTTCCCTACCTCACTGCGAGCAATGTCGTGATTCGCGGTGCTTCGGGCAATCGCGACGCGGTGATTCTCGAAGGTGGCGGCATGCGTGATGTGGCCCCGGAGGTGGAAGATGGCCTGCTTATCGCCGGAGACCGCGTGATAATCGCCGATCTCACGATACGCGAGGTGGGGAATCATGCCATTCAAAACAGCGGGCACAATCTGGTGGTACACAATGTGCGCGTGCAAAACACCTACCAGCAGATGATCAAAGGCGCCACGGAGCGGAGCACCATCGATTCGGGAATCGTGCAGTGCTGTTTGCTCGAGTACACCGCCGGCATGGGACCGCAGTACTACATCGGTGGACTGGACATTCACAAGGGTCATGGCTGGACGGTGCGCGACAATGTGTTCCTCGGAATTCAGAGCCCGTCGTCCTCAACGGCCGAGCACGCCGTGCATTTCTGGAACAACTGCGCGAACAACATCGTGGAGCGCAATCTGATCGTGAACTGCGACCGGGGGATCGGGTTTGGACTTGGCGACAGCCCCAACACTGGCGGCATCATTCGCAACAACATGATATTCAGCAACGGCGACGCCCCGTTCGCTGATGTGGGCATAGGCCTGGAAACGTCTCCGTCGTCCCGTGTCTACAACAACACGGTATTCATTCGCTATCAAAACGCCATCGAATTCCGTTTCGCAGGTACGCGACTCGTGGAGGTGATGAACAATCTGTGCAATCAGGAGATCCGTGCGCGCGATGGAGCGACCGCGACGGTGGCGAACAATGTGACCGATGCGCAAGCCGCGTGGTTTGTGGATGCAATGAGCGGAGATCTTCATCTCGCTGCCGCGCCTGTCCGCGTGGTGGATCAGGGGATGGACCTCGCTCAATGGGTTCGGGATGACATCGATCGGCGGGCGAGGCCGCTGGGTACGGGATACGATATCGGCGCGCAGGAGTATGTGCTACTCGGCCTTGATGGCGAGCGGGATGCCGCGTCATCGCTGCACGTTTTTCCCAATCCCACCAAAGGGGAGTTCAGTGTGCGCGGACTGCCTGAACACGGCGACATCGAAGTGTTCGACGCGCGGGGCACGCTCGTATTGCGGCAGCGGAGCACGGGTGGCGAGCAGCGTCTCGCGCTCCCTGCGGCGCGAGGAGCGTACTTCCTTGTGCTGCGCGATGCGACAGGACGGACTGTGGAGCGCAGGATTCTGTGCCAGTGAACAGCAGACGCGTGAACTTCCGCTTGCCATACGGTATAGCAGTGGTCGTGGCCGCTGTGATAATGGGGGCAACGACCAGCGCCGCGCAAACAATTCCCGCGGAGCGACGTGTGGACTGGACACGCGCTGGCGCGCAGGACACATCGACCGCGGGCTTTCACGTCATCGATCTCGGGAGTAGCGGGTTCGTTGGCGACGGCACGAAGGCAAACGACGCAGCGATGGACAGCATACTGCGCGCTTGGCGCGAACCGGGCATGGTTTTGCACATTCCGGAGGGTATATTCCTCTTTTCCCGAGGCATCCGCCTCCCCTCGCGCACCGTGCTGCGCGGGGCCGGCGCGGAGAGAACGACATTGCTCTTTGATCTCGGTGGCCGAGGTGATGCCATCACCATTGCGGGGAAGGCAATGCCGCGCGACAGCGTATTGCTCACCGGCGATGCGCAACGCGGAAGTACGATGGTGGTGGTCGAGCGGGGTGATTTCGTGCATCCGGGCGACATGGTGCTGCTGCAACAGCGCGACGATGACCTCGTCACCTCCGACTGGGCCGTGGGGGGGACGGGACAACTCGTGCGTGTGAGCGACGTACGCGGGGACACAGTGACCCTGGACATGCCACTGCGCCGGGATTACACACGCGACCGCGTCGCGCGCCTGCTGAGGATAGACCCGGCGCATACCATCGGTATTGAATGCCTCGCCATCGAGCGGCGCGACGACACCGCTCCCGAACAGGGGAAAAATATCCTGTTTTCCTTCGCACGGGATTGCTGGGTACGCGGGGTGGAGTCGCGGCGCTGCACCTTCGCACATATCGCCGCGGAGTTCAGCAGCCGCGTGTCCGTGCGTTCCTGTTACATGCATCACGCGTTCGATTACGGAGGTGGCGGTCGCGGCTACGGTATCGCACTGCAATTCGCCACCGGCGATTGTCGTGTGGAGGACTGTGTGTTCGAGCATCTGCGTCACGCCATGCTGTTGCAGGCCGGCGCGAACGGCAATGTGTTCGCCGGCAATTTCTCCACGGATCCCTACTGGAACGAGAGCAATCCACTGCTGCCTCCCGATGCGGCCGGGGATGTGGTGCTGCACGGCAATTATCCCTACGCCAATCTCTTCGAGCACAACATTGTGGCAAATATCGTAGTGGATAATTCCCACGGCCCGAACGGCCCGCACAACACCTTTTTCCGCAACAGGGCCACACTGTACGGTGTGTTTTTCAGCGCAAGTAATTCACCATTGCAAAATGTTGTCGGCAACGAGATCACCAACACCACCCTGCCCTACGCCCTGGTGAACTATACCGTGCGCGGAGTGGGACATTTCCTCCACGGCAACAATGACAAGGGGCGCATCGATCCGACGGGCAGCGAATGGCTTCCCGACAGTTCGCACGCGTACATGAAAAAACCCGATTACTTCGGTGGTTCACCATGGCCGAGCATCGGCACGCCCTTCGCCTTCGGGGTTGGCACAATACCCGCGCAGGAACGTTTTCTGCGCGGCGATCCGATGGATGGTGTGTGTCCGGGCGAAGTCAATGCGACCACTGCTTCCACTCCACGCACGGGCGAAATCGGCATTCATCCCAATCCTGCGAAGGACTTCGTCACAGTAAGCGGAGTAGCCGCGCGCAGTGTGATCGCGCTGTACGATGCTCGTGGTGCGCTTGTTATGCGTTGGGCTTGCGAGAACAACGAGGTACGCCTCAGACTGCCAGAGACATGTGGTTTGTACTTCCTTGTGTTGCGCGACGTCCATGGGGTGTGGACGCAGCGCATGCTGCTGCGCAGGTAATGCGGTTCACTCCGTGCTCCGCTTCGAATCCAATGCTTCATACATTCCCCCCAACGCCCTTTACCAACGCCCAACGTCGACCCCGTGCCTCATTTTGCGGCAGGCGTCGAGGTCACACAGACGGTGCGTCATCCTTTTGCACAAAGTGCATGGGAATACGCATGACAAAGGTCGTGCCGACATCCTCTTCGCTTTCCACGTGAATGTTGCCGTGGTAGGAGTCGATGATTTGTTTGACGATGGACAGGCCGAGGCCCGTGCCGGGCACGGAGCGCGTCTTGTCGTTCTTGATGCGATAGAATTGCCGGAACAGCATGTCCTGATCTTCCTTCTTCATGCCAATACCGGTATCGCTCACCCGCAGAATCACCGAATCGCCCTCGCGCCGGGCTGCAACCTTTACAGTGCCGTTATCGCGATTGTATTTGATGGCGTTGCTCAGCAGGTTCATCATCACACGTGAGAACTCATCCTTGTCGATGTCGATGGTGGGGAGATTGATTTCGTAATCGGTTTCAAATGAAAGCCCGCGTTTCTCCAGCTCGCCTTGGAGCAATTCGCGATTGTTCTCAACAACGTCGGGTATCGGTATGGGCGCGATTTCACGTCGAATTTTTCCCAGCTCACGACGACTGATATTGAGCAAATCATTGACCAGGTCGATGAGCGCTTGCAGGCGCTCGCGTGATCGATCGATCATTTTCTCATACTTCGAGAGATCGTCGCCGAGCAACTTCCCGTGCATGGTCTCGAGATACCCCGTGACAGCGGCCACGGGGGCCTTGAGTTCATGGGCAACCATGGAGACGAACTGGGATTTCTGCGCGTCGAGACGCTTGAGTTGCGTGACATCCTGCATGGTGGAGACGAAGCCGATAATACCGCCTGCGGAATCGCGTACAGGAGCGGTTTTCATATTCACCACGAGTTCGAGATTGGGCTTCATCTCCCACTCGTGCGAGAGTACCTCGACGCCCTCACCGGTTTTGCTTTTGCACTCCTCGATGACATCGATAACCTCGCGCGGCAGCAGATCGGCGATTTTATCTCCCGCCCGGAGGCTACTGGGAAAATTGAACAACGCGCGCGTTTGCGGATTCGCCAAGACGATTTCGTCTTCGAGATTGGTCACGAACACCGCATCATTGATGGAATTGATGATGGTGCGCAGACGGCTTTTTTCCTGACTGATTTCTAGCAGGCGTCGTTCCTGCTCGGCGCGCAGCTCGCGTGTCTCGAGCGTGAGGCGACGCTTGCCGAGAGCGCGATTCACCTCAAAGACAATCTGGTCCGGAGTGAACGGCTTGGGGATGTAGGTATAGGCGCCGTGTTTCGTTGCTTCCACGGCGGAATCGATGCCGGCGAAGGCGGTGATGATCAGATATTCCGTGTCGGGAAACACCTCACGCAGGCGACGCAGCACGGTGAGACCATCGTAATCCGGCATTTTGAGATCGAGGAGCACGACATCGTATTCGCGCTCAGACCCCTTGAGAATGCCCTCGCTTCCATTTTCGGCCACCGTGACGGCGTAGCCCTCGAGCGTGAAAATGCGTCGAATTCCTTCCCGCATCCCCAGCTCGTCGTCCACGACCAGCAGGGTGGGTTTGCTTTCATCCATGATTTATTCCGGTGTCGCGGTGAGTGTGGCCGGTGTCAGGGCGGCGGCGAGTTCCTGCGGCGACATGGGCTTGCCGGAGGGATAATCGCGCAAATCCGCTGGCATGGTGATCCTGAAGGTGGTTCCCTTCATGACCTCGCTCTGCACGGTGATGGCGCCGTGATGCAGTTTGATAATGCCGTAGGCGATGGGCAGGCCGAGGCCTGTACCCTTGCCGATCTGTTTCGTCGTGAAAAACGGCGTGAACAGACGCGACATGTTTTCTTTGGGGATGCCTATCCCTGTATCCGTCACACGAATCGTGATTTCCCGTGGAGATTCGCCCGCGCACACGCCGAGCGTGAGTGTGCCGCCGTCGGTCATGGCCTCGCAGGCGTTCATGGCGAGGTTGAGCAGCACCTGTTTCATTTGATCGACATCGATGAACAACGGTGGCAGGTCCGGAGCAATATCGGTGACGATGTCGATAGCCGCGAACTGTTCGCGATGCTGCAACATGGCGACGATGGACTCGATCAGTTCCTCGGCGCCGATTTCGGCGACAACAAGCTTGCCCTGGCGCGCGAAATTCAGCAGACTGGAAGTAATGGTGCGGCAGCGCTCGGCCTCGGCGATGATGAATTGAATATCGTCGCGCGCGGGATCGGCCTCGTGCAATTGCTTGAGCAGCAGATGCGAATACAGGACGATGGTTCCGAGGGGATTGTTAATTTCGTGCGCCACGCCTGCTGCGAGCTGACCGACGGAAGCGAGTTTCTCGGTTTGGATGAGCTGGGCCTGCGCCTCAGCCAACTCCTTGTGAGATCGCTCGAGATTGTCGATGGTGTACTGCAGACACATCTCCTTCTCGGCGATGCCTTGCGCCACTGCGATGGCGAGTTCGCGGCAAGTGGCATAGCCACAGGCCCCGCAATTGAGCTGATTCGGTGCCTCGCCTTTGCCCATGGAGGCCAACACACGATGAATGTCGTGCTCCTCGGGCACACGCTCGCGCACATGCTTGTCCTCAAAATGGCGCGCGAGATCGAGTCCTTCGTAGGTCTTCATCGAATTTCGCCAGATGGCCTGATTGAGGGAACTCCGTCGCTCCTTGGTCCAACTGATGATACATTCGCGCCGCTCGTAGTAATTGAGCGAGGAGGTCATGCCGGGGCCGTTGATACAGCCCTCACAGAAGAGAATGTCGATGAGTTTGCTGTTGACCTTGCCGTGAGCGATTTCGTTGATGATGTTCAGGCAGCGTTGGCGACCTTCCACAACGATCACCTCCTCGTCCATCACATCCGAACTGATGCCCGCGCTTTTGAGCAGCCCGCCCGAAACGGGATAAATCTGTCCGAGATCCGCGCGCGGCTGATCGAATTCCATCGGGGGCTGCGAAGCGGGATCGATACCCATGTTCTCGAACAAGGCGATGCACTCGTCGAAGGTCATGGCTTCATTGACGATGCCTTCGACGTCGCGCTCTTGCACTTCAAGTTTTTTAGCCACGCAGGGACCCATAAAGGCCACGTAGCTGTCGGCGCCATATTTCTCGCGCACCACTTTCCCGGCGGCGATCATGGGAGAGACGATAGGTGCGAGATTGGGAATGAGCTCAGGGTAATATTTCTCGATGTACTCGACAATGGCCGGACAAGGAGTAGTGATCACAGGTGCGTCCTTGTCCTTGACGTATTCTCCGTAGGCCTTGCTGACGAGGTCCGCCCCGAATGCCACTTCCACCACGCGCGTGAAGCCCGCGGTCTTCAGAGCACCTATCACCCGCAGCGGTTCCACACCGGGGAACGCGGCCGGGAAGGATGGGGCGAGAAGCAGGATTTTCTCCTTTGGACGCGGCTGAGCAAGATGCGTTCGCACGGCCTCGATCCCATCCACAACCGCTTTGGCGTGTTGCGTGCATACTTTCATGCAATTGCCGCAACCCACGCAGCGTGAGGCCAGCACCACGGCCTGCCCCGCCTGAATCTGAATGGCATTGGCCGGGCATTCCCGCACACAGCAGTAGCAGCGCTTGCACAGTTCGGGAATGGTGGTGACGACGCAATTCATCGCGTGAGCCGCTTGTGAAAATCCTTGCCTGAAAGATGCCACTCCCCATGACAACAAGCAATGCTAATCGAGAAAAACGTGAAATTTTTCACCCATCTGGCCTTGCGTGCCGAGCTCGCAGAAAAAAAATCTCTGGATTGCAGAGAATGACATCTGTATGTCGTTGCGTCCGATGTCTCTTGTGAGTATTTTGACGATCGAATCGTGCTTTAAATACCGGCGCACCGCCGTGCGTCGTTCCCGCATACGAATCATCCCCTGGCTGTGGAGTTGTCATGCCTACCATCGCGCTCATCGATGACGATCCCGACATAGTCGAAGCGAATCGTCTGCTACTGGAAGCCAATGGATACACCACCGTCTCGGCCGGCACGGTGGACGAGGCCATCGAACTGGTGCAACGCGTTCGGCCGGATCTGGTGATACTGGACGTTATGATGCAGGAGCCGGACGACGGTTTTTACCTTGCCAGCCGTTTTCGTCGAAGCGGATACACGTTCCCCATCATCATGTTGACTTCGATCGCCAAATCCGTGGGTTTTCATTTTGGAGAAAGCGCCATGGTGCGCATCGAGGATTTTCTAGAGAAACCGGTCAGCGCGGCGGTCCTTCTCGGAACAATCAAACAGCATCTCACGAGGGCCAGCAGCCGCAAAACCGCCTGACCTTCGCCCTCACGCGTAGCTGCGCATGTCTGACCGCGTGAGGAGGTTTCCGTCATTTGTTTCAATAACACGTCGCCCCTCATGATCGGACTCGTTCCAAAGTGGATCATGTACGATGAGTTCTGGAGATCGCTGCAGCGCCGCAATCTCTGGCTCGTGCACATGCGCTACATCGCCGTGGCGATGCTGCTGAGTTTGATCGCTTTCGGCGCGGTGTTCGAGCGACTGTATGTGGATGTGGTTTCCGTTGTGGGGCTTGCCACTGCCATTCTGGTATACAATCTTCTCCTCCATCGCACCCACCGTTTGGTCCCCGTTGGTTACGGCCCATTCACCGGACTGCATTTCGCGCTCATCCAGATGTGCCTGGATTTCGCGGCACTATTGGCGCTGATTTACTTCACCGGAGGCGTGGAGTCGCCATTCCTGTATTTTTTCATTTTTCACGTCATTATCGGCAGTCTCATCTTGCCGATGCGGGTAGTATCGATATTGGTGAGCATCACCCTGCTCATCACCATCGGCGGTGCGCTGCTCGAATTCCATGGTATCATTCCGCACAATACGATCAGCGGTTATCTGCCCGATCCGCACTATCTCGATCCCACGTTCATCGCGGTGCATTTCACCTTTCTCGCTGTGACACTGTTCATCAGCAACTATCTGGCGAACTCCATCTCGAAGGAACTCTACCTCCGTGAACGCTCTCTCACTGTGGCTTTCCGCAAGCTTGAGGAAGCCGAGCTGTCAAAATCCCGCTATGTGATGAGCGTGGTACACGATCTGAAAACGCCCATCGCAGCTGCCGCGACCTACATCAACATGATACTGGATGGATCGATCGGCGCCTTGCCCGAGCAGTTCCAACGACCACTTGAACGCTCTCAGGTGCGTCTTGCGAATGCCATACAGGTGGTGAACGACATCCTCCAGCTCACACAACTCAAGCTGGAGGAGAAGCCCACAATTTCGCTGGTGAATCTCACAGAATTGATCGATGAGATTTACCAGGAGATGCGCGTGCTTTTTGTGGCAAAAAAAATCCGCTTCTCCACCTGGATTGGCAGCGGCAAGGACATCCATATCGAGGCCGAGCGTCGCTTGCTCAAACTCGCCCTTGCCAACCTGATCTCGAACACGCACAAGTACACCGAGGGAGGCGGGCGTGTGGAAATCCACATCAAGGAGCAGGACGATCTTGTGAGTATCGAAATTGCCGACAGTGGCATCGGAATTCCGCCCGAGGAGCAATCGAAGATTTTCCAGGATTTCTATCGTTCCAGCCTCGCCAAGCGTAAAGGGATTGAAGGAACCGGGCTGGGACTCAGTGTGGTCATGCATATCATCCGGCAGTTCAACGGAGATGTGCAACTCGAATCCCCCAACCGTTTGGGCGATGGCGCGGAGCATCCCGGCACCTCGTTCATCATCACGCTCCCCCGAACCTACACACCGCGCACCCCTGATATCGAAGACGTCACCGTCTGATACCCTCCGCAAGTATTCTATCGACGCGTCAGGTGATTGATCCTTCTATCCCAGCGTTACTGCATTGCGGGATTCAAACCTCCTTGATATGTTGCACGTTCCATTTCACCTTCATCCATTAGTTGGGAGCTAATGATGCAGATTGAGATACCTTACCGCCGTGCGCGCATACGCGGCCACAACTACTCCGAACCCGGCACCTACTGCCTGCGACTCGAGACCGCGGGCGAGGAGGCGCTGTTCGGCGAAGAACGCGACGGTGGACTTCGCCTCAACGCCTTTGCGGAAATCGCCTTCGAGAAGCTCGCTCTCACCGTGCAGCGCTACCCTTGTCTGCGCCTGGATGCTGCGCGCTTCACGCCCAACGCGCTCGAAATCCTCGTCACCATCACCGAGCACCGCAATCACAGCGCTGCGCATCCGGAGAAGTGGAGAAATCCTTTGCGCGCGCGCAGGTTGATGACGATTCCGCTGCTTGTGGGTTTCCTGAAAATGAACAGCGCGAGAGCCATCAACACCGCGCGAGGCACGACGGGGCGCGCCGTATGGACGCGCCGCTACCGGGATTGCATCGTCGCGGATGCCGGCGACATCCAGAATATTCGCTGCGCATTCAACGCCGCGATGCAGCGCTCGCAGCTCACGCGTGACAAGGCGAATCCTTCGGTGCGCAATCTGCGCACCGTACTGAACGAGGCCTTCGCGCTGTTCGGCGAGGACCACGCCCGGTCACCGCGGTCCAAGCCGCAGCCATCATCCGGATTGCTCATGCTCGGCCGCGCGGTGTTCCTGCGCGACACCGTGCTGCGTCCACCGACGGCGATTCCAACTTCCCCCACTACACGCACGGCGAAGCGGAAGCGCACCCCCACGGTAACGGAGATGCTGGACGCCTCGCTGGCGATGCTGCACACCGTGGATCCGGAGGCGATGTTGCTATCGATGGCGCCGGGGTAGCGGGCCGGGATATGGGATGGGGTTGTCCGCGATAGATCGTCGCAGCCGCTTGCAGTAAACAATTGTTGTCTGAATGAGGACCGAAGCGCCCTGCGGCGATTCGCGCGGGAGAGCTATGCGTGGAGGCGGAGGATTTGGGATGTGGGAGTGGTTTTTCGGAGGTTGTCGCGGGCGTTCGGAGATTTCGGAGTTTGCGGTATTATGATTTTCGGGGGAAATCGGCACGGGGGTGGGGCGGTCGAGGGCTGAGATTGCGGCTTCGGGGCGGGGATTTGGCTATTCACTGAATAACCCACGTCCAGAGGCGGGAGATGAATCGGTCGGCCCGGATTTGGCTATTCACTGAATAGCCCACGCTCGGTCCGGGAGGCGGCGCGGTCGGCGCGGATTTGGCTATTCACTGAATAGCCCACGCTCGGTCCGGGAGGCGGCGAGGTCGGCCCGGATTTGGCTATTCACTGAATAACCCACGCTCGGTCCGGGAGGCGGCGCGGTCGGACCGGGTTTACCTATTCACTGATTATGTCGGCCGTGGACGCCCGAGTTGGGTTCGGGGCCAGGGCTTGGCAATTCGCCATATGTATCGACCGGTGACGCCCTGGCCGGTTCGATATTCGAGCTTGGCTGTTCACTGAATATCTCAGCTAAAGATTCCCGCGTCGGGCCCGGGGTCCAAACTTGGCTGTGAACTGAAGGTGTCGACCGGTGGCTGCCATGCCGGAATCGGGGGCCTGGACCAGACTATTCGCTGATTATCCCTGCCATAATCATCGGTTGCTCGCTCATGTTTGTCAATGCGACAATGCTCGGAATATCTTCACTGCGGAGTCTGGAGTGTCAGGCATGGATTCCTGGCACTGGCCGAAATCCCTCGTCACCAGCACCCGAATCACGGAGCGAGAAAGCCTCGCTCTTCTCCGTGAATACCAGCCACCTGGCCGGAGTCGGCGCCGCGAAATCGCACTTCGCATCTATCGCAGACACGATGTTGTCAAGCAAACCTCACACCGTTTATGGCGAATCGAGGATCGAAGATAATGTAGAGCGACCATAACCTGCGGACGTGCCCGCCCCGGTCTTGTACCCGCCCCGTCTCCGGCGCCGTTCGGAAGAAAGTCCGCAACGTCGTATCTTAAAGATCAACGACAATTGTGTCACGAGGAAACGGAAGAACAATGTCCGATCATACCGACGAACTTCAAGCACACCCCGCGAATGCGGTGTTCGCCCTGATGGAAGACAGGAACTTCCGCTTCGGCGTCATCCGACCCGCACTCGAGGCGCGCAAGCAGGAATTGTGCCGTCTCGCCACGGGCAAGCATATGGTGAAGGGTTTCCGCAATATCGCGAAAGCGCCGGTGTCCATGCTGCTGCAAGTCATTTCCGACGAAGCCAACCTCTCGGCAGAACTCGCCCGCGGCATTCTTGAGCACTGGATATCCACTCAAGGTGTGCTGCGCGAACGGGTGACCATCGCCTTGCGTGAACGCGGCTACGAGCCCAAGGAACAGGCGTTCGATGAGCATGGCGAAATCGGGTGGCGTCCAATGAGCCCCGAACACGCCCAGCTGCAATACGACGGCGCCTTCATCGACGATGAGGACGCGAATGCCGTTATGCTCATGTCGCTGCTACTGGGATGGTTCGGCGGCGATGAGGATGACGAGACGGAAAGTGACGACGCGGAGAACGTCGAGAACCAGAGCTGAGCGCTGCACGCTCGTCCTGCCGCCGCGCGACGCGCGAGAGACTCCAGGGCGGAAATGCTTCATTTGTATAAAAGCGAAAGCGGCGAGTGATCGCCGCTTTTCATTTCTCTGTACCCTTTCGCGGGTGATCCGTCACTGCATGTCGACGGAGTAGTTGAGAGACCGTATGTGGAGGTGTTCTGTTTCTATCGAGCCCTCCATGCTGGTGGTGAATTTCACCGGCAACGTACTTCCTTTTTTCTTCAATGTCAAGCGAGTTCAACCGTCACGATTTTTTTGTCACGAAATTTTTCCCACCGTGCAAAGGTACGCCCCCGCAGCGAGGGCATGTTCTCACCACAAGATCGAAGCGAGAGGACGCGTCGTTTTCATTGTGTCGCATCGGAGATTTGCGGATGTTTCCATAGATCAAGATACACACGGCACTGAAGCAAGGAACGTTGACATGCACTCGCAGCACATATACGGCGATACGATGCTCAGCGGATCCGATTCACTGGCAAAGTACACCGCCCGCTTCGGCGGCGTAACGCTCCGCATGCCTCCGTATGATGACCTGCTTGCCACGATGTTGACAGCGCCTCCACCCGCACTGTTCGCTTACGCGCATTTCGCCATTCTGCTAGAATTGCGTCGGAATCCCGCACTCGCATTCTCGATCGGCGATTGTTCGCTGTGTTATGGAGATGGAACGGGAACCTGGTTGCTGCTCCGTCGATTGGGTGTTTCCGCTCCACGGATCAATGCAACGGAAGTGAACCAGCGCCTGCTGATGGAAGGTATCTCCCGTGACTGGCGCATCGCATTTCTCGGAGGAGACGACGAACAATGCTCCCGGCTGCGCGCGGTTCTGCCTCGACACGGACTCGCAGCTTCGCGCACACTCGTACTCGAAGGTTATGCCAGTGTGGATGACGAGGCTGTATTGCGGTCCCTCCGTGACTTTGCGCCGCAACTGCTTTTTGTGGGTATGGGGACACCCAAGCAATTCATCTGGATGCACCATCATGCGCGGGAGCTGAACATTCCCATCACCGCTGCTGCGGGCGGTTTTACTGCGTTCCTTGCTGGGACGCGCCACCGTGCCCCACGATGGATGCGTGCTTGCGGCCTCGAGTGGTTGCACCGCATGATGCTCGAACCGTCTCGACTGTGGCGCCGCTACGTGCTGGGCATTCCGGCCTTTCTCCTTCTGTTGTCGAGGGCGCAGCGGGAAAGCGCGCAATAAGCACGCGGAACCTCCATGCTCAAGGAATTTTTCACTCCACGAGACTCGCCTTCCGGCGATTCACACTCGCCTGTCCAGATCGCGGTACTGCACGGCTTCCGAAACGTATTCAGCACGGATCCGCTCCTCTCCTGCGAGATCGGCGATGGTACGGCTGACTTTGAGAATGCGGTCGTAGGCACGGGCACTGAGGCCTAGCACAGTAATGGCGTGCTTGAGAAGGTTCTTGCAGGCCTCATCCACCTGGCAGAAATGGTGTATGTCCTGCGAACCCATCGATGCATTGCAATGCAAGCCGCGCCGATGCGCGAAGCGCTCTCTCTGGCGTTGCCGCGCCCGCTCCACCCGCGCGCGTATCGCCTCGGAGCTTTCTCCGCGCCGCTCGCCGGCGAGTTCCTGATATTTCACCTGGGGACAGTTGACATGAATATCGATGCGATCGAGCAGCGGACCCGAGATACGTCCCATGTATTTCTGCACCTGCTGTTCTCCGCAAGTGCATTCCTGATTCGGGTTGCCGTGATTACCGCAGGGGCAGGGATTCATGGCCGCTACAAGCATGAAATCCGCCGGATACTCGATGGAGAGTTTGGAACGTGCGATGGTGACCGAGCCATCCTCCAGCGGTTGGCGTAGAACTTCGAGCACATTACGGGCGAACTCCGGGAGTTCGTCCAGAAACAACACGCCGTTGTGCGCGAGACTGATTTCGCCCGGCCGCGCATAACCAATGCCACCTCCCACCAATGCGGCATCGCTGATGGTGTGGTGTGGAGCTCGGAAGGGACGCGATGCCACGATGGCGGCGCCGGGACTGAGCAAACCCGCAACGGAATGGATGCGCGTGGTTTCGAGCGCCTCGTCGAAACTCAGTGGCGGCAGAATGGTGGGAATGCGCTTTGCCAGCATGGTTTTCCCCGATCCCGGCGGTCCGATCAAGATGATGTTGTGTCCCCCGGCCGCAGCCACCTCCAACGCGCGTTTCACATTCTCCTGCCCTTTCACATCGGCGAAATCCACCGCGCTGGAATGCTGCTCCTCGCGAAACACCGCCTCCACATCCACGCGGAAGGGTTTGGCATTGGGGTGCGTGCCGTTGACAATTTCCACTGCTTCAGTGAGCGAATCGCAGGGAAACACATCGATGCCCTGCACCATGGCGGCTTCACGCGCGTTGGCGCGCGGTAGGATAATGCGCGAGAGTTTGCTCCGCCGCGCCTCCAACGCGATACTCAACGTGCCGTGTACCGGTCGCAAGCTGCCATCGAGGGCGAGCTCACCGAGGAACAGTGTTTCTCCAAAACTCTCACCCGGCACGGTTTCGATCGCGTTGAGAATGCCCATGGCCAGAGGCAAATCGAAGGCCGATCCCTCCTTGCGCACATCGGCAGGAGCAAGGTTGACGACGATGCGGCGGATGGGGAAATGAAAGCCCGAATTCTTGATCGCGGCGGTGACGCGCTCGCGGCTTTCGCGCACCGCGTTGTCGGGCAATCCCACCACTATAAAACCGGGAACCTGATGCTCGAGATGCGTTTCAACGGTAATGAGATAGGCATTGATGCCGTGCGTGGCCGCACTGATGACGGTGGATATCATGCGTTCCTCCCTGAAACGATTCGTGTGATGCGAATACAGTCCGTAATCTAACGGCTGTACCGTGGAAATGCAGTGGAAAAAAAAGGCGCCACTCGGGCGCCTTGAACGCATAACGCGCGGGACTTATTTCTCTTTCTTCACGACACCGAGGACGCTGTCCTTCGCGGCCTTGGCAACGCGGAACTTCAGCACCTTCTTGGCGGGGATCTTGATGGTCTCGCCGGTTGACGGGTTGCGGCCCGAGCGCGCCTTGGTCTTGCCGGTCACGAATTTGCCGAGACCCGGAAGGGTGAACTCGTTGAGCTTCTTGGTCTGCTTGTAGATCAGGTCCGTGTACTCGACGATGAATTGCTCGGCTTGTTTCTTCTGCACGCCCAGCTTGGTGGCGAGGTGATCAACGATCTCCTTCTTGGTCATGGCCTTGGGTGCTTCCTTTGCCATAGATGCCTCCTGTGATGTTGATGAAAGTAGTGTGAACGCTCGTTCAAACATAGGGAAAAAATCCTGTTTGTCAAATACATTTATTGATGTGCGGAACATTTTTAGGCAATGATTTCGGGGGTGAACGCGACCTGACCCGTACCGCAACCCCATGAACAAGCGACTTCAGAAAGACACGATCTTTCGATATTGCTTCACGCATGCGCAGGGCCTATCTTGATCGGGTTGCAACCCCTGTGAGAAAAGGACGAACGCATGTTGAGCGATACACCCACCTCCACGCTTCCCTACCATCCCATCGCGGGACGTCCGCCGGGCATCGACGATGCGACACTGCGCGAATGGTACCGCGTGCTGCATCTCGGGCGCATGCTCGACGAGAAAGCCGCGCGCTATCTCAAGATGTCCAAGGGCTGGTCGTATCACGCGCCCTGCGCGGGTCACGAAGGTATACAACTCGCCATGGGCCTGACCGTGAGACGCGGTGTGGATTTTCTGTTTCCGTATTACCGCGACCTGCTTACGGTGCTGGCGGCGGGTCTCACTCCGGAGGAAATCATCCTCAACGGCCTCTCCCGTGCCACCGATGTGGCGGGCGGCGGTCGCCATATGAGCAACCACTTCGCCAAACCCGCACTGCGCATTCAGAATGTCTCGAGCTGCGTGGGCAGTCACTCTCTGCATGCCGCGGGCGTGGCGCGTGCCGCAAGGAAATTCGGCGGTGAAGAAATCGCCTGGTACAGCTCGGGCGAGTCGGCCACCTCGGAGGGGTATTTTTACGAAGCTCTGGCTGGTGCCTGCCGCGAAAAACTGCCCGTGATTTTTGTGCTGCAAAACAACGGCTACGCTATCTCGGTACCCGTGCACGAGCAGAGCGCCAATACCAACATCGCCCAGAATTTCCGGGGCTTCCGCAATCTGCTGGTGTTGGATTGCGATGGAACCAATGTGTTCGACGCATGGAACGCGATACAACAAGCGGCAGCGTATGTGCGTGCCGGCGAAGGTCCGGCCATGGTGCATGCGGACTGCGTGCGCATCGGTGCGCACAGTAATTCGGATAGGCATGAATTGTACCGCAACGACGAGGAACTTGCCGAAGCGCGTCGGCGCGATCCGGTGCTGCGTTTTCGTCACTACCTGCTCGACGGAGGCATCGCCGACACCGAAACGCTGGATGCCATCGAGCGGGCAAATCTCGCGGAGATCGACGAAGCAGCAGTCCGCGCCGAATCGGCACCCGGACCCGATCCCTCGACGGTGCTGCGCCATGTGTTCGCCGACGATACGCATACCTGTCCGCTCACACAGGAGCAATTCGAGCGCGGTCTCGAGCATGACGGCAATGCGCCGTTGGTGACGCTGCGCGAAGCAATCAACGGTGCTCTGCACGATGAGTTCCGCCGCAATCCCGCCACTTTCCTCTGGGGTCAGGACGTGGCCTCGGGCGAGAAGGGCGGCGTGTTCAACGTGACGAAAGGTATGGCGAAGGAATTCGGCGGCGAGCGCGTGTTCAACGCACCGATCGCGGAAGATTTCATTCTTGGTACGGCCAACGGTTTCTGCCGCTACCGCGATGACATCTGGGTGGTGGTGGAAGGCGCCGAATTCGCCGACTACTTCTGGCCTGCCATGGAGCAACTTGTGAATACCGCTCATGAGAGCTGGCGGAGCAATGGACAATTCGTGCCCAATATCATCGTGCGTCTCGCCTCCGGCGGATATATTCAAGGTGGGTTGTACCATTCGCAGAGCATCGAAGGAGTGCTGGCCAATATCCCGGGCGTACGTATCGTGATGCCTTCCACGGCGGATGATGCGGTGGGATTGCTGCGCTGCGCATTCCGCACCAGAGGATTGACGGTGTATCTCGAACCGAAATACCTCTACAACCATCCCTGGTCCAAAACGCCCTATCCGCGGCCCGATCTGTGCGTGCCTATCGGACGCGCGCGTTTCAGGCGTCGCGGTGATTCGCTCAGCATCATCACCTACGGCACAACCACGCATCTGGCCTTGCACGCCGCGGAGCGCCTCGCCGTCGAGGGCATCCATGCCGAGGTGCTGGATCTTCGGAGCATCCTCCCCTTCGACACCAAAGCCATCGCGCAGACCGTGCGCCACACCGGCAAAGCCCTCGTATTGCACGAAGCAAATAAAACCGGAGGCTTTGGAGGAGAAATCGCCGCGCATATCTCGGAGCATCTTTTCGAACATCTCGACGCGCCCGTACGACGCCTGGCTTCGCTCGACTGCCCCGTGGGATTCGCCAAATCCCTCGAGCAGGCGATACTGGTGAGCGAAGACGACATCGTGGAGACCGCTCGTTCCCTGGCGCACTATTGAAACGCGCAACATTCACTACACCGCTTACAGCGAGGGACACGCATCATGATCACGCTCAGTTTTCACGGCGCCGCCCGTACGGTCACCGGCTCCAGCCATCTGCTCACGGTCAACGATAAAAACATCCTGCTTGATTGTGGGCTGTTCCAGGGCAAACGCGAGGAGGCCTGGGAAATCAACAGCAGCTTCCCGTACAATCCCCGCGACATCGATGCCGTGGTGCTCTCGCACGCCCATATCGACCACAGCGGCAAGTTGCCGATGTTGAGCAGACTCGGCTTCGATGGATCCATCATCTGCACGCCGGCGACACGCGATCTCGCGAATATCATGCTGCTGGACAGTGCATTTTTGCAGGAAAAGGATGCGGAATTCGTGAATAAAATCAACGACCGCAAAGGCCTGCCGCGGGTGAAACCGCTGTACACGATGAATGATGTGGTAAACACCCTCTCGCAATTTCTCACCGTGGGCTATCGACGCAAGACCATGGTGACCGATGGCGTGACCGTGACCTTCTACGACGCAGGACATATCCTCGGCTCCGCAATTTGCATGCTCGACATTCGCGACGGCGAGCGCGAAGTAAGTATATGCTTCACCGGCGATCTGGGCCGACCCGACCGGCCCATTCTCATGGATCCCGAATTCCCCGGCGATGCGGACGTGCTGATCAGCGAAAGCACCTATGGCGGACGTACGCATATGGAGAAGGAAGTGGCCCTCGATGTGCTCGAAGACACTATTCGCCGCACCGTGGCGCGCCACGGGCGTGTCATCGTGCCCGCCTTCGCCGTGGGACGGACACAGGAACTGGTGTACGATCTCCACCTGCTCTACGAAGCGAACCGCCTCCCGGACATCCCCATCATTGTCGACAGTCCGCTCAGTGTCAATGCCACGCAGATATTCCGCATTCACCCCGAGTGCATGGACGCCGAAGCGCGCGAGGCGATGTTGACCCATCAAAATCCCTTCAATTTCGAACGGCTTCGGTATGTGTCGCATGTCACCGAATCCAAGGCGCTCAACGATCAGCGCGAACCGATGATCATCATCTCGTCCTCGGGTATGTGCGAAGGCGGTCGCATCCTTCACCATCTGCGCAACAACATCGAGAATCCCCGCAATACCATTCTCATCACCGGATACAATGCCGAGCATACGCTGGGGCGCCGTCTGGTAGAGCGTCATCCCTCTGTGCGCATTTTCGGTGAGGAGTTCAATCTCAAGGCCGAGGTGGTGGTGATGAACAGCTTGAGCGCGCACGCCGACAGCAAGGAACTGCTCGCATTCCACCAGCGCTTCAACCCTGCACGGCTCGCCCACGCCTTCCTGGTGCATGGCGATTACGATCAGCAACAGAAATTGCAGCATGCCATGGAAAGCGACCTCGGCCTGCGCAACGTGAGCATCCCCGCTCCCGGCACCGTGGTGGAAATCTGATTCCGCTTTGAAGCACATGCGCGGGGCGGTGCCGGTAACGGTATCGCCCCGTTGCTTTCACAGCCTCAACAGTGAATGTCCTCGGGTAGGCATCGGTAGCACCAAACTTGCGTATCGATAATCGCGGCCACCACCGTGTATGGCACATTCCGTCCCATTCACCACATGCATGTATGCAAAAAAAAATGGCAGACGATCTCGACATCGACTGCCACTACTGATTGACGGGTGGGGTTATTCGGTAGGTTCTTGTTCTCCCTAATTCGTTAGCCCAATACTACTACGCGCCTCCCCCACGCGGGTTGCACGCAGGGGATGGGGATTAAATTTTGCCCTGTTCTCATGCAACGCTCACGCATGTCCCTCACATGCGGAATCTCGTAGGGCTTGCGTCCGGGCAGTGCATTCGAATAAACATTGCGACGGATGCGGGGGAATGCGTACATTTTTTGCTTATGGAAAATGGAAACATGGAAATCGTTGTCGTCGGAGGAGGGCACGCGGGCGTCGAGGCCGCCGTGGTGGCCGCGCGCATGGGTTGCGTGGTGACCCTGGTGACCATGGACCGCCACGCCATTGGGCGCATGTCCTGCAATCCAGCGATTGGTGGCACGGCCAAGGGGCATCTCGTCAGGGAAATCGATGCGTTGGGCGGTGTGATGGGTCTACTCGCCGATGCCTCGGCAATTCAGTATAAAATGTTAAACCGTTCGAAAGGTCCCGCGGTATGGTCGCCCCGCAGCCAGAACGACCGCGATGCCTACGCGGCGGCGGCATTGCATCTGGTCGAGCACACGGAGGGACTGCGTATCGTGGAAGGTGCTGTGAGCGAAGTGCTGAGCGAAGACGGCCGCGTCCGCGCTGTGCGACTGGACGACGGCAGCGAACTCCGCTGCGGTGCATTGATCGTATGCGCCGGTACCTTCCTCAACGCGGCCATGTACACGGGATTGCATCGCACGGAAGGAGGGCGTTTTGGCGAACAACCCGCGCGAGGTATCACCGCGTCGCTCCTGGCACTGGGCATGGAAAGTGGTCGACTGAAAACCGGCACTCCGCCTCGTGTCGCGCTGTCGAGCATTGATCTCGCCGCCACACAACTCGCGCCGGGCGACGAGCATCCGCAGCCCTTCTCTTTCCGATCGCCGGTGCCGGCCTTCGAGCAAATACCCTGCTACATCACGCATACCAACGAACAGACGCACGCGGTGATGCGCGAAGGCTTCGAGCATTCGCCGATGTTCAGCGGACGTATCGAAGGCGTGGGTCCGCGTTACTGCCCGAGTATCGAGGACAAGATCGTGCGATTCGCGGATAAAAACAGTCACCATCTCTTCCTCGAGCCCGAGGGACGCGTCACGGATGTAGTGTATGTGAATGGATTTTCGTCCAGTCTGCCGGAAGACGTGCAACTCCGCGCGTTGCGTACCGTGCCTGGACTGCACGAAGTGCGCATGCTGCGTCCGGGCTACGCGGTGGAATACGACTATTTCCCGCCACATCAACTGCATCTCACCCTCGAGAGCAAGTTACTGCGCGGCCTGTATCTGGCCGGCCAGGTGAATGGCACCTCGGGATATGAGGAAGCGGCGGCGCAGGGACTGATGGCGGGTATCAACGCCGCACTGGCGCTGCGTGGGGAGCCTGGGTTTGTGCTCACCCGTGCCGAGGCCTATATCGGCGTGCTTATCGATGATCTGGTGAACAAGGGTACGGAGGAGCCCTACCGCATGTTCACCTCGCGCGCGGAATATCGTCTATTGCTGCGCCAGGACAACGCCGACCGCCGCCTTATGCCCCACGGACATCGTTTTGGTTTGATCACCGACGAGGAATTCGCGCGTCTGAAGGAAAGGGAGGAATTGATCCGTGATGCACGCGTGCTGGTGGAACGGCACACCGTGGAACCTGCCGTGCTGAATCCATTTCTCCTTGAGCGCTCGTCGGCGCCGGTGACCCAGCATGAATTTCTCGGAAAGATTCTCCGCCGCGAGGAGGTACGCGCCTCGGAATTGCTGCGCATCGATGGCATCGCACGGCATCCCCTTTTCTCGCGCGTACTCGAAGATGCGCGGGCACTGGAACAGGTGGAAATCGAGACCAAGTACGCCGGCTATATGGATCGGCAGGAGCGCGATTTGGAGAAATTTCGCCGCATGGAGGAACATCAGATTCCAGCGAACTTCGACTACGGTCGTGTGCATTCGCTGTCGACGGAGGGTCGCGAGAAATTGCTTCGCATCCGTCCTGCGTCCATCGGACAAGCCTCGCGTATTTCAGGCGTATCCGCCTCCGACGTGGCGATACTGATGGTGTATCTACGCGGATAGCTTTGGTGTGGATTACGCGAACGGGCTACCACGCTATGGTCTTGACTCTGAAGGGAAAATGCGTCTAATTCCCGAAGTGCCATGACCCATGATGAATGTACAACGACCGTGTGATGTTCCGGACGTCAACGGAGGAGGATACCATGCCGGATGAGCGGATGAGCAAGGAACTGAGGGAAATCATACTGACGCGCATAGCGCAGCGACTTTCAGAAAAATACCACGAAGTCGCCATTCCTTCTTCGGAAGAGTATCTGGTGGCTTCGCTCGCCTTCAAAGGCGATCCCGAATTGAATGAACTGCGTCTCGCCCTGGAGCGACTGAACCGCGGCGATTACGGGCGCTGCATTTTTTGCAAGGAAACGATCAATACCGACAAGCTGCGCCACAATCCCGTCGCGCATTTTTGTGAAAACTGTTCCCAGGTGCTGCGGGCGCGAATCGGCAGCGCGTCGTCGGGACAACAGGCGCCACTCAGTGCAGGCGGCGATCGCGCACACACGCGCGAAGCATAGCCACGAAATCCTTCTCTCCCTCGAGAAATCGCAGGGCCATCTTCGGGTACACCACAGGAATGGAATGCTCCGCGGCTGGCAAAAGCCGCAGGCGCATTGCGTCCTTTTCGGTGGTGAGCAATGCGCGCACCCCGCTGTCTTCGGCACGACGCAGCAAGGCAACTACTTCGGTTTCCGTGTAGCGGTGGTGATCCGGAAATTCCTCCATCCATTGCACGCGCGTTCCCATCAGCTCCAGAGTGTGGGCGAAAGACACGGGATTGCCTATGCCACAAAACGCCCCCACCTGTTGCCCATTCAGCTCTGCGGACGGCATCGCATCACCGGATAATGTGCGTGTTTCCACCGGAAGAAATTGTGTGGCGAACATGGGTGCTTCGGTGAAAGCGCGGAGTTCCTGCTCGATTGCCGCGGCATGCTCGCGATCTCGACACCGGGTGAGCAGCAACACCGTCGCGCGCCGCAATCCTTCCAACGATTCGCGCAGACGGCCCCGTGGCAGCATGCGCTGACGGGAGGGAGGCACGGAGGCGTCATACACCACGATATCCAGATCGCGGCGAAGTGCGCGATGTTGAAACGCGTCGTCGAGCACGAGCAGATCTGCATTGAAGCGCCGCAGCGCCAGTTGCGCCGCACGCCGTCGCTTTGCGTCAACGATCACCGGCACGGTGGGAGCGTTGCCGGCGATTTGCACCGGTTCGTCGCCACCGGCCGCGGCGTCCACAATGTTCCCCTGTCCATCCGATACCACAAGCGTGCCGCGGCTGTCGCGACGATACCCGCGGGAGAGCACCACGGGACGTGCCGACGGTTGAAGCGAGAGGATGTACTCCACGATCGGGGTTTTTCCTGTTCCACCCGCCGTGATATTTCCCACCGAAATCACAGGGATGGGCAGTCTGGTGCTCCGGGCAATGCCGCAATCGTACGCGTGGTTGCGCACACGCATCACCGAAGCGTACAGTGCCGAGACGAGTGCAAGCATGGACTACACCCCCAACGTCACCGCCCGATATTCGGCGCGGAGCAGTTTTTCCATTTCCTCCCTCTGTTCGTCAAGCGCCTCACCTTCAAGGCCTGCATCGATGCGGAGAGGACCGGCCACACGCACCGTGGCGCGAGTGAAGGGCACAGGGACTTCGAAGCGGTCCCAACTTTTCAGTCGCCAGCAACGCCGATACCCCACGCTGATCATCAGCAATGGCACTTCCATGGTCTGTGCGGCACGCAGCGCACCCATTTTCATTTCATGCATCGGTCCGCGCGGCCCATCGGGCGTGACGCAAAGCAGATGGCCATCGGTCAGCGCATCGCGCATCGATTGCATGGCTTCCTTGTTACCCCGGCTGCTCGAACCACGCAGCACGCGGTAGCCCCATGCTTCGAGCAAATCCGCCAGCAGTTGTCCGTCCTTGCTCATACTGACCAAAGCAGCGCCGTTGCGGCGACGCAGATACCACCACGGGAAGAGCATGGAGCCATGCCAGAACACCAGCACGCAAGGCAGGCCTTGCGCCACGCAGGTATCGAGAGCGGCGCGATTCTCCCAGCGCACGGATACCGTGCGCAACACTATCGACACCGCGATGCGCAGTATCAGCGCACGCATGCCAGGACTCTCAGCTTCGTGTCACAATGCATATTGATCCGGCCGGCGGTCGGCAAAAATGTCATTCCAAGGCGAAAAGGCTTTGCGATCCGAGGCCGCGGGATCCACCTCCGCGCGAATCCAGCCCTGGAAGTGCTCGTCGGTTTCGGCCAGCACATTGCCATTATGCGCAACGATCTGGCTGTGTCCGTGAAAGGTCAATGCCTCATCGCCGCGAGTTTCCGTACCGGTGCGGTTCGCGGTGACAGTGGCGACGCGGTTTTCGACCGAGCGTGTGCGCATCACCGGCTGCCACAGCGACGGGGCGGCCACCAGATCCGAAGGGTGGGCAATGATCTGCGCACCGCGCAGCGCAAGTGTGCGCGCTGCTTCGGGAAAGCGCCAGTCGTAACAGATCATGACACCGAGCCGACAGGCGCCGATGTCCACGACGGGGAAACCGAGGTCGCCCGGTGCGAACAGGATGTTCTCCTCGGCGAAGAGATGCACCTTCCTGTACAGGTGCAGCGCGCCATCGGCCGTCACCGTGACGGCGCTGTTGAACAGGCGCTCACCTGCGCGCTCGGCAAGGCCAGCCACAATGGTGCAGCCCATCGACCGCGCGTGGTCGCGCAACAATTGCACACTGTGGCCATCCAGCGTTTCGGCGGTGGCGGCAAGCGCAGCAGCATCGGGAAAAAAATACCCGGTGGTGCAGAGTTCAGGCAGTACGACAAGGTCGGCATCCGCCGCGGAGAGTTCGCGCTCGATCGTGGCGAGATTCGCGTCCACCTCGAGCAGCGTGGGTTGGAATTGCAGAGCGGCGACACGCATGGGAAGGACGCTCCGCTAGCCGCGATTCGAAGGATGGTAGCGGTCGAGACGTGGTTCGTAGTGTAAAATGTTCAATGCGCTGTCGCGAATGGTTCCACCGGAAGGATAGTAGAGGAAATCCAACACACTGTCGGTGGGCTCGCGGGAGGGACGCCCGTTGTTGGCATAAAATCGGACCTTGTACACACCGAGTTCGGGTTGCACGCCATCGATTTGCCGCAGCACATTCTCGGTATTGAAGCAAAGGAAATCGTCGCCACCCATCATTTATTTCTCCATGCGTCGGGCGCGTTCACACTCCTGCCCGAGACGTTTCGCGTACTGCTCGGCCTGGGCGCGCGTGACAAACCATTTGCTTTGCAGGCATTTGCGCCCGAACAGACGTTTGCGCCACTGGCGCACGATCCAGGTGGACGGATCGAGAGGATCGTGAAACAGTGTGATGGAACACGATCCGTGCTGGTGAAGAACGCTTTCGCTGGCTTTCATGAACATCAATGACAATGCGACAAGAACACGAGCGCCGGTAATCGCACCGGCGCGAGGGATAACGAGGGAAATATACGGGAAAGCCGCTCGAAGGGACAATGCCCCCGCGATCATTCCTGCAGAATCGTGAACTCGACGCGACGATTGAGCTGCCGGCCTTCATCGGTATCGTTCGGTGCCACGGGGCGGGTTTTTCCGAATCCGCGAGCGATCATACGCACAGCCGAGACGCCGCTGCCAACGAGATAGTTCATCACCGCGGAGGCACGGCGCCGCGAAAGCTGCATGTTGAATTCATATCCACCCACATCGTCGGTGTGTCCGTCGATGGTAATCATTGTGGTGGGATGCTCTTTGAGATAGCGCGCGAGTCGCTCGAGTTCGGGTTTGGAGACGTCGCGCAGCACATCCATGTTGAAATCGAAGAACACGTTGTTCAGACGAATCGTGGATCCTGCCGTGAGCGGCGCCAGAACCAGATCGCGTTGCACTTCGTCGAAGCGCGAGAGGTCGGTCAAATCGAGATGCTGGCTGATGGGATAAAATCCATCCGCATCGGCATGGAATCCGTATTCGTATCCCATAGGCAGAGCGATTTTGTATTCACCGGTCTCAGGATCGGTGGTGGCGCTGCCGATTTCGGTGCCGTCGGACAGGCGCTCGTAGGTAATGCGGGCGGGGATGGTACCACCTTTGGGATCGCGCACACGGCCGCTGACCAACATGACGGGTATGGGCCGCGCGTCCTCGGGCAAAGCGATGCGAAACAGATCGCTTTTCCCGAAACCATCGCTGGTACTCACAAAATAGGCGTACTCGCCGTTGGCGGGTACCGTGTAATACGCATCCCACCCCGACGTGTTGATGGGGTAACCGAGATTGCGCGGCATCGACCAATTCTTCCACGTATAATCCTGCCTGCGCGTCATGTACACATCATTGCTGCCAAAGCCGCCGGGACGGTTGCTGGAAAAATACAGCGTCACTCCGTCGGCCGCGATAAACGGCGTGACGTCCTGCTCGGCACTGTTGATGCCAGCTCCCATATTCTCGGGCTGTGTCCACGTACCGTCGGCTTTGCGGAAGCTGACGTAGAGATCGCGCCCTCCGATAGAATCGGCACGCTGCAAACTCATGACCAGGACGCGTCCGTCGGGTGACATGGTGTACTCCGACAATTCGGAGAGATTGCCAAGGCGGTCGATAAAAATGTTCGTGGGAAATGACCACTGCCCACCCACGCGGTTGGTCATGGCCAATCCCTGACGCTGGGTTCCGTCTTTCATGTATTGATTGCCGAGCAGCAACGTGTTGTTATCCGGCAGCACCGCGCACACGAAGTTGAACCCATCGGTGTTGAGCGGAGAGCCGATGTTGCGCGCCGCACTCCAGGAACCGTCGGGGAGACGTTCGCTGACCCAGATGTCATCTTTCTTCTCGCTCCCGAGGTTCTCGGGGTGACCTTTACGCACAAAGAACAGCGTCTTGCCATCCGGTGCGATCATGGGCAGCACTTCGTCGTAGGGAGAGTTCACAGCGGGTCCAAGATTCTCGCGCTGCAAGGCGGCAGGCGCGGGATTCTGTGCGGACACATCCAGCGTGAGCAGGACGATCAGCGCCACTGCGCTGAGAGTGCTGCGCATGGACAGTGCGATGGTATGGCGTCGGGCAGGAAACGCGTGGTGATACATGGGAGTCGGGGCATTGTGGAATAAACCTGCGTTGATGAAATGTACGAAAATTCGCGCTCCGTCGGGAGTGTTTCCGCGACATCTCCTGCCACAGCTTCTCCTTCCGTTGCGAGGCTCTCGCATGACACGCCCAACAGTCCCGGGATTGCTGCCGGAGGAGTCGACGGCTCGCATTGGATTTGGCATGTCCGGGTGCTAGTTTGATTGCCATGGTGGCGCCGAAACACATGCTACGACGTCGTATATGGCTGGGCCTGCTGGCGAGCGCGCTCGTTGTACTCGCATTCGCGGGGTTGTTTCTCTACCGTCTCGTCGTTGGCGCGCTGCCGCAGGAAGAGGGTGAAATGCGGCTCCCCGGCCTCTCCCAACCCGTGGATGTGTACCGCGATCCTGCCGGAGTACCACATATTCTCGCGGAAAATGAGTACGACGCCTTTGTGGCGGCGGGCTATGTGCACGCGCAGGATAGGTTGTGGCAAATGGATATTCTCCGGCGCTACGGACAGGGACGACTCGCCGAGGTGTTTGGATCGCGCCTGCTACCCGCCGACCGACTCATGCGCAGCATCGGTATCGCGCGGCTTGCGGACAGCTTGCTGCAATCCGTATCTCCACAGACCCGCAATATCCTCGACGCGTATGCGCGCGGGGTAAACGCTGGCATTCGCGAAGCCAGCGGAAGATTGCCGGTGGAATTCGATCTCCTGCAATACGAACCCGAGCCCTGGAAACCCGCGCATTCGCTTATCATCGCAAGGCTCATGGGATGGGAACTGGGCTTGTCGTGGTGGGTGGATCTGACATTGCAGGAATTGATCGCACACTTCGGCGAGGACAAGGCGCGGCAAATTTTTCCACGCGACGACAGCGAAGGACCGTTTCTCCCTCCTGCAGCTCCGGGTGCGCTCCCGGGCGATGCCGAATTGCTACGCGCCGGCATGGCTTCGCTGGCATCGGTGTTCGGAAACGCCGGCAGCGGTGTCGGCAGCAACAGCTGGGTGATCGATGGAAGACGCTCGGCCTCGGGCAAGCCCATACTCGCCAACGACCCGCATCTCGTGTTCATGCAACCGGCACGCTGGTACATCATGCACATCTCCACGCCTCGACTCAACGTGGCCGGCGTGACGTTGCCGGGTGTGCCCGGTGTGGTGATCGGACACAATGGACACATCGCCTGGGGACTCACGAATCTCATGGCCGATGATGTGGATTTCGTGGTGGAGGACGTTTCGGAAAAGGACTCCACGTGGCTCGATGCGGGACAGCGCAGGAGACTCGCGGTACACACGGATTCGATTTTCATCCGCGACAGTATACCCGTGGTGCATACAACACTGGTCACACGACGCGGGCCGGTGATTTCACAGGTATATCCCTTCAAAGGCGTGATCCGCGATTCGGGACGCTTCGCTCCACCCACCGCGGTGGCGCTGCGATGGATGGGCTATGAACGCAGCGATGATGTGCTGGCCATCTACCAATTGAACCACGCGCGGAACTGGACGGAAGTGCGCAGCGCGATTCGCGGTTTCGGTGTGCCCGCCCAATACCTCGTATATGCGGACGCCTCGGGTGCGATTGGCGGAAGCGCCATGGGACGAGTGCCACAGCGGGCCGTCGGCACCGGAATGCTGCCCGCTCGAGGCAGCGATGCGGCGGCGGAATGGCGGGGCGCCATTCCCTTCGAGGCCTTGCCCTCGGTGTGGCAACCCGAAAAGGGAGTGATCGTAGCCGCCAATGCGCGACCTCCCGGTGCGGGAACGTCGTACTCGTCGCATTTGTGGGAAGGCGACACGCGCGCGAGACGCATCGCGCAGTTGCTGGGAGAACAGCGCAGCTACAATGTGGAAGACATGCAGATGCTGCAAATGGACAGCTACTCGTCGTATGTCGACACGCTGCGCAACGCTTTCGTGCGCGCCTTGCGTGGCTGGAGTTCCCGCCCCTTGCTGATGACCCGCGTCATGAACCGTCTCGCCGCATGGGACTGCCGCATGGATGCCTCGTCCATCGAGGCTTCGCTGTACAGCGTCGCCTACGTGCATCTGTTGCGCAACACCTTCGGTGATGAGATGGACTCCACGCTGTTCACGAACTACACCTTTCTCACAAACATTCCCACCCGGGTGATGCCCCGCCTGCTGAACGACACCACCGCGCAGTGGTTCGACGATGTTCGCACACCGGGCATCGAGCAACCGCGACATATTCTGATCCGCAGCATTGTGGAGGCGGTGCGCGAATTACGGCGAACGCTGGGCACGGACATGGAGCAATGGACCTGGGGTTCGCTGCATACCGTGGAATTCCGGCATCCGCTGGGCGACGTCTCTCCCCTGCACACCTTGTTCAATGTCGGACCCTACGCCATCAGCGGGAACAACACCACGGTGCAGAATAGCGGCTTCCCCTTCACTACACCGTACGGCGCGACAGTGGGGGCTTCGATGCGTTTCATATGCGATATGGCTTCTCCCGATTCAAGCTACATTGTGTTGACCACTGGACAATCGGGCCAGCCCTTCAGCAGGCATTATGCCGATCACACCGCGCTGTGGCAGACCGGTG
This sequence comes from Bacteroidota bacterium, assembly GCA_035362335.1. Taxonomy (GTDB): domain Bacteria; phylum Bacteroidota; class Ignavibacteria; order SZUA-365; family SZUA-365; genus JAOSJT01. Next base: position 101,467 of record DAOSDL010000010.1, read on the forward strand.
CTATGCATCGTCTTGTGATCGATGTTGCCGCAATCCGACGCAGTTCCTGGAAACGGCTCAATCTCGTACCCTGATCTGGTGACGCATGGGTGCATCGTTCAGCATTTCCCCACAACTTTCGCAGGTGCTCGGCGCAGCCGAAGCGGTGTGCGTGCTCACGGGAGCGGGCGTGTCGGCCGAAAGCGGTGTGCCGACCTTTCGCGATGCTGATGGATTGTGGGCGAAATACAATCCCTACGAACTCGCCACGCCTCAGGCATTCGCTGCCAATCCCGATCTGGTGTGGAGCTGGTACTCGTGGCGGCGCGAGCGTGTCGCCGCTGTTCAGCCAAATGCGGGGCATGTGGCGCTCGCGGGATTTGCGAGCATGTTTCCACGCTTCACACTGATCACGCAGAATGTGGACAATCTTCACGCGCGCGCGGGAAGTCCGGAGGTACATGAACTGCATGGCAACATCGAGCATAGCCGCTGCGCCAGCTGTTCCCTCCCGTATCACGGTGATGCGGCACCGCGGAGCAGCGCAGCGCAGCGCTGTTCCTGTGGAGGTTGGATACGCCCCGGCGTGGTCTGGTTCGGTGAATCCCTTCCCGAGAGGGAATTGCTGATAGCGCGCGAGGCGGCAGCGAACTGTACGCTGTTTCTCAGTATTGGCACCTCCGGGCAAGTGTATCCCGCGGCGGAACTGCCCTTGATCGCACGCCACAACGGCGCGTATGTAGTGGAAATCAATCCCGAAGCATCGGCCATCTCCGAACACATGCATGAGTGCATCGCCCTGCCGTCGGCCACCGTTCTGCCAGTACTGCTTGACCACACCCGCGCCCTGCGGAATTCATCCCGGAGTACTTCGTCATGATGCGCAAAGCAAAAATCATCTGCACGCTCGGGCCCGCCTCGAACAGCGACGCCATGCTCGACACCTTGATCGAAGCGGGCATGGATATCGCTCGTCTCAATTTCTCGCATGGTACGAAGGAGCTGCATGAAGAAACCCTGCACCGCGTGCGCAACGCGGCCGAACGGAAAGGCAAACCCGTCGCCGTGCTGCAGGACTTGCAGGGTCCGAAAATCCGTACCGGCATCATGCCCGACGGCGGGGTGGAGCTGCCCGATGGCGCGGAGTTCATCATTACCGCCGATGATGTTCCACTGGGCGATGCCCGTCGCGTGGGGACAACCTATCCCGATTTGATCGGTGAAGTACACGCGGGACAGACGATACTTCTGGACGACGGCTACCTTTCGCTGGAAATACTCGCCGTGTCGGGCAACGACATCCGCACGCGCGTGCTCAAAGGTGGGAGGTTGAAAAGCAACAAGGGCATCATTGTGCCGGGAGCCGTGATCAGCGCGCCGTCGCTCAGCGACAAGGATCGCGAAGACCTCGCCTTCGGTCTGAACGCCGGTGTGGATGCCGTTGCTCTGTCCTTTGTGCGCAGTGAGCGCGATGTGATGGAATTGCAGGCAGCGATGCGCTGGTTAGGACGACGCGTGCCCGCGATCGCCAAAATCGAGCGTTGGGAAGGTGTATCCGACATCGAGGACATCATACGCGAATCCGATGGCATCATGGTCGCCCGAGGCGATCTCGGACTGGAAATGCCTGCGGAGGAAGTACCGGTGCTGCAAAAGGACATTATCCGTCGCTGCAACATGCATGGCAAATTCGTGATCACCGCCACGCAGATGCTCGAGTCCATGATCGAACATCCGCGGCCCACACGCGCGGAAGCCAGCGATGTGGCCAACGCAATCGCCGACGGCAGTGATTGCGTCATGCTCAGTGGCGAAACCAGCGTGGGCCGCTACCCGTTGGAAGCCGTGCGTTACATGGATCGTATCATCCGGGCCATCGAGCGCGATGCGGAGCGGCCTGTGCGGAATTACGCGCAGCCCGAAGACATCGAGCGCAACATCGCCGACGCCATTGGACGCGCGAGTTGTGTGCTCGCCGAGCAAATTCATGCCGCCGCAATCGTCACGCTCACCACCTCGGGCGGTACTGCCGAAGTGATCGCCAAGTACCGCCCGCGCATGCCCATTCTTGCGTTGACGGACAATGATGCGACGTTGCGACGACTCTCCTTCGTGTGGGGAGTGCACCCGGTGCGCATCCCCGGACTGGCGGAACTGCAATACGACATGCTTGCGCTGGACGCGTTCGTACTCCGTTCCGGTTTCGCGCGCTCGGGCGAGCTGGTGGTGTATTCCGCCGGTACTCCCTTGCAGAAGAGGCCGACAACCAATATGTTAGAAGTTCGCAAGCTGTAAGTCTATTAGAAAAAGGCGATGCGCGTTTTATCCCACATTGCGATCCTCGTTGTTCTGCTCCTCCTCACGGCGCGGCACGAGGCGGTATCGCAATTGTTCGTGGAGCGCATCACCGTGTTTGCAGTGGATACGCTGCCGAAGCAGACGCAGTTTTTGCCAGCCGGCAAGCGTTTCGATTTTCTTTGCAGTGGCACCTTTTCCTTCTGGCGCAATCTTCAAGGCGATAGTGTCGGCCTGGCCGATGCGGCATTCTATCGGGATATCCCTCCCGGTGAGTTCGGCTTCCCCGGGCTTTCCACTTCAGTGACAAATGGCTTTCTCCTCAACGGGATGCCCATTTCCGCACGCATCGATCCTCCGGGCGTCAGTCTCACCTACAACTACCGCGTTCCGTTCACCGGGCTCGGCGCTCCTGCCACGCTGTTCATCGCCGATCATCCTCCACTATCCATTGACCGGCATGCGGACAACACCGGCGCGATCCAGGTGGAGATTTACAATGTTTCGCCGGAAATCGATCTGGTAAACACCGTGATAGATTTCGGCGAGGTGGAACTGGGTGACAGGCGTGACACGGTGATTCAGTTTCGCAACATCGGCTACGGCCCGCTTCGGGTGGATGGTTTTCGCCTTTTTGGCAGCGATCCCACACATTTCGCCGTGAATGCCGCGCAGCAATATGTGCTGGCACCCGGTGACAGCGCGAGCTTCGTCATCTCTTTCGAGCCTACAACGGTTCTGGCGAAGAGCGCCCAGCTCGAATTTCTGAGCAACGACAGTGACGTGCCCACACTGAATTTCGAACTACGTGGCGTTGGCGTTACCACGCTCGCTGCGGGCGTTGCGGACACGGTGTACGGCCGCGCACAGGAACCCCTGCTGCTGCCCATTCTGCTCACTCGAAACAGGGCTGGATCGAACACCACCACGTTCACACTCGACCTCGATTACGACCCACATCTCCTCTACCCTATCGGCTGGAGCAACGCCGGCACATTGACCAACGGTCACGCTCTGGACGTGGATCTGAGCCAGCCGGGCACGATTCGCATACGCGGCAACGGCGGCCCGGCACTTGATGGTACCGGCGTGCTGTTGCACCTGCGATGCATTCCACTCTGGCACGAACCGAATATCGCACCGCTGCAGGTGCGGACGCTCACATTCAATGCAGGCAATCCCCGCGCGTTGCCCGAGCACGGCGTGTTGGTGGTGGACAGCATGTGCCTGCAGCACCGCAAGACCTTGACATACACCGGAGTCCCGACGCTCCGGCAGAACCACCCGAATCCATTCAATCCCTCGACAACCATCTCCTTCGACCTCCCCGTCGCACAACATGTGCGCGTCGATGTGTACAGCCAGGATGGACGCCTCGTTCGTACGCTGGTGGATGGAGTTCTGAGAGAAGGAAGGCATGATTATGCGTTCCTTGCCTCCGGGCTCCCCAGCGGTACGTACGTGTGCATGGTGCACACATCCGCCGGGAGTGCGGCGAACGCCATGGTTCTCCTGCGTTGACGCCGCGCCATCGCGCGCAGCGTGCATGACGACCATTCCTCTCCACACGCCCGTTCGGTACGCGACGCGGATGTGCGGGTGAGGTGGAGGAGTTCCTTCGTTCGACGAACAGAAGACACACGCACCCTTAACATGGAGAGTAACACACCATGTCCCTAGCATCCCGTATGATGGACTTCTTCCGACGGAAGTCGAAAGCGGTTCTCGGAGGTGGAGAAAAGGCAATCGAAAAACAGGTCGCCATGGGCAAGCTCACCGCTCGCGACCGCATCACCACGTTACTCGATTCTGACACATTCCACGAATACGATCTCTTCGTGGAGCACAAGTGTCAGGACTTCGACATGGACAAAAAGCAACTGCCCGCCGACGGCGTGATCACCGGCACGGGTAAGATCGAAGGATTTCCGATCTGCATTTACGCGCAGGATTTCACCGTGGCGGGAGGTTCGCTCGGACTCATGCACGCGAGGAAGATCACGAAGATCATGGATCACGCCATGAAGCTCGGCCTCCCCTTGATCGGCATCAACGATAGTGGAGGCGCGCGTATTCAGGAGGGCGTGAATTCACTGGCGGGATACGGCGAGATTTTTTACCGCAACACACAGGCGTCGGGAGTGATACCGCAGATCTCCGTCATTCTCGGTCCTTGCGCGGGTGGAGCGGTGTATTCGCCCGCGTTGACGGATTTCGTGTTCGTGGTGGACAAAATTTCGAAAATGTTCATCACGGGACCGGAGGTGATCAAAACCGTTCTGGGTGAGGAAATTTCGATGGAGGATCTCGGCGGCGCCCGCGTGCAAACCGAGATTTCGGGCAACGCGCACTTTTTTGCCCGTTCCGAGCAGGAGTGTTTCGAGCAGATCAAGAAGCTCGTGACGTTCATACCCTGGAACAACACCAAGCGTCCCGATTCCTTCCCTCCCAAAGCTCCGAAGGCGACCTTCGACATCGACAACATCATCCCCACCGATCCGCGCAAACCCTACGATGTGCGCGATGTTATCCGTGCACTCTGTGATGACTCGGACTTTTTCGAGGTGCAGGAGCATTGGGCGGCCAACATCGTGATCGGCTTCGCGCGCCTGAACGGCGACACCGTGGGCGTGGTCGGCAATCAGCCGCTGGTGCTCGCTGGCGTGCTCGACGTGGATTCTTCGGACAAAGCGGCACGCTTCATCCGCTTCTGCGACGCTTTCAACATTCCGCTGATCACGCTGGTCGACCTTCCGGGTTATCTACCGGGCGTGGATCAGGAGCATGCGGGCGTGATCCGTCACGGTGCGAAGATTCTCTACGCGTACAGTGAAGCGACGGTGCCCAAAGTGACGGTGATACTCCGCAAGGCCTACGGTGGTGGATATATCGCCATGTGCTCCCGCCATCTCGGTGCGGACTTCGTCTTCGCCTGGCCGACGGCCGAGATCGCCGTCATGGGTCCCGAAGGTGCTGCCAACATCATCTTCCGCGCCGAAATCAACAGCGCTCCCGATCCCGATGCCATGCGCAAGCAGAAGGTCCAGGAGTACACGGAAAAATTCGCCAATCCCTACATTGCCGCTGCCAACGGTCATGTGGACGCAGTGGTGAGTCCGCAGGAAACGCGGGATTATCTGATTCACTCGATCGAGATTTCCCGCAACAAGCAAGAACTCCGTCCCACGAAAAAACACGGCATTCCGCCGTTTTAAACTATGAGTGACGAACTGAAAATTCTGGTCATCGACGACACGCGTTACGAGACCAAACACAGCAGCAAATTCGAGCGCCGCAAACCCTACGTCGCTCCCGATCCGCGGCTTCTGCTCTCACAGATTCCCGGACAGATCATTGCCATCACGGCGCATGAGGGTCAACGTGTGCGCTGGGGTGACGACATTCTCGTACTCGAAGCGATGAAAATGAGGAATGCCATCACCGCGCCGCAGGACGGCGTGATCAAGCGCATCCACGTACGCACAGGCGACTCGGTGCAGAAGCATCAGATCCTGGTCGAGTTCGAGTAGTACCGCTTTGCCACAATATCACAGGCCGCGCTTCCACCGGGGAGCGCGGTTTTTTTTCACTCGAAACACCTCACGACCATACCACTGTTCACAGCAGAGACGGTCAAGTCCATGCTCGTGACGCACACCGCATTGTGGCAAACGCAACACCTTGACATTGCCGCGAAGCGCGCGTAGTTTGCGCGGAAGTCCGCTTATACACGACGAAGGAGGAAGCCATGCGTCTCTTCGACGATCAGGGGATGATGATCTTTCCATCACCCCTCTCTCCCGAATTCCGTGAACGGAAGCACGTGCTTGTGGTGAGCGCCTGTTACTGTCCGAATCGACACAATCTCGTCAACAGCCGCGCGCAGTTCAATGAGTTCGACGGCATTCTCCTTCGCCTCCGCAAGGGTGAGGAAGACGGGCTCGTGGCACTCAGTCCGGTGTATGGCGATCGATCGCGAATTTCTCTTGGTCTGCGGCTCGAACGCAGCGATGTGTACACACTGCTCTGTCCCGAGTGTGGAATCACGCTGCCGGTGTACGATCAGTGCGATTGCGGCGCGGACTTGTTTGCGCTGTTCATGACCGAGGACGTGAGCTTCGCAAATTGCATCTGCGTGTGCTCGCGGGTTGGTTGCCATCATTCCGTAGTGCGTCACGGCAATGAGGTGTTGACCGAGGCGGCTATACAGCACCTCGCACGGCGAACTTGAGCATTGTCCGAGGCAGTTTAGCTCACGGAGCGGCTCTTGCAATCGGATGAGGCCGGGTGTATTTTCCGGACAGAAAACACCGGTATTTCCCTCACGCGTGCCGAATCGCTGCGGCACACGGCGTTGTGGATATACTCATCCCCAATGAACAGGAGTGGTTCATGAGTCTCAAAGAGCGTATCCTTGGTCCGCATTCCAAATACGAAAAGGATATCCCGTATACCTACGTGGCGCGTGTGCAAGCAATCGAGGGCATGGACGACATTATCAACGAGTACTTCGCCGACACCATCTGCGGCCTGGTGGAATACCTCGTTGACCAGGGCATCGCGGCAACCGAGACGCGGGTCTTCGGATTGTATCGCAAGGAGGAAATCGCCCTGGATTTGCGGCATTGCACAGACACGGATGGGAAATGGTTGATTCCTCCCGATCTCTGCCACTCGCTGGAAGAGCACTACAAGCAGAGCATGGAGCAGCAGTACCGAGGCCATGTGGAGCACGGTTCCTGTTCGTTCGAGGACCGCGACAAGCAAGGAAGCGGGCCGTATTGAGTATTTGCGCTCTCTTCAGGAGGCAGCGCAGCCCGGCGGTCTAAACGTGACCGCCGGGCTGTTGTCGTTGTGGAGCATGCATCGCTTCCAGCGACGACAGGATTTGCATTCCTGAGACTTATATCCTATGTTACCGGCGATCCCACAATCAGACAGAGATGGTGCACCATGTCGGCAGTCGGCCTCAAGGCACGCGCAATCAAACGACCATTATTTCAGATAATCGGGGTGTGTTTTCTTGTATGTTGCCTCCACATTCCCGCTTCGATTCTATTCACTTCGTCTCTTCACGCGCAGATGGACAACGCCATCGATCCCAGCGGTACGTGGACGAACGGCCGCGGCACGATTTCTCTCATGCTGACGGGAGATGCACTCTCCTTCTCGTGGACATCCGTTTTCGGAAACGCGCATATCTGCGATGGCGCTGGAGTAGCGGGGCTGGAAAAGCAGAACGAGTACCATTTCGTTGACGAGAGCGGGCGCATTGCCTTTGTCATCACGAAGGATTCCCTTCGATTGCACTGCATCGAGGGAAGCCCGTCCTTTTGCGGAGCTGAGTGGCCCGGTGAAACGTATACGCGCGCGCATTTCATCAAGCCGATTCGATGTCCGGTATCGGCCAAGCGCGCGCGCTTCCATGTGGTGATGCCCACGCCGCCGTTGGAGCGCAAGGGATATGTAAGCAAGGGCGACGTGGTGGAATTGGTTGAAGCGGTGCATGAAGGCGCGCTGCCATTTCTCCTCGCGCGCTATAAGGGCAAGAATGCCACAACAGTGGGTCTGCTGCGGAAGAAAGACCTGCTCTGCGGCCAATAGAATTTCGTCAAATGATCCCACCCACGATCGCGGAGATCGCATCATGACCTGGCGAGCAATACTACTTTTTCCTGTAACGTTTTTCCCCATACTGGCATTGACTTCATGCAGCACGCAAGAGAGTTATCCAGTGACATGGAAAGGGATCACTTTTTCCACTCCATTCGAGTTCTCGCCTCCTGTGGATATCGGACTCGACGCTGTGGGATTTCTAACACCGAAGGATGCGACTCTGCCCAACGCCACCATGGAGTTGCGCATGGTCCATATTACACGTGAGATGCTGGAGAGTTTCGGAGGCAGCAAGGATGAGGCACTGAACTACGTACGCATCACCTTTTTTGGTACTGCTGAGGTGGGTTCGCCTCTGGCGTCGCGCAATATGCTCGGCACCGATGTGGCGGGCACAACACAAACAGTGACGATACCACGCCACGGGGTGCTGGAACTGTACCTTCTCCCACTCTCGAAAGAGGCACATGTGGTCCTCGGTCTGTTCTGCTACGACACAAAGAGTCAGCAGCTTGCGCAAGAGACCATGGACATGATTGCCGAGACATTGCACGAAGGCTCGCCGGAGTAGCAAGACACAGACCATTGTCAATATACCGCTCCGTTGTACCGTGGGCGGACTCGTTCATTGTTCACCAAGAGGAGAGTATCATGAAGCAACGTGTGTGGATCTTGATGCTCGCGTTCCTGCTTTCGTCGGGATTCGTTTCCTGCGGGCAGAGCGGAGACAAGGCGGAGGCGGGTGGTGAGGAAGCCGCTTCCGTGCCGGGCATCGTGAAGGAGTCGGCGGATTTCAAAATTCTTGTTCCCGAGGGCTGGGAGTTTCAGGATTTCGGGAATGGAACGGTGCAAACATACAATAAAAGCGGCACCTTTCTTGTTCAACTGCAAAAGGCGGGCATGAACATGACAGAGAAAGATGTCGAAAGCTCGCTCGAAAGTCTGCGGAAACAGTACAACGGCACACCCATGAAAAAAGTGGACATGCTGGGTCTGAGTTTCTACACTACGACGTTCGTAGCGGCGGGCCGCAGTCAGACCTTTTACAACGCGTTGAAGGATGGAAAGAAAATCAGCATCGGCCTCTCCGGACCCGATCATGAAAAGGATCCCACGATTCAAGCCGTGTTCAAATCCGTTGCTCTGAAATAATTCGCCCGCCGTTCCCGAATACCCGGCAGCGTGCTTACGGCGGGAAGGAACGTTCTGGAAAAACTGCGCGGACGGAATGGCTCTGAAGTCATTTCGTCCGCGCTGCAATTATCAGTGGGATTCGTTGATGCGAAGCGGTACTCGTCTGGGTCAGGTGCTTCCCACGAGAATATCCAATGCACACGGTCCACGGTCATTGCGCCCGGGTTCGAATTCGACCTTCATATCGACCCGCAAGGATGGGTAATCAGCGTTCAACAACTCGGTGTGGTAGAAGTAGATATCCTCGCCGCCACCATCGGGTGAAATGAAGCCGTAGCCATCCTTGAGATAGGCGATTCTTCCGCGGACGCGCTGTTCGCTCTGCGCATGTAGTTGTTCCACTGCGGCGTCTGCGTCAGTCGCATTGGTGTCTGCAGCTTGAAAGTTCGATCTCTCGAGTTCGAAGGTTTCGAATCCTTCATCGCCATTGGAACGAAGATCCTCTTCGTCAAGATCGAACCAATATCCGTCGTCTTCATCATCCTTTTCCGTGTCAACGATTATCGCATCGTCGCCAACGGCATTCTCGGGAGCATTTTCCACGGGAGCAATTTCGCCGTCTGCCGTTGCTGCGGATGGAGAGAGAGCATCCGTGTCCACATTCTCCACAACAGGCGTGACGATCTCGCCGGTATCCGGCACCCATTCGCTGATCACGGGGACAGCGGCATCGTCGGATTCCGTTCCGCTCGGCTCAGCAGGAATCGGTGGAGACTCGCGTCGCTTCTGTTGCCACGGCCGAGGCGTTCCTTGAGCCGAGCGCGGGCGCGCATCCGAGCTCGGGAAAAACAATGCGTCGATATGCGCATCTCCGGCCGCCAAACCGAGTTCAATGCGCTCATGCATGAGCAGCGGATAGGTTGCCTCGCGGAGAATGGATTGAGCGGTTTTCGTTTCCCTCTCAACGCCGTTTTTCTGGCGGTAACGGAACTCCCAACCCATGACCATGACGCGCGTCCCGACAGAATTGAGCTTGCGCACCAGAGGAAGGAAATCGCCATCGGATGCCACAAGCACGCATACGTCGTAACGTTTCAGCAGCGACAGTTCCAGCGCTTCGAGCGCCATCCAGACATCGATGCCCTTTTCACCTGTCGGCATCAGTGGGAGATAGTGCGTTGTTACGCCCTCGCGGAGCAGCATCTCGTCGAACAGACGCTCCTTGATGAGCATGTCCCGTTGATCCGCATCCGCGGTGCGCAGACGTCCGCGGAAGTAATGAGCATCCACCACCTGGCAGAAGCGCTCGTTGGTACCATCAGTCACGGAAATCTCACGACGGATGAAGTCGTGCAGACCACTGATACTTATGCGCGAATGTCGTGGATGGTGGTACAGGTAGTAGTTACTGACGTGAGAAAAGAAGTTCCCATCGTAGAACACGGCAATTTTCGTGAATTCAATAGCAGACATCAGACACCCCGCATCTCATCGTGTAACATCGATACATGGATAATGTGCCGATCGCGGACGACCGGCTTCCCCACCGCAATGTACGGCATCAGCTGTCGGAACTCAACCGCTCTCTACTGCGAGAAATAGCTGTACTGCGAGAGACCGCTGCGACAGCGCGACCAGTATCATCTCAGAATGCTCAGGGGCTCCCACAGCACATTCGCGCCATGCCGGACGCAGACCATGTAGGTGCCCACGCGCAACCCCGATGTGTTAATGGGAAATTGCCGCAGGCCCCCCTCCACCAATCCATGATGAATCAAGGAAATTTCCCTTCCGAGAAGATCGTGCAATGACACGCGCAGGGCGGCAGTCGAGGGTGCGGCAACATCGAGAACGACCATGTCCCTCGCCGGCTGTGGAAACATGGAAGCGACGCGCAACTCCCTGCTGTCTGATAGGACATTCGCATTTGCCAGCATCAGCATGCCTTCGGAAACGACGTTGAGTACCTCGCGCTGACCGAGTTCCTCACCGTGGCGTGTCACGAAGGCCACGACGTGATATGCCGTCGGATCCAATGGGACAGGAAGTACGGTGTCGAGGCGCACCTCATACACTGCATCAGCCACTGGTTGCCGCGGAATGATATCCGCTCGTCCCCAGGTTCCGGTCAATGCATGGCGCAGTACATGGCGATGGATATGTCCCACAACCGGATCCGGTTTTGAAAAAAATGGATGCGTCGGGTATGCGGGATTGTTGCTGAAGAAATTCTTCTGGTCCCAACCGCGGCCCTCGCCCGTTAATTCATTCACCACAAGAAAGACATGCACACGATATTCGGCGGGAGGTGCGAAATCGCTGAAGTACACATTGACATTCACCGTGCAGGCACCATTTGTGGAGTTCACCGCTCCGGCAGTCGAGAGTTGCAGCGGGGTATACTCTTGCAGGCGCTCGCCGGCACGGACAATCCACGCGTTGGAGTTTCTGGCGATGGGGACGCGGGATTCACCGGGGAGCAATGCCCGATCAATCATGGCCATAGGGTAGCTCGGATTGTACGCCGTGGCGATGGAATCGCCCTCAGGGATCATCATAGCATCGACACCACCCGCGTGTATGGCCACGGGAACGGCGCGGGATGGGTAGGTGAGGACCAGCTCCTCCATTTGCAAGCCGCCATCGGGACACCAACCGCACCACGCACCGGTGAACTCCTCCACAAGGACATG
>DAOSDL010000011.1:0-12363 GCA_035362335.1 Bacteroidota bacterium
TAAACACATGACCATTGAAATGCTGGTGGTGTATTCGAATCAGCCTCAGGCTGATGCGGTTCCCCGTACACACACTTTCCAGTCAGCCTCCGGCTGACAGTTCAGCCACTCCTGCACCTCTCCAAAGCCCTGCTTTTTCGCAGAGTAAAGCAATACAGCCGAAATACGACGATTTCGCAACCATGAAATATGGAACCGCTTGCGCCTCGTGCATTGCGTACTTAGTCGTAATGTGATGAAGCGGACAACAGGATCGTAAACACATGACCATTGAAATGCTGGTGGTGTATTCGAATCAGCCTCAGGCTGATACGGTTCCCCGTACACACACTTTCCAGTCAGCCTCCGGCTGACAGTTCAGCCACTCCTGCACCTCTCCAAAGCCCTGCTTTTTCGCAGAGTATAGCAATACAGCCGAAATACGACGATTTCGCAACCATGAGATATGGAACCCTCGCTTGCGCTTCGCGCGTTGCGTACTAAGTTGTAAGGTGATGAAGTGGACAACAGGAGCGTAACCCCATGACCGTCATAATGCTGATCGCAGGCCTGACCTTGCTGATTCTGGGTGCGGATATTCTCGTTCGCGGCGCCGCGCGCATCGCCACCGCGGCGGGCATCACACCGTTGATCGTGGGACTGACGGTGGTGGCCTTCGGCACCAGCTCGCCCGAACTCGCCGTCAGCATCAACTCGGCCCTCAGCGGCGCTCCCGATGTGGCCGTGGGCAATGCCGTGGGGAGTAACATTTTCAACGTCCTCTTCATTCTCGGCATCTCCGCCATCATCACGCCCCTGCTCGTGGCCAGTCAGCTCATCCGACTCGACGTGCCGATCATGATCGCCGTGTCCGTGCTCGTGCTCCTGCTCGGACTGGACGGGGCGCTGGGTCTCGTGGATGGTATAGTGCTCAGCGCCGGTCTGCTCGGCTACATTCTTTTTCTATTTTTTCACAACAAACGCGAGCAGTCAAGCAATGCGCATCCTGCCGCCCCCCCTACCACGGAATACCGCTGGACGCACTGGCTGCGCGATGTGTTGTTCGTGCTTGGCGGACTCGCACTGCTGGTGCTAGGTTCGCATTGGATGGTGAACGCGTCCATCAGCATCGCGCGGGCCTTAGGTTTGAGCGAATTGGTCATCGGTCTCACCATCGTCGCCGCGGGGACGTCGCTGCCGGAGGTGGCCACATCCATCATGGCCGCCGTGAAAGGCGAGCGCGACATAGCAGTGGGCAATATCGTGGGAAGCAATATCTTCAATCTGCTCGCGGTGCTCGGCATTAGTGCCGCTGTTTCTCCCGCAGGTCTGCCCGTGTCGCCGGACGCGCTGTCCTTCAGCATCCCGGTCATGATCGGCGCCGCGTTGCTGTGTCTCCCGATTTTCTTCACCGGACGTGTCATCGCTCGTTGGGAAGGCGCGCTTATGCTTTCGTACTTCGTCGCCTACACCTGGTATTTGCTGCTCGACAGCGCCGGCGGTCCACTGCGCGACATCATGCTGTACTACATCATTCCCGCCACTGCGCTGCTACTCCTCTCGCTCACCCTGCGTTCATGGATGATGGACCGCCGCGCCGCTCTGAGTCCTGCCGGCAGGAAAATCGGCAGCACGGACTGACGGAACATGTCGAACGACGTGCTCCGTGTCGTACATTGGTCTTTCGCCATGCGCCAGCTATAGCAATTCGCCGGCGCAGCTCTCATCCATTGTTCATGATCTTTTCGCCACGCTGACGATGCCTGTCCAATGCGGGTAGCGTAACCTTGCGCAGCCGAATGGATTTTGGCGTGACTTCCACCAGTTCATCGTCGCGGATGAATTCAATGGCGCGCTCCAACGTCATGGGAATGACCGGCGTGAGCACCACCGTGTCGTCTTTGGACGAGGCGCGCATGTTGGTCAGCTTCTTGGGCTTGGTGGCGTTCACGTCCAAATCGTTGTCGCGATTGTGTTCGCCCACGATCATGCCTTCGTACACTGGCACGCCGGGCTCGATGAAAATCACACCGCGCGGCTCGAGATTGTACAGCGCGTAGCTGGTGGAGTCGCCGGGACGATCGGCCACGAGCGAGCCGGTGAGACGCGTGGGGAAGTCTCCGCGATACTCCTCGTATCCCTGCAAGTAGGAATTCATGATGCCCGTGCCGCGCGTGTCGGTGAGGAATTCATTGCGATAGCCGATCAAACCGCGCGAAGGGATGCTGAATTCCAGACGCACGCGTCCGGTACCGTGGTTCACGAGATTGGTCATGCGTCCCTTGCGCTGCGACAGCTTTTCGGTGACGATGCCGGTGAACGCCTCCTCGCAGTTGATGAACAGGTGTTCGATGGGCTCGAGCAAGCTGCCGCCCTTTTGCTTGTAAATCACACGGGGACGTCCGACACTCAGTTCGTAACCCTCGCGGCGCAGCGTCTCGATGAGAATGGCCATCTGGAATTCGCCGCGTCCCTTCACCACGAAGGCGTCGGGCGTCTCGCCGTCTTCCACCACCAACGCCACATTGCTCAGTGTCTCGCGAATCAGGCGCTCGCGCAGCCGTGCGGACTGCACATATTTGCCCTCGCGCCCGGCGAACGGCGAAGTATTGATGGCGAAATGCATGGCGATGGTGGGCTCGTCCACCGCGATGCGCGGCAGGGCCTTGGGTTGCTCGGCGGTGCAAATGGTATCGCCGATATGCACATCCTCGATACCCGCGAGAATGGCGATGTCGCCTGGACCAACCTCGTCGGTTTCGCGCAGGCCGATGCCGTCATACACCTGTATGCGCGACACGCGCAGCGAGTGCGGTTGGCCGTCGTCGCCGATGCACACCAGACTGTCGTTCTGATGCACGCGTCCGTGAAACACGCGGCCGATGGCCAGGCGCCCCACATACTCCGAGTAGTCGAGATCGGATACCAGCATCTGAAACGGTTCGGCGGGATCATGCGCGGGTCCGGGGATCTCGTTGATCACGGCTTCGAACAGCGGTGTGAGATCCTTGCCCTCCGCCTCGGGTGTGGTCATGGCCACGCCCTGCTTGCCGATGGCGTACAGCACAGGAAAATCGATTTGCTCGTCGGTGGCGTCCAGCTCGATGAAAAGATCGTAGATTTGCTGCAACACTTCCTGCGGCCGCGCGTCCTTGCGATCGATTTTATTCACCACAACGATGATGCGTTTGCGCGCTTCCAGAGCTTTCTTGAGCACGAAACGCGTTTGCGGCAGTGGGCCTTCGGAGGAATCCACCAGCAGAATGGCGCCATCCACCATCACCAGCGCACGCTCCACCTCGCCGCCGAAATCGGCGTGGCCCGGCGTATCGAGAATGTTGATGCGCGTGTCGTGCCAGGACACCGAGCAATTCTTTGCGGCAATGGTGATGCCGCGTTCGCGCTCGAGATCCATGCTGTCCATGACGCGCTCGGCGACTTCCTGATTCTCGCGGAACACGCCGCTCTGGCGGAACATGTGGTCGACGAGTGTGGTCTTGCCATGGTCCACATGGGCGATGATGGCGATGTTGCGTATGCTGTTATTGCGGGAAACGGCTTTCATGCTGCTGCTGTGTGGTGAAAAAAACGTGAAGGAACGGGGCGGCACCCGCGCGCAACGGCCGCGCGCTTTCGGTGACGCACAAAAAAATCGCGGCCGAAGCCGCGATATATCGGGAGTGCTGGGGGATTACCAGCGGGAATTGCGCTGGGGACGCTCGGTCTGAGGACGCGCCTCGTTGACCTTGATCTTACGGCCGAGCATTTCGGCATCGTTGAGTGCGTTCATGGCGCTGTTCGCCTCGGACGAATCCGGCATCTCGACGAAGCCGAAGCCCTTGGAGCGGCCCGTGAACTTGTCGCTGATGACGGTCACCTGCGACACCTCGCCGTATTGGGAAAAGGTTTCGCGCAGCATCGTGTCCGTGACACTGTAGGCGAGGTTTCCGACGTACATTTTCATTGCAAACTTCCTTTGCTTGCGTGTTGATATGAGATACGCTATCGAAGAATCACACACGCAACGAACCCGACAGCGAAGCCGTTTTTCCGGCTCAGTGAACAATCAATTTTCCGATGTCTCTTCAGTTTCCTCGTCGGTGGCTTCCTGTTCTTCGCCCTCGGGCGCTTCACCGTCCGCATCGGATTTCTGTCGAGCCAGTTTCCGCTGTCGTTTCTCTTCCGCTTTCTTCTTTTTCGCGAGATCGCGCTGACGCTTCTCGTACTGGTAATTGGGTTTCGCCAATGTCCTGACCTTCTCGTGATGACTGTGACGCATCCCAACGCCGGGGCCCGAATACCGAGGGCTGCCGCCATGGCGAATACAAAGGATCCTCGGGCGTATCGAACTGAAACGCCCTTCATCCGTGCGCTGTCACATTCGATCTGATGCTGTCAACGAAACTTACATGCTTCCCGCAACGGAAACAAGCATTTTCTCGCGTTTTCGTCGATTTGGTAAAATTTTCTCGCGCACACAATTTTCGCCGTTCATACGGATTTCCCGACAATCGCGTATCTTTTCTCATGAGCATTTCCTCCATCGATCCCGCATCCTCGTCACACGAAAGCACGGCGCCGCACGGCAGCGCTACCACCGTGCTCGTGATCGGTGGCGGCGCCGCGGGATTGATGGCAGCATTGCACGCGGCCCGCGAGGGAGCCCGCGTCACCCTGCTGGAACGCGGCACACAATGTGGACGCAAAATCCTCATCAGCGGAGGCGGGCGCTGCAACATTCTCCCCACCGAGCTTGACGATCGGCGTTTCGTGACCTCCTCGCCACCCCGCCTGCTGCGCGCCATGCTGCGCCTGTGGCCTCTGCGCGAGCAGATCGCCTTTTTCGAGCACGACCTCGGCCTGCCACTCGTGGAAGAGGAGGGCACACGCAAACTCTTTCCCGCGTCGCAACGCGCACGCGATGTGCGCGATGCCCTCCTGCGCGCCTTCGAGCTGGCTGGCGGAACAGTGCGCCTATCGACGTTTTGCACCACGGTGTCGCCTGAGGCCAAGGCGTGGAAGGTGGTTACGGAGTCCGAAGTCCTGTATAGCGATGCGGTGATCGTGGCCACGGGCGGCCTCTCCGTACCGAGTACAGGCAGCGATGGCTTCGGCCTGCGCCTTGCCGCTCAACTCGGCATGCCCTTGCGTCCGACCTGCGCCGCGCTTACACCCATCACAAGCGACGACGTACGCTTCACCGCACTTGCTGGCATCACCCTGCCCGTGCATCTTCGTGCCGAAGATGGAGCACGGCATGCAGACGCCTCGGGCGCCTTCCTATTCACGCATCGGGGCTACAGCGGACCCGCCGTGCTCGACGTGTCGCATGTCATCGTGCGCGCCTGCGACGAAGGCCGCCGCGATGCGCGGCTGCTGGCGCAGTGGACGCCCTATGGCGAGGAAGATTGGAACGATATGCTGCAAGGCAGCGGCCAGCACACGGTGGGCAGTGTTCTGCGCAGGGAAATGCCCGAGCGACTCGCCCTGTTGCTCTGCAAGCTGGCGCAGGTTTCCGCCGGCACGTCGCTGGCACAACTGCGCCGCGAGCAACGCCGCGAGTTGCTGCGACTGCTCACCGCTTGCCCACTGCCCTGGAGCGGACATGAGGGCTATCGCAAGGCCGAGGTCACGGATGGCGGCGTGGATTTGACGCAGGTGCACCCACGAAGCTTGGAAGCACTACAGCACCCCGGTCTGTTCTTCT
Organism: Bacteroidota bacterium; assembly: GCA_035362335.1. Taxonomy (GTDB): domain Bacteria; phylum Bacteroidota; class Ignavibacteria; order SZUA-365; family SZUA-365; genus JAOSJT01. The sequence continues at coordinate 5,687 of DAOSDL010000011.1, forward strand.
GTGGTGAAGTGCTCGATGCAGTCGGACCCATCGGGGGCTACAATTTTTTCTGGGCATGGGCCACCGGGCGTGCCGCCGGTCTCGCCGCAGCGAAGGTCCGCTCGCGCGAATAGCGGAGGCACACGTTGATGCCTGCCGTGCAAGGCGAAGCAGGCCTGCGCATCGGTTGTATTTCAGCCCTTGCGTGGGTATGTTTCTGATTCGTCGCGACAGAAACGAAACAACGATACGAGTTATGGAACAGAGCCATTTCGATGAATTGAACGACCTGATGCAACGCCGCATGGAAGAGTACGAAGAGTTGCTCGCGCGCGGCGTGCAGCCCTTTGCTTACGCCTTCGATGTGGATGCGGAAGCGGCCGCCACGGTGGCAGCGTTTTCCGATGATGCGCCAGCAGGCGAGGTGCGCCTCGCCGGACGCATCATGACCATGCGGCGCATGGGTAAGGCCTCCTTCGCCCACATGCAGGACCACACGGGCCGCATCCAGATCTATCTCAAGAAAGACGATCTCGGCGACGCGGTGTATGATATGGTGAAACTGCTGGACATCGGCGATGTGGTGGGTGTGCGCGGCACGGTATTCCGCACACGTACCGGCGAGGTGTCGGTACACGTTGCCGAATTGACGCTGCTCGCGAAATCTCTGCGGCCGCTGCCCGTTCCCAAGGAGAAGGTTGACGACGATGGAAACCGCGTGGTCTTCGATCAATTCACCGACAAGGAACTCCGCTATCGCAAGCGTCCTCTGGACCTGATTCTCAATCCCGACGTGCGCGAGACCTTCGTCAAACGTTCGCTGCTCGTGCGGGCCATGCGACGTTTCCTCGACGACCGCGGCTATATCGAGGTGGAAACGCCCGTACTGCAGCCGCTGTATGGTGGCGCCGCTGCGCGACCCTTCATCACGCATCACAACGCGCTGGACATGACGCTGTATCTGCGCATCGCCGACGAGCTGTATCTGAAGCGCTTGATTGTGGGCGGCTTCCACGGTGTGTACGAGATCAGCAAGGATTTCCGCAACGAGGGCATGGACCGCAATCACAATCCCGAGTTCACCATGCTCGAGTTGTACGTGGCCTGGAAGGACTATCGCTGGATGATGGAACTGGTGGAGGAAATGATTTTCGCCATCAACACCGCGGTGAACAGCTCTTCCACAGCCACCGTGGGCGGTCACGTGATCGACTTCACGCCGCCGTATCGGCGCATCTCCATGTTCGATGTTATCCGCGAACATACTGGCGAAGATTTGCGAGGCAAGGATGAAGCGGCCCTGCGTGCCGCGGCCAAGCGCCTCGGAGTGGAACTCGAAGACAGCGACGGACCCGGTCGCATTATCGACGAAATATTCTCGGCGCGCGTCGAGCACAAACTGATTCAGCCCACGTTCATTACCGACTATCCGCTGGAGCTTTCGCCGCTGGCCAAGAAGCATCGCAGTGAGGAGGGATTGGTGGAGCGTTTCGAGCTGTACGTGAATGGACAGGAAATCGCCAACGCCTTTTCCGAACTCAACGATCCCATCGACCAGAAGCAGCGCTTCCTCGAGCAAGCCGCGCTGCGCGCCAGGGGCGACGACGAGGCGATGACCTACGACGCGGATTACATCGAAACACTCGAGTACGGCATGCCTCCCACCGCCGGACTGGGTGTCGGTGTGGATCGCCTGACCATGCTGCTGACTGGAGCGGAGTCCATTCGCGATGTGATTCTCTTCCCGACCATGAGGCCGGAAAAATAGGGTGATGTTCGCAGCGTCCCGGCCCACCTGCCTCCGGGACAAAGCAACGGCGCATCGGGGATCGCTGCGTCGCGTATGGAGTTTTGTTCGCAAACGTTGAGGGTTGTGGAATGTCGTTCTTGAGTCGGCTGAATCCCGAGCAAAAAGCCGCAGTGAAAACCATCGAGGGTCCGGTCATGATCGTGGCCGGTGCCGGTAGTGGCAAGACCCGCGTGCTTACTTACCGCATTGCCTATTTGCTGCAATGCGGCGTGCCGGCCACCAACATTCTCGCGCTCACCTTTACCAACAAGGCCGCCCGCGAAATGCGCGAACGCATCGAGCAGGTGGTGCCGGGCGATGAAGCCCGCCGCCTCTGGATGGGCACCTTTCACGCCACCTTCGCGCGTCTGCTGCGCCGAGACGCCGAGCGCCTCGGCTTTCACCGGAACTTCAGCATATACGATACCGAGGATTCGCAGGCCTTGGTGAAAACCATCATGGGCGACCTCGGCATCAACGCGCAACAGGTGGCACCGGCGGCGATTCGCCACGCCATCAGCAATGCGAAGAACCGCATGATCAGCCCAGAGGATTTTCACAATACCGCAAAAGAGTTGTTCGAGCGGCGCGTAGGTGAAGTGTTCATCGAGTATGCCAAGCGTCTGCGCTCGGCCAATGCGATGGATTTCGACGATCTCATCCTGCACCCCATCGCCTTGTTCGACAAGCATCCCGACGTGCTCGAGCGTTATCAGTCGCTGTTCCGTTTCATTCTCATCGACGAGTATCAGGACACCAATCAGGCGCAGTTTCAGATCGTGCGCCGCCTCGCCGCCGCCCATCGCAACATTTGTGTCGTGGGTGACGACGCACAGAGTATTTACGGCTTCCGCGGCGCCGACATCCGCAACATTCTCGAGTTCGAGCGACAGTTCCACAACACGCAGGTGTTCCGTCTCGAGCAGAACTATCGCTCCACCAAGTCCATTCTCCAGGGCGCCGATTCGGTGATCAAGCACAACAGCAAGCAGATCGCAAAAACGCTGTGGACGGACAATGACGCGGGCGATCCCATCACCGTGCTCGAAACCGCCGATGAAGCCGAAGAGGCGATGAAGATCGTTATCGCCATGCAGGAGGAGGGCCGCAAGCGCAAGCTGCAGCTCAACGACTTCGCCGTGCTCTACCGCACCAACGCCCAATCCCGCGCAGTGGAGGATGCATTCCGACGCAGCGGCATCCCCTACACTATCGTAGGTGGCGTGGAATTTTATCGACGCAAGGAAATCAAGGATTTGCTCGCGTATCTCCGTCTCGTGGTGAATCCCGACGACGATGAAGCTTTACTGCGCGTGATCAACGTTCCCACCCGCGGCATTGGCGACACGTCCATCGGACGCCTCCGCGCCTATGCGGCCGACGAAGGCGTGACGCTGTTCGAGGCATCCATCAATGCGGCGCTTGTGCCCGCGCTCACCAGTGCGGCGGTGAAGCGCATTCAGGAATTCGTGCGCCTCATTCAGAAATACGCCTCCCTGCGTCGCGAAATTTCGGCGGGCGAACTGCTCGGTTCGCTGGTGGATGAGTTGGGCATCATCCCCGCTCTCAAGCAGGAAGGAACAATGGAAGCCCGCGCGCGCATCGAGAACGTGCAGGAATTGCTGTCCGCCTTGTCCGAATTCGTCGGCGAGGATGGTTCGGCAACGCTGGAAAGTTTTCTCGAACAGGCCTCGCTGGTTGCCGACGTTGATTCGTACGATGGCGGTCGCAACGCCGTCACGCTCATGACACTGCATGCCGCCAAGGGTCTGGAATTTCCGGTGGTGTTTCTCGTGGGAATGGAGGAAGGACTGTTTCCTTCGTCCATGGCCATCGAGCGCGACCAGGTGGAAGAGGAGCGCCGACTCTGTTATGTGGGCATGACGCGGGCGATGCAAAAGCTCTACATGACGCACGCACGCACGCGCGTGCGCTGGGGCGAGCGCAACGAGCAAATGCCCTCGCGTTTTCTCGATGAAATCGATCCTACGGTGGTGCTGCGCGAAAACTCACGTCGTCGCGCACCCGCGCAATCGCCGCGCGCCGAACGCAGCCCCTCGCCGCAAAGCGGTCAGCGCAGCACGAGGCAAGCGCGTCAGCACTCCGAATACAGCCAGGACGCCGCACCCGAGCACTACTCGCAACTGGACGTGGATCTGAGCCCCGGTCGCATCGTGTTGCACGCCACCTTCGGTCGCGGCAAAATCATCGGCCTCGAGGGACGCGGCGACAGTGCGAAGGCAATCGTGTTGTTCGATTCCGTCGGCCGCAAAACGCTGGTACTCAAATACGCCGGACTGAAGCCCGCACACTGAAGCACGAATCGCCACGGTCGGCGTACTTCCGATATTTCCCTCGCACCTATAGAAGCATGCCTTCGGCGGGTGAGGGTAAAAAATTCGCCCCCTTCTTGCGCAAATGGTACGGATAGCGTACTCTGAAGATCGACTTCATCAAGGATGACACTCCCATGCGTCGTGCCTCGCTGTGCATTTCCGTGATGGCCGCGGTAGTTCTGTGTTGGGCTGCTTCTCCGTTGTCCGTCACAGCGCAACCACTGTCGGCCACCATTACCGACGTGGATTTTTCAGCATTGCCCCGCGTGCAGTTGCGCGTGTGCATCGAGCGGGATGGACAGATTGTTCGCGGTCTTGCGGCAGGTTCGATGACCCTGCTGGAAAATGGCGTTCCGCGTACTCTTTCTGTACGCTGTCCCAACGGGGCGGACTATAATTCGGTAGTGTTGGTGCTGGACAACAGCGGCTCGATTTTCGCGGCCTTGCCCAAGCTCATCGAGGCGGGCAAGCAGCTTGTGGACAGTCTGGGTCCCAACGACGAAGCGGCCATTGTCACCTTCGGTCGTAGTATACAGCTCGCGCAGAGTTTCACCACGGATAAAGCTCTGCTGAAAAGCGTGCTCGACAACATGGTGGCTTCGGGTGGAACCGCCTTGTTCGACGCCACCATGCTGGGTTTGCAGGAGCTGAATCGACGCTCCGGATTGCGTCATGCGGTGATCATCACCGATGGCGAGGACAACATGTCGTCCAGCACCGATGCGGATGTCATTCTGGAAGCGCTTCGTATCGATGCGCGGCTGCACACAATTGCGTTCGATATTGCCCCCGCCTATCGTGGTCTCATGGAAAGCATGGCCGTACGCTCGGGCGGTGCGCATTTCTTCGTCAGTCGCCCCAGCGATTTACCGGCGGTATACGCCACGATCGCGGCGATCATCACCGAGCCCTGCTGCATACTCGAGTATAAGACCACCGCATGCGCGGACACTCTTCGTTCACTGTTGCTCACCGTGTTCGACCGCGGTGATACCGCACGCACTTCTGCGCAGGTCACAAGTCCCGCACGTCCCGATCGAGCCACACTATCCCTTACAGTGCCCGATGAGATCCTCCCGAATGCCACCGAGTACGGAGCTATTCATTGGATCCCTGCACCCAATCCGGATTTATTGCTGTCCGTTTCTTTTGACATCTCCTACGATGAGAAATTAGTGGACATCCCTCTCGTGCCCTTCACGCTCGGAACCTTAACGCAGAATCAACTGGTAGACATGCAGCGCATCGCACCCGGACGCACGCGCATCATCTTGGACCGTATTCGTCCCGCGATGCTCACCACACAATTGGTAGGTTTTCCGATCAAGGCACTTGTTGCGGACACCAGTCGCAAAGTAGCTTTCAGTATCGTAGAGACCGTCATCGCTGGATGTATCACGCACTTCAGATTGGTATCGGATACCACCGTCATTTGCCAGTGTTTCCGACCGCTTGCGATCTCCATGGACAGCTTACTCATCGTGAACGGAGAAGAGGACATCACCATCCCGATTATCATCAGCGATGTCGAGCCAGGGTTGCTGATGCAGCTCGACGCGGACATTGCGCTTCCGGATGGAGTGGAGTTACGCGAAATACGCAACGGGACACTGCTCCCCTCATCGGTGTTGCAGTGGGAGCACGAAGCTGGCACGGTTCGATTTCGCGCGCGCTCCGCTCTGCCCAGCGACACGACGGGTACACTCGCTACCTTGCATTTGCGCACTGCCGCATCGCGCAAGCCGGTAGTACACAAATTCGCGGTGACTTACACCGAGTTGTGGCAGCGCTGCTGTCCCGAAGATGGCACATTGCCGGAGCTGACATTGATTCAGGACGGATCCTGCGAATTTCTGCTCCGTCGTGTCTCCTCCGCCATACAGGCCAGCGCCGCACCCAATCCGGTGAACGGCGGCGTGGGCACCGTGTTGCTGCGCGTTCCCGAGGGTCAGGCTGTCGAGTACGCCCAGGTGTTCATCCTCGATATGCACGGACGCCGCGTCCTTGACATCCATCACGGCCCCTTGCCCGCCGGCGAGACCCGCATCACCTTCGACGCCACCCATCTCCCCGCCGGCCGCTACACCATCGCCACCCACACCCCCGGCGCCACACCCCACATCCAGCCCTTATTGCTCCTCCGCTAAGCATCCTCCGCAAACCCGATCCCCCAGTACGGGTGGACCTACGTGTCCGCCCTCCTAGCCATTTTCCCCAAATCCCCTCTTATCCGCCCTCCTAGCCATTTTCTCCGAATCGCCTCTTATCCGCCCCCATCGCCATTTTCCCCGAATCGATTTGCCCCCGCCCTCATCGCCATATCCCCCAAATCCCCCCGCCCCCGCCCTCATCGCCATCCGTCCCGAATCGCATCGCCATCTGGGGCAAACTCGTCAGTGCGAACGGACTCGGCAGTGCGAACGGACTCGGCAGTGCGAACGGACTCGTCAGTGCGAACGGACTCGTCAGTGCGAACGGACTCGTCAGTGCGAACGGACTCGGCAGTGCGAACGGACTCGGCAGTGCGAACGGGCTCGGCAGTGCGGGCGGACTCGGCAGTGCGGGCGGACTCG
>DAOSDL010000011.1:12463-105395 GCA_035362335.1 Bacteroidota bacterium
CTCGGCAGTGCGGGCGGACTCGGCAGTGCGGGCGGACTCGGCAGTGCGGGCGGACTCGGCAGTGCGGACGGACTCGGCAGTGCGGGCGGACTCGGCAGTGCGGACGGACTCGGCAGTGCGGACGGACTCGGCAGTGCGGACGGACTCGTAAGGCGAACACGTAGGGCGAACACATAGGTTCGCCCTTACGCGTACGGGGTTGCTGGGAGTGAACGGTGTTACGCGATTGCCCTCTATGCACTGATGTGCTACATTACATCGGCATGAGCGCATTCGACCACATCAAAGCGCGCGCGGGAGATCTGTTTCGGCGCCTGTATTTTTCCCAGCGTACACCGCGTGAAGAGCGTACGGGACGCTTCACACGCAACGAAACCGCGTTGATTCTCATTGCCGCGCTTATCGGTGCGGCCACGGGCGGCGTGATTCAACTTTTCAATCACGCAGTGGAATTCGCCGGCGATAGCTTCCTCGAACTTTTCGCGCTCTCCCAGCGCAACGAGTACTGGCAGTATTTGCTGATCCCTCTTATCCCCGCACTGGGTGGACTCCTCGTCGGATTGTTCCAAACCTATGTGATCAAGCAGCACGCAGGCCATGGCGTGCCGGAAGTGATTCTTGCTTCGCGCTTCGCGCGGGGACGCATACACCGGCGCGCGCTCTTTCACAAGCTGGTCACCGGCGCGCTCTCCATCGGCTCGGGCGGCGGTGGCGGACGCGAGGGCCCGATTATCCATGTGGGCGCAGCGGTGGGTATGAGCATTGCCCAGGCCCTGCGTCTCACGCACGATCAGAGCCGTACGCTCATCGCTTGCGGCGCCGCTGCCGGCATCAGCGGTATTTTCAACGCGCCCATGGGCGGCGTGATGTTCGTACTCGAGGTCATTCTCGGAGACTTTCGTCTGAAAACCTTCACGCCGGTGGTGGTCTCGGCCGTCACGGCCACTGCCATTACCCGCAACGCTTACGGCAGCTTCACACTGATCAGCGCACCATCGGATTTCGGCATCGCGCTGCCGGAGTATCTGCTCTTCGCTCTACTGGGCGTAATCATCGGCCTGGCCGCCGCTTACTTCACACGCGTGATGGTGTTCGTCGAATCCCATAAGTGGCGTTTACAGCGCTTCCCTCGCGCGATACGTCCGATGATCGGCGGTCTCACGGCCGGCGTGTTCATTCTCTTCCTTCCGGAATTGATGGAGCAAACGTATCGTCCGGTGAATCAGGCCCTGCACGCATCTTTGCCTATCTGGCTCATGCTGCTTGTGGCCTTGCTCAAACCCTGGCACACCGCAGTCACCACGGCTTCGGGCGGCACGGGAGGTGTGTTCGCACCCGCACTGAAAAGCGGTGCCATGATCGGTGGCAGTTTCGGTCTCATGGCCACCGCCGCCTTTCCCGCACTGGTGTTCACTCCCACGGCCTATGCGCTATCCGGTATGGGTGCGATTCTGGCGGGAACCATGCACGCTCCGCTCACGGGAATCATGATTCTTGTGGAAATGTCCAACGACTACACGATCATTCTCCCGGCCATGCTCACAGCCATCATCGCCACGGTGATTTCGCAACGATTGTTCCGCGATTCGATTTACACCTGGTCCATTCGCGCCGACGACCGGCAGATCGGCTCCTTCGCCTATATTCCCCTGCTCAGCGCGATCACCATCGAGCAAATCGTCGAGCGGGGACCGGCCCATGTACAGCCGCGCACAAACATTCGCGACATTATCCTGCTGTTCGAGAATACCCGCCACGAGGCGGTATTGGTACTCGACGAGGAGCAACGCTATCTCGGATTGATCGAATTCGAGGACGTGCGCAGCTTTATCGCGCAACAGGATATGCTGGAAGGATTGGTGGCCGCGGATGTGATGGTGACGTCCATCAAACCCGTGTACGAGGATACCACGCTCGATGTGGTGCTGAAAATGTTCGACGATTATGGATGGACAGTGCTCCCTGTACTGGCACCCGACGACAGCCGCGCCATCGGACTTGTCTCCGTGGGCGATGCGCACACCTACTACCGACGCTCGGTGACCCGCGAAGGGTGATCGCGGGCTGCGGTCAACTCACTCCAATTCGATTTTTCCAATGCGGCACACGTGGCGACCTCCTTCGAACGGGGTGTCCAACCACAGCCGTATCATTTCCTCTGCCACGTCCCACGTTATCAGACGTTGACCCAGCGCCAGCACGTTGGCATCGTTGTGCAGACGCGACATGCGCGCCGCCTCGGGCACCTGACAGGCGGCTGCGCGAATGCCCTTGTGGCGATTGGCGGCGATACTGATGCCAATGCCTGTGCCGCAGACGAAGATGCCGCGTTCGCATTCACCTCGTAGAATCGCTTCGGCGGCGGCATGCGCGAAATCCGGATAATCCACGCTGTCGTTCGAATGCGTACCGAAATCCTTCCAGGAAAGACCGAGCGCATCAAGCAGAAGCTTGATGCGCTCTTTGTAGTCAAATCCACCGTGATCGGAGGCGAGGGCAATCATGCCGAGGCTCCGCGTCAGGGCGTGACGCTGCGGCCAATCCAGCCGTAGCAATCCTTGTTGATCGAGTAGCTCGAGCCCTTGGGAATCTTGTTCACGAACAGATCCTCCGCGGTGGGCGTCAGCGAACTCAGAGCTCCGGAACGGCTGCGGGCTTGCTCGGTGAACTGCGGATCGCGCGCTGCGCGCGAATACTCGGTTTGCGCGAGCAGATACACCATTTTATCGATCACCTTCATCTTGTCCCATCCGCCTCGCGTGCGTTCGACGCAGCGCTGCACAGCGGCCTCGTAGGCTTGAGCAATCACCATGCGCGGAGCACCCCAGTTCGGATCGAGATCCGAGGCCTTCTCGGCGTACGTGCGGGCCTCGGCAAGCTGACCTTCCTGCATTACTGCACGGGCGAGATTCATCCACGCTTCCTTGGACTGCGGGTCGAGATCCGTCACCTTCTTGTAGGTCTTGGCGGCCTTCTCGTACTTGTTGGTGTAGAGATATGCCGCGCCCAGTCGCTCGAGATAATTGCGCACACTACCGTCGAGAGCAACGAGCTTTTCGAAATACACCGCCGCGCTGTCGTAGTCCTGCACCATCTCGTAGAAACCGTTGGCAAGCTCATACAGCTTCTGGCGATTGCCGGAGTCCGCGTAATAGGCATCGCGTAGAATGCCAACGAACTCGTCTGGATCGGTGATCAGGTTTTTCAACAAGGCCTGCGCCGTGGTGTTGTTCGGATCACGGAGGATGATGGCCTGCAACACCGCTACGGCCTTCATCTTGAATTCGGGAATCTTCGAGTAAAGAATGCCAAGACGCTCGAGGTAGTACAAGTCGGCGTTGGCGTAATCGCCCTTGATCGCGGCCTCGTACGCATCGATCCCCTCCTTCTCCTTACCGCTGAACTGTCGCTCGTACTGATAACCCTTCAGCAGATTGAATTCTCCGGCGCGATCAGGGAAGGTGGCTATGCCCTGATCGTAGATGTAGATAATCGTGTCGCCGTAGGCCTGCTTGAGTTCAGGACTATCCGAACGAGTGGCCAACGTATCGTACAGTTCGGCAAGTTTGGTGTGCAAGGTTTTGAAGCGGGCCTGATCCAGGCGCATCACTTCCCAACCATTGATCTTGGCAGTGTTGTAATCACCGGTCTTGAAATTTTCGAGAAACAGACTCCAGTTTCGCCTCAACAATCTCTCCGTCTCATCATTCCCACCATTCTGCTGCGCAAACAGCGGCGCTGCCTGCGACAACAGCACGAGCAAGAATGTGAGCATTGCGAAACCCGACATGAACCGACGCATGATATCCTCCAGATACATTGTCGCGACACCTAGTCGCGATGACGAATAAACCACGATTCTCCGACGCTGACCGTCATCGACAGTCGAATAATGCTACCTGTGCCGTACAAGGGACTTTCTTCGGTGCGGCGACCCCAGGAGAAGGCGACGTCGGCACGACTGCCGGCGAAAATCGGGAAACCCGCTCCTGTGGTGATGTGATACTCCTGCACGTCCTTTCCTTGCAGCGTGATGTATGGTTGGTGCAGCGAAAAGCCGAGACGGAAGGCGGTTCTACTGAGTGTGCGCGATCCGATGTCTTCCTTGAACGGCATCCACTCGACACCTGCATTCAGATTGTACGAATTGGTGAGTTCACTTTGTTTCCCATCGAAGATTTCCGCGCCGGTCCAGTCGCGCGTACGATAATCCAAGGCGAAGAGCACCGTATTCGTCGCCTGCCAGGACAGACCAAGCGACAATTCCGTGGGAAGGGTCTGCGTTGCGGTTGCCCCACTGACGGTGGAATCCTCGGTGCTGTACTCGAACACCATGTTGCGCGCGGCGTTGAGCGAAGTCTTCGGCGAAACAGCTGCTGCGAGCGTCACGCCCCAGGGCAGCCGCGCATTCAAGCCAAGCAAAAGGCCACTGCCATTGTGATTTGTGGCGCGGCGTTGCCTGCTGTCGAAATACTGCGTGTTGTCGAACGCAAGCTCCCACGACTGCTCGATGGTGCCGAAATAGTACTGATACGCGGCGCCGATGGAGATACCATCGACAGGTTCCACCGCTGCGCCCACGCGAAATTGCGAAATTCCACCGCTGCCTTCGTACTGCACGGTGTAGCGCTCCTCATCCAGATAATCCACTCCGCTGGCTTTGTAGCTCGAACGGCTCAACGGAAGGAGCCCCGTCGCGAGGCGGAATCTCCAGGCCTCGGACAACGGGATCACCAACTGGAATCCGTCCACGGCGCCATTCGAAACGGAAGACGCGTCGGAAGAGAAGGAGAGGTGCTCAAAGGACAAGCCCATTTCCAGGCGAAGCTGATCCAGCGAAGTCCAGGATGCGGGATTCGACAGACTGATATCGTAATTCGATGGCAGTGCCAAACCCGCGCCTCCCATGCCGCGATGCCGCGCCGTGGTCATGGATTTTATTTCGCCAATGCCATAGCGCGACTCGACAGTTCCCCCGTGCTGTGCCCCCGCGGGCATGGCAGCGAGCACGAGCAGAAGGGTAAGCAATGCTGATTTCATACGCGTCACGGCTGCGATGTGTAGGTGATGAGGAGCCGGGGGCGCCGCGCCGCTTCGGCGTCGGCGTTGTAGAACACGAGACGGTCGAGATCGCTGATCTCCGAAATCTTCACCAAGGTCAGGCCCTTGTTGCCGCGGCGATTCACCCATTGCTGCACCAGGCGCGTGAGCGTGACGCCTTCGGCGATCAGCACGTCGGGATTGTCGCCGTCGATGCGGGATACCACCGGCGTGGTGTTGATCGTATTCGTTGTGCTGTCCACTGTCTCGTACACGATCAACGAATCCTGACCGCGGTAAAATTTCGTACTGAGCGTCCGGTCGATGTGCAAATACAATTTCACATTATTGACAACACTCGCTGGCGGGATGGCGTCCACATCGAAAAAGAGGTGACTTCGTGCGGCCGCGCCACCCTGCAGAATGATGCGCTGCGCAGGAACGGACGACGGTCCCGTGGCAACGTATGTGTCTTCGAGCAGCAAGCCGTCGATGGTGTCCAGCGTTCCGTTGAAATCCATCACGATTTCGAGCTTCGGCGGTTTGCTGCCTTCGGCGGAATTAAACGCGCGCACCACACCCGAAGCGGTAGCGGTAAGCTGCACACCGCGAATTTCGAAATAGCGCTCGTCCTTCATCATACGAAACCAGGTGCGTATCAACGTGGAGTCGACGGCGATGTCCACCGAGTCCGCATCCCCGAGCGTAACCGACGCACTGCCAACCAGCGCGGGTTTGGTCTGAAGATTGACGAGACTGTCGGATGTAAAGGTGAACGAACTCCAGTACGACGTGATTTCCCGCAATTCGAGATTCATCGTGCGCGATTCGTCACCAATCGCATAGGACTGCGTGTAGAGACGCAAACGCGCGGAAACGATGCGTCCACTGTCGGCGATGGTGTTCGGTAAGGACTGCCAGCGCAACAGGGCTCGTGCGGAGAAACCGTCGGCCTCGCCCACCGAAAGCGAGGGAGACGTGGCCGCCGTGATGGGCAACGTATAGGAGCGCCCGGAAATGCGCGCGCTGTCATTGGAGGTATCGTAACGCAAGGCGTTGACCAGGTCTTCATCGGGCAGCAATCCAATACCTGTGGGGTCGGATTCCTGCTGGCACGCCACGGTCAGGAGAAGGGGAAGGGCGAGAATGCTGATGTATTTGCGCAAATCCGTAGTGGTTCTATGTGACTCAGAGACCTCTGGTGTGGCCCGCTGCTGATACCAGAAAAGCAAAATACACCTGTCCATTCATTCCCGGCAAGGGAAAATCCCTTGACACAATCCGGAAGATGGCAAGGGATCGTGAGCACAATGTTCGGGTACCGTTATTTTTTCTTGAGCAACTGCTTGTACAGTTCGATGTATTTCGACGCGGACGCGTCCCACGAATTATCCTTCGCCATGGCCCGCTTCATCGCGGCTTTCCAGGCATCCTGCTGCGCGTACATCTCCACCGCAGCCTTGATGGTTTTAAGCATGTCTTTCGCATTGTAGCGCTCGAACACGAAACCCGTACCGCCCTTGGGTTTCGCCAGCAAATCTTCGACGGTGTCGGCAAGGCCGCCGGTGGCACGTACGATGGGAAGCGTTCCGTAGCGCAAACTGTACATTTGGTTCAATCCGCAGGGCTCGTATTTCGAGGGCATGAGGAACATGTCGCTGCCCGCTTCGATGAGATGAGCAAGCTCCTCGTCGAAGCCGATATGCGCCGCCAGTTTTTTCTTGAACTTTTTCGCGCCTTTGGTGAACATCTCCTCGTAACGCTTCTCGCCTGAACCGAGAACAACCAACTGCAACGGGAGCTGCATTAGGTCGGGCAGCACCTCCTGAATCAGATCGAAGCCCTTTTGATCCGCCAGACGCGAAACAATGCCGATCACAGGCACAGTGGGATCATAGTGCAAACCGAAGCGTTCGCACAGCGCCTTTTTATTGACGGCTTTGTCATCCAACGTGGCTGCGGAATACTTCTGCGGAATCATCGTGTCGACCTCGGGATTCCACACATGCGTATCCATGCCATTGAGGATACCCACCGTTTTGCGCGCCTTTTTCTTGAACACGCCTTCAAGACCGTAGCCGAAATCCTCGCCACTGCGAATTTCCTTGGCGTAGGTTGGACTCACGGTGGTGATCATATCCGCGTACATCAAGCCGGCCTTGAGCAAATTCATCTGGCCGAAAAATTCGACGCCATCGGGCTTGAAGGTCTTCGCCGGCAGACCGGTTTTCGGGAAGGACTCCGCCGGAAAAATGCCTTGGTAGGCCGCGTTGTGCACAGTGAACACCACCTTGGTATTCTTGAACAGCGGCTCGTCCGCGAACTCCGTTTTCAGCAGAGCGGCAATCAGGCCGGACTGCCAATCGTTGAGATGAATGATATCCGGTTTCCATCCAAGCAGAATGAGCGTCTGAATGACACCGCGGCAGAAGAATATGAACCGATCATCGTTGTCCGGCCAGGCTTCCTTCGTTTTTGGATCCACATAGAGATCGGAACGACAGTAGAGCGTGTCGTTGCTGATGAAGTACACCTGAACTTTGGTTTTGATATTCGAAAGGAAGGAGGATTTCACGCTCGCGAGAAACGTTCGATCATCCAAATCCACGGGAATGTCGGTTAGCCGTTTGATGTCGTGGATTTTGAATTTCCTGTCGCTCACGGCGGCGAACTTGGGCATGATGATGCGTATGTCGTGACCCATTTCACGCACCACCTGTGGCAACGCAGCAGAAACGTCCGCCAAACCACCCGTTTTTGCGAAGGGTACAACTTCGCTCGAAACGAACAGAATGCTCAGTGGTTTCGCCATGGGAACTCCGGGTCGATGTGATAGAGAGATGCTACCAAGGTACAAAAGTACAAAAATTGTGAAAAAACTACAATTTACACTGCTTTACCTCAACGGTTGCGGCAAACGATGACGCCGAAGCCACGTCCGTCAATACATCGAGACGAGCCCACATTCAGGGAAGTACACGTCGAGAATTTCCTCCATGCGCTCGCCATGGCGCGCCCTGGCGATGGCTCCCCATTGGCACATGCCCACACCGTGACCGCTGCCACCTCCTCGTAGTACAATGCGCGTCAGCCACTTTGATGCGTCGCGTTCCAGATCCACATCGAACAACGTACTTCGCAGCACGGCTCCGTCGGAGCGTCGCAATGCCCTGCGGATCGCATCGTGGTGCACATAGTACGAGCGCTGCTGAAGACGATTACCCATCACGATTTGCACTGTGGTGACTCTGCCGGAGGCCGAACGACGAAGAACGTTGATATCCAGCAAGAACCACTGTTGATCAGGAATATCCGCAGCTGCGAGCGCTTCGTCGGCCGAGGGCAACCAGGTGCGGAGCAGTGTCTCCATCTGTTCGCGCGTGTACTCCTCGGTCCAGCGGAATGACGGAGAAATGCGGCACGCTTCCTGCTCAGCATGCACGTCCGCTCCACCACGAAGCCAGGGCCGCGGTTGCGAGCCCTTCCACACATTCTCCACCGCTTCGGTGCGTCCTCCGCAGGTGGAATGAAAAAATGCCTCCACAGTCCGGCCGTCGATTGCGAGCACCACACCACGCGTGGCGCGCAGCGCTTCGTTCACCACCACGTCGGCCGCCGAGCGATCCCCAAACACCTGGTCGCGCGTATCGGCATAGACATCGAAGAGACGCAGCGAGGGTTGCCGGATTTTTCCCAGCGCGTAGCTGCGCGCTATCACGGCCTGTGCTTTTACCGCTTCCAATTCCTCGCGCGTGCGATTTTTCCCTATCTCGCTTGGCACCACCTGTTCGAGATAGCGCTCGAGGGGAAGAATGTTGATGAGATAGAGATGTTCGCCATCGGAGGCGATCAGCATGGTGTCGGAATAACTGCGCGTCTCTGTACGGAAGCTCCCCGTCCCCTTCGGATAGAAACACCGAAACGCTCCGCTGACAACGCGCGCGGGCTTGCCATCCATGGATATCGCAATATCCCCGGCCGCATTCAACGCGCACTGCAGTTCACGATGACCGTCCAGCGAAAAGCGCTGCCCGCTGCTTTGCAGCACGGCGCCCGAGTCGATAGTGACGGTGAGTGTGGATATTCTGTCGGCCACGCAGACGCGAATGCTCGGCTCGCGATCAAGCGTGGCCCGTTGGGCCATGGGTGCGCAAGCCGCGAGCAGCAGGACGGCGGCGAGCAGCGTGGCCGAACGGACGCCTGTGGCGGGGGAAAGGAAAAAGGGCATACCCGGTTGGCCTGCCCTTTGCGACGACGAGCGTGTGTTCATCCGAGATCAGCGAAACATGGCCTTGATGCTGCCCCAGGTGCGTTTGACACTGCTCACACTGTGCGAAATCGTGACCTCGTTGGAAAACGAGGAAGGTCCGGAACCGGTCTCCACAATGCGCAGACGGTACACATACACATTGCCCGCATCCTTGTAAGCGGCTCGATCGGTGTAGTGGTACTGGGAATTCGAGCCTTTGGGAGAAATGGTCGCGAGCGTGATGAACTCGCCGGACTGACCGGCCTTGCGCTGGATTTCATAGCGCTGAAGATTGCTCTCGGAGCGTGTCTTCCACTCGAGCACCACATTGTCGCCATCGCTGCGCCCGTTGAAAAATTCCAGAAACGCACCGCCAAACGCGGTGGCAACCAGAAGAACGAGAGCGGCGCCGATATAGGTAAGCTGTTTCATATTCGTCACTGGAGTCTATGTCGAGTGAAAGTTAGCGGGATTTTTTGAGGGAATCAAGTCAAACGTCACCTTTTTTCACAGGTCGAAAATTCTTCCTCTACAGCCTTTGGCATGGCGCGGCACAGCGCTGCGCGCTAGGTTGTGCTTCAACATCATTAGGGAGACACATGATGAAGCGAATCATTCCTTTCACCGTGCTCATGCTGGCACTAGTCCAATCCTCATACTGCCAGGTCATCGTCAATGAACTCATGTACGCGCCGCTCACGGGCGAAGCGGAATGGGTGGAGTTGTGGAATCTTTCCAATGAGGCTGTATCATTGCGCAACTGGACTGTCAACGACGCGACGGGAAACCGCGTGCTATTGACCTCCGATGAACAGCTCATTGAAGCACACGGATTCATTGTACTCGCGAGCGCCGCGCCTCTCGCCGCGCGTTGGCCGGTAGCACCGTCTCCGGTGCTGATCATCGCTGGCTTCCCCGCATTGAACAATGGCGGCGACCTCGTTGTGCTGCGCGATGCGAACGGCGTGCTCATTGACTCCATCAACTATGATGGCGCATGGAATAGTGTTCGTGGCAGCGCGCTCGAACGCATGCATCCGCTGCTCGGCTTCGGTCGCGACAACTGCGCCGCCTCGGCGCATGCGGACGCAGGAACGCCCGGTGCGCGCAATTCCCGAACGCCGCCCGACATCGACTGTGCTGTCACCGCGCTGATAAGCACAGACACGGGCTTTACCATACGCATCGCAAATCGCGGTTTGACACGGGCGACGGTTGCGAGCTGTCTACTGCTGGCAGATCGCGACAGAAACGGTAGTATCTCCTCCGGCGAGCTGTTCGTCCGCCTTCCTTTCACGCCTCCTGCGGTGCTGGACAGCCTCGAACTCACAGCGGATTTTTCCGATGCGCTGTCCCTCGAATTTCGCGCCATACTGGAACTTGCTGGCGACGGACTGGCCGCCAATGATACCGCCGTGGCGCGACGCATGCCTCTCGTGCAGCCGGGTGATTTCGTGGTGAACGAGGTCATGGCGGCCCCTCCCGCGGACTCGCCTGAGTGGGTGGAATTTCTCAACCTCTCGGACCGCCCGCTGTTTCCCGGCGGACTGCGGCTTGCCGGTCCACCGGTACTCAAGGGTTCGCGCGAGATCATCCATCTACCTGCGGAACTTCCGGCGGTGCCTCCCGGGGGCTACTTGCTGGTCGCGGCGGATTCCACCGTGTACCGCCTCTGGCCTGGGCTTTCCTCCGCGGCGGATGCCGTGGTCTGCATCGTGCAGCGTTCGTCGCTCGGCCTATCCAATGAAAGCGATGCCATCTATCTGCTCCGCTCCGACGATGTGTGCATCGACAGCGTGGCATACAGTTCCACATGGCATCACCCTCTGCTGCCTTCAGGCGACGGGCGCTCGCTGGAACTCCTGCAGCCCGCGCTGCGCGGTCTCGGTGCGCGGGCATGGACAAGCTGCGCGCATCCCAGCGGTGGCACACCTGGCGCACGCAACAGTGCGTGGAGCGACGCACCCACCGACGATGCTGCACTGACCTTGAGTCCCAATCCGTTTTCGCCCGATGGCGACGGCTTCGAGGATCATTGCGTCATTTCCTGGCAGCTTCCATCCTCGGTAAGCTTGCTACGTTTGCGCATATACGACATGAGCGGACGCTGCATCCGTACGTTGGAAAATGTCGTGCCATCGGGGCAACGCGGCATGAGCGTGTGGGATGGGCTCGACAGCCATGGACGGCGCGCACGCATTGGTCCCTACGTGGTGCTTGTGCAGGCGTTGGATGCGATGAGCAATGACGTTGCGGCGACGCGGGCGGTGCTGGTGGTGGCGACGCGATTATGAACGGGAATCCGCCTCGCCGAGAAAGGTCTGCATTGTGGCCTTCAATTCTTCGATCTGGAAGGGCTTCGAGAAGTAGGCATTGCACCCGGCCTCTATGCTCTGTATGCGATCCTTCGGAAAGGCGTGCGCCGTCACCGCGATGACGGGAAGATCGTCGAAGCGTCCATCTTTGCGTATGCGTTTGGTGAGAGAGATGCCGTCCTCTTCACCTTGCAGGGAAAGATCCATGAGCACGAGACTGATGGGATCGCGTTCGAGAATGGCCCAGGCGGCTTCGGCATTGGATGCGATGCGAATGGCGTAGTCGCGCGAAAGAATGGAGGACATGTACTCCTGCGTTTCCTCGTCGTCCTCGACGAAGAGTACGAGCTTTTTACCGCTGGCGTCTTTGGGAACGACATAGGGTTCAAGCGGTGCGGGTTGCGGAGCAAGAATACTTTGCAATTCGGAGCGATCCTCGATACGGTCGGCAATGAATTGCAGCGTGAAAGTCGAGCCCTTGCCCTTGCGGCTTTTCACTGTAACCGAGCCACGGTTCATCTCCACATAGCGTTTCGTGAGTGACAAGCCGAGACCCAAACCGTCGAAGGGACGCGTGTAGCCGGTAGCTTCCTGCGAGAACACGCTGAACACTTTGGGCAGGTACTCCGGCGACATTCCGATTCCGGTATCCGATATTTCGATACATACGCGGCGGTCGATATTGTACACGCGGACGCGCACTTCGCCCTGCTTGGTGAACTTGATAGCATTGTCCACGACGTTCGACACGGCCTGATCGAGGCAGTAGCGATCGACGTACAGAATCGCCGACGGGCTTTCGGTGGTAAACAGCAACTGTATGCCTTTGCGTTGCGCGAGGGAACGCAGTTCCTGCACCAACTCTTCCACGCGATCCGACACGCGCACTTCCTCGGGACGGACCTGGAAGGTACCCACCTGAATGCTGGAGATGTTGAGAATGTGTTCGACCGTGCGCATCAGACGCGCACTGCCACGGCGTATTGACTGGAAATACGTTTCCATCTCGGGATAGAATTGCCCCGAGAGTTCGTTCGTAATCAGATTGCTGTATCCGATGATGATGTGCAGCGGCGTACGGATTTCGTGGGATATATTGGCAATGAACGCATCCTTGAGTTTGTCGGACTGCTCGGCGCGCTCCTTGGCAAGAATGAGTTCCGCTTTCTGCCTCTCCTGCTGTGTGATGTCACGGATGACGATATGGCGGGCGTTTTGCTCGTCGAACACCATGGGTACGGCGCTCAACTCTATATCAATGATCTGACCGTCGAGCTTTTCCAACTGCCCTTTGACGTTGGATATTTCCATGTCCTGCTCCAGCATCACTGTAAGGCGATTGCTGTCGGGATGTTCGAAATCGGTTTGCAGCCGTTGATAGAGATTGGTGTTCAGCAGTTCCTCTTCGGTGGACGCGCCGAGCAGCTTGAGGAAGGCGTCGTTGACGAGGTGGATAGGACCGTGTACGGTAACGGCGAGCGGGAAGGGGGAGAGTTTGACCAGGCGGCGGTAGCGCTTCTCGCTTTCGGCGAGTTTCTCGAGATTTCGCTGCTGAATGTTGTACACCTTCCGTTGCTGGAAGATGATGACGGCAATGATGCCGAGCGCCAGGGTCAGGAGGACAACGGTGCCGCTGATGAGGACGACAAATTCTTCCGGCATGCGAGGAAGCCTCCGAGAAGTAAGAGATTCTTGACCAGATTCAGCAATGAGTGCAGAATCCAGGCATTCTTCCATTCGCTGAGAACAAACAGCGCCTTGATCATCGCGAAGAGAAAAAGATTCCCTGCAAAATACAACAGGTACGCGGAAGAAACCCAAAACGCGGGATTTTTCAGAATCGGCACCTGATCCTTGTTCAGCGCCGAGAACAGTGTGGCAACGGCGAAAATCACCATCAGGACGCTTTCGAAGGTCAGGATGATGTTCACAGCCTGTTCATTTCCCTGCATCAACAATATCACTGCCCAGAAGACAATGAAGGCGCCGATTCCGTAAAGAATGGCGTTGCGAACAATGCGGTGCTCGTTCCAGATTCGAAACGCAAGAAATACGAGTATGACCTCTATTGGCGAATAAAGATTGTACACCCAGAGATTTCCCATTTGCTGAAGGGCCATGAACAATCCGAGCAATTCGACACTCAGATTGAGCAACAGATTCCATTCCAGAATAACCATCCCTCGATCCAGATGCCGCCAGTACAGCATGCCGAACAGCAACGGCAAGATGACCGATGCTGTCGTGAAATAATGAATGGTTCGGAAAATCGCGGACTCGTCCACCTTTATACCGCTTGATGTTGCTGAGACCGGAGGGAATGAGTTGTCGCGTACGCCGAGGAGACGTTAGCGATACAAGCGCAGTAAGTTACACTTTTTTACTTCGCGGGACAATACAAAGAGGCGTGTCTCCGTTTTTCGGAGACACGCCTGTTGCTATTACCGTTTGGCTCAGGAATTCAACGGGTTGCTCTCGGAATTGAACCTCGCCATGGGCATGGGATTTCCATACAGGAAACCCTCTACCATATCCTTACCATTGGTGTCCACTCCGACAAGTACCATCTGCTGACGACCGTCATTGTCCACTCCGTAGTAGTAGCGGATTCCCACGGCGTCCTCCTGCGCCAGCAGTTGCTCGATCGCGGCACGGCTGAAGTACTTTCCTTTCACTGCGCCTTGACCTGCATGCTTGCGGTAGTTCCGTGTCAATTCACCGGCATCGGCAAGAGTGATCGTATGGTCCTCAAATCCCGTGAATACCGGCCGAGTCCGTTCCTGAACTGCTGCAGGTAGCACTGGCGGCAGAGGCATATCCACGTGGAGCGTGTCCGTCGATGGAATATTCACTCTGGAATTCTCCGGCACCATGTTATTCTGCTCTTGTATCATGTTACAACTCATCTGATGAATGTTAACCTGGGTGTGAGAGTACTTCGATTTCTCAGCTGTTGAGCGGGCTGAAGCCACCGCAGAACGGCGGGCACGGGCAGGAGCGCTCGGCCAGGAAGCCCTCGTACAGGTCCTTGCCGAACTCGTCCACACCCACGAGGATCATCACCGGGCGGCCGTTGTTTTCCTGAGCGTAGTAATAGCGGATACCCACCACGCCTTCCTGCGCGAGGATTTGCTCGATCGCAGCGCGACCGAAGAAACCGCCGTTGATGGCTCCCTTGCCGGCCTGCTTGCGGAAGTTCCGCGTCAGCGCGCTGGCGTCTTCGAGCGAAATCGTGTGATCCTCGAGTCCGGTGAATACCGGGCGCAGGCGCTCGCGCGCTTCCGGTTGCGCGGGGGCTACCGGGGCGTCGACGTACAGCTTCTCGATTTCGGGGGCGGTGATGATCTGGGTGCTTTCGATGGTCTTCATGATGTACTCCTCAGTTTCATTGTTTCCGTGTGTAAAAGCATGCACTGTTGGGGTGGACGGGTTGCGGGCGCGCGTTCGCGGCTCAGCTGTTGAGCGGGCTGAAGCCACCGCAGAACGGCGGGCACGGGCAGGAGCGCTCGGCCAGGAAGCCCTCGTACAGGTCCTTGCCGAACTCGTCCACACCCACGAGGATCATCACCGGGCGGCCGTTGTTTTCCTGAGCGTAGTAATAGCGGATACCCACCACGCCTTCCTGCGCGAGGATTTGCTCGATCGCAGCGCGACCGAAGAAACCGCCGTTGATGGCTCCCTTGCCGGCCTGCTTGCGGAAGTTCCGCGTCAGCGCGCTGGCGTCTTCGAGCGAAATCGTGTGATCCTCGAGTCCGGTGAATACCGGGCGCAGGCGCTCGCGCGCTTCCGGTTGCGCGGGGGCTACCGGGGCGTCGACGTACAGCTTCTCGATTTCGGGGGCGGTGATGGGACGTGGTGCATTCACTGTTTCCATGGTTCACTCCGTTTGATAAAACGTTTTGAAAGTTGGTGTATTGAAGGATTAACTTGTCATGCGCAATGCTGGTTATGTTGTTGTTATGCAATAACTTAAATTACGACAAAGCCGATGAAAAAATCCTAAATATGCGGATTTCTCTCCTCATTCCGGGGATCTGCACCATGCTCCTCCTACATGACGAGGCATGATGGAACCGCCGTGTAACGGGCTGTCAAGCCGTCTTGCTGTCCTGTGACAGCACTGGTACGCGATGTCATCGCGCGCGCAGCACTATGGATCAGCAATACCGAAGGTAATGGCGATCAAGGGAACAGGGGCAGGGCGCATATATGCGCAATGCCGGATCCTGTGACCGTGATCCGTCCTCCAGACGTTGTGGTACATATGTCGTAGATCTGCCTGCTTAACAGATGCTGTGCTTCGCTCTCGTTTTCCACGAGCTCCTCATTCGGGGCGCGTCGGTACGCAACCTCCTCGTCGCGTCACCTCCAGCACACGAACTCAACCTCGTCTGTAACGATGTGAAAGCAACACAGGGCATGTCTGCCACACCTGTTGGGCAGAATATACAGAACGCAATCTTACAATTAGATTAAAAATATGTAATGTTTACCATATCGGTTCGCGCGCTCCGATAAGGCCGCTTACAGCCGGTGAATTGTATCGTTCGCATGCATCCTGGGCCATTCCGGTGATGTTTTTCCCCCGTCGCCGTAGACTGCCTTGCGCTTCACCTTACATTTTCCTGTCAGCTTCCTCGTTGACATGGCACGTGTGCGATGCTGGGCTATGGAGTGAAGTAAATATGTATGTGTTCCGCGCTCCCTACATGAAGAAACGCAGGAGCACCCGTTCGAACGACAGAGGAGCTAGGATTTCGCATTGTTTGTTAGTCCGACGAAGAGTACTTTTTTCCCATGAAATCACTCCCTCCGTTCCTTGTGCTTGCATGCTCGATGTGTATGGCTGCGACTGTTCATGCGCAGGAGTTGCCGTGTCCCGAGCTTCCATTCATCCGTGGTTTGAGCGTTTACGGCGGTGACGACGAAAGCGCGCTGCCGGTGATCGCGATGCCCGACACGGCATCGAAACAGATGCGCAGCAGTCTCCCACGGTACATCACCATTCGCTTCGATGTGGATGAGCTTGCGCCACCGCGGTTGATGTTGCGATTCAAGCATTGCGACAAAGATTGGCAGGTGGACGATACGCCCATCGTACGCGACGATTTCTTCACGTTCACCCGATCCCTGCTTTTTGAAGGCGCGCCGGCGGGAGCGAACGGCTTTCGCTGGAGATTCACCAATTCCTTTCCCAGCCCGGAGCACCCCTTCGTACGATTTCTTTACTCCGGCAACTGGATGTTCGAGGTTGTGGACGAGCAGGACACGTCGGCGGTGTACGCGAGTGGACGCTTCATTGTGGTCGAACCACTTTGCGCGAGCACGATGCGCGTTATCAACGATTACTGGACGCGCAACGATCCACCACGGGACCAGGTGCATCGTCTGGAACTGCAGGTGAAGATTCCAGAATCCGTTTTCGCCGACAATGTCCGTGTGGTGGATTTTTACCGCAACCACGCTCTGTACGACAATTATCGCGTGGACAGTTACGATCGCCAGGCGAACACCTTCGTCGAAGGCATTGGATTGCGGGAAAAGACGTTCATCTACCGCAACGTTCTTCCAGTCAATGGATATCGTGTATTCGATCTCCGCAGTGCGGCGGTGTATTCGGAGGATCGTGTCGCCACACGGTTCGGGGGACCCGATTTTACCCGGTATCGATTTTCCACAGACGCATCGCTCAGCTACGGCGGTATGCGCAGCGCGGCGCTGAATTCCTTCGACGCGGAATATCTCTGTGTGGAATTCGAACTGGAACATGTGCGCTTCAAGGGCGCGGATGTGTTTGTAGCGGGAAAATTCAATGAATGGGATCCGCAGCCGGCGGATCGCATGCGCTACGACGAGAGCACCGGACACTACCACCTTCACCGTTATCTGCTTCGTGGCGCCTACGACTATCAGTATGTGGTCGGGAATTACGACCCTTCAGTCGGTTTTGTCGCCGATGCCGATTGGGTGGCGATAGAGGGCAACTCGTGGTCCGCGCGCAATATGTACTGGACTGTCGTGTACTACGACGACGATCAGTTTGGTGGAATCACACGCGCGGTGGGCTTTGCGCGGATGATTTCGGGACAATGACCATGACGCGGGACATGGATGGGAACGCGAACGATCCCTGGCTGCTGCGCCGACTTGGTGCTTCGACCGGTGGGGAATTGCTCGCGAAGTTCCTCTCCTTTCTCGGCTTTGTCGTGATTGCCCGCTCTTTCGAACCGGGCACCGTGGGAGCGCTGTCGTTTGGCCTCTCGCTACTGGCGGTGTGTGCCGTCGTACTGAGCTTTGGTCTGGACACGCTGGGCGTACGCCGCATCGCCCGGCATCGATGGAAGCTACCCTTGCTCATCGAGCGCATCACGGGTGTGAAACTGCTCTTGGCCATACCGCCAACCCTGACGTTTCTCGTCATCATTTTTCTTTTCTTCCGGGACACGGAGTACTTCTGGCTGGTGATGCCGCTGGCGGCCATGGTACCCATCAGTGCATTGCAGGTGGATTACGCATTGATCGGACTGGAGCGCAATTCCCGGCTCGCAATGAAGAATATCGTGGTTGCGGTGGTCGTTCTCATCGGTCTGTCGATCGCTGTTCGTCACGAGGATTTTCGCATCATTTCGATGACCATGGTAGGAAGTGCCGTGCTGGGTGTGGCGCTTTCGCTCGTGCTGCTGCGACCCCTGACGCGAACAGCCACGCTCCGCTGGCGATGGCGCATCGTGCGCGCGTACATTCGCTCATCGCGTTGGGTCGGGCTGTCTCAGGTCACAGTGTATTTCTATCTTCAGGCAAGCGTACTGATACTTGGCATGGTGCTGCTCCCTCGTGAACTCGGTCAGTATTCGGCCGCGCAGCGCCTGGCGATGGGTGTGGCCATGATACCAGGCATCAGCATGCAGGTATACTCCGGCGTGGTGACGCGGTCTCACAGTGTGGAGGAGCGAGGGGCGGCGCTGCATGGTATGCTGTGGTTGCATGCATCGATCGGGGCCGTGGTCTGCGGTAATATCGGATTGCACGCGCGGGAGCTGGTTGGCCTGCTCTACGGCGGGTCGTACACGCAAGCCGGACCCATACTTGCGGTACTGATGGCGGCGGGATCGCTTGCGTTCGTGAATGTGGCGCTTGCGAATCCTCTGCAATACTGGACCGAGGACAGGGCGTATTTCCGCATTGTGTTGTTAGGTGCCATCACCGCGCTTGTTGCCATTCCGCTGTTCGTGCATTTCCTCGGCCTTGCCGGTGCCGCCTACGCTGTGGCATTCACGGAAGCCGTGGTGCTGGTAGGGGCGTTGCATCGGCAGCGAACACGGTTGCGTCCGCGCAGCATGATTCCGGCCGCGTTGCTGCTTGCGGTAACTGTGGCGCCGCTACTCCTGGATGCGCGAGAGGTCGGCAATCCCATCGTGGTCACGTTGCTGTTCAATGTGTTTGTCTTACTCGTCATGATGTTCATGTACGGGAGCTGGAACTCCGTTCCACTTCCGCGTCGACAGGGAGGAATGAGCTGATGTACGACGTGCTGGTTGTCGGTGCCGGATTCGCCGGCGCGGTGTTGGCCGAGCGCTTCGCCTCGCAGCACTCAGCGCGCGTGCTGGTGATTGACAAGCGCCCGCATATCGGGGGCAACGCGTTCGACGAATACGACGCGCATGGGGTACGCGTGCATCGTTACGGGCCGCATCTGTTTCACACCAACGATGCTCGCGTGTTCACCTATCTTTCGCGCTTCACCGATTGGCGCCCGTACCGCCACAAGGTGCGGGCGCTGGTACAAGGCCGCCTCGTGCCGATGCCGGTGAATCGCGATACGTTGAATATGCTGTTCGACGCCGGATTACGCAGCGAGGATGAGGCGCGTGCCTTTCTTGAAGCGGAGAAGGTGCGTATACCCGCATTGATGAATTCGGAGGATGTGGTACTCTCCAAAGCGGGTCCGCGATTGTTCGCGTTGCTCTATCGCGGGTACACGCGGAAGCACTGGGGCGTGGAGGCCCGCGCATTGGCACCCACGGTATGTGGACGACTGCCGGTGCGTTTCGATTGCAACGAGTACTATTTCGACGACCGCTATCAGGCGATACCGCTGGAGGGATACAGCGCACTGTTCCGCCGCATGCTCGAGCATCGCGGGATAGAGGTCCGCACGGGAGTGTCGTTTCAGGAGCTTCGTACACTGCGATGGAAGCATCTGATTTACACCGGCCCCATCGACGAGTACTTCGAGTATTGTCACGGTCCGCTCCCGTACCGATCGCTGTCGTTTCGCTATGAAACGCATCGAAGCGCGGCGGTGCAGGAGGTGGCGCAGATCAATTACCCCAACGATTTCGCGTATACGCGCAGTATCGAGTACAAGCACATCACCGGACAGCAAAGCGCGTTCAGCACCATAGCGTACGAGTACCCCGAGGAGGAAGGCGAACCGTTCTATCCCGTTCCGAATCCGGAGAATCGCGGCAGATACAATCTGTACCGTCGCATGGCCGAAGCGCTGGAGGATGTGACCTTCGTGGGTCGTCTGGCGTCGTATCAATACCTCAACATGGATCAGGTGGTGGCGCAGGCATTGGTCACCTACAGGAAGCTGACGGGAGGCGGTGGATAATGTCCGAAGCACCCATGCTTTCGGTGGTCGTTCTTTCGTGGAATCGCTGGCGCGACCTTTTCCGCGTACTGCGCGCGTTGCGCGAGCTGCGAGACATCACGCATGAAGTGATCGTGGTGGACAATGCCTCGACGGACATCACCGTGCGCGTTGTGAAGAGGTATTTTCCCGAGGTGCGCTTGCTGGTGTTGGAGAGGAACATCGGCATCGCGGGCTGGAATGCCGGCTTCGACTGTGCGCGCGGTGAGTATCTGCTCGCACTCGATGACGACAGCTACCCGGAGCCGGACGGGTTGCTCGAAGCGCTGGCCGAGATGCAGGGGAATCCGCGCATCGGCGTCCTCGGACTGCGGGTGATCAACGAGCAGCAGGGACGCGAAGAGACCTGGTGCTTCGCTGCCGGGCCGGTGAATTCCTTCGTGGGCTGCGGTGTGTTGCTGCGAGGAGTGATTGTGCGGACGTTGAAGGGCTTCGACGCCGCGTTGTTTCTCTATGAGCATGAAACCGAATTTGCCATGCGCGCCTGGGATGCGGGCTTCGAGGTGCACTTTTTTCCGGGAAGCACGGTACGCCACATCGCCTCTCTCCGCAATCGTGTGATTCAACGCCCTGGTGCGGTGGATCAGCGGCGCGTGTACTACACCGTACGCAACATTCTGTATGTGCTGCTCACGCGCTTCGGCCTGCGGCGCGTGGGGGGCAGAGTGCTGCGCATCGTGCTGGGCCGCAGTGTCGCCGCGGCGCGTCATGGGAGTTTCGGCTCCGCGCTTCGAGGTATTCGTGACGGACTTTTACTGGCGTGGCGGGCACGCGGGCATGGTACACGGCTCGGCGAGGAAACGCAGCGGCGCTACGGCTATGGGGCATTTGCGGGAGGATTTTTTTTCGAAGACACACTGTACTCGCTGAAGCGTCCCCGCCTGCTGGGTGGCGGTTGATCGCGATGGCGTCATCACGGGAGTAGCGGCATGCAAGAATTCTGGAATCAACGATACAGCGAAAAGGAATATGCTTACGGTACACGGGCGAATTCCTGGTTCCGCCATCATCTTCGGGGAAAATTACCTGGACGCATCCTTTTACCGGGCGAGGGCGAAGGCCGCAACGCAGTGCATGCCGCACGCGCAGGCTGGGCAGTCACCGCCTGGGATTACTCCGAAGCGGGACGCGACAAAGCCCTCGCGCTAGCGGCCGATCATGGCGTGCGAATCGACTACGACATTGTCGACCTGTCCACCGCCGTGCCGACAGCGGGAAGGTTCGATGCCGTAGCACTCGTGTTCATCCATCTGCCACCGGAACAGCGGCGTCGGCTGCACGGGCTCTGCGCGCAGGCCCTGGCTCCAGGCGGAATGCTCATACTCGAGGCATTTTCCCAACAGCAACTGCGCTATGAAAGCGGAGGACCACGCTCCGAGGAGTTGCTGTACACACTGCGCGATCTGCGCGAGGATTTTCGTGATTTGCGCATCGTACGAGCCGAGCGACGGCTGCGGCAATTGCGGGAGGGGGCGTACCATGCCGGAACCGCGTCGGTCCTTCGCTTACTGGCCCTGCGCGATTGACGCGTTCCTGCCTTGCGCGTTGCACATGCCGGTGCTAGATTTCCGTGCCTCTCCTTTGTCCCATCACAGTTTTTGGAGCTCATGATCGCGCGCATTGCAAGCATCCTCGTTTTCCTCGCACTCGTCGGCCCGATGCACGCGCAAACCATCGGGAGCTGGCAGAGAATTTCCACGAAAATCACGTTTCCGCTGTGGGATGTGGCCTTTATCGACAGCCTGCGCGGCGTGGCCGTGGGGGATTACGGCGTGATTCTCCGCACGAAGGATGGGGGATTCACCTGGACGCATACGCTGTCGGACGATCAATTCGCGCTGAGGAATGTGCATTTTTTTGATGACAGCACGGGGATAGCGGCCGGGTTCAGAGGCAGCATATTCCGCAGCACCGATGGCGGCGAGCGATGGAGCAAGGTGCCGATTCCCCATGATGTGAATTTTCCCGGCATGTGTGCTGTGGGTTCCACCGTCTGGCTGGCCGGGGAGGAAGGGCTCGTCCTCAAATCCAACGATCGCGGCATAACCTGGAAGTCCATCAACAGCGGATCGCCTTACTTGCTGGGCAGCATCGCGTTTTCGGATGAGCAGCATGGCTGGGCGGCATCCATGCAGCGGCAGTTGCTGCGCAGCACCGATGGCGGGTTGACGTGGAAGGAACAGAAGCTGACCACCTTTCTGCCTGTGACAGCTGTGCATGCGCTGTCTGCGAACGACGGCTTGCTCTGCGGCTATCACGGACTGGTGATGCGCACGAGCGATGGCGGCGCGAGTTGGGCGCAGCTGTCCTCGCATCAGGCCGATTACATGTGCGTCGCCACCGACAGCACGGGACGCGGCTGGGCCGTGGGCAAGCGCGGGGTGGTGGCGCAGGGACGACAGGAGAACTTTGTCTGGAAACTCTTCGACGTACTGGGGACGAAGTCACTGTACTCCATCTGTTTTCTCCCGAACGGAGCAGCAATAGCCGTGGGCGATGAAGGCGGCGTGTACCGCTTGTCTTCCATCGGCATCACGGACGAGATACCCGCACCGGGCGGTGTTGCACCTCAACAATCCCCACCTCGGCAGGAGAAGTAACATGAACATCCTCGTACTTGGCGGCGGTATGGTGGGCTCGGCCATAGCCCGCGACCTCGCGGCGGACAAGCACTTTACCGTCACCGTTGCCGATCGCTCAGAGAGCGCGTTGCAGCGCTGTGCCGCGCAGGGAATAGCCGGCATTCAGGCCGATCTCGCTCATACGGAAACACTGCGCCGGCTTCTGGAGCCAGCGGACCTGGTCGTGGGCGCGGTGCCTGGATTCATGGGCTATGAAGTGATGCGACAGGTGATACTGGCTAGAAAACCCGCGGTGGATATTGCCTTCTTTCCCGAGGATCCCTTCACGCTCGATGAACTCGCCCGCGAACACGGTGTGAGTATCGTGGTGGATTGCGGCCTCGCCCCTGGATTGGGCAATGTATTGCTAGGCCGCATGCATCAGGAATTGGACAGCATCGACTCCTTCCTCTGCCTTGTGGGCGGTTTGCCGCAGGTGCGGCGCAAGCCCTACGAGTACGCGGCGGTGTTTTCGCCCATCGATGTGATCGAGGAGTACACACGCCCGGCGCGTTTTATCGAGCACGGGCAACTCGTGGTACGACCGGCACTGACCGATGTGGAAGAAGTGGATTTGCCCGGCGTGGGCACCGTGGAGGCCTTCAACACCGATGGACTGCGCACGCTGGCCGACACCTTCTCCATTCCCAACATGAAGGAAAAAACCCTCCGCTATCCCGGGCATGTGGCATTGATGCGCGCTATGCGCGACACGGGCTTTTTCGACAAGAATCCTGTGGACGTGCATGGACACGCAGTAGTACCGCTCGAACTCACCGCGCGCTTGCTGTTCCCGATGTGGGAAATGCGCGAAGGGGAGCGCGATCTGTCGGTGATGCGCGTGGAAATCGCGGGGCTGCGAGAAGAGATGGCGGAAAAGCACACCTTTGATTTGCTCGACTTTTACGACACAGCCAGCAATACCACCTCCATGGCCCGCACCACCGGGTACACGTGCGCTGTCGCCGTGCGCCTTCTGGCCGAAGGACTGTGGAAGCGCGTTGGCGTTTCTCCACCGGAGTTTCTCGGCGCCGACAAACGCGTGTATCAGGCGCTGATGGATGGTCTGGCGGAGCGGGGGATACGCTTTGCGCACACGGTGCAGCAGAGTGTGGGATAAGCGAGGACTTGGGTTCCGCGTTGAAGCCCGGTTGATCGTTACCTCGGGGTGCTGAGGGTCACATCCATGTTAGCACCGAGGGCGCGAAGCGCATGGAGGAGAGGTTCAGGGCTCTCCTCGCTCAGTTCGCCTCACGGGTAGGGTCGTACACCCGGCGGAGCGGTGAATTTCCTGTATTCCATTTTCGATGCGAAGCGGTCCAAGCTGCGGTTGTTCCGTGACAATGAACATTTTCCGTTCGGCCAGGTCGGCTCTTGCGCGTAGGCGGCTGATTTTCTAGATTCCCGTATCTTTTTTTCAGCGTCACGGGACGCGGATTCGATACACTCCTCCCAGCCCGCGAGGATTCCATGGCTGATCGGCACTCATCCCGCAGAAGCTTTCTGAAAACCGGTGGTTTGCTCGCCGGAATGTCCGCCTTGCCTTCGCCCTTGCGCGCGGCCGTGGAGAGCACGGCCGACCACCCCTCCACCACGCGCACCTACGCATATCCCAATGCCGGTCGCATCGCCATCGTGCATCACCCCAACGCCGTGCTGGGGTTCAACAATGTGGACGAGCAGGCAGTGCAGTACATGTTTGATCAGGGCATCATGCAATTGGCCGGGATATTCACCTCGCCAGCCGCAGCGCTGGCGTCGTTTTTTCCCGGCCTGAACACGACAAAGCGCATAGCGATCAAGCCGAATTTCCTCAACAGCGTGGTGCCCACGCGCAAGGAGTTGATGAAAGCCGTGCTGAATCGCCTCACACAGATGCTGGGCGGCTTCCCCGCTTCCAACATCACGATTTACGAGCGGCATACATTCTCGAGCGTCGGATACACCACCTCGTATTTCGGGCACAACGTGAATCTGGTATACGATGCCAGTTTCCCGAACCTCGGCTACACCATCCTTTGCGATGGACAGAACAGGCCATACAGTGCAAG
Source organism: Bacteroidota bacterium (assembly GCA_035362335.1). Classification (GTDB taxonomy): domain Bacteria; phylum Bacteroidota; class Ignavibacteria; order SZUA-365; family SZUA-365; genus JAOSJT01. Next base: position 37,396 of record DAOSDL010000011.1, read on the forward strand.
CCTGCACAATGCCGATTATCTCATCAACATGCCCGTGCTCAAGGATCACAGTTGCAGTTCCTCGCTCAATTTGACGCTGGCATTTAAAAACCACATGGGGACGGTAAATCCCGGGGGCTCGCAAGGCATTCATTGCAACAAAAACGCCATTCTCGACATCATGGCGAGCAGTGTGATGACCAGCAAGCAGAAGCTGGTGATTCTCGATGCGTTGTATGCCGTGTACAATGGCGGTCCCGGCGGAAATCCCCAGGCCACACCACAGAAAATCCTCCTCTCGCAAGATCCCGTGGCCATCGACGCGCAGGGGCGCATTCTGATCAATAATCTCCGCACAAGCAATGGATTGGGCAGCAAGAACGCCACGTACATAGATCAAGCCGCCGCCGCGCCGTACAGTCTCGGCATTGCCGATCCCGCACAGATGCAGGTGATCACGGTGGCGCTGCCGGTGGATCTCGTCGCCTTCACCGCCACGCAGGAGCGTGGAGTGGTGGTGTTGCGTTGGCGGACGGAAAGCGAAAGCAATAATGCGGGCTTCGTGATCGAGCGCAGCGTCGACGGGCACACGGAGTGGATGGACGTCGGTTTCGTGGCGGGTGCGGGCAACAGCACGCAGCTGCGGGAGTACCGCTATGAGGACAGCTCGGCCCCATTGCGCGAACGCCGCTCGCTGTTCTATCGTCTGCGCCAGGTGGATCATGATGGCGGCACGGAACATTCCTCCGTGGTGGAGGTGGCGTTGCAACTTGATGAAGCCGCGTGGAACATGGAGCAGAATTATCCGAATCCCTTCGTGCACGACACCGATATTCCGCTGTTTCTGCCCCGCGACACGCATGTGCATCTCGACTTGTTCGACAGTGCCGGACGGCTTGTGCGGAATATCAGCAGCGCGAGCATGCCCGCGGGCATGCACTACATGCACGTCGCCGCGCGCGATCTGCCTTCGGGCACCTATCGTGCACGCGCCACCGCCGAAGGCCGTGTCCAGGAAATTCAACTCATCCATACCCGCTGACGCCGAGAGGCGCGGCGCAGTCCAGGAGTACGCCCATGCTGTTTCGTACCATCTTTTCCGTTGTTCTTCTGTTCGCGTCCGTGACGTTCACCGCTTGTGATAAAAGCGACTCCGGAAACAATCCGGACGTGTTGACCATCACGGATGTGTTGCCGAAGGAAAATGAAATCAGCGGCTGGGCGCGCATCAGCGGAAGCCAGTGGAAAGCCACCAATCCCTCCGAATTGCAGGCGCAGATCAATGGCGGCTCGGAGCTGTACACCAACCATGGCTTCGTGGAAGCAGCCGCGCAGAGCTATTCCGGCAGTGTGAACGCGGTGTCGGGCGTGAGTTGCGACATTCAAGTGTACGACCAGGGTTCGGAGAGCAATGCGAACACTGTGTTCGACGATCCCAACAACGTCTTCGTCAATCCGATCACACCCGCGAATCCCCCATCGGCCAAGGCGCAGATTCGCAAGGATCTTTTCTCCTGGACAATGAAATTCGTCAAGGGGCGCTACTACGTGCTGCTCAGCATACTCAGCAGTGACGACAAGGCACAGGACGTGATCACTGTATTCGCAAACAATGTTGCGGGGAAAATCAAATGATGCGACGTCGTGCCTTTCTCAAAGCCGGCATGCTGGGCGCCGCGGTGCTCGGTGCGGGCCCTTTGCATCGGTTGAATGCGTTTTCGCTCCCGATGCCGAGTCCGTCCGCAAGCGCCACTCTGTCGGTAATCAAGGGCAGCGACATCGCCGCCACCGTACGTGCGGCCATCGAGGCCGTGGGAGGCATGTCCGCCTATGTGAAGCCGGGTAATGTTGTTTTACTCAAGCCCAATGTATCGTTCGCGAATCCACCCGAGTGGGGCAGCACCACGCATCCCGAGGTAATACGCGAGGTGGTGCGGCTGTGCAAGGAGGCGGGAGCGAAGCGCATCGTCACAGTGGATTTTCCCATGCGACGTGCGGCACAGTGTTTCGAGCGCAGCGGCATCAGCGCCCTGGCGGCCGAAGTTCCGGAAATGACGTTTCAGGAGCTGGGGCAGGAGCAGCATTTCGAGAACATCGCCACACCCGATTGCGTGGAGTTCAAGGAGATCGCTGTCGCGAAACTGCTGCGCAAAGCGGATGTGTTCATCAATCTCCCCACCGCCAAGGCGCACAACGGCACCACGGTGAGTTTCGGCATGAAGAATCTCATGGGATTGATCCATGATCGCGGCGCATTTCACGGGCGCTACAATCTCAGCAGCGCGGTGGCCGATCTTGCCACCGTGTTACGTCCGCAGCTGACTGTGATGGACGCCTGGTACGCGTTGCTGGATAACGGACCGCAGGGTCCGGGTAGCGTCGAGCAGCTCAACACCATCGTAGCCGGCGTGGATCCTGTGGCCGTCGATGCCATCACACTTGGCCTTACGCCGTGGTCCGGTCGCACGTTGACACCGGAAGGCGTTCGCCACATTGCGCTCGCCGCGGAGCGGGGCGCGGGGACGCTTCATCCCGACGAAGCGGGAATCGCGCGGGCAACGCTCGGCTGAGCCGCGGACGGGATTCGACCTGCCACCAAGAGATGCGGGGGCACGCTGTTCCATTCATCACACATTCACACCTTTCTGCGTCCTTGGGCGATGTGGGGATTGCTGTTGCTCCTGCTCCTGCCGACCGGCACGAGCCGAGCACAGACCGCAATCGTAACGCGTACGCGCGAGTGGTCGGTGTTGTCGCAGGGAAATTCCATCTGGATCGGCAGCAAGCATGGACTGTACCGCTTCCGTCCGCAGGATCGCGTGTGGTCGGCCTACGGCCCGGGCAATGGCCTGCTGGATCGCGCGGTGCGTCATTTGGAACTCAACGATGACATTCTTTGGATCGGACAGGAGCGGGGCATCACCGCATTCGATACCAAGGGCAACACCATCATTCGTCACGACAGCACACGGGCGTTGCGCGTGGCCCCGTTGCGGCATGTGGCGTTTGAAGGTGAATACGTGTGGGCGCTGGGACATGGCGCGGCACGGTATGATCCACTGATAGAGGAGTGGCAGGATGTGACAGCCGTGGCAGGTGTGCACGGCGACACCATTCATGCAGCGCTGCCTGCGGGCAATGCGGTGTTTCTTGCCGACGCGTTGGGCGTGACGGAGTACGACGCCCGCTATGAACGACATCGGCGCTATCCCCTGCCCGATAATCAAGCCGCGGTGGATGCCTTTGTGAGCGGAACCACCCTGTGGCTGCTTCGCGAGCATGATCTCCTGCGCTTCAACAATGAATCGCGGGTGTTCGCGCGGTATCCGCTCCCGGGCTTCACAGCCACGGACATCCGCTCCATACACTTGCGCGGCAGCACCTTCTGGTTGCTCGCGGGCGACGATCTGTGGACGTACGAAGCCACAACCGATGCTCTGAAGCCCTTTCTCGAAACGGAGCAACTGCCCGAGCGAGCAATCAAGTCCATCAGCATCACCGAGGACGGACGCTATCTGTGGTTTGCCACCGCCTCGGGCCTGATGCGCTACGAGATCGAGGGCAAACGCTGGACGCCATACACTCCCGCGAGCGGCTTGCCCTCCACGGACGTGGACATGCTGTTCGCCTACGGCGATGGAGTGATCGCGTTCGGTGCTTCCGGGATTTTTTACAATGTCGAGAGCGAGCAGCGCTGGTATACTCAGCCCTTGTTGCACGAGGAGCAAAAGGGGAGCGGTGCGCTGCTGTCGCTTGATCCAGCGAAGGGAAGCTTTGTCGACATGGGCGAGGGCCTTCGCCTGGATCTGTCTGGAAGCAATGCCTACTGGCAATGGTATCGCCAGGACGATGAGACGACCGGTTTTGAGCAATTCGGCGAACGCTATGATCTCAAAGCACGGCTGGAACTCGGAGGAGAGCGGCATATCAGTGCCATGTACAACAATCAGGATTACGAGACGGTGACCTATGGTGCCGAGTATCGCGGCGCGCGAGAGGATGTACTGCAATCGCTGGCCTGGGGTGATTTGCGCAGTGACCGCGGCACGCGACTACTTACGCATTCTGGTGGAGTGTTTGGTTTGTCCGGCCGCGCCGTGTACGGTGAACGCAGCGAGCGCTATGGCCGCAGTCTCGTCGAAGTAGCGGCCATCTCCGGACATTACACCACGGCCGCGCAAACGGATGCCTTTCTCGGACGAAGTATTCGCGATGAGCGCATCATCGAGGACATCGCCTGGACGCGACGCAGCTATTTTTCGCTGCATGCCGACCGTGGAGAGCGACCGTTGCCCGTCGACCGCGTAGAACTGTTCCGCACACACATCACGGCTACGTCGCCTGCGCCACCGACATTGCGGGCCAGAATCGCTGATCGTGAAGAAGAATGGGTGCGCCTGGAGGAGGGAAAGGATTACGTGGTCGATCGCGAACGTGGCGTCGTGCAGTGCGCGACCGTCCCCATGCAAAAGCTCGCTGCGCGCGTGTATGGAGACAACGGCGTGACCGAGTTACTGCTGGCCGATTCGAGCGACGCTCCGATGGAACTGCGCAACAGATATTCGCTCGGTGCGGAAGGCATACTCCCCGCCACATTCCGCATGCGCATCACCGATGCGAGCGGCATGTCCGTACCGCTTCAGCGCTACGGACTGGATGCGGACGGCGACGGTGCGGTGGATGCAGCGTACGTGTACTACCAATTCGGCACGATGCGGTTTCCCGATGCGCACCCCTTCGCTCCCGAGGTGTACGCCACGCCCGCAAGCGGCAGTGTGCGTATGCACATCCGTTTCGAAGCGCTGCAGGCGGGGTATAAACTTTCCCGTTCGCGGATACTGCGCGGTTCGGAACAGGTGACGGTGGATGGCGTGCTGTTTCGACCCGGAGATGACTACCTTCTGGACTACGTGTCCGGCTTTCTGTTGTTCACGCGGGACGGAGCGGTACATGACGACAGCCGAATCGAGGTGACATACGAGTACGTGCGCAATGCGAGCGATGAACGCTACACACAGGCGGGCATCACCGTGTCTCCCTCGGACAATGTGCAACTCGCATTGTCCGCTGGCCAATTCCACTCGCAGGAATGGAACACCGAGCATCGCTTCGCACAGGCATCGGGTGAAATCCGCTATGTACACGAGGACATAGACATTCGCGTTCAGCCCGAATATCAGAGCACCTGGTCCGATACAAGCAGCGGCGCCGCGTATGGTATGAGCGCCGCGTTGAGCAGCGCACGCCTTCGCCTTTCCATGCAATCCACTGTTCGCGACGACGGTTTTGCGCAGCCAACGACAACGGGATTCGCGCTCGGCCGTCTCCGCGATGAGCATCGAGTGCAGGGCGAGTACGACCTCGGGGCGGCACTGCGTGGCTTTGCTTCCTGGAGCAAACGACTCGGTGACGAATGGCTGGGTGGCGGCGAGGCGGAGGACGAGTATGGCAGCGTCGGTATGCAGTGGCTTCCTTCGGGCCTGCCCTCGCTTACGCTGCGTGCCGAGCATGCACGTGACGCGGCGCCGGCCTTGCGTCGCTCACGCGGCATCGCGCGGCTCGATGTCGCTTGGGTTCCGGAGCAGCGTACACTGGATGGTCTCGGAATCACGGCACTGCGCCTGACGGGTCAAGCCCGCGTGGGAGAGGAGCGCATCGATATCGGCGAGCGACCGGGACGTTATGGTATGCATTCGCTGTACCTCCGCACCGTGGTCGCACCCACGGCGCCGAGTACCATCAACGTGTTTTATCAAGGCGATGCGCGTCAGCGCGCGTTGACCGGTGGCGGGGTGGTGCATGAACTGATGCAGGATCGCGCGACGCTCGATGTGGTGATGGATGATATTCGAGGCCTGTCCCTCGGAGGGCGTTTCACCGCCGACGCGCAGCAGGCCGCTGCGACGCGCAGCGCTGCGGATGATATTCGCCGCTCCAGCGCGTTGCTGAATCTGCGACTTTCGCCGGGGAGCTGGCTCAATGCCCTGATGCCATTCACCGTACACATTTCCCACGCACACGACGAATACCGCTATCACAGCAACGCCTCGGAGCGCGGCGCTCTGTTTGTCGGACTCGTTCAGGCCACGGATGGCGTACAACGGGCGGCAGCTCGCTCCGACCGCTTCGAGACACGCGTCGAATGGAGGCCGTCATCGGGATTCCTCTACTCTATCGCCGCTGTGTACAACGAGCGCGAGCAGCAGCGTTTGAACAGCAGGTCCGCTGGATACACGCGCGAACTGCGGCAGTACGTGGATTGGCGACCGAATGAGAAAACACTGATCGGGTTGTCATTGCCGCTGCGTTCGATCAGCGAGTATTCACTGATGCAGCGTGAGTTGGTGCCGTCGGTGTGGCTGGAGCGGCGATTGGGTCAGGAGTTGCTCATTCATTTCTCGCACGCCACGGAATACCGAAGCATTCGTCACGCGGCGTTGCGCGATGGCACTCAATGGTTCCACGCACCACGCATCGGCGTCACGGTGAACCTCTCCTCCGTCCCCGTTCTTCGTCGAATCGATATTCGCAATGAGAGCGGATTCACATTTCGCCGGGATGAATGGGAGGGCGAGGAAGTTTCGTCGCCCCGGAGTTTTGAGAACAGCAGTTATGTCGATGTGTATCCCCACCCCGTGCTCACCGTGCGCGTGAAGTACAACCTGCGTCGGTATCACTCACAGCGTACGGGCAATGGCACAGTGACCAGTGCGCAACTCACCATTCTCATGCAGTTGTAATGACGAGGCCATATCGAGCGGAATGCCCCGTTCGATTACGGACACCACCGCGGCAAGCGTAGCGCTAGCGAAGCACGAGCACGGAGCGTGTCATATTCACTCCGCCACGCAACAACAGTACGTATCGACCCGCGGGCAGCGTCCGCAGATCGAGTGCATGCACCATCGTGCCAGCAGGAAGAAGCGCGCGACGCAGCACACGCCCCGACATATCGCACAACTCGACGCTCTGTGCCGCGCGTGACGGAGTCGTCAAACGCAAAGTCACCTGCTCACGCGCCGGCTGAGGATACACTGAAAGTGCGGGCAATGCGGTGTTATGTGCTTCCTCCAGCGCCGATACGGGAGGATTGCCCTCCACCGCGCCGATACTGGGTGGGACGTTGAACAACGCACCGAATAGATCACGCAGCATTGCGGCAAAGGGCAGCCCCGCTCCGATGGCGGGTGAATCGGATAGTAGCGCAATGTCATCGGTCGCCAGGTCGCGAAGGCGCGGGTCCAGCGCGCGCAGACCCGCGATCTCGGTGGAGGGCAATTGCGGTCCCTGCCATGAGGGTTGTTGCGTATTGAACCAGAGATTATGCTCGAAGACAAAAGTCGCGGGCCGTGTGTTGGGACCGATGTTCACCGATGGACTAATGGCGCGATTGTCCACGACAACGAGATTGTTACGGAAGCGATTATCGCCGCATTGCTGAAAACGCGCGTCGGTGTTTTCCTGTAAAATGCGCATGACCCATTTCTCCGGATACACGACGGTGTTGTTCATCACATCGCATTGCACCGCGCCCACGAAGGCGAAAGGCGCCTGCCCACCGCGGAAATAATTTGCGAACACGAGAATGCGAGCGCCCTCATAATCCGCATTCATAGGTCGGAAAAAATCCAGGCCGGTGGATCCCCCGATATTCAGTGCACGCGCGCCTCCGTTGAGAAAGCGATTGTGTGTGATGAGTATATCGCTCGTGCCACCTTTGGCCTGAATGCTGTTCGAGCCACCGTTGCGAAACAGATTGTCCTCGAACACGCCCCAGTGGCAACCCACCATATCCACCATGCTGCCACCGGGCGAACCATCGAGAAACGCGCAGTTGCGAACGACAAAGCTGTCCACCCCGGACATCTTCAACAAGTCGTTATTGCCTGTGGCATTGATGCCTTCCCAGACGCATTGCTCGATCAGGAGATGCCTGGCGGGAGAATCATAGCTGCCGCCGTCATCGATGTTCACACCGTTGGCGCTTTGGCCCCGGAAATTCAGATTTCGAATATGCAGATACGCGGGGTCGGTAAGCTGAAATGCCGTGCCTCCGCCTTCAATGACCGCGATTCCATTATCCGGCCCCGTAATCAGGATCCATTTATCCGCTGTACCGCGAAGGTTCGCCACATACGATCCGCCGGCATGCACGCCGGAGGAGAAGCGTATAGTGTCGCCCGGAAGCGCATCGCGCGCGGCAGCTTCGAGTGAGGCATAACCGCCGGCACCGATATGCAGCGTACGTGCGTGCGACGACGCGACGAGGAGGCAAAGCAGGAGGAGCAGTGTCGAATATCGCATGGCAGGGCCCTTTTCTGTCAAGGACGAAAAACGGTATTGATCGAAGAATCAAGGAGAATATATTGCTTTTTATTCACGGACGCGACGGGAGTATGCGTCCACGCTCAAACACCATAGTAACGGGGAACACCATGGATACCCTTCCGAAATTCGAAATCCAGGGCATTTACGACGATGAGGGAAATCGCATCGAGCCTTCCAGCATTCCCAAGCCCCCGCTGTGCACCAAATGCAGCGTGGACATCAGCACTCATCCCATCGAAGCCATCGTGTGCACCTTGACGCGGCTCGATCATATGATTTGCGAACAACCGTTCGAATTTCACTGCGGGAATTTCACACCACGAGGCGCTCACGGCGGCCGTCCCTCCTGAGTTACGGCACGCGCGAGCCGCCGCCCCTGTGACATGGATGTGATCATATCGCGGGGAGAGAGAGACGGGGAATCCGCATGTTCAGCTCCCGCATGCGGATTCCCCCTCCGCGGCGCACGATGCGGCTTGCATGATATCTGCTGCGGACAGGCGGTGACACGACAGCTTCCATCGTATCTTTGAGAAGACTCGAAGCAACGAAGGAGCGGAAGCATGATAGTCCTCATCCCCGTACTCATCGTCCTTATCGGCGTGCTGCTGTATCTGTACGTGCAAAACCACACTTTTTCCAGCATGATCTGGGAATCGGTGGATCGCATCGCCGCGTTGAGTACGAACAGCACGCCGCAGCGCATTCCCCTCGAATCCCTGCCCGAACCCATGCAGCGCTATCTTCGACGCGTGCTGCCTGCCGACGTGCTGGCACTTGTCGAGAGTAACGCACCGACCGAAGCCGAGGAAACCGAAGCATCCTCATTCGACAACGGTTTGCCGCTGTTCGCGCGCATGAGGCATACAGGCGTGTTTCGCATGGAAGCCGGAGCGGAGGCACTGCCAATCGCCGGCGAGCAGTACTACAGCGCTGTTGCACCGGCCTTTGTCTGGGGCGCACGCCTGCGCATGAACGCGCTGCTTGTCACCAGAATCCGCGATCAGTACATCGAAGGAAAGGGAAGCATTCTCGGCAAGTTGCTCGCCGCATTCCCGGTGTTGCACATGGAGGGAGCGCGCATCGATACGGGCACACTGCTGCGATACCTCGGAGAAATGCCGCTGTTTCCAACGGCATTTCTCACGGTGGAGGGATTGCAGTGGACGACTGTGGATGCCTCACGCGTGGGCGTACGCCTCGTGCACCGCGACGTGAACGTGGGCGGGGAATTCCATTTCGATGAACAGGGCGACATCATTTCCTTTCACAGCAAGGAACGATTCCGCGGACTCGAGGGTGAAGCCCCCACACCGTGGACAGGCCGCTGCGGCACGTATGTCGATATGGACGGATGGCGCCTGCCCTCTACACTGAGCGCCGTGTGGCATTTGCCCGAAGGCGATTTCGAGTACGGGACGTTCACCGTGGAGCATGTGGATTACAACATTCTGCATTCCTTTTGACGTGGCCGACCGGGGAGTACATCGCAACTGACGTCGCAACAGCGATCGTTCCGACCTCCGGTTGTGCAGCGGCGCTTGGCTTGCGCTGCTCTCGGGGATGGGTAAAAGGGGAAGGGGTGAACCAGGTTTGGGGTTTGGCGATCAGCGCTGCGGCGGGCGTGAGGACGATGGTGAGCCCCAGATGCAGTGCCTGTCCTGAGTAACACGCGCAACCTTTTTTCCCCGTATTCGTAGCGTCGGAATTCCACGGATTTCCCACGTAGCGAAAGGAGCGGGACGATGCATGCTTCACGATTACTGCCTGTCATCTGCGTACTGACGTTTTTTCCCTGTACAATGCTCGCCGGCAATGACGGTTTGCCCATGCCCCGCGAAATCCAGCGCGCCTTCGACCGGGGTACGCGCGCCATGGATGGTGCGCCGGGTCCGAAGTATTGGCAAAACAGCGCGGATTATGATATCACCGTGACGGTCAATCCCGTCCGCCGTTTTCTCGATGGCAAGGAACGCATTCTCTACACCAACCACAGTCCGGACAGCATACGCACGCTCGTGTTTCGTCTGTATCAGAATCTGAACCTCCCGACGGCCCCGCGTGGAACAAGTCTGGGCACAAAAGCCATTACCGATGGCATGCGCATACACTCTCTTGGAGTGGATGGAGTGGAGCGATCTCTGCTGCCGGGAAGCGAGGAGGTACGCATCGATCACACCGTGATGTACGTCCGCTTACCGAAGCCGCTCGCGCCGGGTGGTCAGACAACCGTGGATGTGGCGTGGTCCTTCACCATTCCGGTGAATACTGGCGAGGGTGGGGGCAATCCGCGCATGGGTGCGTATGAAAACGGCGCAGTGTTTCTCGCGTATTGGTTTCCCCGAATCGCGGTCTACGATGACGTACGCGGATGGGATTTGCTCCCGCACGATGGCGAGCACGAATTTTACCATGACTATGGCGACATGCGTGTAGCCATCACGGTACCCGACAGTTGCGGCGTATGGGCCACCGGCACATTGAGCAATCCCGAGGAAGTGTTGCGCGATCCGTGGCTTGCCCGTTACCATGCGGCGTCGAGCAGCGACACCGTGCTTCGCATCGTGGATGGCAGCGATGTGCCTTACTTGCGGAACGCGCGTGGCAACACCTGGAAATTCTCGGCCACGAAGGTCCCCGATTTCGCTTTTGGCGTTGCTGCGGGATATCGCTGGGACGCCGTCGGTGCCAAGGTGGAGGACAGGCGTGTACTTGTTGACGCGGCGTACGATCCTGCGTCCACCTCGTTCCGCACGGTTGCGGAGGAAAGCAAGGCCGCCGTGGAGATGCTTTCGAGCGAGCGACCGGGAATCCCTTTTCCCTACCCCGCCATCACCGTGTTCAATGGCAATCATGGCATGGAATTTCCCATGATCGTCAACGATGGGGTGTTCGGAAACCGCATTACCGATGTGTATGTGCATGTGCACGAGATTGCGCACAGCTATTTTCCCTTCATGGTCGGGGTGAACGAAACGCGCTATGCGTGGATGGATGAGGGCATGGCCTATTTCCTGCCGGTGGACATTCAAAAGTACCTGACGAATTATGACCACATGATACGCGCCGCACGCAGCTACGAGCGTTTCGCTGGCACGGAAATGGATTATCCCATGATGCTGCCTTCGGTGGCATCATCGGGCGACAACCTGCAGATCATCGGCTATCTCAAGCCCGCGCTGGCATTCGGCGTGTTGCGTGACATGCTTGGCGAGGAACGCTTCGACTCCGCGCTACGGACATTCATGCGGAATTGGGAGGGACGACATCCGTTGCCCTGGGATTTTTTCCACACCTTCAATACCGCGACCGGCGAGCAGCTCGACTGGTTCTGGCGTGCATGGTTTTTCGAACATGGCATGCCTGATCTCGGCATAGCGGCGGTGAAGCAGGAGCAGGAAGGCACAAAGGTTGTCATACACCGCAAAGGCTCCATGCCCATACCCGTGAAGCTGCTCATCACCGGCACGGATGGCAGTACGCGGACGCTTCACCGTTCCGCCGCCGTCTGGGCGGATGGTTCGCGCGAAATCACGGTGGAGCTTCCCAGCGGTGAGGATATCCGCAGCATACGATTGGGCGGGGAGTGGATTCCCGATGCCCAGCCCGCCGACAACACGTGGCCGCGCTCGTGAAATGTCGGCGTGATGCATCTTTTATTCCACCGCCGCGTACGAAAGCGATGTGTCGCGCGCCAGACAGCGATCAACGACAACAGCACACGGCGAGCGACAGGATGCAGCAATGAGCGGTAGAGCTACGTTATTTTCACAGCACGGATATTCACCCATGCGTTTCATTCGTACGACCTTGTTGACTCTCACACTTGCGTTTTCCATGACCGGCTGCATTGTCACCGACAACGGCTTGATCTGGTTGGGCGAGGAGGTGCCGGGTTCGGGCACTATCATCAGCGAACAGCGCGCCATCGACGGCGTGCAGAACATTCGTCTCAGCACGGTGGGACACGCCACGGTGCGCATCGGCGACAAGGATGAGATAATCATCGAGACCGATGACAATCTGCTTCCGTACATCGAGACGCGTGTGTCGAACGGCACGCTCACCATTTCCACCAAGAGCGGATACAATGTTCGCGGCACCGCGGGCATACGCTATTCGATCACTGTGCGAGCACTTCGCGGCGTGGCAAGCAGCAGCAGCGGAGACATCACTGTGCTGCCGCTTTCGACTGATCGCCTGGAGATTTCCGCCAGCAGTTCGGGCGATATCCTCCTCGAGAATGTGGAGGCCGAATTCACCGACATCAGCAGCAGCAGTTCGGGTGACATCAGCATCGGAACGTTTCGCGGCGATGAAATCGATGGAAGATTGAGTAGTTCCGGCGATCTGCGGATCGAAGGTGGTGAGGTATTCCGTCAGCGCGTGCGCATCAGCAGTTCAGGATCGTATGATGGGCGCGAGCTTCGCTCGCGAGACGCGGACATTCGCACGAGCAGTTCGGGTGATGCGCGTGTATGGGTAACGGATCGTCTGCGTGCGAGCACATCCAGCAGCGGTTCGATTTACTATCGTGGCGATCCACGGGTAGACGCGCAGAGCAGCAGCTCGGGCAAGGTGAAGCACGTTTCGTAGAGCTTGCACCGATGTTCACGCACGGCGGCCGGAGTCATTTCCGGCCGCTTGTGGCATTGGGCCAAACGCATCGATTCGCGATACGTGGGATGAATAGAAAATTCCCGCATGGCCGGAGTCATTTCCGGCCGCTTGTGGCATTGGTTCCAACGCATCGATTAGCGATACATGGGATGAATGGAAAATTCCCGCATGGCCGGAGTCATTTCCGGCCGCTTGTGGCATTGGTTCCAACGCATCGATTAGCGATACATGGGATGAATGGAAAATTCCCGCATGGCCGGAGTCATTTCCGGCCGCTTGTGGCATTGGGCCAAACGCATCGATTCGCGATACGTGGGATGAATAGAAAATTCCCGCATGGCCGGAGTCATTTCCGGCCGCTTGTGGCATTGGTTCCAACGCATCGATTAGCGATACATGGGATGAATGGAAAATTCCCGCATGGCCGGAGTCATTTCCGGCCGCTAACTTTTTCATTCCGCTGCTTCGCGGCCTCGCGTGAGGAATTGGCATGGGGAATTCGCTCACGCGAAGACGCGAAGGCGCGAAGGCGGAGTTTGGTTTCACGGCTGCTGGCGTGTGCCGCTCAGCGGGGTGGCGGATGTGTCAAGCATTCTGGGTTGTTTTTCACCCGCATCGCCTCTATGTTTTCCAATTGTACCACAACCAACGCAGACGCTTCGGCACGGCATGACCTTTCTCAATCCCCTGTATCTCATCGCGCTCGCCGCGGCTTCCATACCCATCATTCTGCACCTGCTCAACCTGCGCAAGTCCAGGGTGATCGAGTTCAGCACGCTCGCGTTTCTCAAAGAATTGCAGCGCAGCAAAATCCGCAAACTCAAGCTTCGGCAATGGCTGTTGCTCGCCCTGCGCACGCTCATCATCATTTTCGTGGTGCTGGCCTTCACACGCCCGGCCTTGCGCAGCTCGTTCGGTTTCCTGCCCGGCACCGCGGCACGCAGTTCGGTGGTGATCATTCTGGATAATTCGCTCAGCACCCTCGTGTCGGATACACACGGTCAGGTGATAAAGCAGGCACGCCAGAAGGCGCATGACATTGTGAATCTGCTCGAAGCCGGCGACGAAGCTGTGCTGCTGCGCACGAGTGATGCGAGCATGGGATCGGCCGCTTTCACCGAGGCGCTCAACGCGCTGCATCAGGATATCGACGAAACCGAAGCACTGCCCATTCGCGGCGACTATCGCGACGCGCTTGCAGCTGCCGCAGCCTTGCTTGGCGAAAGCGACAATTTCAACAAGGAAGTGTACATCATCACGGATCGGCAGCGCAGTCAGCTCGCGCTGGATGCCGGAAGCGGTAAGCAAGCGCTGTTCGACAAGGCCGTGCGCGTGTTCGTGCTGCCACTGGGCGACGAGGCGCCGGGAAATGCCGCCATTACCGAAGCCGATGTGCGTAGCTCCGTGCTCGAAGCAGGGAAACCCGTCTCCATTCGCGCTGTGGTGAGCAATCAATCCGAAAGCCCCCTGAGCGATGCCATGGTGTCGGTGTTTCTCAATGGCGAACGAGTGACACAACAGACCGTGGATGTGCCGGCGGGCGGGCGCAGCGAAATCGAGCTGAACGTGGTTCCGAAACAGCGCGGCCTGGTTCACGGCATGGTGGAACTGGAGGACGATGCCCTGCCCGAAGACAATCGCCGCTATTTCGCCTTCACCATTCCCGAAAATATCCGCGTGCTGCTCGGACCCTCCACCGGCCGCGATGCGAAAATTCTCTCGCTGGCACTCGATCCCCTCGGTTCAACGGATTCGCTGGCGCGCAATTTTATCATCGAAAGCATGGACCGCAATCGCATCGCAGCGGCGAACCTCTCCCGCTACGATGTGGTGGTGCTCACCGGAGCGCGCGATTTGCCGCAAGCCTTCGTGCAGCGGCTCGCCTCGCGGGTGCGCAGTGGCGGCAGCGCTCTGCTGTTTCCCGATGCGGACGGCAATGTCGAGGCCTTCAGCAACACTCTGCTCCCCGCATTGGGATTGCCCCGACCGGCGGGCGTGCAGGGCGAACTTGCGGCGTCGAACAGTTTCACCAGCTTCGGTCGCATCGACTTCGATCACCCGCTGTTCCAGGGAATGTTCGAACGCCGCGAGGACGGCTCGATGCCGGAGGTGGAATCGCCGCGTGTGCTCTATTCCGTGCGACTGCGTGGTGACGAACGCGCGCGTGAAGTGATCGGAACACGCTCGGGCGACGCTTTCGTACTCGATGCCTCTGTGGGAAGCGGCAAGGTGATGGCGTTCGCAGTTGCGGCGGACTTGCAGTGGTCGGATTTTCCTTTCAAAGGACTGTTCCTGCCGTTGATCAACCGCTCGATGTACTATCTTTCCTCACACGACGATCTCACGCTGAGCATGCTCGCCGGCGAAACGCGCGAATGGACGCTGAGCAGCGGCGCCACGGATGCGCTGTACGAACTTCGCGCTCCCGACGGCAGCGTACAACGTATCGCTCCGAAATCCCTGCCTTCTGGACTGGTGTTCCCCATCGAAGCACCGCGACTCACCGGTGTGTACACACTCAATGCGGGCGACCGCGTCCTCACGGGTATCGTGGTCAACAGTGACGCGCGCGAAGCCGACCTCGAACATGGCTCGGCCGAGGATCTCGCCGCGTACCTGGCACATTTCGGCATTGCGAACGCCACCGTGCTCGCACGCGACGTCAGCGTGCAACAAGCCATCACCGAGGTGCGCTTCGGTGTGGAATTATGGAAATACATGCTCATGCTCGCCATTGTGTGCGCACTCATCGAAATGATTGTGGCGCGCGACAGCAAGCGCGCACTGCTTCCCCAGGAATCCGCATGATAGAACAACACCTTCCCGACTCCGACGAACGCCTCGATGACTTCGAAGATGAAATCGAAGACGTCGATCCGCACGATCCCGAAGATGCGGACGACGATCCGTACGATGAAACCGAGCCGGATGAGGATAACGACGACAATTGGGAGGAAGCTCTCGACGATGTAGAAGAGGAGGAGGAACCCCGCGAGCGTCTCCACGCCACCGCGCGTGAGCAGGAGCGCGTTATTCTCGTGGGAGTGCCACGGCCCCCGTCGCTGCAGCGTTTCGAAACCGACGAGCATCTCGAGGAGCTGGAATTGCTCACCGAAACCGCCGGTGCGCTGGTTTTGGAAAAGGTGTTCCAGAACAGAAGCAGCATCAGCGCCAGTACGTTTATCGGCAAAGGCAAAGCCGAGTATATCGCCCAGCGCTGCGAAGATCTCAATGTGCAGACGGTGATTTTCGACGACGACCTCTCGCCAGTGCAACAGCGCAATCTCGAGCGCATGCTCAATCGCAAGGTTATCGACCGCACCACGCTCATTCTCGACATTTTTGCGCTTCATGCGCGCAGCAACACCGCGCGTACGCAGGTGGAACTTGCACAGCTTGAATACATGCTGCCGCGACTCACCCGTATGTGGACGCATCTCTCCAAGCAATACGGCGGCATTGGTACCAAGGGCCCAGGCGAAACACAGATCGAAACCGACCGCCGCATGCTGCGCACGCGTATCGCGCATTTGAAAGAAAAACTCCGCCGCATCGACAGGCAGCGCGCCACGCAGCGAAAATCCCGCAACGACATCCCGCGTGTCTCGTTGGTG
The DNA here is from genome assembly GCA_035362335.1 of Bacteroidota bacterium. Classification (GTDB taxonomy): domain Bacteria; phylum Bacteroidota; class Ignavibacteria; order SZUA-365; family SZUA-365; genus JAOSJT01. Next base: position 53,937 of record DAOSDL010000011.1, read on the forward strand.
GGCTACACCAACGTGGGAAAATCCACACTGCTCAACACGCTCACCGGTGCGGATGTGCTGGTGGAGGACAAGCTCTTCGCCACGCTCGACTCCACTGTGCGTGCCGTGGATGTGGAGGGACGGACGCTGCTGCTGTCCGACACGGTGGGATTTATCCGCAAACTTCCAACACGTCTTGTGGCGTCCTTCAAAAGCACGCTCGATGAAGTCACGGAGGCGGATATCATTCTCCACGTTGTGGATATCGCGCACCCGCAATTCCGCGAACAGATCGAAGTCGTTCGCGAAACACTCAAGGATTTGGGCGCCGACGACAAGCCCACGGTCATGGTGTTCAATAAAATCGACCGCCTCGAAGCACCCGGCACCATGGCCGGTTTGAAAGGGCAGTATCCGCTCAGCGTCTTCCTTTCCGCGGCACGCGGCATCAATTTGGGCGAACTCCGTTCCGTACTGCTCGAACTGATCGAGGAGCGACATCGCGAGCAGACGTTCGAGCTTCGTCCGCCCGATTTCAAGATCAGCGCGGAGTTTCACCGCTCCGCACGCATCCTGGAGGAAATCTTCGAGGAGGATCGCATCGTCATACGTTGCGTAATTCCGCCGGATGCGGAACAACGGTTGCTGCACCGCTATCCCGGCATAGTTTCGCGCATCTAGCTCCGCCGATTTCCCATCGCAACGGGTACGGAGCCACCTCGCCGCGACGCGGGATAATCGCGCATTCAATTTTTTCACTGATACCACCACTGGCTGCATTGCAACCCGCGTTGCACCAGCACGTATGTACCGCATGATTTCGTGGCGACGACAGTGTTCTATGTATGCGGTGCCGCTCTTCATTATCAGCGTGGGAAGTTCGATATTGCACCGCGGATCCATTGCGTCCTGATATTCAGATCATTCCGTCCGGAGAGAGAGTTCATGCCTCTGCGCTATCGTTTGCTGTTGTGTTTTCTGCTCATCCTTTCCCCAACGGCGCTGCATGCGCAGGGAGTGATATCCGGCATCGTGCAGGAAACGGGGAAAGGCGAAGTCATCATCGGTGCCAATGTGATTGTCGTGGGACTTGGTCATGGAGCCGCCACGAATCGCTACGGGTTTTTCGCCATCAGCGGCATTCCCGCCGGCACGCATGAGCTGCGCGTTTCCGCCGTGGGCTATGCCACGAAAAGCATACGCGTGACTGTGAGTGACAACACCCCCGTGCCGCGGCAATTGATCGAGCTGGATGAGGCGGTGATTGAATTGGGCGAAGTGAGCATCGAAGCAGAGCGCCGCAACCTCGAGGCCACGCGCGTGAGCACCGTGGATGTGCCGGTGGAGCAAATCCTTCGCATCCCGTCGCTGGGCGGCGAAGTGGACATTTTCCGCGCGCTGCAGCTGCTGCCCGGCGTAAAAGCGGCATCCGAGCTGTCGAGCGGACTGTACATTCGCGGAGGTAGTCCCGATCAGAATCTGATCTTGCTTGATCGCATGGTGCTGTACAATCCGATGCATCTCGGCGGCTTTCTCAGCACCTTCAATGCTGATGCCATCAACAATGTAACCTTGATCAAAGGGGCCATGCCGGCGGAGTACGGCGGTCGTCTTTCGTCGGTGGTGGATATCACCATGCGCGAAGGCAGCCGCGATCGCGTGCACGTGCAGGGAGGCGTGAGCATGATCGATTCGCGTTTGACGGTGGACGGTCCAATAAACGATGATATCACCTTCATGATTTCCGGCCGCCGCGTGTACATCGACTGGCTGGTGGAGGCGTTTTCCGATGAGGCGCTGAATTATTACTTCTACGATTTTGTGGCAAAAACCAACATCCGCCTGGGCGACCGCGATCGTCTCTTTTTCTCGGGATTTTTCGGGCGTGACGTCATGGGCGGCGGCGATGCGGATGAAACCGACGATGTGGTGTCGTGGGGCAACAGTTCGGGTAATTTGCGCTGGACGCATATTTTCGGCGACAAATTGTTCTCCAATGTTTCCTTCGTCGTGAGCGATTACTTTTTCGGCGCGGAAGTGGAGGAATGGGACAAGCGCCGTTTCAAATCAGAGTCCGGTATTTTCGATTACAGTTTGCGGGCCGAAGCGGAGTACTATCACTCGCGCGACCATTTATTCAAGGCCGGCGTGGAAGCCACCCTGCACACGTTCAAGGCCGAGGCCTCGCATGTGTCCAGCGAGTTTTTCGATTTCAACGAATATTTGCCGACGCATCGCGGCACGGATATATCGCTCTTCGCGCAAGACGAATGGAAGTACAACGAGCGCCTGACCTTGCAGCTCGGCGGCCGGGCGTTTTACTTCGATCGCGGTAAATACTTTCGCCTCGAGCCGCGCCTGGCCGCGTTTTACAAGCTCGATGAATACACCACGTTGAAAGGTGCCTTTATCGGGGCGAACCAATTCCTGCATCTCGTGGCGCGCACCGATTTGTCGCTGCCCACGGACATGTGGTTTCCCTCCACCTCCGCGCTTCCGCCCGCATGGGGCTTGCAGTACGTGCTCGGAGCCAGCCGCGATTTTGCCGAGGGCGCCTACAGCGCCTCCATCGAGGGGTATTATCGCAACATGCAAAATGTCCTCGAATTCAAGGACAATGCCATGTTCTCGATTTTCGCTCCTGTGGAGGGTGAACTCACGCGCGGCGATGGCGAAGCGTACGGTGTGGAGGTGTTCGTGCAGAAGCGCAAGGGCAGCTTCACCGGTTGGTTGGGCTACACGCTGTCCTGGGCGAACAGAACGTTTCCCGAACTCAACGAGGGCCGCAGTTTCCCGCCGCGCTACGATCGCCGTCACGACGCATCCATCGTGTTGAATTACACGCTCGGTGAGAGTTGGGATTTCACCGCCACCTGGGTATACGGCACCGGTCAGGCCTTCACCTTCCCTGTGGCACAGTATTCGCTGGGTGATTGGGGCAATCCCATGTTTTATTACAGCGAGAAAAATGGCTACCGCCTGCCCGCGTATCATCGTCTGGATCTGAATTTCAGCCACAAGTTTTCCTGGTTCGGCTGGGCCTGGCGTGCAAGCATCAACGTGTACAACGCGTACAATCGCATGAATCCCTTCTCGCGCTATCTGGAGTACGATTACGCACCGAATGGCGAAAGTACCTGGAAACTCAAGCAAGTCACGCTGTTTCCCATTCTCCCCACCTTCGGCATCAGCTTTGCGTTTTGACTTTCGTCATATCGCTTGCACTCTGCTGCTCGCGGGCGCACCCGCGTGCGAACAGACCATCTCCGATTTCGATGTGCCAGAGCACAAGGAGCAACTGGTTGCCGTGGCTTTCGTCAGCCTCGAGGGCGATTCGATGTATACCAGCTGCTCGGTTTCGCGAACTCTTCCCTTGTCCACTCCCTATCGCACCGAGTTGGCATCGATACGCAACGCAACAGTGACCCTGCACTACGGTACAACGGTTGATACCATACCCTTTACCGCTGGCGGGCTCGCGCTGGGAGCGGAGGAGTATTACGCCTATCAGCTCGCGCAGCCGCGCAGCGACGCTTCCTCGCTGCGGCTGGAAGTGCGTCACGAGGGAAGAAACGTCATGGGGCAGCTCGATATACCCCGGACGCCATTGTCTTTTGATAGTGTTGCTCTGGAAGTGGAGAACAAATCCGCTTGGCCACGCTATTACTTCCGCTATGCAATGCCAGTCGGAGTACAGCAGCGCCGGTATTTTTGCACGCTGCAATTCCAGTCGGCGTGGACGTCGGAGTGGATTTCGCATGTCACGCGGGAAATCATCATCCCGGCCGGAACGGGCGGTGAAGTGTTCACCGGACGCTTCGAAATTCCGCAATGGTTCGATCCCGATTATCCATGGCGGTATCACCTGGTTGCGGTGACGGATTCATACGACGAAATCTTTACCGCCATTGTTGACAGATACAGCAGTGGCGGCCCCTTCGAACCCACGCCGAAGAATCCCCGCTTTAATATGATCGGCGACGGCTTCGGCTTTTTCACAGTTTCCATTACTGGTGAACATCACAAATTCTTGTAAACGAACGCCATGCGATACATCGTCTTACTTCTCCCGCTATTCCTTCTCGCTTGCGAGCAAGACGTTTCCAATCCCGATTGGCCCGAGCACGAGGAGAAACTCGTGGTGACCGGTTTCGTGCGTCTGCAGAACGATTCCATGTTCACCTACTGCCGTGTTTCCCACACGATGCCGCTCGGAGTACCGTATCGCGACGAGGATGCCATCATCAACAATGCCGATATCCTGCTTCGACATGACAATGGCGCGTTGCCGGTACCGTATCATCCGACCGCATCGAACAATCCCTGGGTGACGTCATTTAATTACACTGCTGTCAACTCTCGTCCGTTGAGCGAGGTGTTTCAGATTTCAGTGCGTTCCGGGCAGCATCAGGCCTTCGCGTATCAATCCATACCCGACGCGCCGTTGCGCTTCGAGAGTGTTGCGCTTGAAACGAGCCCGACAGAAAGCTGGATGCAACAGTTGCGTTATACCATACGCCTGCCGGAGCAACCCGTGGATTACGTGTGCGTATTTGAAATTCGTCCACTGGGCAGCGTGGAATGGATTGAATACATGACGGTCGACCTGAACATCCCACGGGACGCATTCGGCCGAACGTTTAGCGGTACACAGCGTGTCTACTTCGATCCAATGGCCATCATCTGGTCCAAGCGTTACCGGCTTATCGCCGCTTCGCCTGAATACCGCGAGTACAACACCGCTGTCGCCAACGGTCGCTGGGGTTCGGGTGGCGATCCGTTCGAGCCCGACAGCAAAAATCCCCGCTTCAATGTCACCGGCGATGGAATCGGGTTTTTCTGGGTGGAGCTTGTTGGCGAACCGATCGCGATTCCATAGCAACCGCGCGTGATGTCGTTGCGTTGTGCACTCGGCATCGTGCGACATTCGCGGCCTGAGATCAACACGCGCGCAGCTTATGCGGCACAGGTTTCGGCGAAATTTGGATATGTTGCAGTACGACACCATCCCGGCCGGGATGGATTTCCGCGGACCAGCACGGATTTCCGTATTTGAGCACATCGCACGAGCGCCCCGAACCCGCGGCATCCACGCTCTATGTGGTATCCACTCCCATCGGCAACATGGACGACATCACGTTGCGCGCGTTGCGCATTCTGCGCGATGTGGATCTGATCGCCGCCGAAGACACGCGCAGCACCGGTAATCTGCTTCGGCATCATGGCATCGCCACACCCTGCCTGAGCTATTTCAGCCACAACGAACGCCGCCGCATTCCGCAACTGCTGGAGCATTTGCGCGAGGGAAAGTCGCTCGCCGTGGTTTCCGACGCTGGCACGCCAGGTCTGTCCGATCCCGCTGCCCTGCTGATCGCCGCGGTCATCGCGGAGGGCTTCGAAGTCATTCCCATTCCGGGTGCCTCCGCCGCCCTGGCGGCCTTGGTGGCGAGCGGCTTGCGCATGGACCGATTTTATTTCGAGGGCTTTCTGCCCATTAAAAAACGGCGACAGACGCGTCTCCGCGCACTGGCAAGCGAGCAACGCAGCATCGTTCTCTACGAGAGCGTACACCGCCTGCTCAAAACCCTGCGTGAATTGCGCGAGCATCTGGGCGAACGACGCATTTCCGTATCGCGGGAAATCACGAAAAAATTCGAGCACACGACGCGAGGCAGCATTTCGGAAGTACTGGCACATTTCGAGGAGTACGCGCCACGCGGTGAATTCGTCATCGTGGTTGAGGGCCTGGATCGGGACGCTGAGACGGAGGAGCACGACGCGCCGGATAGCGCCCCGCAAGCCGACCGGATGCTCGCAGGAGAGGACAACGACGCCGGTGATTAGCGCTCCACGGCTTAGGCGTCCTGCCGCCACGTCGATTCGACATCCTGCGCCGGCAAGTGTACGCTGATGGACCTATGAATGCAACGGCATGCGCGTGCTACCGCAGCATTGGCGGGCGCGAATGTTCGCGGCTTGTCTTTGTCGAGGCATTATCCCACCTTGCCACACGGAAGAGCCGTTACCGTTTTTGACAACCACTCACGATTGACTTCGAGGAATTTCCATGGCGTTCCCACCGCCGTTTTATCGTTGGCGTCCGCATCCCTGGCACGGCCTGGATGTGGGCCTGCAGCCACCCACGCTCGTTCACGCCTATATCGAGATCACGCCCTTCGACATGGTGAAATACGAACTGGATAAAGTCACGGGGTATTTGCATGTGGACCGGCCCCAGCGCTCGTCCGCGCTGCCACCCACGCTGTATGGTTTCATACCGCGCACGTATTGCGGTCCGCGCGTGGGCGCATTGATGCCCGGCGCAAAAAAGGGAGACGGCGATCCTCTGGATATCTGCGTGCTCAGCGAACGTCCCATCAATCGCTCCGATGTGGTGTTGCAAGTGCGTGTGGTCGGCGGATTGCCCATGCTGGACAATGGCGAAGCGGATGATAAAATTATCGCCGTGCTGAACAAGGATTATTTCTGGGCCGATGTGCACGACATCACCGAGCTGCCGCAAGTCATGGTCGAGCGCCTGCGCCACTATTTCAGCACCTACAAGCTTGTCCCGGGCGAACAGCACAACGTGCAGATCGAAGGGTGCTACGGCCGCGAGCATGCGGAGTCGGTAATACGCGCCGCCATGGAGGACTATCAGGAAGAGTACGGCGGCTGAGTCAGTGCTTGACGCCGCGTCTCGTCCTGGTGTGATGAATACGCGCTGAATCGAGTTGAAGCGTCGTTTGCATTCACGGCGGCGCAACGCGTTGGCCAGGCAACTCCACGGGATGTTTGCCCGCGACGAGCCCCGGCGGCAACAACATATTTACAATGTGTTCCGCGATCATGAACATTCTCTTCGTTCAGAGCAACACCAATCGCATGCTCATGCCGTTGCCCATCGGTCCGGCCATGGTGGCGCATCGATTGTCGAATGATGGTCACAACGTCTGCTTCGTGGATATGATGGGAGAAGCAGCGCCTCGCGAGCGCCTCCTCGAAGCGGCCCGTGAACACCGGCCCGATCTTGTATGCTGCACCATACGCAATCGCGACAATCAGTGGATGCGGCGGTATCACGATCCGCTCCCCGAAATCCGCGATCTGTTGCGCGCGTTGCGTAGCGTGAGCACGGCGCCGCTGTTGCTGGGCGGCACAGCGTTCACGACCTTTCCAGCACGTATGCTCGAATTCTTCGATGCGGATTACGGCATCGCCGGAGACAGTCTGGACAATATGTCGCGCTTCGTGCGCTCCCTCGCCAACGGTGCCGCCGATTGCCAGACGCCCGGGCTGGTGCATCGCGAGAATGGCGCCGTCGTCCGCAATCCCTTCACCATCGCCGGTTATCCGCGCGTGGATTTTGGCTTTCACCGCTATATCGATCGCGAGCGCTACAAGCGCTGCTACTGGGATGCGGCGGTCATCACGCGTTGCGGTTGTCCGGAACGTTGTGCGTATTGCGACACACATGTCACCTTCGGTCGCGACTTCATTCTCCGCGATGTGGAGGACGTTGTGGATGAATTGCAGTATCTGAAGCATGAGCGCGGAGCGCGGGCGGTATTTCTGGTGGATGCGGGCTTCAATCGTCCGCTCGATCATGCCAAGCGCATACTGGAGGAGATGATACAACGCGGCGTCACGCTTCAATTGTATGGCATCGTGGATCCGGGTCCGACGGATGCGGAGTTTTACCGACTGTTCCGTCGCGCGGGTGGAGTGGGATTCACCATGTTTGCCGAGAGTCTCGCCGATCCCGTACTTGCCGCGCTGGGAAAGTCCTTCACCGTGGCGGACGTGTTCCGCGACGTCGCTCTGATGCGCAAGGCCGGCGTGGGCTTCATGTTCATGCCGAATTTCGGCAGCCCGGGCGAGACGCGCGACACGGTGCGCGAAACCCTGCGCCGGATCCCCTCGGTTCATGCCTTGTGGGTGCAGGGCAGCGTGGGCTGGCGCATTCAGCCCGACACACCACTGCGCCTGCGGGCCATCGACGAAGGCCTGATCGAAGAGACGGACGATCTGTGGGAAGCGAAATTCTACGTGTCGCCCGACACACCGGCGGAGTGGATAGAACGGCAACTGCGAGTGTTCCGCTGGACGCATCCTTTCCTCTGGGCTCCCATCATTCCCTTCCTTCTGAAGCGCGGCCTGCAAAGGCAGCGGGTCAACGCAATGTGACTTTCACGAATCGCCGGAATTTCGCATCATGTGGTGTTGTATAGCGCAACACCCACGACCATCATTCATCAGGGGAGAACAGCATGAACGATTATGGCCGCGAATTCGGCAACGACGAAAGGGACTTCATCTCCTACATCCACAATTACTGTGATCGCTGGTGCGAGCGTTGTGCGTTCATCGACCGCTGTATGAGTTATGCATTAGAGCGCGGACTGCTTGACGATACGACACGGCGCGACGATCATTCGGTCATTTTTACACAGGAAATCCGACTCGTGGTGGATGGGATACTCAACGGGAGAAACATCGACGACGATTTGTCCGACTACTACCCGGAGTTGGATGAGGCGTTGAGGGATCACGACAAGGAGATGGAGATAACTGGCGACACGAACATCGACGACGACTTGTGCGAACTTGAGGACGAGTTGGAGGAAATGCTGGAGGATCTCGGCGAGGAGGATTGGGATGTCGACGACGAAGAACTGGAGGATATGAAGGAAGCGCGGGCTGACCAGCGCGACCTCAACGCCCGCGCGCGGCGGCATCCGCTCGTGGCAATGGCCGAGCGCTACATGGACGATTACAACGATTGGTTCGTGGCGCGTGCGCACGATCCGCTTCCGACGTTGCAGCACTTCGAGGCCCGCTGTGCGCAGGGTTTTCTGCACGGAAACGCGCGCGAGCACTACGCACGTTTGTTGGGCTGCATCGAGATTGTCACTCGTTACCACGGACTGGTGTATGCCAAGCTGGCGCGAGCCATGACTGGCGCGCTGTCCGAGCCTCTCGTGGCGAATGAGGACATGTACGGCTCGCTCAAACTTTCGCTGCTCCTCCTGGATCGATCCATTGCCGCGTGGAAAGAGCTTCACGGATTGATACCGGAGCACGAGGCCTTCATCGTGTCGGCCTTGCGTCAACTCAACGGCATACGCTCGACGCTCGAACGCCATTGGCCCGACGCCCGCGCGTACAAACGCCCGGGATTCGACGACGACAATTCTCCCATCAGCACCTGGAATTGATATGAACACCGCATCCTCCTTTTTTCAACGCATCAACAGCGACTATCCCGATCGTCCCGTGGCCGCTCCGCGCAACAACGCGCTGGCCACATATCTCGAGCAGCAGTTCCGCGACATGGGTTTGCGCACGCAGTCGCATTCTCTCACCGCGGAAGTGTGGTCGCCAGGCGAATCGATGCTCACGCTCGGCGATCACCGTGGCGCAGTGCATCCATCACCATGGAGCAAAGCGTTCGATGGCACCGCGCCCCTGCGTGTGATCGGCAGCTTCGAGGAATTGCACGCGATGGATTTCCGCGGCTGCATTCTGATCCTGCATGGCGAGATCACGCAGGAACCGCTGATGCCCAAGAATTTTCCCTTCTATTATCCCGACGAGCATCGTCGCATCATCGAGCGACTGGAGTGCGAAGCGCCCGCGGCCATTGTGGCTGTAACAGGGAAGCATCCGTTTTGCGGACTCGATCCCTTTCCCTTGTTCGAAGATGGCGCTCTCGCCATTCCATCCGCCTGTACAGGCGACACCTCGATACCCGAGAGGGCCCGGAAGCTCGCCACCGCGCAGCTGCGTATCGATTCGCACAGTATCGCTCGCGAAGGGCGTCAGGTGATGGCGCGGTACAATGATGATGCTGCGAAACGTGTGCTGCTATGCGCGCACATGGATACCAAGCACGCCACCCCGGGAGCGCTGGACAACAGCGCGGGCGTGGCGGTGTTGCTGCACATGGCCTCAGGTCTGCACTCGCTGCCCGACGATATCGGCGTGGACATCGTGCCATTCAATGGCGAAGAGCACTATCAGGTGCCGGGACAGCTCCGGTATCTCGATATGCTCACGAATGAAGCGCGGGATGTGCAACTGGCGCTGAATATCGATGCCGTCGGACATACGGGTTCACGCAATGCGTTCTCCTTTTACAACATCGACGATGCGCGCATCGCCCGGCTTCGCGCACAGTTCTCGCCGCAATCAATGGAGGGCGAGCCATGGATTTCCGGCGATCATTCGATTTTCGCGTTTCGTGGCGTACCTTCCATTGCGCTGTCTTCGTCGGATTTACTCAGCGCCGTGATGGCGTTGACTCATACACCCGAGGATACCGAGCGGCATGTGGATACCGCGCTGCTCGACCTTGCTGCCGAGGATGCGCTTCGTCTCATTGCGGCATACTTTTCCACAACGTGACGGTGACTGCGGAGGAACAAGCATGCGACACCCGGAAATATTCGTACAGCGCGAGGGAATGCGGTTGTGCAGCGATGCCTTTGGCGATCCTTCCCATACCCCGATACTGCTCATCATGGGCGCCATGGCATCCATGATGTGGTGGGAGGATGCATTCTGCGAGCAATTGGCCTTGCGTGGAATGTTTGTACTGCGCTTCGACCATCGTGACACAGGGAAATCCACCTGCTTCGATGGTCCGCCGCCACCATATTCCGTTTTGGACATGGCCGACGACGCGTTGCATGTGCTCGACGCGTATCATGTACACTCAGCACATGTCGCGGGCATGTCACTTGGAGGAATGATTGCGCAGCTCCTGGCCATGCGTGAGCCCGACCGCATAAGATCCATCACGATGATCGCCTCGAGTGTCTGGGATGATCGTCCCGATTTGCCACCGATTGATGCACGCGTGCTGGACTATCATGCAAGCGCGGCGGCACTGGACTGGACTTCGCGGGACGAGGTGCTGCGGTATTTGGTGGAAGGGCGTCGTGTGCTACTCGGTTCGGGCCGCGCATTCGATGAGACCGCCGCAGCCGAGCTGGCCGCGATGGAGTGGAATCGCGCGGTGGCCTTGCCAAGTATGTTCAATCATGCGTTGCTGACCGGGGGCGAGGAGTATTACGGGCAGTGCTCACGTCTCACCCTTCCTGCATTGATCATCCACGGTTCGGACGACGCCGTTCTTCCGTGGCCGCATGCCTTGGCCTTGTCCGAGACCTTACCTCACGCCACCCTGCTCCGACTCGAAGGCGCAGGACACGAGCTGCACCACAACGACTGGCCGCTGATCGTCGATGCCATCGCGGCGCAGTGCCTCACGCAACAGAGAACCGACCACTGATACCGCGGCTTACTTCCTCGAGGGGAGTTTCGCAAAAACCTTGTATCTTTGCGATACAAGCGAATGATTTCTCTACGCGAAGACGCCTATTCCAGGAGGAACGACCATGGGTATTCTCGACTCCATCACGGGTGCCGTCACAGGCGGTACGAACAATAGCGGTATTATGGATGCCATCGGCGGCCTGCTTGGCGATCAGGCGAGCGGCGGACTTTCGGGCCTGGTGGAAAATTTCACCAAAGGTGGCCTGGGCGATGTCGTTGGCTCCTGGGTGGGAACCGGTGAAAACAAACCCGTTTCGGCCGGGCAAATTCAATCCGTGCTGGGCAACGAACACATACAGGGCATCGCTGCCAAGCTGGGCTTGTCCACGGAGGACGTTTCCGCCGGCATCGCCTCCTTGCTTCCTCAAGTCATCGACAAACTGACACCCGATGGCAAAGTGCCGGAGCAGTCCGCCGTGCAGGGCGGACTCGGCCAAATCATGAATCTCTTCGGTGGCAAATAGCCGCAATCGAAACATTCATCCTATTCCGAACCATCATCGAGGACACTATGGCAAACTACCCGATCGAAGACATTGAAGGCATCGGCCCGGTATTCGGAGAAAAACTCCGCGCGGCCGGAGTGAAGGACACCGATGCATTGCTGACGAATACGTGTAAACCGGTGCAGCGTAAAACACTCGCCGATGCGACAGGCATACCCGAGGCGAAAATTCTGAAATTCGCCAACATGGCGGATCTCTACCGCATCTCCGGTATCGGCTCGGAATATTCAGAGTTGCTGGAAGCCAGCGGCGTCGACACTGTGCCGGAATTGGCACAACGCAATCCCGCGAATCTGGCGAAAGCCATGGCCGAGTTGAACGAGCAGAAGAATCTCACGCGGCGCATTCCCAGCGAGGCCGAAGTGAGCAAGTGGGTCGAGCAAGCCAAAACCTTGCCTCGCATGCTGGAGTATTGATTCCGTTCGATAACGCGTCGGCACCCGCCGCTGCCACTCCGGCATCCGCGGGTCCGCCCGACATCCGCATCTCCTCCATCCAAAGCACTCGCATGCCTCTTCTTCTTGTCGGCGATGATTGTACCATTCGCGATTGGCGGCGCGACGACAAGCCGTCGCTGTTGCATCACGCGAACAATCACGCCGTGTGGCGCAACCTCACGCATCTCTTTCCCCATCCCTACACCGATGCCGACGCCGAGCGCTGGTTCGACTTTCTCGCGCAGCAGGACGAGGTCACGCACTGGGCAATCGAAGTCGATGATCAGGCCGTCGGAGGAATTGGCATGATTCGTGGCGAGGGCATCTATCATCTGAGCGCAGAAGTCGGCTATTGGCTCGGCGAGGACTACTGGGGACGAGGCATCGCCACCGCGGCGTTGCGCGCTCTTGTTCCCGAGCTACTGCGACGCTATCGGCTGATCCGCCTCGAAGCCAATGTCTTCGCATGGAATACGGCATCGATGCGGGTGTTGGAAAAATGTGGTTTCGTCCGCGAAGCCATATTGCGGTCCGCCGCGGTGAAAGATGGACATATCACCGATCTGCACGTCTATGCCATGCTCGCGCAGCACGCCGCTCCATCGCCTGTGAAATCCTGAGATGGAGATTATTTGTATTTCGCTCTTGCGCGGCGAAGGGAAAGATGCTAAGTTACCGACGTCCTGATATTCAGACAATGATGTCCACTGTCAACGCCATTCCCACACATGGAATGCGACTGGACTTTCGCCTGATTGCTTTCGCTGTACATGCGCAAATCCGAAAGACCATACTCGATGAGGATGTGATGGCTGGTATCCGTATTCCCTTCATTCATCTCATGTCGACGATGCTTGTCGCCTCTGTGGCCGCTCTCGTATCGACACCATGCGGCGCACAATCCGTGCCGTTTACATCGTCCAACCTTCCCGTGGTGATCATCGACACCGATGGACAGCCCATTCCCGATGAACCGAAGATCGCCGTTCGCATGGGCGTCAGCCACCATCCCGGACAACGCAATTACAGTGACTCCATTCCCAACCATTTCACAGGAACGGTGGCGATAGAGTTGCGTGGCAATTCCTCTCTCGATTATCCGCAGAAACAGTATCTGTTCGAAACGCGCGATTCTCTGGATCAGGAATGGAACATACCGCTGCTCGGCTTTCCCAAAGAACACGAGTGGATACTGTACGCGCCCTATGTGGACAAATCCCTGCTGCGCAATGTGCTGACTTACCGCATAGCCAATGAAATGGGGCGCTACGCGAGCCGTACGCATTTTTGCGAAGTACTATTGAACGGCGACTATCAAGGTTTGTACGTGCTCATGGAAAAGATCAAGCGCGACAAGCACCGTGTGGACATTGGGAAACTCGAACCCACCGAACTCCGAGGCGACGATGTCACTGGTGGGTATATCATCGCTATCGACAATGGTGCGAAAGACACCGATCTCGGATTTCCTGGCGCCTTCGACAATGCCGGATATTTTGTGTACTGGCATGTCTATCCCACGTCCAGCAACATCGCGCTGGAGCAACGCTGGTATATTCAGGATTACATCAAGGATTTCGAGCAAACAATGCACGAGCCCTGGTTTGCCGACCGCTATCACGGCTATCACATTTTTCTCGATGTGGATTCCTTCGTGGATTATATCCTGATCAATGAATTCGCGAACAATGTCGACGGCTACCTCTCAAGCGTGTATCTACACAAGGACAAGGCGAGCAAAAACGGCAAGCTCGTTGCGGGGCCGGTGTGGGATTTCAATATCGCCTACGGCAACGCCAATTACTCCGATGCGGATATCACCTCGGGATGGCGCATTCATCACGGCCGCGTGCCGTTCTGGTGGACACGCCTGCTGCAGGATACGATGTTTGTGCAACGCATCACGAAGCGCTGGAGCACACTTCGTAGCGGTCCCCTCCGGATGCAGCGCATTGTCGAGCACATCGACTCGCTCGCCCTCGTGCTCGACGAAGCGCAGCAGCGGCACTTTGCGCGCTGGCAGTTGCTGGGCTACGAAATTTGGCCCAATGCCTTCGTGGGTCAGAGCTGGCAGGAAGAAGTGGACTATCTCAAGCACTGGATTGAATGGCGCCTGAAGTGGATGGACGAGAATCTGTGGAGCATACAGGTCCCTCTCGAGCCCCTGGCCGTGGAAACCGCGTCTACAGCCCTGACGCGTCCCACATTGCAGGCATTTCCAACAACGTCCAAAGGCAATCTGCTGGTCACCGTGACGCTTCCGCAATCCATGACCGTGCAGCTTGCCGTATTCGATGCACTGGGACGCGCCGCGTATCGCGGCGAGCAGCAGGCGCTGCCAGCCGGTCAACACCGTTTCGAACTCGAGCTGAGCGCCGTGCCAAGCGGCTGCTATCATATTGCGCTTCATGGCAAGGATGGCATGATCGCGACGCAGCGAGTCATTGTGAAAAAATAGACGTGCACCACATCCGAACTCCTCATGAGTGAATCCGAGGCATACATCGCCGCATTGATCACCTTGCATCTCGGACTCGAGCGCCAGGGTCCAGGCGACGAACAATGCAGCCGCGACATTCTCGCACAGTTGCCCGCGCTGTCCGAGGCTCCTCTCATACTCGACGCAGGTTGCGGAACAGGCGCTGCCGCGCTGCTGCTCGCCGCGTATCATTCGCGCTCGCGCGTGATCGCCATCGATCTGTCGAACGACTTCCTCGACACGCTGCGGCGAGAAGCGGAAAGGCGGGGGTTGGGAGAGAGGCTTCGCTGCGTGCAAGGAGACATGCTGCAACCCGCCGTGCCCGCGAAATCGCTGGATCTGATCTGGTCCGAAGGCGCCGTGTACGCGGTGGGGTTTGAACGCGCACTGCGCGAATGGAAAGCGCTGCTCAAGCCCTGCGGCCTCGTGGTAGTTTCGGAAATGAGTTGGTTTTCGGAAAATATTCCCACCGAAGCATCCGATTTCTGGCGGCCGGCCTATCCGGGCATGGAAACGGAGGAGGGCAATCGCTGCCGCGCGGAGGCCGCTGGCTATCGCGTGCTGGCCACCCGTCGCCTGCCCACACAGGCATGGTGGGACAGCTACTACTCGCCGCTGCTTGGCAAGCTCGACGCTTTTGCCGACACAACAGATTCCGTACTGCGCGCGGTGCTGGAGGAAACCCGCGAAGAAATCACCCTGTTTCGGCGATATGCGCAGTATTACGGCTACACCTTCTACATCCTGCAATCCACCGCGGGGCACGCAGGCGATTCGCGATAGCGCCGCAGCCGCTTCCCGGCCTCTGTCCCGCCATCGCGCAACATCGCCCGCGTGGAAAGCGCCACCCGGGTGATAGCGCTTCACGCGCCACATCGATATATTGCGGCATGCTACACATCTCACATCATTTTCGAGGAGGTCCCATGCATCAGCGCATCCGCGTGCTTTTCAGACCGCTGACCCTGCTGGCGGTGAGCAGCGCGCTCGTGCTGCTTACGACAGCGGCCTGGGGGCAGGCAGGCACGTCGCTCGTCGTCAATCATTTCGTCTCCGATCCCGAAGTCATCGAAGGACATCTCGTCATCAGCGATGTCGAGGGTCGGGGCGGGCAGGTCAGCATCGCCTTTCATGATGACAAGGGCGCGCTCGTGGCCAATGCCACAGAGAACATTCCCGCCAATGGCAAACTGAATCTCAATCCCGAGAATTATGTGCGCGGTCGGAAACTGACCGGCACCATCCGCATCAATTCACAACGCACCGTGGCCGGTCAGTACTGGCAGTTCTACAAGACCGCCGCTCTGGGCTGGAAAAACATTGCCGTCCCCGCAGCCCTGGCTCCGGGCTCGACCAAGCTGGTCTGTCAGCATTTTGTGGCCGACCCGTCCATCGAAAGCTATCTCGTGATCGCCGATGCCGAAGGCACCGGACCCACGGTATACGTGGAATTCTACAGCGATCAGGGCGAGCTGGCCGGTCAGACCAAGGTCACCATCCCGAAGAATGGAAAATTCTCCCTGCAGCCGTATGACCTCGTGGGCCGCAAGCAAATGACGGGCGTGGCCTTCATTCAAACCGAGGGCGGCAAGATCACGGGCGAATACTGGCAAGTGTCCGAACGCGAGAAGTATCAGGTGGCCCATCCCATGCAGGGAGGTGCACCCGTGGCCGCAGTGATTGTGGACGATCCCATCACGCGCGTGAAAGTTGAATTCGATTTCGACAGCGACAAAATTCAGAAACGCTCGCACGCCGATTTGCTGGAAGTGGCCAAGGCGATGAACGACGCGAAAAACAAGGGTGTGCGCTACGAAGTCGGCGGTCATACCGACAACGTGGGCAAGGACGACTACAACCTGAAGCTGTCGGACCGCCGCGCCAAATCCGTGAAGGATTTTCTGGTGAAAACCGGTAAAGTCGACGCCAAGCGCCTCGACGCCAAGGGCTACGGTCCGAAGGAACCCATCGTCCCGAACGACACGCCGGCCAACCGCGCGGTGAACCGTCGCGTGGAATTCAAGAAAATCTGACCAGGCAGCACCACTGTACGATAGGAGCAATCATGAAATACACCGCTTTTCTTTCCGTTCTGCTCGCCGTGCTGCTCTGTTCCACGCGTGTGCATGCACAGGGCGCCGAGCGCTACATCATCAACCATTTCGTGTCCGATCCCAAAGTGATCGAGTCGCATCTCGTGATCACCGACGTGGAAGGCAAAGGCCCCATTGTCGAGATGAAGTTCTACGACAATAGTGGAAAATTGCTGGGCGAGGGCAAGGAAGTCGTGCAACCCTTTGGCAAGCTCAACCTCAATCCCGGCAAATACGTGGACAATGCCGTGGTGAATGGCAGCATTCACATTCAATCGGCTGGCGGCAATATCGTGGCCGAATACTGGCAGTTC
Source organism: Bacteroidota bacterium (assembly GCA_035362335.1). Taxonomy (GTDB): domain Bacteria; phylum Bacteroidota; class Ignavibacteria; order SZUA-365; family SZUA-365; genus JAOSJT01. The sequence continues at coordinate 71,085 of DAOSDL010000011.1, forward strand.
TACAAGGACGCGGCCGAGTCCTGGAAAAACACCACCACCGTCGGCCAGGAGCAGAACGGGTATTCCAAACTCGTGTGTCCGCATTTCGTGGCCGATCCGGGTGTGGAAGTGTACATCGTGCTGGCCAGCGCCAACGGCAAGGATGCCGTGGTGAATCTCTCTTTCCGCGATGACAGCGGCAAGGAGGTGGGTTCGGCGCGCGAATTGGTGAAGGCCAATGGCAAACTCGTGCTTCAGCCGTCGAAAATCGTCAACGGCAAAGCCACGGGCGTGGTATTCATCAGCGCCGAGGGCGGCCGCATCACCGCCGATTACTGGCAGGCCGAAGCCGCCAAAAAGTATCAGATCGCTGTGCCCATCGCCGGCATCTGACATCACGCCAGGTGAAACGCGGGGAAAGCTGCCGGTAACACATCCGTACAGCTTTCCCCGCGTTCCTTTCCCCCTCACCCACAACAACCACCGCACGCATGCCCACGCTCGCGATCGGGAACAATGATCTCCTCCATCTCGGCCTGCTCGCCGGAGCGATTCTGCTGTTCCTGCTGCTCGCCGAATACCTGCGCAAACGATTCTCACTTTCGGATGAGGTGACGCGCAAAACCGTGCATATCGCCACGGGCGTGCTGATCTTTTTCGCTCCACCGTTTTTCCCGCGCGCGGGAGCCGTGGCGCTCATCGCCGCGGCCTTCGTTATGCTCAACATGCTCGCGTATTTCAAAGGTTGGCTCGCCTCGGTACATCACAGTGCGCGTCGCTCGCACGGCACGGTGTACTATCCGCTGGCGTTGCTCCTTCTGGCCGTTCCGCTGTGGGAGCGCTACCCGGATCTCGTGGTTGCCTCGATACTGGTGATGGCCCTCGGCGATGCGGCGGCGGGCATTACCGGCGAAAGCATCGCGCGGCCCGTCCGATACCGCGTGACGTCCGACGAAAAATCCCTGCAGGGCAGCATCGCCATGCTCGGCGGCACCGTGCTCGCGCTGCTGCTCACCACGCTCGTGTATCCCGACGGAGGATTACAACTCGGGCACGCGTTCAACCACGATCCGCTACTGTTTGCGGCCGCGCTGCTGGCGGTGGCGCTGTTTGCCACGGGCTGGGAAGCGGCATCGTCGCGCGGACTGGACAATCTCACCGTGCCGCTGTTCACCGCCTTCGCGCTGTATTTGAGCTTCGCCGGTCACGATCCCGCTGGTGCGCGTTTTGCCCAAGGAGTGGCGCTGGGCGGCGGCGTGGCGTTGCTTTCGCTTCGCTTGCGCCTGCTTACCGTATCAGGCGCGGTGGCCACGGCATTGCTGGCCGCGGTCATCTTCGGCAGCGGTGGCTGGGCGTGGACGCTCCCGATATTTCTGTTTTTTCTTCTTTCAAGTTTTTTGAGCAAATGGCGGCGCCGCGCGAAGCAGCGCTTCGACACGGTGTTTGAGAAGGGAGGCACACGCGACGCGGGGCAGGTCGCCGCGAATGGCGCGCTGGCGGGCGCACTTGCTGTGGCGGGCGTGTTGTTCGGTATGGCGGAATTCTATCTTCTGTACCTCGTCGCCATCGCCGTGGTCACGGCCGACACCTGGGGTACCGAACTGGGCATCCTTTCACGCCGCACGCCCCGGCATGTGTTGACCTGGAAGCACATCCCTGCCGGCAGCTCGGGCGGAGTCACCATGCTCGGTTCGCTCGGCGGCGCGCTGGGCGCCTGCGTGGTTACCGCATCGGCGCTGCCGTTCGAGCCGCTCCCGGCACTCACCTTTTCCGGCATCGTCGTGGCCGGTGTTGCGGGAAGTGTCTTCGACAGCGCGCTGGGCGCCACGCTGCAAGCGCAATACCGCTGCGCGCAGTGCGGACAGAACACGGAAAAAACCCTGCATTGCGATACGGCGACACGGCAGCTTTCCGGTTGGCGATGGATGAACAACGATGCGGTGAATCTGCTCTCCACCGCTCTTGCCGTGGCCATGGCGGCCGTGCTTCTGGCGGCATGGTAGTGCCTTTTCTTTACCGCCGGTGCATCCTATGTTATGCAATGCTCCACGTTCACGGATAGTCATGCGAAGCCCGCTCCTCGTCCTTGCCCTGTTTTCTCTGATGATGTTTGTCTCCGCGTGCGAACGGGAAAGCATACTCGATCCCGGACCGGATACAGCACCACCGCTTCCGCCAACGGGACTGCTTCTGGATGGTGCGCGCGACGGCTACGTGCTGTTCAGTTGGTTGAAGAGCCGCGAAGCGGATTTTTCCTACTACATCGTGTATCGCAGCGAAGAGCGCGACGCCGGCACGTTTGTCGCAGTGGACAGTGTGTCCCAGAATTTCTTTTATGACGAACAGCGGAGCTACGATACGCTTTACACCTACTACGTCACCGCTGTCGACAGGAGTGGAAACGAGAGTCTCCCCTCCGAGAAACTCAGTACACGATCCCCCAATCGCTTCGCACCCGAAGCCCCGCGCTTTCTGCTTGTGGACGGCGAGAACAGCGCGCTTGTGCAACGCGTCAGATTGTCCTGGGAGAAAGTCGATGAAGCGGATATTCGCGAGTACCGTGTGTACCGCTCGGAGCAACCCATCGGCGCGCCCGACAGTACGCTGCTCGTGCATGTCACGCAGCGCAACTGGTATGACGACGAGGGGGCCAACACCGTCGGCGCGCGCTACCATTATCTGCTGACCACGGTGGATCGCGGTGGATTCGAGTCCTCGCCGGGAACCGCGGGCAACGACGTGCTGAGCGAGCGTCCGCTCATCGTTGCCCCTGCCGAGAATGGCAGCGCGCCTTCTTTCCCGCTGTTCCGCTGGCTTTCCGTGCCTCAGGTTCTCGAATACCACATCGAGTTGTATCAGGACGTCAATGGTGGAGTTGTGTGGACCACGACCGTGGATGCCACGGCGATCGACACCGTATCGTACCGTTACGACGGCATCGGTCTGGCACCCGGCAGCCAGTTGTACTGGCAGGTGTACACCGTGACGCAGTCCGGCGGCAAGCCGAACGGCATCTCCGGAAAGCGCCGAATGTTCATCGACAACTGAGCATTCCCTTCGCGTCGCGCCGGCGTGTATATTCCGTGAAACATCCGCGCCCGCGCGGCCACTCACCTTATCCCTGTACCGCCCATGCCGCTTTGCCGCCGCATCGTGCCGACGCTCGCGCTCCTGCTCTGCCTCTTCGGAAGCGTGCGGGCGCAGCTGCCTCACGTCGTGGCCGACAGCGCAAGCACGCGGCCGGGCAGCCTGGGATTATCCTTCGAGCGCAATGTCAACACCTTCACCTGGGATCTCACCGGCGATTGGCGGCTCGCGCGCGATGCGTGGAGCGCGTCCGTCACTGAACGCTTTCGCCGCTCGCTGATTCGCAGCGACAACCATTCGATCAAGGATCAGCACGATTTTTCGGCCGAAGCCGCTTGGGCTGCATCGGACAAGCTGCGCCTGCTCACTTCCCTCAATTCCTTCATCTTTCTCGACGACCGCGGCCTCGGTCTCAACGATCTTTCGAAAACGCAATTCCTGGCCGGACCTCGGTGGAGTCCGCTCGCGAACAGCGAGTTCACACCAATGATCGGTTATGTGGTCGACAATCAGCAAGGCATGGCGGATGAAGGACTCCTGTATTCCGCGCGTGCGCAATGGCAGGGACGGCTGTTCGGCGACACGCGCGGCAACGCCAATGCGCAGCTCATGGCCGAGCATATCACGCCGCGCTATCAGAAGGAGCAGCTCGCAACGGTGGATGTGCTCGCGCCGCTCGCCAGCGGGAGCAGCAACAGCAGCAGCGTGATGTACCGCGACTCGCAGCGCGAGTTCTACGTGGCGGGCGATGCTTCGCTGGCAACGACCGGCAGCGTGCCGATCGAGCGGCGGCGCGAACGCGTGTTCGGCGTGCAAAACGCGCTGCTGTACCGCATCGCCGAACCTCTGCACGTGCTCGCCGCCGTCGACGCAGCGCAGCGCCTCGTACATCGCGGACGCAGCGATCGCGCATCGAACAGCGAGGATCCGCTCTTCGACCTGGCGGTGAACGAATTCACACTCAACGGCAGTGCGCAACTGATGTACGAGGATGAGCGTCGGCGCATTTCATTGAAAATAGAATTGAACGAGCGCGACGAGACCTACGACGCGGAATCGTTCGAAGGAGCGAACAGTGCGCTCTTCCTTCGGCGGCAGCAGTTGGAGGAGCAAAAGGACAATACCATCCGGCAAACGCAGCTCACGCTTGGCCTTTCCCATGCCATCGGCGAAGTCGATACGCTGGGCATTACCGCTTCCACGGTGAAAATCGAATACGACACCCCGAGCCGGCTCAACTTCGATGATCGCGACGAACTCTTCGTCCTTGCCGGATTGCGCTGGGCGCATCGCTTCTCGTCGGATTTTCAGGCCAGCATCATGAGCGATCTCACCATGCGGCACACGGTGTTCCTTTTTTCCCAACGCAGCGCGAACAATACCTGGAACCGTGTGCTGCGTCTGCTCACCACTTCGGATTACCGCAAGGCGCAGCGTTTTTCCTCGCGCAATACCGCGGAGGTTGTCGCGAACTACACTGTGTATGATTTCGAACTGCCGACACAAGGCCGACAGAGTTTTTCCCTGCGCCAGCTCACGCTCAGCGACAGCTCGGCAGTCAGGATTGGCGGACCGTTCTGGATCGACGCCGTTGCACATGCCCGCTGGTACGAACGCGGCGAGCTGCGCTGGAGCGCGTTCACCGTGCGTCCCCTGCAGGATTTCGCGGAATACACAATCAGTGTGTCCTTGCAGCGCATCGGCACGCTGTGGAGCATCGCGGCGGGGTTTCGCTATTTCGAGCAACGCCGTCACAGCTACAATGGAAGTGCGCGAAGTTTCAGCGGGAGCATTGCGAGTTACGGACCCACCGCGAGCGCGCGACTTTCGCTCTCGCCGCGCACGCGCGTGCTGCTCGACGGCTGGTATCAGCGCACGCAGGAATACAAACGGGAGGGCCGGGACACACCGAATGTGATTATGTCGGTGCAGTGGTTTTTTTGAAATGCCAGGTGTGTGACGCGGAACAATGGCGGCTTCGCTGGAAAATGAAGGGGGGATTGCCTATGTTTACGGGGAGAGTATTCCTTCGAACAACACGAAGAGCGGCCTGCTGCATCCCGCGAGACTCACATCGTCGATCAGTATCCCGAGCATCCCCTCCAACATCAAGCTGGTGGAACGCTTCCTGCTGGATATCAGCGATTCCTTCGCGATAGAGGAAGCCGTGCTCGACCGTATCATGATCTCCATCACCGAGATCGTGAACAACGGCATTCTCCACGGCAACCGCTCCAATCCCGAGAAATTTGTCACCGTCACCTGCAGTTGCTTCGACGATCGCATCGAGTTCGTCATCGCCGACGAGGGCGCCGGCTTTTCTCCGGACAACATTCCCGATCCGCTGGCCGACAACAATCTCCTCAAGGAAGGTGGCCGCGGCGTGCTCATCGTGCGATCCATGATGGATAACGTGACCTTCAGCAAGACCGCCAAGGGAATGGAAGTACACCTGCGCATTCTCCTCGCGAAGGAGTAGGACGCGCTTCACCTTCAGCACGAGGACGCCATGCCCCATCGTCAATACTTCCCCGGCGATGAAACCCATCTCATGACCATTCAGCGATACATCGCGCAGCTTGAGCGCGAGTATCCCGAAGCCACCGGCGAATTTTCCACTCTGCTGCGCAATCTGGCTCTGGCCGCCAAAATTGTCTCGCGCGAAGTGCGCCGCGCCGGCCTGGTGGATATCCTCGGCCGCGTACAGAGCACAAACAGCAGTGGCGACGAAGTGCAGAAACTGGATATGTACGCCAATCAGATTTTCATCAACTCCCTCGAAGCCGGCGGCCAGCTTTGCGTGATGGCATCGGAGGAAAATGAAAGCATCATCCCCATTCCCGACGAATTTCCCTGCGGGCATTACGCCATTCTTTTCGATCCTCTCGACGGCTCGTCCAACATCTCGTCCAACGTCACCATCGGCACCATTTTCTCCATTTACCGCAGGGTATCGGAAGGCCGCCACGGCACCACCGACGATGTGGTACAGCCGGGACACAAGCAGGTCGCGGCGGGCTACATCATGTACGGCTCGAGTACCATCATGGTGGTCACCACGGGCAATGGCGTGCAGGGATTCACGCTCGATGTGACCATCGGCTCTTTTCTGCTCTCCCATCCCAACATGACCATTCCGAAACGCGGCACCACGTACAGCGTGAACGAAGGCAATCGCAAGCTGTGGGACGAGGGCTTTCAGCGCTACATTGATCACCTGCAGACACCCGACGCCGCGAACGGACGTCCGTACAAGGCCCGCTACGTGGGATCGATGATCGCCGACGTGCACCGCACGCTGTTGCACGGCGGAGTGTTCGCCTACCCCGGCGACAGCAAGAATCCCCAAGGAAAACTCCGCCTCATGTACGAGGCCAATCCCATGGCGCTTATCGTCGAGCAGGCGGGGGGCATGGCCACGGACGGACACACGCGCCTGCTGGACATCGTGCCGGATTCGGTGCATCAGCGCACGCCGGTGTTTGTGGGCAGCGAAGAGGATGTGCGCGAGGCCATGGATTTTCTCACAGGCAAGCGGTGAAGCGCGTGCGTTCTTTCGTGATGTTTGTTCTCGCATGCCTGATTGGCGTCGTGCCGTTCTCCCGCGACGCCCGGGCGCAGCGCTCCGCCGGCGACGACGCCAATATCGATCCGATGTTTCTGATCGACATGCCCGTGGCGGGCATACTCCCCGCCACCTCCGGCTCGGTGGACGCACTGCTGTATCCGGATGGAGGACTGATGATGCGGGCCACCTACGGCCTTATCACCAATCTCAATGTCGGTTTGTCCTTTGGCGGAACGCGCCTGATCGGCTCCGGCGGCATTACCTGGAACAAGCTGCCGGGTGTGATGCTGCGCTATCGCGTACTGGAAGAGGATGCGGTGTATCCGGCAGTGATTGTGGGCTTCGACACACAGGGACAGGACGGCTGGCTTCCCGCCTGGAAGCAGTACGCGGTGAAATCCCCCGGCGTGTTCGTGGCGGTCAGTAAAAACTACACACTCGCCGGATCGATCAGCTTCCATGGAGGACTGAACTACACGCTGGAACGTCACGACGAGGATTTCGAACCAAACGTCTTCGTCGGCGCGGAAAAAACCATTGGACCGCTCGTTTCGGCCCTCGCCGAGTACAATTTCGCCTTCGACAACGACAAGGATCGGAAGGGGTTCTGGAATGGCGGCCTCGGTCTGGGTGTGCGTGTCTCCACACATATCGGCTTCAACGTGGATGTGCTGTTCAAAAATCTGCTGACCGCCGGATTCTACCATCAACACGTGGTGCGCGAGCTGCGCATTCAATACGTGCGTTACCTTTGAGCGGTTGCCCTCCGTCGGTTGTGCGTTTTTCCATACACAACCTGTGCGTTGATTAGGTCACGCACTTCGCCTTTCTTCCCATTCACAAATCAAGTACCTTCCTTTTGCCGTGAAATCCCATTGCGTTCGGGATTGTTTTTCGGCACGGCTTTTGTTGATTCATTGACGGTTGGATGACTATAAACCGCAGAGGTGTGTGATGAAACGAATGAATCCTGTGTTGCTCGCGATGGTGGCGGTGATAGCCATGCTTTCGTTCCCGGGTTGTTACACGCAGATCGCCATGCGCGATGAGAGTCCTCGATACGAGGATTATGCCGATTACTCGGAGACCTACACCGACAGCAACGGCACAGTTATTGTCAACAACTACTACGATACACCGCGCTATCGCGCGTATTTCGATTACTACTACCCCGCGCACTGGGGTTCGTACTGGTCGGTGCGTTACGATCCCTGGGGCTACTACGATCCCTGGTGTGATTGGAACTTCGATCCGTACTGGTATCGCCCCTATTGGCATAGTCACTGGCATTCCCCTGTGTACTGGGGCTGGGGTGGCTACTACAATCCGCCCATTTACGTGAACAACAGGCCGGCGATTTACACATCACGCTCGGAGACGCGCTTGCGCACCACCGGCATGACACGAAGTGGCACCGGTACCAGCACGCGCGGCGGAGGATTCACCCGCACAGCCACGGAAACCCGTTCAGTGAACACCATCCGCGGCGGCAACACGCGATCCTCGGGCTACGAGACCTTCCAGACGCGCACACGCGACGCCAACAGCACACGCTCCACCGTGGCACCGGGCTCCGGCGGCAGTCCGCGCTCGCGCTCGACCATCGAGAGCGGCAACAGCGTACGCGGGAACGAGAGCAGCACGCGGTCGCGCGGCAGTTCGCAGGACGGCACCTACACGGCACCCAGCCGCAGCCGTGGCGAATCGAGCGAGCGCAGCAGCGCACCGCCCACCCGCGTCACCACGCCCGAGCGCCGCAGTGAAGCACCGTCGTATCGCGGCGATTCCGGCAGCCGCAGCGGTTCCTCCAGCGGATCCTCCAGCGGCAGTTCGCGCTCGTCCAGCGGTTCCAGTTCCGGCAGCTCGCGTTCCTCGAGCGGTTCGAGCAGCTCGGGTGGCGGACGCAGCCGATAATCTCAACAACGCATTACCGACATTCGATATACCGGCGCCTCGTGCGCCGGACCTTTACGGAGCACGATCATGAAACGCTTATTCCTTCTGTTGCTTCTCGTCTCGCTTCCGACGCTCGCACAGGCACAGTTCATCGAGGATGCGCTGCGGCTTTCGCCCGCACCATCGCTGGTCGGAACGCGTTCTGCAGGCATGGGCAATGCCTTTATCGGCGTGGCCGACGACGCCACCGCGCTGTACTGGAATCCTGCCGGCCTGGGGCAATTACGCCTCTCGGATTTCACCATCGGTTTTTCGAGCATCACGGCATCCACCGATGCCACGCTGCTGTCGGCACCTTTCAGCACGGACAACAGCGCGATGATGATCACCAACGCGCAGTTGGCCATTCCCTTTCCGGTGGCGCGCGGGAGTTTCGTGATCGCGGCGGGGTACACCCGACTGGCGGATTACACCGGAGCCATGGGAGCCGAGGTGTTCAACAACGGTAGTTCGATTCAGCGCTCGCTGTACAACAGCGAGGAGGATCTCGATTTCGCCTGGAATCTTGGTCTCGAAGACACCTTGGTGCTGACCTATATCGACGAGGGCCGCGATCCCTGGCTCGCCATTCCGGTGAACGGACGCGTACAGCAAACCATCGATGTGTTGGAAGATGGCGGTCTGAATCTCTGGTCCTTTGGCGGCAGCATCGAAGTTGCGCCCAATGCCATGGTGGGAATCACATTGAACGTGATCTCGGGCAGCTATTCCTTCGATCGCACCTTCGTCGAAAGCGACGTGCAAAACGCGCATCAGGGCGTCATCGTCGGCATCGACAACCGCAGCCGCAATGATTTCCGCCGGCTGGAGTTGCAGGAACTCGTTGAGCAGGATCTTTCGGGCTTCAATCTGCGCCTCGGCTTCCTCTACAATTACCGCGACCGCGTTCGCGCTGGTGTGACCATTCAGACTGGCGGTTCGATTCAGGTGAACGAGGATTATTTCAAAACCGGCCGCAGTGAATTCGCCGATGCGAACCTCGACTACGAGTTGACCATTCTCGACAACAACTACACCATTTTCACGCCCGCCGTGTACGGCTTCGGCCTCGCGGTGAATCCGGTGGAATGGACCACCATCGCGGTGGATTACGAGCTGGTGGATTACACCGCGCTCGAGTTCGAGGATTCCAACAACTTCAACACTTCGGCGCTCAATCGCGACATCCGCCGCCTGTTCCGTTCGGGCAACAATCTGCGTGCCGGTGCCGAGCTGCGCATTCCGAACACCGGTCTCGCCCTGCGCGGCGGTTTCGCCTATCGCCCCTCGGCCTACCGCGAGGATGAAGGCGTTTCGGACTACGACACGAAAACCTTCAGCTTCGGTCTCGGCTATACGTTCAGCGAAAGCGTGCAATTGAACGCGAGCTTCACCAACGCCACCTATTCCTCGTTCACGTCGAATTACGTCGATCCCGATTCCAACGTCTCGTCGGACGCATACACGACGGACATGGACATCACCATCACGCGGCTCATGTTCGGGCTCAACTACCGCTTTTGAGCGCTGCCTCACGCGCTTGGCCGCTCCCTTCGGGGAGCGGTTTTTTTTTACCCACGCTGCAACGCACCCACGCCAATAGTGATCGAACGGTGCGGAAACCACCAACAAGTGCAGGCAAAAGAGGTCAGATTCCTCGCACATATTTCCATCCGCGTACCGCCCGCGCGGGAATTTTTGCCGTTGTGGAAAACATTGTCGGGCCCTTCCCGCGCCCTGGGTGAAGTATTCACTCTAACCCGTTGCTTTGTAAGGCCTTTGCCTCTATATTTGTTAGCTTGTATCTTTGTTCTTTTTGCATTCGTGGAGTAATTCCTCATGGGCCTGATGACAAAAATGCGCGACAACGCGCACGTGTTCATTATCGTATTCGCCGTCGTCTTCATCGCGTTCTGGGTGGTGAGCGATCTCGACATCGGCTCCCTCATGCAGGGGTCGAGAAACGAGATCGCGAAGATTGGCGACAAGTCCATTTCCTATCAGGAATTTCAGGACGTTGTCGAGCGCATCGCAGAGCAGCGCCGCCAGCAAAACAACGGTAAGGAACTGACGGAGAACGATTATATCCAGATCCGCGAACAGGTGTGGAACGATTACGTCACACAGGGCGTGGTGGAACAGGCGATCGAGGAGTTCGGCATTACCGTCAATGACGAAGAAATTGCCGACTGGGTCTGGGGACCCAATCCTCCGCAGGAATTGACACAGTACTTCATCGATTCGACGGGACAGTTCAATCGCGATGCGTACGAGCAGTTCCTGCGCGAGCCGGGAGCGGAAAACCTTCAGGCGCTCATCGGCCTCGAACAGCAGTTGAAGTCGCAGTTGCTTCGCGAGAAACTCACGAACATTCTCACTTCCGCAGTGATGATTTCGGAAGAGGACACCAAAGCCTCCTTCGTCGAGCAGAACATCGATTTCACCACGAGCTACGTGTTCTTCGACCCCCGCGTCTTCGCCGCCAAGGATACGGCCGCCCCGACAGACGACGAGTATCGCGAATATTACGAGAAGAACAAGGAGCGCTTCAAAACCGAGGAAATGCGCAAGGTCAAGTATGTGCTCTTCCCCGATATTCCCTCCAAGTCCGACACTACCGCCATTGTCAACGAGCTGAACACGTTGCGCGACATGGTAAACTCCGGCACCGATTTCCTCGAAGTGGTGAAATCGAGTTCCGAAGAGCCCTACGATTCGAGCAAATGGGTGAACCGCGAGCAGGCACCGCAGGCAGTGGCGAACACGGTGTTCGACCAGCCGGTCGGCAGCATCGTCGGTCCCGTCGCGCATGAAACCGGTCTGTCGCTCTTCAAGGTCATCGGCGAGCGCAGCGGTTCGGCCACGCTGTACCAGGCCTCGCACATTCTCTTCCGCACCGATGGCGGCCAGGACGAAGCGGCACAGTTGGCCAAAGCACAGCAGGCCCTCGCCCGCGCTCGCGGCGGAGCGGATTTCGAGAAACTGGCTTCCGAGCTTTCCGAAGAGCCCGGCGCAAAAGAGCGCGGCGGTATGCTGCCGTGGTTTGCGAAAGATCGCATGGTGAAGGAATTCGAAGACGCGGTCATCGCCGGCAAGAATGGCGACATCGTCGGCCCGGTGAAGACGCAGTTCGGCTATCACGTGATCAAGGTCGGTGGCCGCAGCACGCGCGAATTGCAGCTTGCGGAAATCCGCCTCTCCATCCGCTCCAGCTCCGGCACCAAGGACGAATTGTTCGAACGCGCTCGCGACTTCGCGTACTTCGCCAGTGAAAACGGCTTCGAGAAAGAAGCGCAGACCTCGCAGCTGCAAGTGCAGGAATCCTCGGAATTCACCAAGGAATCCGGTTCCTTCATTCCCGGCATCGGCAGCAATCCCGCCCTCGTGAAATTCTCCTTCGAAAACAGCGTCGGCGACATCAGCGAAGTGCATCGCGTGGCCAATGGCTATGTGGTCGCCGAACTTTCCGGCGAGCGCAAGGCTGGCTACCGCGAACTCGACGAACTCCGCGAGCAGCTCAAACCCCAGGTCGTGTTCGAACGCCAGATGAAGAAGACGCTTGCCGCCGCGCGCAACATCGCCGGTGGCAAATCCCTCGAGCAAATCGCACAGTCCAAGCCGGGCCTCAGCGTGGTGCAGACGCCGCCGTTCAAGATTCAGGCAGGTGTGCCCAACGTCGGTCCCGATCAGGCCTACATCGGCACCATGCTTCGTCTCAAGCAGGGCGAGAGCAGCAAGCCCTTCCGCGGCTTGCGCGGTGTGTACGTGATGCGCCTCGACGGAAAGGGCGCGTTCGACGAGACCGCCTACAAGGTGAAGAAAAGCGAACTCCGCCAGCAATCGCTGTCGCAGCGTCAGAACGAGTTTATCCAGAACTGGCTGGAGCAGCGCAAGAAGGAAATCTCGATCGTGGACAATCGCGACGTGTTCTTCCGCTGATCCGACACATTCCCTCTCTCGTGAATCTGTTGGAGAAGCCCGACTGAATATTTCCCGAACGAAAGGGCAATCAATATGCGCACTCCCCGGTGGTTGAAGCTTCTTGGCTGGCACTTCCGGGGAGTGCTGTTTTTACTCCCCGCCACGCTAATGGCGCAGCAATTGCCGAGCAGTCTCACTCCGTCGATCAATTCCCTCTCCTCGGCGCGCATTTACACCACACCGCAATCGCCCGACCCGGTGGAGCGCGTAACGACAGATGATCTTGGCACAGCGCTCAGCGCTTCGCTCGCATGGCGCTACGAATTCGCTCCCGCCCTGTTGGCGCATGCGCGGGTGGAATACCTTGCTTCGGAGGAAGAGAATCCCGATCGTGTGGGCACCCCTTTGCTCAAGGGCTACCGTGCCGCTGCGCTGGAAGCGGGCGTACTCTTCGCCCTGCCATTCGGCGGCTCCTCCTTCCGCATGCTCGTGGGCGGCGGGGGTGGACTGTACACCGCGCATCGACGCCTCGCCACAGCCGGTGTGACAGCGGAATCCACCGCCACCATCCCGGTATTCGACATACACGTATTGATTTCCGCCGAGTATTTTCCGCTGCGCTCACTCGCCGTGCGCGCCGATCTGTTGTTCCGCGATCCCCAGATTCCCACCGAAAACGCCTACGCGCAATCCAGCGTGCGCAGTAACGGCATCACCTATCCCCTAAAAACAGAACCGTTCAGATCCACGGTGAATCTGAACGGCAATGTGTATTCGCTAGGATTGGCCTGGTACTACTAGCACCGGCTGCGCGCTGTCACATGGATTCGGGCGCCGTGATGCCGATGATGCCGAAGCCATTCGCCAGCACCTGGCGGGTGGCCTTGCACAGCGCCAGACGCGCGGCGCTCATCTCCCGCTGCTCCATCACCACCACACGACAGTCGTGGTAAAATTTGTGGAAACCCGCGGCGACATTGTGCAAATAGGTGCACAGATGCTGCGTCTCGTATGTGCGCGCCGACAGCGCCACCATGTCGGGGAAATCCAGCAACAGCTTGATCAGCGATATTTCGGATTCATGTGTCAGCAATGAGAGGTCCGCGCTCGCGCCGGCTTCGAGTCCTTCGCTTTCGGCAAAGCGCACGATGCTCGCGATGCGCGCGTGCGCATACTGCAAATAGTACACCGGATTGTTTTCGCTCTGCTCCTGCGCCAGCTTGATGTCGAATTCCAGATGCGACTGCGCAGCACGCATGATGAAGAAGTAGCGCACCGCATCGACACCGACATCCTCGATGAGATCGTCGAGCGAGTACACATTGCCCGAGCGTTTACTCATCTTCACCGCTTCGCCCTCGTGTACAAAGCTCACCATCTGATGGATGATGACGTCGATGTGATCGGTGGGTAAGCCCAGAGCTTTGACCGTGGACAGCACATCGGGAATCGTGGCGATGTGGTCGGCCCCGAAAATGTCGATGATTTTGTCGTCACCACGCTGCACTTTCACGCGATGGTAAGCAATGTCGGGCAGGCGGTAGGTGGGTTCACCGGTGCTCTTCACAATCACGCGATCCTTGTCGGCACCGAACTCCGTGGTCTTCAGCCAGATCGCATCGTCTTTTTCGTACGACAGACCATGCTCGCGCAGCTCCTCGAGCAAGCGCGCAATGGTGCCGTCGCTGTAGAGCGAATCCTCGTTGAAATAGCGGTCGTGATGCACGCGCAAGCGGTCGAGCGTCTCCTTGATGCGCGCGAAACACCAGACCTCGCCGGCGGAACGAAACACATCCAGCGCGGCATCGGCAAGTGCAGCGCCGTGCTGCGCGTGCAATTCTTCCGCGATGGTGTGAATGTAATCGCCCGCGTAGTGGATATTCTCCTCCGCCACTTCGTTGCCAAGCAACGCGCGATAGCGTTCGCGAATGCTGATCGCCAGATTCTGCATCTGGTTGCCGGCATTGTTGAAGTAGTATTCGCGCGTCACCTTCCAGCCGGTCCACTCCAGCAGCGCGCACAGCGTTTCGCCGATGCACACCTGCCGGCCGTGCCCCGCGTGTAGCGGGCCAGTGGGATTGGCGCTTACCCACTCGACGTTAACGGATTTGCCCGCGTGCTCGTCCGTGGCCCCGAAGCGGTCACCGCGTTCCAGTATACCGGCAAGTTGCGTATACATCCATTCCGGAGCGAAGCGGAAGTTGATGAAGCCCGGCCCGGCGATTTCCACCTCGGCGATGAGGCGCTTGTCCACATGCGCACGCATATCGTCCACGATGGCGCCGGCCAGCTCGCGCGGATTGCGCTTTGCCTGCCGCGCCAACATCATGGCGATATTGGTGGAGAGATCGCCATGCTCGGCGACCTTCGGTTTTTCGAATTGCGCAACGACGTCGGCAACGTCGATGTCGAGTCGCTTCAGTGCGGCTGCGACCACATCGCTCAGATAAGCTTTCATGCGAATAATGTACCGATGAGTATGAAATCAGTCTGTGACGCGTTCCATCGGCGCGTCACCCCACAGGCGCTCGATGTCGTAATACTCCCGGACACGCGGGAGAAAGACATGTACCACCACATCCACGAAATCCAGCAGTACCCAGTGCAGCGTGTTGTACCCTTCCTTGCGCCACACGCGCACATCGTGGTCTTTGACACCGTCGTCGATGGCGTCGGCAATGGCCTTGACCTGCGTGTCGGATTCGCCCGTACAGATCACGAAGTAATTCGTGACATCGGAGAGGCCGGTCAGATTCAGGATGCACACATCCTTGGCTTTTTTCGAGAGAGCGAGTTCGGCGGTGATTTTCGCGAGGTCGAGAGCTTCCACGTATTGTCCGTGCTGTGAGCGTTATTGCATGGGTTTCAATTGTCCGTAGTCACGTCCGATGACCACCGACACGTTCAGATATTCGTCGGGATTGATCTGCTGGATGATGTTCTTTTCGTCGATGCCCAGGGCGTAAGCCACACGTCGGGCTGCTTCAAGATTGCCGACGCGATCGATGACCAGTGATTCCGGAACGTCGAAGGTTTTGTAATTCGACGACTGCACCACGTCGAAATTCCGCTTGCGGAGGAAGTCGGTGAATTTTTGCGCCACTCCGGACACTCCGCAACCGTTCAGCACATCGAGCTGGATGATTTCCGTGCCGGCCGTGCCGGCTTCAGGTGTTTCCGTCGTCCACTCCACCGGCTTGCTGACGAAGGTGTTTGTCACAAAGGAATAGAGGAGAAAAAACACCACGATCGCGAGCAGGGCGATGACAATGTTCAGGATCAGGTGTTTTGGATTCAGTGCTTTGGAGCCGTTACTGCGTGCCATACTTCAAATATACGGAAAAAAGCCGAGAGGCATCCCGGCTTTTCCATTGCTGTGTGCTGACACCGATTTCTCAGGGCCAATCATCATCGTCCATGCGGCCGAACCACCCACCCATGGAGCCGCGCGAATACGCGCTGTATGGATTGACCCACCAGGAATAAGGCTCGTTGCGATATTGCAACGTCACGCGAAAATCTTTGGTCGGTGCGTAATCCACCCGCGCATTGCGGAGAAAAATTCCTGAAATATCGCGTTGCAGCATGGAGGTGGCCGAACCAAACGGCGTGAACATCATCGACACATCCGCGCGGGCGGTGATGTCGTCGCTGATCTTGTAGCGCATGCTGTTGGTGTACATGCTCAAGCCCAGTCCCTGATCGCCCACCATGCCATAGGAAACGGACACGCTGTGTCGCATATCGAAGCGATCGGCGTCGAAAAGTCCGAGGAAAGAGCCACCACCGGTCATCCCGCGGGAGACGGAGGGCTTGACGGGTTCCTCGCCACGAAACTGCGCGTGGGCCTGCGACGAGAGCAAAAGCGCAAGTAGGAAAACAGTCAAGGTACGCATGAGGTCCAATCTCCAAAAGTCGTTGATAATACTACACATACAGCGACACAAAAGCAAGGCGTTTCCACGTCTCCCGCCGCCATTCGCCGATCTGTTTGGATTGTGTGAGTTTTTTTTCCTTTGGAAAAAAAAAGTGTCGCCGATAACTCGTTGATTCGTCCGCACTTTGAAAAAATCAAGATCTCCACAAAAAAATTCCCTGTTGAAAATCATTGCGGGGCGCTCTATACTACCACTGTTCCACACGGCGTCGTTGAGTGTGGATAAGTTGTTGATAAGGTTACACGGACGATTCTCTCATAGACTCATTTCGACCCTTGCTCCCCTGAAGTGGGATGGCCAAATGCGGGCCAACAGGGCAATGGTCTCATAAGACGTTAAAAATCAAGGGCTTGCGGGTTTCCCCTTGGCTTGCTCCTGCGGTGGTTTTTCCCGTCATCCAAGGGAGATACTGTGTATCCGTTCGCGTGCCTTTCACCAAATCGTGTGAATAACCTTTTTCCGAATGAATGTAAACACGCCTGTTACAGCCGACTCGGCCTGGAAGGATTGCCTGGACATCATTCGACCCGAACTGAAGGCCCTGACCTTCAGCACGTGGTTCGAACCCATCAAACCGAAGAGTCTCGAAAACTCCCTGCTCACGCTGGAAGTCCCGAGTACGTATTTCTATGAATGGTTGGAAGAGCACCATTTCGGGCTGCTTCAGCATGCCATTCGATCCGTGCTCGGCCCCGAGGCCTCGCTACAGTACGCGGTTACATTGCCGCGCCACGAATTGTCCAACTTCGAGATGCAGCGCAATCCTTATCCCGCGGGCGCAGAGCTTCCGGTTCAGGCTCCACGACCGCAGATATCCACGTCGCAGCCCTCGCGCGAACCTTTCGTGACCAACCTGAACCCGAAATTCGTCTTTTCCAGCTTTATCCGCGGCGATGGCAATCAGTTCGCCCGCGCCGCCTGTCTCAACGTGGCGAAAAATCCCGGCGAGACGGCATTCAATCCCCTCGTGCTCTATGGCGGGGTGGGGCTCGGAAAAACCCACCTCATCCAGGCCGTGGGCAATCACGTGCTCGAGAATTTCCCCGACAAACGCGTGTACTACGTCAGCAGCGAGAAATTCACCATCGACTTCGTCGATGCCATCGAGAAAAACAACACCATCGACTTCTCCAACTTCTATCGAAGCATGGATGTGCTGATCGTGGACGACATTCAGTTTTTCTCGGGCAAGGAACGCACGCAGGATACGTTTTTCCACACCTTCAACACCCTGCATCAGCTCAAAAAGCAAATCATCCTCTCCAGCGACAGACCACCGAAGGATCTTGTGGGACTCGACGAACGGCTGATTTCACGCTTTCAATGTGGTCTCACCGTGGATATTCAACCTCCGGACCTGGAGACGCGCATCGCCATTCTGCGCATGAAATCCGAAAGCGACCACATCGAACTTCCGCAGGATGTTCTGGAGTACATCGCTTCCAACGTGAAATCCAACATACGCGAACTGGAAGGATGCTATATCGGCTTGATCGCGCGGCACACGCTCGAGCAGCAGCCACTCACCGTTGCTCTCGCCGCACGCGTACTGCGGCATGTGATTTCGCATGAGCGCAAGGAACTCTCGGTGGAGCATATTCAAAAAATGGTGGCCGATCATTTCAAGGTGCCGGAAAACGCGCTGCGCGCAAAAACCCGCAAACAGGAAATCGTTCTGCCTCGCCAGATTGCCATGTATCTTGCGAAAAAAATGACCCGCGCCTCACTGAAAACCATTGGCTTGCACTTTGGCGGGCGGGATCACACCACCATCATTCACGCATGCAAAACCATCGAGCAGGATATGCACACAGACGACAGTGTGCGCCAGCATGTGGATCAGCTCGAGAAGCAAATGAGCTATCTGGGAAATTGAACACAGCACTGTGGATAAGTCCCGAAAAATGTGGAACAGGGCAGCGTATCACGTGTGGATAGCTGCCCTGCTTCACAAGGGTACCTTCGCTGTCCACATTCCTCCGACATTATCCACATCCCATCCCCAAACGGTGAACATCAAGTGATTCTCGAAGGTCGAAGCGTGGAACTCATTGAAACAACAGCGTTTACCTTCATGCTCCCCAGGTTGTCCACTTGTCCACAGTGCCAATAACAACTCTTAATTACGTATAAACAGTCATGCAGAAATCATTGGGGTGTGAATTGCGGGAGGCGGGTGAACTCGTTGCAGCATTGCACGCTCTTTGGGAAGTCGATGAGCAACGACGCATGACAAGTTGCCTCTGCATCAGTGGCAGCGTGGCGCGAGGCGAAGGTACCGCCTTCTCCGATCTGGACTTGCTCGTTCTGGTGGATGAGAATCACCGCACACACGAGGCCATACTCAGCGGAGTGGCCGCGGTGCATTCACTCGTGCGCAGCGTCAGTATTGTGCTCCGTGCCGTGGACGAGTGCCGTGCCATGCGTACCGAGGATGCGCGTTCGTGGTTGTCTTTGCTTGAATTACGCGCCGTGGCGGGGGATGCACGATTGCTGGCGGCATTGAGAAATGCCCTGGCCGAGGATATTCATCAGCACGCTGCGGCCGTGCTTGCTTCTTGCGTGCACATGACGCGCGAGCGTCACCAGCAGTACGGTGCTTCATCCTCGCTGCTCGAGCCGAATGTGAAAAACAGTGCCGGCGGTTTGCGCGATATCCACATGCTTTGCTACATGGAGCGCGTGCATCGCATCGCAGAAACAGCAGCCGCGGTGCATGAGGATTTTGACCCCGCATCGAGCATTGCGCGCAGTTCTCTGATGGAAGCACGGAAGCAGCGTTTACTCGAAGCGCGGAGTTTTCTGTTGCAGTTGCGTTGCGCATTGCACGAAGCGGCGGGACATTTGCACGACACGTTGGAATTCGACCGGCAGGAAGCGGTAACTGCCAAGCTGTCGTCGCGCAACGACGATGTTCCCGCAACGGTGGAGGAATTCATGAAGCTCTTCCACCAGCACAGCAGGGAAATTCGCCTGGCGCTGTTGCTGGCCACGCAGGACTACGCCGGCGAATACCTGGGCGGAAGCGGAGTTGGAGGAGGAATTCCGATGTTCCATCTTCCCGCACCGCAACCGCAATGCGGCGAGGATGTGCTGGAAATGTTCGCCCTTGCCTGTGAACACGGCGCATTGCCCGGCAGTGATGTGCTGCGCCATGGCGATGCGATGTCACAATTCGATTACAGCAGCGAGCGCTGTTCGATGTTGTTCGATGCCATTCTTCGTTCTCCAAGACATGTGGCGCGCACGCTCCGTGCATTGCACGAATGTGGTGTGCTGGGACGTGTGCTCCCGGATTTTGCCGCGTTGCACCATTTTTTCCAGCACAACATTTACCACTATTACACCGCCGACGAACATACGCTCAACACCATCGAAGCCGCCGAGGCCCTGACGGACGATACTTCGGTGTTCGGCAGCGCTTACCGCTCCATAAAAGACACATCGGTACTGTATTACGCGCTGTTGTTCCATGATATAGCAAAGCCCAGGGATGTGGCGCGGCACGAAATGTTGGGAGCGGAAACAGCGCGCAGCGAATTGCATCGACTCGGACGCGCGGACATTGCGGATGATGTGGAATTTCTCGTGCGGCAGCATTTGCGCCTGGAGCAGGTGGCTTTTCGTAGGAACATCCGCGATGCTTCCATTCTTGCGGAAATGCGTGAAGTCGTGGGAACAGTGGAAAGACTGCGTCTCCTGTTCGTGCTGACCTATGCCGACATGAGCGCTTTGAATCCCACGGTATTCACGGAATGGAAAAAGGATTTGCTCGCCGAGCTGTTCAGGAATCTCGAAGACAGCTTGCTTGTACCGGGCGATGGACAGCGGGAAACGGACGCATCCGCCTCGAACACGGGTGCGAGCGTCATATCGCGCCGGCGTATCGATGCCGCGGTGGAGGACGTGCGCGAGGGCGAACCGATGCGCGTGTTCACCGAGCAGCGGCGCGCACACACCGATGCCGTCATTATCTGCATGGATAGGCCGAATGTACTCGCACAACTTTCCGCAGCCATTCTCGGGGCCGATGCGAATATCGTGGACGCATCGATAGAAACACGCAGGGATGTGGTCATCGACAGGTTCCGTCTGGTGGATATCGTATCGGGGTCGTGCCTGTCGAACGAGCAGGTACAACGTTTGCGCGACATGGTGCTGGCGGTATGCACACTGCGTATGCCCGCCGAGGACGTGTATCAACGATCACGGCGCAAATGGCAGCGCCGCCTTCGTCGGCTGTTGCGCAGCGACCTTCCCGTCGAGGTGAAATACATCGATCAGGAAGGAAGCGAACAAGGCACGAGCACCATCATCGAAGTGTATGCGCCCGACACCTTCGGACTGCTGTACACGGTGGCGCACGCCATTTCCTCGTTTGGATTGAATATCGTATTTGCCAAAATTGCGACACGCGTTGACGGCGTCGTTGACTCCTTCTACGTGCAGGAACCTTCGGGGCAGGCTTTCGTCGATGCTCATCGCAGGGAGTTGTTGCGGAAGGTTCTGCTCCAGGATATCACTCGCGCCACGCAAACTCCTTGATGAAACGCTCGTGGAACATACCGGAACGGCAGACCAGTATCGGGGTTTTCGACTCCGGTATCGGCGGCCTGACCGTTGTGCGCGCTTTGATGCGTCGGCTGCCGCATGAGAACATCACGTATTTCGGCGACACCGCCCGCGTGCCGTACGGCAGTAAATCCGCCGAAGTGGTGCGCGAATACGCCTTCGAGGACACGCGCTTCCTGCTCGACCGCGGCGTCAAGGCCATCGTGGTCGCCTGCAACACTGTTTCCGCCATCGCCATCGACAGCCTGCGTTCCCATTTCGATCTCCCCATCATCGGCATGATTCAGCCGGGCGCCGAGGCGGCCGCGAAGGAAACGCGCAGCGGGCGTGTGGGCGTGATTGGAACGCTGGCAACCATTGCTTCCGATTCCTACACCCGGGCCCTGAAAACCATGGATCGACGTATGGCAGTGTATTCGCAGGCCTGCCCACTGTTCGTTCCTCTCGCGGAAGAGGGGTGGTCCGATCATCCCGTTTCGCAAATGGTGGCCGACGAATACCTGCATGATTTCCATCAACGCGATATAGACACCTTGATTCTCGGCTGCACGCATTATCCCATCCTTCGCTCGGTGATACAGCGTTCCGTGGGATCGCAGGTGCGCCTGATCGATTCGGGCGAGGCGGCGGCTGTGGAAGTGGAGAGGGAATTGCGCGACCTCGACCTGCTCAACCCTCTGTTTGATCAACCGAATTACGAGTTCTTCGTCTCCGACGTCCCGCAGAAGTTCAAGCAACTCGGCGAGATTTTCCTCGGTAAACCCGACCTTCGCGTCACGCGCGTACACATCGGATAACACGTCCCTCGACGTATTTCCTCTCCGTCCACCTGCGGAAATTCACAATTTCCGGATTTCCCTGGCCGAAGCCCTCAGGAATGCGGGGCTGAAGGCATTTTCACCGGGCTTTTTCTTTCAATCGACGCAAAAATTCGCTAATTTTATCACAACCGCGCGGGTCCGTTCCGGCTGATCCCGTACCGCGGGAGTAATTCACGATGCAGAGAAGGCAGAATGAGTACACCTGATTTGGAAAACGAGAAAAAATCTCTGTTTGACGAGTTTCCGCGTCCGCTCAAGACCGATTGGTTGCAGCAGGCAACAGCGGAACTCGAAGGACGGGATTTTAAGAAAGCGCTGGTGTGGAGCACCGACGAGGGAATAGATGTGCAGCCCATGTACTTCCGCGAGGATGCGGAAGGGCTTGCGCAGCTCGGAGCGTTGCCCGGCGAAGCGCCATTTGTGCGTGGCGCCACAGCGCTGCAGAACAGCGTTCAGCCATGGACAATAGCACAACGCGTGCAACATCCGGATCCCGCCACGGCGGCTCTTGAAATCGCGCAGGAAATCCACGGCGGTGCCACGGGAGTCGCCATTCGCTGCGACGCCTCCGCAGTGCTGCTGGCTCCATCCGCTTCGGCAGCAGAACTGCAGGGCGTGGATGGCGTCGCCGTGCAGCATATCGACGATCTTCGTCCCATGCTCGCGGCCATACCGGAACACATCACGCTCGACGTTCAGGCGGGACTTTCGGCGCCGGCGCTGCTCGCAATGAATCTGGCGGCCGGTCGCACCCCCGAACATGTGGAATACGATCCCCTGACCTGTCTGCTGCGCCACGGACAGTTGCCCATCACCATCGAGCAGTCGATGGATCTCGCTGCCGACGCGCTGCGTCTCGTGCATCGGCGCGTCGTGGGCACAACCGTGTTGGGCGTGCATGCCGATAGTTTCCACAACGCGGGTGCCAACAGCGTACAGGAACTCGCCTTCGCCGTCGCGGCGGGCGTGGAGTATATCCATCAGATGAGCGACCGCGACATCACCGCTGCCGAGGTGGCGCCGCATCTGCGCTTCACCTTCGCTGTGGGGAGCAACTTTTTCATGGAAATCGCCAAACTGCGTGCCGCGCGCATGCTGTGGGCGATGGTGATGAAGGAATTTGGTGTGGACGGCGAGCAGCATCAGGCCCTGCGCCTGCACGTGCGCACATCGCGCTGGTTTGCCACCAAATATGATCCGTGGGTGAACATGCTCCGCGGCACGGTGGAATCCCTCGCCGCCGCCGTGGGTGGAGCCGACTCGATGTACACCGCGCCTTTCGACGAGGTTGTCGCGCCTCCAACGGAATTCTCCCGCCGCATCGCTCGCAATGTGCAGCTTCTCCTGCGCGAGGAATCCCACATCAACCACGTCGTGGATCCCGCCGGCGGTTCGTATTACATCGAAACGCTCACCGCGGAGCTTGCCGACAAGGCCTGGGCGCTGTTCCAGGATGTCGAGGCGGAGGGAGGTTTCCTCGCTGCCATGCGGACGGGCTTCCTTCAGGAGCATATCGCCGGTACAGCCGCCGCGAAGAGCAAGCGCTACTCGCAGCGTAAGGATGTGTTGATCGGCACCAATCAGTATCCCAATCCCGGCGAACAGAGCTTGCCCGGGGCCGATGTCGATGCGGATGCCGTGCGGGCGACGTTGCGCGAGCGTTTCGAACAGCGCAATTCCCTCACTGTCGATACTGGCGCTTCGCTCAGTGGCAATCTCATCGAGCGCATGGAGCACGCCTTCCGCGCCGGTGCAACGCTGGCGCAGGTCAACGACGCACTGCTGGCGGGCGCGGGCAGGGAGCGCGTGACCGTGCTTCCGCAATTCCGCGCGGCCGAGCAATTCGAGCAGCTGCGCGATGCGGTTGCCGCGATGGAAAAGGCGCCGGTGGTGTTTCTGGCCACACTGGGACCGGGTTTCTGGCGCCGTGCGCGCGCGACCTTCGCTTCGGGATTTTTCGGTATCGCCGGTCTTCGTTGCGTCGACAACGCCGGCTTCGAAAGTGCCGAACAGGCGGCACAGGCGGCTGTTGCCGCCGGCGCCAAAGTGGTGGTGCTGTGCAGCGACGACGAAAGCTATCCCGCGCTCGCACCGGCCATGACCGCCGCGTTGCGCCAGGCGGGCGCCTCGCCTCTGTTGCTTGTAGCCGGTTATCCCAAGGATGCCATCGAGCAGCTCCGCGCCGACGGCGTGTACGAATTCATTCACCTCAAAGCCGATGCAGGAGAAACTCTCGTGTCCATGCTGGAAGCGCTCGGCGTCGATGTCCACGGTTCACGGAGGGAAGAGAAATGAAACCGGATTTCACCAACAAGAAATTCAACGCCGCCGCCTTCGCTTCACGCGGCATCGGCGGCTGGCATGAACGCGCGACGCGGGAATTGAACGGCGCCTTGCCGGACGAGCTGGTCTGGAATACACCCGAGCATATCGGGGTGCGTCCGCTGTACACCGCCGCCGATCGTGCCGAACTCGAGCATCTCGATTTCGTCGCGGGCATTCCGCCTTTCCTGCGCGGACCGTACACGAGCATGTACGTGCAGCGCCCTTGGACTGTGCGGCAATACGCCGGTTTTTCCACGGCCGAGGAATCGAACGCCTTCTACCGGCGTAATCTTGCCGCGGGACAAAAAGGTTTGTCCATTGCCTTTGACCTCGCGACACACCGCGGCTACGACAGCGACAATCCCCGCGTTGTGGGCGATGTGGGTAAAGCGGGCGTGGCCATCGATTCCATACTCGACATGCAAATCCTCTTCGACCAGATTCCCCTCGACCGCATGTCCGTGTCCATGACCATGAACGGCGCCGTGCTGCCCATCATGGCCTTGTACATCATCGCGGCCGAAGAGCAGGGCGTGAGCATGGACAAGCTCAGCGGCACCATTCAGAATGACATTCTGAAGGAATTCATGGTGCGCAACACCTACATCTATCCTCCCACGCCGTCCATGCGCATCGTTTCGGATATCATCGCTTTCACGGCGAAGCATATGCCGAAATTCAACTCGATTTCCATTTCCGGCTATCACATGCAGGAAGCCGGCGCAACGGCTGATATCGAAATGGCTTACACGCTGGCCGACGGACTCGAATATGTGCGGGCGGGCATCAATGCCGGACTGGACATCGACGCTTTCGCGCCGCGGCTGTCCTTCTTCTGGGCTGTGGGCATGAACTTCTTCATGGAAATCGCCAAAATGCGTGCGGCGCGTATGCTGTGGGCCAAGATTATCCGACAGTTCAATCCGAAAAGCCCCAAGTCGATGTCGTTGCGCACGCACAGCCAGACCTCGGGCTGGAGTCTCACCGAGCAAGACCCCTTCAACAATGTGGCGCGCACCTGCATTGAGGCACTCGCCGCGGGTCTGGGCCACACGCAGTCGTTGCACACCAACGCGCTGGACGAAGCCATCGCCCTGCCCACGGATTTCTCCGCGCGCATTGCCCGCAATACGCAGCTCTTTTTGCAGGAGGAGACGCATATCTGCAAAAGCGTCGATCCCTGGGCCGGTTCGTATTACGTCGAGCGCCTCACCCACGAGTTGGCGCATCGCGGCTGGGATTTGATCGAGGAAGTGGAACGGCACGGTGGTATGACCAAGGCCATCGAAACCGGTTTGCCGAAAATGCGCATCGAGGAAGCCGCCGCGCGCAAGCAGGCGCGCATCGACTCCGGCAAGGATACCATAGTCGGTGTGAATAAATTCCGTCTTGACAAGGAAGATCCGATTGACATTCTTGAGGTGGACAATTCCGCCGTGCTCGAAGCGCAGCGCCGCCGCCTTCAGAAACTCCGCGCCGAGCGCAATGACGCGGATGTGCAAGCGGCTCTCGAACGCATCACCGAAGTGGCGGCGGGCAATGGCAATCTGCTCGAGGCCTGCGTGGATGCGGCCCGCAAACGTGCAACAGTAGGAGAGATGTCGGACGCCATGGAAAAAATCTTCGGTCGCCACAAAGCCGTCGTCCGTTCCATAGCCGGTGTGTACTCCAGCGAAGCGGGCGACGACAAGGATTTTGTCGCCGCACGCGAAATGACCGACCGCTTCGCCGTGCAGGAAGGACGCCGTCCGCGAATCATGATCGCCAAGCTCGGACAGGACGGACACGACCGCGGCGCCAAAGTCATCGCCACGGCCTTTGCCGATCTCGGCTTCGATGTCGATATCGGTCCGCTGTTCCAAACTCCCGAAGAGGCGGCGCGCCAGGCGGTGGAGAACGACGTGCACATCATCGGCGTGTCGAGTCTCGCCGCGGGACACAAGACGCTCGTACCCGCTCTCGTCAAGGAATTGCATTCACTGGATCGCGACGACATTCTCGTAGTTGTCGGTGGAGTGATTCCCGTGCAGGACTATCAGGCCCTGTACGATGCGGGTGCCGTTGCCGTGTTCGGTCCCGGCACCGTCATCGCCCGCGCGGCGATGCAGCTTATGCGCGTGCTTCTGAACGAGGAAACACCCGAATAGCACTGTCGATATTGTATGCAGGAAGACGCTCCGCGTATGACGATGGAGCGTCTTTTTTTTGCGCCATCCGTCGGGTGGGATAGCAGTTGTTCGTTCTTGACTTTCTTAACCGATGTAATTATATTGCCGCCAGTGTTTGAGTTCCATTGCCTGCCTCCCTCGACATTTACATTGGACTGCCCTCGCCTGTTACCGTAGAACCGGTGACATGGCATGCTTCCCGTACCGAAACAATCTCTTCGCCTCGTGGAGGACAATATGAGAATCAAGTATTTCACACTACTGTGTTTTATCGTATCTCTTCTGCCACTGACTATGTCGAAATCCGTTGCGCAGGTAAATATCCAATTCGACGACACAAGTTGGGTGCTGCTCACATCGAGCACGACTCCTCCACCGTACATCAATTTGTCCATGCCTCTTGAAGTGATGGCGACGTACATTGTCGCCGATACGCTCTGTAAAACCTTTGATGTATTTCAGATCGACTCCATTGCCAATCGGCTTTCGGCGGATTCCATCGCGATTGCCTTCAAGGCCATGGTGCGAACACAGGATTATCACCCGCTGTTGTTCAAGCATGCATTGTTTCATTCGTCGTTCATCGGATCTCCCGGGTATCATTCCACATATAAAGCTCTGATGGATGGCATCGAACGTAATTATTTCCAAAGGGTGCGGTCACGAACTCGTTACGACAGCATACGATACTTCGCTTCTGCCGGGATTTATCATGTGCGTGTACTAAATCAGGAGCACAGGGTGGATTCCGTGGCGTTCGGTCACTGGTCTTCTGTTCCCTATGTAGACAAGTATAGTGCTGATTTGATGCTCTTGCGTAGCATTTTTGGGTCGACTACACCATTCACTTGCTATGAAGTGGGATCAGAATACGCCATCCCGTGTCTGAAAACCGGATGGAACAGATATCCACGAGAGCGAGAGGGGAATGTACACGATGACAGCTCATATTATCGCATTGGACCTGGATATCTTGTGCCGGGCGCAGAATACATCGTGTTTCTCAGAGCATACTCTACTCGAACAAGGACTGGAGGTAAAATTGAATACGGTCTTAGTCCGCATTGGGTATTGCCTGTAGCCAATGGTCTTGTTTACGACCTCAACAATATTTGCGGATTTGGCACGGAGATGGATTTACAGCAATTCATTTCCGCACTGCGAGTTAAAATACTTGATTTGGAATGACGACGAGGTGTTCGCATGCATTCATCATCCTCTAATTGCTGGTTTTAATAGCGCTACTGACACTGCTAACTTCGCACGTGCGGGCAGCCGATATCTTGCCCGGACGATGTTCCATATAGTTACCTCGAACCTGGGCAGAAGGAGAAGTTCTCGAAATGCACAACCGACTCTGGATCGATGAGAACAATAAAAATCGACAAGAATGCCACCTTTTACTTTCTTCTCCCATGCCATTTACATTGAACTGCCCGCGCTTGTTACAGTAGAACCGGTGCCGTGTGCATGCTTCCCGCACCGAAACGATCTCTTCGTGGAGACACAATGAGAATCAAGTATTTCACGTTACTGTATCTTGTCCTATCACTCCTGCCGCTGATCGTGTCGAAATCCGTTGCGCAGATAAACATCGAATTCGACGACACGAAATGGCTGCTGCGTACATCGAGCACGACTCCTCCGCCGTATCTCAATGTATCCATGCCTCCTGAAGTGATGGATGCCTACATCGTAGCCGATACACTCCGCAAATCTTTCGGTCTGCATCAGATTGATTCCATCGCCAATCGGCTTTCGGCGGATTCCATCGCGATTGCCTTCAGAAGCATGCTTGCAGCACAGGACTATAACCCAATTCTGTTTCAACATGCGATTGGTCATTCCAGGATCATTGGATCACCAGGTTATCTTACTCCATTAATCTCAATCGTTAAAGCGATCGAACGCAATTACTTCCAGCGCGTGCTACAAGCCAATCGCTATGATAGCATTAGAAACACATCGTCGGGAGGTATCTATCATGTCAGGGTTCGACATCAGGAGCATAGGGTGGATTCCGTTGCGGAGCTTCATCCTTCTTTTATCCCGTATGTGGATGCCTATTACGCCGAGCTGGAAGTACTTACTCCTATTTTCGGTACGACGATACCATTCACCTGTATCGATCCCGTCACCGAACTACGGTACGCATGCATGAAGACCTCTTGGCATCGTTACCCACGGATGTGGGAACCTCGGGTCAACAGCGACAGCGCGTATCAACAGGTAGGCCCGGGTCGTTTGATTCCGGATAATGAATACATCGTATTTATCGAGACTTGGGCGCTGTATGTTGCGCCCGGTGGATGGATTGTCTACGAGCTTCCACCAGAGAAAGCATTAACCGTTGAAAATGGCACCGTCCTCGATCCAGAGAACTATTGCGGTCTGGGAGTCGCCGTCGAGCTGCAACACTTTATTGACACACTCCGTGCACACATCCTATCAACACCGTAGACGGGGGCGGCAACATGAAATCCACACCGGTGTTCGCAAGTATCCAGCACGAAGCAATTTCGTACGTGTGGTAGAGAACAATCGTCTCCTCTCGGCGACCTTCGTTGTTGTCCGGTAACGCGCAACGGAGCCTTCAAGACGAATGATCACACGGTAACATTCGCAGCGTGGTCCCTTCGCCTTCATGCTCCCGATGTGAAAGGGACAAGACCCCAAAACTCACAAGCAGGCAAGATCGACACCACCATGCGCACGCGCCGGCGTTCGCTTGCACCTCTTCGTCTGTTCCGTCGAGCACCCCGTGCTTTCAGGCGGATACCTGCGCGAGGGCAGCAAGGCCGTGTTGAGGCCGTAGTATCCTCTTTTGTCATTTCTGATCGCCTCTTTCTACTTCGATAGATAACCACGTTCCTGGCATCTCTCGCCGGGAGCGCATTTTCCCATTGCGAAACAAAAGCGCAATGCCTACAATACGGGACAATCAACTTCCCCGAATCTCCATGATCCCCATGCCGAACGAGCCACGAATGTTCACGAAACGCTTCCTCCTGTCGATCGCGATACTGCTGCTCGCGGTACCATCGCTGTGGTCGCAGACCATCTCCTACATCACACCCGACATCGGTGCTCCGGGCATGAACACGTACGTGGAATTCATCGCAGCGCACACTGCCGTGGGGACTTTCGGTACTGATGGTTTTTACCTGAACAACAGCGGCGATGCGCTGCGCGTGGAATGCGCCGACGCCGCTGACACACAGCGCGTGACCATTGGACCGGTGGTGGTATCGTGGAACGGCCGCATGCTTGCGACGCAGATTTTCGTGCATCCCGATCAACAGCCGCCCAGCTACGACTGGAATGTGGTCGGTGCGGATTTCCAGATACCCCTGCGCGTCGTCGTCAACGGTCTCGCGGGCAACAGCCAGGTGTTCACCATTGTTCGTCCGCAATCCGCGGTGCTCACCGCGGCAAACGGCACGCTGGGCAGCGGCGGCATCTGGGGTGTACGCTCGCCGCGCGGTGCCATGATTTTCGACAGTCTGCAACTCGATGGCGCGCAGTACGATGTGTCGCTCATCGACCCGGATGCATCAACTCCGGGCAATCAGGCCTATCTCCCCGCCGTCATTCTCTCCAAAGGTCCGATACGTACGGCGAGCAGTACCATCATTCAAGTCAATGGATCGGGCAAACGCGGTGGACCTGGCGGAGGCGGTGGTGGTGGGAGCTTTTGTGATTTCACCGGCGATGGTACAGACGGCGGCGACGGCTTCACCGGCGGTGGTAGAGGAGGGCGCAATCGCGCTGGCAATCCGTTCGGTTCGGATGAATACCGCAATCCCGGTCTTGGTTCTGGTGCCTTCATCGGGGTGACGGGAGGCAGTCTCAATGGCGTGAGCGGCGGAACCTCCCCGGCCTATGAAGCCACGGGCGGCGGCACGGGGCACCCCTTCGGTACTTCCGGTGAGGGCTGTGGCAGTGGATCCGGCTGCAATCCCCCGGGTGGATACGGCGGCGGGAGCGGGCAACAACAAACCATGAACGGCGGTGGCGGCGGCTATGCCACGGCGGGGCAGTCCTCGCGCAACAACAACGGCGGCAACGTGCATGGCAATGCCATGATTGTACCTTTTGCCGGTGGTTCGGGCGGCGGCGGCGGCAATCCGCAGCTGGGTTTCGCCTGCTCGGGCGATGGCGGCGGTGGCGGTGGCGCGCTGCGGCTCTACGGACGGAGCATCGACACCTATCTCATCACCGCGGATGGCGCGGGCGGCGGAAGCGGATCGTCCGCTCATGGTGGCGGGGGTTCGGGTGGCGCCATCTCCGCCGAGGCGAAGTTCATTTCCGGTCTGTGGAAATTGCGTGCCCTCGGCGGCAGCGGCGTTGGCAGCAATGGCGGCGGCGGTCGTCTTCGCATGGATGGTCCCATCGGATGGTTCAGCGGGGGATTGCCAGTGGATGAATCGCTGTACTTCGGACCATCCACCGACACCACGAGCTTCGTTACTCGAAATTTCACACTCACCGGAACAGGCAACGGCAATACCATCGATCTGTATGTGAAAAGCGATCGCATGCCGTGGACGCTGCTCACTTCCATCACGGGATACAGCAACACCTGGTCCAACAATTTGACCATCGATGGCGGTGACGGCGTGTACTATCTCGTGGCTGTGCAGCGCGAAACGCCGCAAGCCGATCCCTTTGCGGCGGCACCCACGGCGGTGTTGTCGCAGGCCGCGGCGAACATCCTCGTGCTCACCACTTTCCCGCGCATTGAAGCGGATGTCGCGGGTCAGTTCGGGCGACTGCTTTGCGAGGACGAGGTATTCGATACACTCGCCATCGACAACACAGGCGAGGCCGTGCTGCGTATACCGGAGCTTCGACTCCTGCATGGTGATCGCGGCTTCCGTGTTGTGGAGCCGGTGAATTTTCCGCTGCTCGTTCCCGCGGGCGAGAGCAGGCGCGTTGTTGTCGCCTTTACGCGCATCCCCGGTGTCAGTGGACGCATCACCGACACGCTTATCATTCCGAGCAACGATCCTCAACCATTGCGCAATCCGTGGTACACGCTGCTGACGGTGGATGTGGATGAAGCCCTGCTCGAAAGCGATGGCGCCTTGCAGCGCTTTCCCGACCTTTGGTTGTGCGACAGCACCTCCATCATCATGCCGATGACGCTGTACAATCGCGGCACCGTGCCGCTCGATGTGAATGCCCCGGGATTCGGCAATCCAGCGATGACGCTTGATGCCCCCGCGGCCTCGGCCTTCCCGTTGCGTATCGCTCCAGGCGACAGCCGCGTGGTGTATGTGCGCATCACACCACCGGGGTCGGGTCCTCTCAGCGGCCGCGTGTCCTTCAGCACCAATGTTAGCACCTGCAATGCGGGCGTGGATATCGAGCTTTCGGGCGACGTGTACGAAGCCGCACTCGACATACTTCCCGCCTTCACTTTACCGACACTGTATTGCTTCGGGCAGCACTTCGACACAGTCATCACGGTGCGCAACACCGGCAACGCCCGGCTGCGGGTGACGGATGTACTGAGTTCCGATCCCGCCTTTGCCGTGCTTGCACCTCCGGTACCGGCGGATGTGAATCCCGGCGAAGCACTGCAAGTGCAAGTGCGTTACGCGCCCTTGGTGCCCGGCACACAGGTGGCGCAACTGACTGTGGTCGCCGAGCCCTGCGCGTTGCGTGTCGAAGCCACGATCACCGGTCGGCGCGATTCCGTCGGTCTCACGGCACCCTTGGTGGATTTCGGCGCGCGCCATGTGTCGGAGTTCCCCGTCACGCAGCGCGTGTACTTGCGGAATACCGGCACCGTGCCCATACGCATCGACGCTGTCACGCCGATCCCTCCATTCACCCTGCTTTCGCCGTTGCCTTTGCTCATCGCCGCTGGTGATTCCGTGGAAGTGCTGTTGCGTTTCGACGATCCCGGTAGCAATGGAAACTGGACTGCGCAACTTCCGGCGTTGCACGATCCTCAGTGCGCAGCTTCATTCATCGCCGTTGCGGGCATTCGTGGCGATGCTTCGGTGGAACTGGTGGCTGGCGACATTGCGGGAGTTCCCGGCCAGTTGATCGAACTTCCCATTTACCTGCGCAATGCGCAAAGCGCAGCGGTGTTCGGAGCGACATCCATCAACACGCAACTGCGCTTCGATGCATCGCTGCTGGTGCCGCAATTCGCCAACACCGGCGTGCTTGTCGGCACTGTCCGCAGCATTCCCATCACCGTGCCACTGCTTACCGATGCGAACGATGTGGCGCTGCGCTTGCCTTTCCTCGTCACACTTGGCGCGAGAGAACAGACCGTCATAGAAGTGCTGCAATCGCAGCCCGTGGGTGGGCGCCTGACTATTGTCGAGCGGCCGGGGTCGTTTACTCTGGAGCAAATTTGTCGTGAAGGAGGAACGCGATTGTTCGATGGATCGGTGCGAGCGGGCATTCGTGCGGTGAGACCCAATCCCTTCAATCCCAGCACGGAAATCCTCGTCGGCATCGCGGGAGAGGAGGAAACCGAGATCTTCGTGACGGACTTGCTCGGTCGCCGCGTTGCGACGCTGGCAAGCGGTGTGATGAAACCCGGCGAGTACAGCATACGCTTCGATGCGCAGGGCTTGCCTTCGGGAATGTACATTGTGGTATTGCGCACGGCGGATGTGCTGAGAACGGCGAATATGCTGCTGTCGAAATAATGCCGACAACGCGGTCCGACCGCTGGAGTTGCCGCGCAACGTGAACCGCGCGGAGATTCATCTTTACCCTTGATTTCGCGCGCGTTTTTCGCGACATTTGTAATCCAGTCGCTCGAGTGGCGGAATTGGCAGACGCGCTGGACTCAAAATCCAGTGGGCTTTAAACCCGTGCCGGTTCGACCCCGGCCTCGAGTACGAAACGCGGAGGGCTGTCCTTGTCGACAGCCCTCCGCGTTCTCACATACCCTTCCGGGTTCTCTATTTGCTCCACCGCACTGTGGTGGAACCCAAGCCAGATTGCATGCCTAGCACAATACGCCTGCTGGAGCGCTGAAAATCGGGAGTGACGTAATTTCCTCCGGATTGCCGAATGAAGCGCGGCAGCTCGGTGCGGTTGAACCAATTTCTGTCCGTCACCGCCTTCGCCGCGTATCCCTCCGGCAGAATCATGGTCAGCGAGCCCACGCCGACGTCGGTCATGATGCGCGCATCGTCGAGCAAATCTCCTCGACAGTCCAGCAGGTATTTTCCCACACCTCCACTGAACTCGAGCGAGCGAAAGCGAAGATTTCCCAGCTTGCGTGTGCGCATGGATCCAATGCCACTGGAAATGTAGGCGCGCTCCACGATTTCAGAGTTGGGCGTTTCCATGACAATGGATACGCTGCCAGCCCCGTTCTCAACCTCGAGATCGCGCACGCGAAGCTGCGTCAAATCCAGCATCGCACTACCCGCTCCCACGCTGATGGTGAAGGAGACGGGTATGGCGTCGGAAATGTACACGTTCCACATGCGGTCGCCTGCGGAGGAGAGCGATGCGATGCTGTGCCTGGACTCTTCGTTCACCGCTCCAAGCACGATGCGCACGTAGGCCACATTATCCTCGACGGTGTATTCGACCTCGAAATCCGGGGTGTTGTCCCTGCCCCTTTCAGAATGCTCGGTCACGGAGAACAACTCTCCGCCCGGCGCCCGACGCAGACGCACCGTTCCCATGCGCGCTTCGATTTCCGCCACCACCGCCTGTTCACCACCGAGGGGACGACGCAATTCCATTTGCTGCTGCGCCATCAGTGCTTCGGCGAGTATCAGCGAACTCAGGAAAAGGAAAAAATACACAGTGCGATGCTTCATGGCTGGACCTTCGGTCGGGACTGGCCTACGGCATACGGAAGAATGGACAGGATGTTGCAGGTATTCCAGTATTTACAGGGTAGCCTGCTGGAGAATGAGAATGGTGCGGTGATTGGATTATTCGGATTCGACAGAGGGGGAAAACCACAGTCTTTCATGTTCCTTCGTCACACCCGGGAGAATGAAAAT
>DAOSDL010000012.1:0-102243 GCA_035362335.1 Bacteroidota bacterium
TGAAAACAATGACACACATTTGCAATCCCAAATAGCATGGCGAAGTCAGGAAAATATTTTTTTTAAAAAAACCACAAATACATCACGAGGCGGAAGCGCCTCAGCCACATGACGAAATACCTGCATGCGTATTGCGACGATTCCGCACATCCTCCTACTGCCGACGGCCATGCCGGAGTCTGTCAGGCTGGAGTCGATTTTCCCCTTACCCGGCATGGGAAATTTTCCGATATTTGCCGCATGATCCGTCGCATCCTCACCACGCTTGTGCTACTGTTGGCCTGTACTTCGCTGCATGCGCAAGGCCTCCCGCCGGTAAAATTGCAGTTCGCTTCCATTATCACCGCCGCGGACGGTTCGGTGCTGGAGTATGTCGGCGCGGAGCGGCGCGTGGAATTGCCCAGCACGGGCTCGGTGTCGAAATGGGTGATACGTGCGCTGCTCGCCACCGAGGACAGGGATTTTTACAATCACGACGGCGTATCCATGAAGGGATTGGGCCGCGCGGTGCTGAAAACCCTGACGGGCGATACGCAGGGTGGCAGCACACTTACCATGCAGCTCGCCCGCAACCTCTTCCTTTCGCATGAGCGCAGTGTGTCGCGCAAGCTGCGCGAAATCGAACTGGCACAGGAAATCGAAAAACGCTACAGCAAAGACGAAATCCTCCTGCTGTACCTCAACACAGTGTATTTCGGCAGCGGCAATTACGGCGTGTGGACAGCCGCGCGGGAGTATTTTTCCAAAGCACCCGCCGATCTCTCCATCACCGAAAGCGCCATGCTCGTTGGCCTGCTGCAATCACCCGAGGGCTACAACCCGCTGCGCCACCCCGAGAAGGCCCTGCGCCGTCGCAATCAGGTGCTGCGCAATCTGCTGGATGTTGGACGTCTCTCGAAGAAGGAATTCGAGCGCGAACGCCGCCTGCCTCTGGGATTGAACCCACGCCCACGCATAGGACGGCATGCCGCGGAATATGCCCGTCGTGAAGCCGAACGCATCCTCGCCCGCCTCGGCCGCTCGCTGGGCGAAGGTCCGTTCCGCATCGCCACCACCATCGATGCGGCCTTGCAAGCCGCTGCCGACCGCGCGGTGGAAGCGCAGTGGAAGGAATTGCCCTCGGGCATGAAAGACGTGCAAATCGGCCTGGCCTGCGTCGAAGCGGGCAGTGGCGCTCTTCGCGCATTGGTGGGAGGGAATCCGGAATCCGGTGCCCGTGATCTGAATCACGCCACACAGATACGCCGGCAAGCGGGCTCGTCCTTCAAACCCTTCCTCTACGCGAGTCTGCTGGAGCAGGGATACCCGCTGTCCACTCCGATACTCGATGCGCCGCTGGTGGTGGATTCGGGCACGGCGTGGGAATGGCGTCCATCCAACGACAACGACAGCAGTGCGCACGCCGCCGTTCCCATGAAATTCGCCATACAGCGCTCACTCAACCTTGTGGCCGCCCATGCGATCACCGAATTGACCAGTCCCGAGGAAATGGCCGCCTTCGCACAGCGCTGCGGCATTGTATCGGAACTGCGGCCCTTCCCCTCGCTGGCGCTGGGCAGCAGCGAGGTATCGCCGCTGGAAATGGCCGCCGCCTTCGGTGTGTTCGCCTCGCAGGGCAAACGTGCCGCGCCGTTTGTCATCACCCGCATCGAAGACGCCCAGCGCCGCGTGTTGCACGTGGGACGTCCCGACACCGCCACCGTGCTGGACTCTGCCACGGCTTTCCTTCTGACCGACGCCCTGGCAGCCGCAGTGGACAGCGGCACGGGGCGTACGGTGCGGCGCTACTACGCAGGTCCGGCCGCGGGTAAAACCGGCACCACGCAGCAATCCACCGACGCCTGGTTTGTGGGCTACACGCCGCGTTTGTCCATGGCGGTGTGGGCGGGCTTCGACAATCCCTCGCGCAAGCTCGGCGGCGGCTTCCGCTACGGCGGCACAATGTGTGCGCCCATCTGGGGACGCGTCATGGCCGATGCCGCGCGTCGCGCTACTCCCGCCGACAGCGCCTTCGCCCTTCCTTCGGACGTCGCCATGATGCCGTTGTGCAGGGAAAGCGGTATGCTGGCGGGCGAGCACTGCCCGGTTCAGGACATGTATCCCGTCAACGTCATGCGCCTGCCGGGCGAATGCGACAAGCATAACGACATCATGCCGCAAGAATAGTCGCGATGCTCCCCCGGCAATCATCGCGGTGACGTTTCAACATCGCGATCCGTCACCGCGCGTGAGTTGAAAACCACCGATCGCAGCGATTCCGACACATATACACGGCTCTCCACGATTCATCTGTGCCAATCCGTGTCAAATCTGTGAAATCCGTGGTTTTAAAACCGTGTCGAATCCGAATAATCCCAGATTTGTCATTAGAGATTTACCCAGGCACCGAATGAAGTAGCATCAGGCCCTCCCCGACGTCCCAAAGCCCACAGAACCACTCTCTGTACTTCGGGGCGAGCGCGAGATTCAGGGTGCGCTTTCTACCGTCGCGCGTGATGTAGGCACCGATAGCCAAGACCTTATAACGGAGTGTTTTCACAGTGGATTGTTTCGTTTCGCCGAGCACCGCCTGACGAAACAGGCCCATCAGATTGTAGGCCATCATCACAAAGTGCAACGTTGCTTCCGACACAAAGAACTCGTTGTGGTTGAAGGCGCCGAGGCTGAAATCAGACTTGAGTTCCTTGATACGGATTTCCGCGTCGCTACGCCGTCGATACAGCACTCATACTTCAAACGAGGGGATTTCAATATTCGTAAACCACCACCAATATCGGTCACGCGTTTTGTGCACTTCTTTGTGGACAGCAATAAATCCTTACACGCCGCCTTCGACCGCGCTCCAATATCTCATCGACAGTATGAATGAAGCAAATAGTCCGATACAACCTCATTTGTTAAAGCAATGTTTGCAAGCAACTCCGCACATAACATAAGTCGGATATTATGGTAATTTTTTAGCTCCTCGAGACATATAATCGCAGCAAAATCATTCGGATGCTCTAACACCCAATTCATAATAATACTGCCAGCAATTGCAGGACTTTCGCGATCATCTACATTTGGATACGATCTTTTATATTTTTGATTGTATAGCAGCAGTTGACTATAAATATAAATAATTGTGTTCCTGTACGGAGCATTAGAATGCATTGTCAATAACTTTTTAAGCTCATCGCGCCATTGGTCTGGTTTTTCTGTTCTAAACTTAGATCTCCAATACTGAGAATTATGCACTCGATCATGTTCGCTCTGGGCGCTAAGAATATTTATATGGCCCTGGACCACATATTCCGTTATCTCCTTATTAGGCACAGTGACAATAAATTCGTACTTGACAGTATATTCACCAGGATGTAACGGTACTATTACCGGCTCATTTCTGCCGCCAATTCGATATAGTCTAAGAACTATCAAGCTCAATTCAATACTGCCGGGTGCGACTCTAAAACTTAAATTCCGCCAATCAGGATGGACTATTCTATATTCCGCAGCGGATTCAGTATCAATACATAATACGGATCCCAATTCATTATCATGTCCTCTCAGCTTTCCGGTTGATATTTGTACAGTATCCGTGCTGCTGTTTTCGACCCTTACCAAAACGAAGAGCTTCTCGTCTGAATAGTATTCATTTTTATCTGATCGTACGTTAATCCTAATATGCTGAGTTACAACACTATCGGGAATAAGAGATAGAATCACCATAATGACGAATACTACTGTTAACCTTCCACTGTTCGCCGATCGCTCGCTGCAATAATCAATATTTTTCTGCATTATTTCTCCTACTTGCAATTTCGTCTGTGTGTCTTTTACAGAATCCAGCATAATCTATTCCATACCCACATTTAGAGTCCATGTCGCATTCTGGAAGAAGATAGCAACATTTCATATATGGATCATTGTGATTATAGTGTGCGTCTGCAGCATGCGCTGTCGCAACATGCCCCAATTCGTGAACAGCAGTGTGCACAATCGCATTTGCGACCCAGTCTCTTGTTCTATTCTCTCTGCAGCGAATGTAATGAATATCGTCAACATAAACAACTGCGAGCCCTCTAATATATCCGCCGCCGAGATCGACCGCATCTGACTGCCCTAAAGTCCATTGCTTAGTGGTTTGGACTTTATCGTTTTCCGTGCAGCCCTCTCCCATATATAGTATTCTAAATCGGTCGCCTATCGGTGGAGGAGAATAATCGTTGATGTTGTAAAACGCCTGAACGCGTTCCACGTAGTGTTCAAAACTGTACCTATTATGAGCAATCTCGTTATCGCAGTCCACCGCAGAACCCGATGATACCCCTGTAGCATCGGAGAGAAGTGCCTTGTTAGCGTCGTAATACGTATTCAGCATAGATTCAACGTATTTGATTTGACTCCTTTTAAATGCTGCCACAATGGAATTATGCATAATTTCACCGGGGAAATTATTATCGCAGTCGCTCATATAGTATAAACCCCAATGAGCCGGGTCTCCTGCTTCGGCCGGATATTGATAATCAGGTTGTGTCATTGTGCTGGTGTTTCCACAGCTACAGATACAAATCAATGACAGTGCGACTGTTAGCGCCTTGAATTTCATACTCATTGAACTAATACCTTTGCAGTGTATATAGACTTGTCGCTACGAATTCGTACAATATATACCCCAGCAAGTCCGTTAGGCAAGTCTAAGGACATTGCATGTGTCCCTGGGATATCAACATCAATCTGTCGACTCATCAACAATGAGCCTTTTGTATCATATAGCTCATACTGGTAAGTACCCGGATTATTTATGTTAATAAATATTGCGGATGCGCGGCGTACCGGATTAGGATATACGTCTAATTCCCTTATTGTTTCTACACTTTCTTCCGCAATAGTCTTTTTAGGAACAACAACCGCGCCGTTAGGCATAATCACGTACTCTCGATCTGCGTGCATATTCACTCCGTAGTTTGGATTATCTGCAGATCTTATAGAGAGCTGTATTCTATATCTTTGTGGGTTATCAATGGCTACAGTGTATAATCGTGGATCCCTAAGCACATTTTCTTCAATTGTATCGACAACATTCAGCTGGTCGTCAACCAACTGAATATCTATCGAAGATCGTGCAGTGACAATGAATTTTACTATATCGGGCCTAGTAGAATCTCCACTCTTTATTCTACTTATATTTAGCATCTCCGGTGCAGTTAGATACCGAGAAATGCCAGAAGAGTTATTCCAATTCTCAAGTGTGAATAAGTCGACTACTGCTTCCTCGTACAATCTGCTAAGCCGATTATCTTCTACCATGTCGACCGTTTGCCGACAGGACAATAGATCTTCGAAATCTCCTTCAGTGCTCCATGAGCACACATATTTGCCGTCAAATGCCTCTACAACATGTACTAGCCCTCTTGTATTATCTGTTATCAAGTAGTGACCATCTTTCATTCTTGATACGCAACTCAAATTAGTAAACCCGACGTCTCTTTTAAAATCGATACAAGACTTCACCGGAATAAATTCATTCATTAATCCTTGCACGTAATAATTTGGCTGATTCCTTGTTGTAAACATTTTAGAACCGAGTACAAACCCCAGCTGCTCCTGTCCACGGTGATACCGGACCATATCTCCAACATATGCCGTAAAATAAGATGGAAAGGCAACCAACGGGGTGTTCATGAACAGCGCACTGTCGCATATTCCACTATATCCGATATACCGTCTGTGAGTTTGCGGATATCCCATTATAATAAATGAAGTGTCGCGAACTTCACCTGAAAGATGCAACCAATTACCCTGACCCGGTGGCGACCAAAAAACAGTGGACAGACTATATCCAGGCATCTCAAATCGCTGTTTATATGCGAGGGCACTCGGTTCATTAAAGTTTATTTCGAATGTGTGCAACACTGAAGAATCGGCATCAAACGCCACGCACTTCAGCGCACCTCCGCATACCGTCTCTGCATCGCTAATACTAATTGGCCCAAGTCGACCGAATTTCTGTCCGAAATATTGATTTTGTGTATTTTTGAAGGGCTGCGATGTTATACACCCGCTTTGAAGATTGCCAATCAATATACGATTCCAGTTTCTGTCTTTCAGAAACACAGTGTGTGAATTACTTATATTGCCATCGTATGCCGCGAATATATCTGCTGGATCTCCTGCTATCTCAAACTGCAGAGCTCCAATGACAACCGAAGAATTAATAGAATTAAATTCGTACGTATTATTACCGGACACCACTTGAATTGGTACTTTTTGCAAAGTGTTACTTGAGATTAAATAATTGGGATGCTGAACGCAAGATCTGGGTTCGTCTTCCTGAAAATCCCACAATTCGTATGTGTTGGCAGTTGTTCTCCACTCGACCGGGATTCCACCGGTTTCAGCGAGATAGCGCACTGCAAACGAGTGGATATAGCCCCCAATAGATTCTAGAAAGGCATCATCAATTTTCACAATCCGATAGTTCATTACCGGCAAAGTGACATCAGAATAGAGTTTTTTGAATGTTAGCATACTATGCACAGCTGGCAGATCGGACGCTACTCTGATTTTCATTCTGAATGTGATCGTATCTCCGATGGCCATACTAGTTAGCGCTCGCTGAGGTATGCACTCGTCAATTCTAAAGAATGAATAGAAATCACCTCTTTGAGCGTACTCCATCATAAGCAAAGAATCACTTACTGAGCTGCAACTCATTAACGCAGAAATGGTGCCAACAATCGATGATTTTGGGTAGTCCACAGAATTGTACTGCACTAAAGAGTCCAGCAAGTACTCAAATAAGCCGGAATCCCACAGCATAACTCTCTGTTCAATGAATTTCGATTCGCTTACAATCCTGTCAACATCCGAGTGCTCCACGTAATACACGGGATCCAAATTCGTTGCCTGCGAGTAGGCTACAATACTTGACAGCAGAAATACTATTGTACTACGCAAGACCCAGCGCAACACGGATTCGCTCTTACGTAGAATTGCAAAACAATTAATAGCTTCTTTCATTTGGCATCGCACAATATATTGTTATTAATACTTGCCTCAATATGTCTAACTCTATTAGAGTCGCGTTTAAGCTCGTTTTTATGCGTACCATGCCAGTTTTAACCTTCCGCATGATCGCAACTGCCGAGTTATCCGTACTCATGTTGAATCCACCCACTTTCCGCTTACCGATCATGCCCGATATTTTGCGATCAACGAGTTTTTCAAGAAAATCAATTTCCGAATGAATAGCAATGATTCCCATCCATGATCGCACCTCGTAATATGTTTACATACTTATGCATATAGCGGTCATAATTCGCACTTGGCGGCAAATTTATTAAATATTTTTTTAGGTTTCACTGTTTTCAAATTTCCACCTCTCGCATTGGCAAGGCCTCGTCTGCGCATCCTTTCATCGTTTGCCTCCTCGTGACGGTTCTACGCCTTCTCGCACCATGTGCCATCCTGTCCTTTTTATGTATATACCGGTCACAATTCGCACCTGGCGACGGATTTTGAAAAAATATTTTCCGCGCTCCTACGGTTTCACCTCTTTAACTGTCGCTTTACTCAAGCCACGGCTCCGAATCGGTCTGCCGCTTGCCTCCTCGTGACGGCTCTGCGCCCGATCGCACCGTGTGCCATCCTGTCATCTCTATGTATATACCGGTCACAATTCGCACCTAGCGACGGATTTCGAAAAAATATTTTCCGCGCTCCAACGGTTTCACTTCTTTACCTGTCGTTTTAACCAAGCCACAACTCCGAACCGGTCTGCCACTTGCCTCCTCGTGCCGGTTCCGCGCCTGTGCGCACCGTTTGCCATCCTGTCCTCTTTATGTATATACCGGTCACAATTCGCACCTGGCGACGGATTTCGCTAATTTTTTTTGCGCAGCTCCATTCCGTCATCATCTCCGCGTATCGTTACGCTTTGCGTCTTTCAATCGACGTTACCCTCCGCCTCCCGATGCAAGCGCGTTCCAAGTGTCTCCTTGCATTTCCGTATCAAGTGCTTGTAGATGCGAAGCACTGTGGCCTCCCGCTCAGCGTACAGATCCGGAGGTAACTCGGAAAGCATGCTGCTGGCTTTCTCCGAAATGATGTCCTCGAAGTATTTCCGCGCTGCTTGTATCAGCCGATCCACGGTTGCTTCTTCCAGTTTGCCGGTTTTGACATACGCCGAGTGCATCCACCTACATTTCTCCAAAAGTACTGCGCGCAACTGGCCGCGATACCAGGTGATGTAGTCGTCGGATTCGAACTTCTCCACAGTACATTCGCCTTGATCCCGTGCTTCTTCCGTATACACGGCGTTTGCATACATTCCGGCGGCGAGTTTTACGGTGATGTTCAGCACATCACGCTCACTTACAGCGGCACTGTATTCCTCGCTTCCTTCCGCGACCTGGAGACTGGACCTCAACACCGTCACTGCCAAATTTTTAAAGGCGCCTGTACCGCTCCGCGCGTCGATGGGCGGAAGCGTGCCGAGCAGTTGTTCCGAGGATATGCGCTGGCCGTCCAGGCGTTTAGCTTCGCATGCCCGGTAGTACTCCCGCGTTCCTCCCCGATGGCGCATCATCACATCCGTCGATGTTCGTACCGCTCGTCGCAACGAGGTCCTGATCCGCGCTCTCACAGGATTATCCATTTCGAGTTGCATCGAGAGATATCTCCCCAGCACACATCGAACCTTCCTGTACCAGATCGGGCAGAGCGCTTTCGAGTTGCCCCGCTCCCCTGAAGGCACCGTGCAGTTACCATCGCATGCCGCCACGATGCGCCTCGCGAGCAGTTCGCCGACAGCGTCCACCGCGAGATCACTGAGAGAAAGCGACGTCCTCGCTGCAACCCAACGCGCCTTCTTGGTTGTGTTGACTATCTCGTCTGCCGCAACGATGAGCAGACGGTGGAAGCGATCCGTAATCATGCTTTCGCACTGCCGCTCAATACTGTCTGGCTTTCGAGTTTCCGTTTCCTGTACTTCAGGCCAATCGAACGTGCCGTGGCGCATACAACTCCGCCGGTGCTGCTTGTTGTTGAGTTCGACACGCTCCCGCAACAATGAACCCTCGCACGATGCTTGCGTGCGGTGCTTGTTGCGAGGGTGTCAACGTTGTTCGCCTCAACTTACCACATTCCTCACGCCAAGTCAATACCTTAGCGGAGGTTATTGTCGCTTTATTTCCGATGATTCATGGATTGGCAGGTTCCAGAATCCGACTCGCGCACATCACACATTCTCTTGCCTGGGGTAACACCGCTGGCAATGCTCTCAATTCCCCGAATTGTAAAACCACGGATTACTCGGATTAC
Source organism: Bacteroidota bacterium (assembly GCA_035362335.1). GTDB lineage: Bacteria > Bacteroidota > Ignavibacteria > SZUA-365 > SZUA-365 > JAOSJT01. The sequence continues at coordinate 9,304 of DAOSDL010000012.1, forward strand.
AGAGGAATTTCACAGATGGATCGTGACTATCTTTGAAAATCCGTGTGAAATCCGTGTAATCCGTGGTTTTAAAACCAAGTCGAATCCGAGGATTCCTATCACCGCACCGTTTTCACCCTCGCAGGAAAGCTATTTGGTGAAAACCATCGCGCTCGGAATAATGCCTGTAACATGCGTCGCGAGTTTCGTTCCGTGCATATCGTATTCGTGCAACGCGCCCGGCTGCACATAATCGAGTGCGTCGGTCAGGTACAGTCGATTGCGCTGCGTGTCCACGATAATCCCGTAAAACCAGCCGGCGATGAAATCCTGCGTGACGCTGCGGGTGGAAATGTCCACGCGCGTCACACTACCATCGAGCACGTACACCGTGTTGTTCGCGTCCTGAGCCAGACGCGTGGGATGTCCGCGCAAGGGAATGGAGTCCTTCACCGCGAGGCTGCTCTTGTCCAGCACCAGCAGCGACGCGGGCGTGTCGTCGTTCGGATCGTTGAAGTCGTTGTACGCGCCGGCGCAAAGCAGCAGCGGCGAGCCGTCCGACAACATGCCGAAGGCCACGGGATTGTCTCCCACGCGCAGCGTACGATCCACGGACTGCGAGCTGAGATTGACAACGCTGACGGTGTTGCCATTGCCGAGGCCGCTGTTGGCCACGAGCATCGCGCCTGTCGTTTTGAGCAGGCCTTCGGGATTCACTCCCACGGGGATATTCTTGACAATGCTCTTTTTCGCCACATCGTACACCGTCACGCTGTTGTGGTAGAGATTGCTGATGTAGGCAAAATCGCCGCCATCAAAGGCGATGCTGCGCGGACTTGCTCCCGGCGCGCAGGTGATGGTGTGCACGGATTTCCACGTGGCCGGATCCAGCACCTCGATGCGCTGGGAATTGTTCACCACCACATACGCCAATCCCTGCCACATGGTCACGCTCTGCCCCACATCGCCCAGAGGCCGACCATTGGCGGCGGTGAACACGTCGTTGTAGATGCGTCCGCTGTCGGGAAGGAACACGCTGATCGAGGCATTGGAGCGCTGGAAATTTCCTTCGTTCACGATCAGCAACGCTCGCGGTGCCGACGGAATGATGGGCGTGGGATTGCTGCCGGCGTCATCGTCGGAGCAGGCGGAGAACAGGGAGACGGAAAGGAGGACGGAGAACAACAGCTTTTTCATCAATGAAATCCTGCACGGTCAAAACATAATGGAACAGGTCCCGCGCGCATTGCGCCCGGGCGTGGGATAAAAAGCGACCACTTCGTAGGAAGTATCGAACACGTTGAGCACTTCGGCCTTGAGCCGCAGCGCGGTGGACCACAACGCCACATCCCAGCTCAGCGCCATATCCGCCAGGGTATGCGCCGGGAGCGATGCGTCGTTGCTTTCGGTGTAATAACGCGCGCCCACGAAGCGCTGCGTCCAGCTCGCGGTCAAGTTTGGGAGAAGCGAAACGGTGGCGATACACGCCGCACTGATGCGGGGGATGTATATCAACTGCTTGCCCTGCGTGCGGTCGCCGGGGAAGGAGGCATTTTCCTTGATCGACGAAATCCAGTTTCCCTGCACACGCAGCGTGGCCACGCGTCCGAGAGATGCGGTGGCAGACACTTCCAATCCGCGCGCACGCACGTGCTGGACGTTGCGCGGCGTCCACCACAGGCCCGCGCCGGGCATCCAGACAATTTTGTCCGTGATGTCATGGTAAAATGCCGTCACCTCCACGGTTTGCATGGCAGCACCGGGCTGCACACGCACTCCGGCGTCCCACGCGATGGAGTATTCGGGTCGCAAATCCGCATTGCCGCCTTCGAGCCAATAGAGCTGGTTGAAGGTCGGCGCCACGAAGCTGCGCGACACGCGCGCGCGCAAGGCCAGCACATCGGGCAGCAGTTCGGCATGGGCTCCCAGCGAAGGGCTCATTTCGCCCCAGCGGCGCTCCGTCCCGGCATCCGCGAGATGATCGTAGCGCAAGGAGGGAAACACGTGCAGCCGGAGGCCCGCAAGATGCAGCGGTACATCGGCGGAAACGAACAGCGCCGCCTGCTTGCGCCGCGGATCGTCACGCAATTCCTCGCTCCAGAGTCGCGTTTCACCCAACTCCACACCCGCGAGGAGGCGCGAGCCGCCGTCGAAGGCGCGGTCCCAACCCAGCGCCACTGTGCCCTGGGCATTGTCGTAACGGCTGTCGAGCGCCACGCCATTCGTCACGAGCAGGGGATCGCGGTATCGTTGACGCGTGGCACGCAGCGACACACTGCTGCCCAACGTTCCGCCGAACAGCGCGGTGCTGTGACGCAGCTGCGTATGCAACTCGTCGTCGTCCTGCGTGGCGCGTCCCTGGCTTTCCGAAAACAGCGGTCCCGGCACACCGACGCGCGAGGCGAGGGCGTCGGCATACAACGCGAGCGTCCCCGAACGCAGGGCCAGCGTGCCACCGGCGCGCAGACGACGGCGCAGATAGGAAGCATTCTGCCTTGTGAGGTCGGCGCTTCCCCAGCGCGGTGTGAAGGAATAGTCGTTGTCCGCCTCCTCGTAGGCGGCGTCCACAAAGGCACGCCCCAGCCGCCCTTGCGTGCCGATGGCGACACGTCCGCGCATCCATCCGAAGGCGCCCACACCGAAGGCGATTTCCGGAGCGGTCAGATCCTGACGTGGGAGAATGTTGATGATGCCGCCGAGAGCATTGCTGCCGTACAACGAAGCGAAGCCCCCGCGGGCGATTTCCACGCGATCGGCCATGTCCAACGGAATGCGCCCCACATCCACTATGGCATTTTGCGCGTCGTTCATGCGCACACCATCGAGCAACACTACGGTGTATTCCGCGCCGAGGCCACGCAGCGAGGCCAGTTGCAGCCCCCCGGGACCGCCATAGTCGCGCACCGCCGTCCCGCCCGACAGCATCAGCACGTCGGCCAGTGTGCCTGCGGGAAGGGTGCGCAGTTCATGCGCGCGCAGCACTTCGGTGGCCGCCGGCGCGTATTGCAACTGCACCGGCAGCCGCGTTGCGCTGACCGTAATGTCGTAGTCCAGCGCAAAGAGCAGCGTGTCGTCGGCCACGCGCGTCGCCTGAGCGGCGGCTGTGGCCGTCGTTATGCAGATACAGAAAAGGAAAATGAAAAACCGCAGGATCATGAATGTGTGTATGATCGAGCCCTGCGGTGATGCGCTGAAATGAAAATCCCCGCGTCCGATGGACGACGGGGCAAGGATGCTGATGCGCGATAGCACGAGACCTCACCCGCGAAGGCTCTGTGGAACTGCATCGTGGCAGGTCTCCTGACTTGCAGCGCGTCCTTGCGGATCGCCTCGCGCGCCTTCCCGGTGTACCCAGTGGCTCGTGCGCGACACTCTCGCTGCTTACAGTTGCGGGGCAGTTGCCGAATTACACGGCATTCCCGTTTTCATCCCCCCGAGGGGGAACCACGATGATTTGTCAAAGAACTTCCATCAACCTACATGTCCTTTTTCAAAGATGCAACACGGAGGGCACCAGAGAGCGCCGAGGACGCTGAGGATGGGTGGAGGGCTTCCGCCATGGTGTTCGTCTCTTCGGGAAGGACGTCCAGCGGTATGCAACCCTGGGAGAATTTGGAAAAATGGCAAAAGGGACGACGATCACGCGGCCACTCCCTTCTTACCTCTCCCCCGCTACTCCCGGTATGAATGCGATATCCACGCACGGTTTGTGACGAACGCAACCCGAACCGTTCCTCCGTGTGCACTGTTCCCTCCGTGATCGCTGTGTTGATATTCGTAGTGACCGTCCCGGCCCCCCGGTTTCATTTTCCGACAATTTTACGCTATTTGCACAACACCACATCGCGGAGCGACCATGAAACACAAGCACCTGCTTGTCCCCCACGACAAGCGCATCTCGCTATCCGACTACGACACCGCCTACACCGGCGATTTCAGCAACAAACACGAGGCCGCCGAGCAACTCAAAGCCGACATCGCGCGCCTGGCCGAATTGCAGGACATTCTCTACGCGCAGGATATCTACGCCCTGCTGCTGGTGTTCCAGGCCATGGACGCCGCGGGCAAGGACGGCACCATCAAACATGTGATGTCGGGCATCAATCCACAGGGCTGCCAGGTGTACAGCTTCAAGGCCCCCTCGGCCGAAGAATTGGACCACGACTATCTGTGGCGCTGCATGACGCGCTTGCCCGAACGCGGCCGCATCGGCATATTCAACAGATCGTACTACGAGGAAGTGCTCGTCACACGAGTGCATCCCGATATCCTGCGCCGACAGAAATTGCCGCCCGCGGGGAAGAAGCACGATGTGTGGAAGCAGCGCTTCCGCGAAATCAACAACTTCGAGCGCTACCTCGCGGACAACGGCATCATGATCCTGAAGTTCTTCCTCAACGTGTCGAAAGACGAACAGAAGCGCCGCTTCCTCGAGCGCATCGACACGCCGGAGAAAAACTGGAAGTTCTCGGTAAACGATGTCAAAGAGCGCGCGCATTGGGACGCCTACATGGAGGCCTACGAGGACGTGTTCAACAACACCAGCAGCGAGCACGCACCGTGGTACATCATTCCCGCGGACAAGAAATGGTTCGCCCGAGGCGCGGTCGCGGAGATTATTATCCGCAAATTGGAATCGCTCGACCTCCGCTATCCCGAGCCGACTCCCGAGCACCTCGCGGGCCTGCAGGAGGCGCGCGATTTTCTCACGAACGAGTGATCATCAACAGCAGGAATAGCAGCATCATGCGTCGATACGTTCTTCTTTTCATCTTCATCCTCTTCTTGCCCCAGCTGCTGCACGCGCAGCGCGTCATGACGGCCGAGGACCTCTGGACCTTCGACCGCATCTCCGGCGTTGCGCTCTCGCCCGACGGACGCACCGCGGCCGTGGTCGTCACCAACTACGATGTGCAGGCCAACAAGGGCAATGGCGACATCTGGCTGTACGATGTGCGCACGGGCGCCGCACGGCGCTTCACCACGGGCAAAGGCGGCGAAGGCAGTCCGGCGTGGAGCCCCGACGGGTCGCGCCTGCTGTTCACCGCGAAGCGTGAAGACGACGAGCGCGCGCAATTGTACGTGATCGATGTCGCGGGCGGCGAAGCGAGGCGCATCACCGACATGCCGCTGGGAGCTTCGGCGCCCAAGTGGTTTCCCGATGGCAAGCGTATCGCCTTCGTTTCGTCCACACTCCCCGGTGTGAGCAGCTTGGACAGCTTGCGCGGCATCATCAAGAAGCGCAAGGACGACAAAGTCAACGCACGCATTTCCGAGCATCGGCTGTTCCGCTACTGGGATCGCTATCTCACCGACGGCTATCTCGACCATCTGTTCATCGTGGATGTGGACAACGAGAAGGTGATCGACGCCACGCCCGCCATGGATCGCTACTTCAACTACAGCGGGGGCATCGATTTCGATATTTCCCCCGATGGGAAGGAATTCCTCGTCACCGCCCTCACCGAAGGCGCGCCCTACAACAATCTCCGCACCGACATTTACACCCTGCCCACCGACGGCAGCGGCGTCATGCGCAACCTCACCGCCGACAATCCCTCCGACGACGGCGCGGCGCGCTACAGCAAAACCGGCCGATACATTCTGTACGCGAAGCAGCTGCGCCTCGACCGCAACGCCGAGCGCGTACGGCTGATGCGCCGCGACCGCGCGAGTGGCGAGGAACTCGAACTCTGCCGCAATTTCGACCGCAGCCCGTCGGGCTGGGAATGCGACGACAATGACAACACCGTGTATTTCACGGCCGAACATCTCGGCAAGGAGAGCATTTTTTCCGTGCCAATGAGCGGAGGCGCCGTGACCTTGCTGCTGCACGCCGGCAGCAATGGCAGCTTGCAGGCCGGTGGTGGAACGCTGGTGTTTCTCCATCAGCATCTCTCCGCTCCCGCCGAATTGCATGCGATGAACACCGACGGCAGCGGCTTCCGCGCCCTGAGTGCGGTGAATGTCGCCCAGCGCGATTCCATCCGCATGGGACGTGTGGAGGACGTGATGTACGAAGGCGCCGAGGGCGACAGCGTGCAGATGTTCGTGGTGTATCCGCCGGACTTCACCGAAAAGAAGCGCTGGCCGCTGCTGGTGCTGCTGCACGGCGGTCCGCATGGCACGTTCGGCGACGATTTCCATCCGCGCTGGAACGCGCAGGTGTTTGCCGCGGCTGGTTTCGTGGTGATCACGCCCAACTTCCACGGCTCGACGGGCTTTGGCGAGGATTTCGCCGAACGCATCAACGGCGAGCATCCCCGTTTGCCCTTCATCGATGTAATGCGCGCCGTGGATGTCATGGTGGACAAGCCCTGGATCGACTCCACACGCATGGCGGCCGGTGGCGGCAGCTATGGCGGGTACCTCACGGCGTGGATAGGGTCGCAAACGCGGCGTTTCGCCTGTCTGGTGAATCACGCCGGCGTGTACAACCTGATGGCGCAATTCGGTTCGGACATCACGCAGCAGCGCGAAATCAGCTACGGCGGCACGCCCTGGGACGGCCGCGATGCGGTGCTGCGATGGAGTCCCTCCCAATTCGCGGCGGATTATGCCACACCTACCTTGATCATGCACGGAGAAAAGGACTACCGCGTCCCGTACGGCCAGGCGCTCGAAATGTACGGCATGCTCAAGGCCAAGAATGTGCCCGCGCGCATCGTGGTGTATCCGGACGAGAACCACTGGGTTCTGTCGCCGCGCAATTCCATCCATTGGTACGGCGAGTTCATCGACTGGCTCAAGCGCTGGATCGGTGCCGGAGGCAAATAGACCCCTCATGCCCACAACGCACGACGCGCATCTGCAACGCTGGCGCGATCGCCTCTCGCGTCGGAGCAACCGCTGCTTTCGTCTGCGACTGCTTCTGGCCGCCGCGCTGGTCATCGCGCTGTTGCTGCCCTGGTCCGCCTGGGCGCGAGGCAGCGCGGGGGCGGTGATCATTGTCGGCTTTGTTGTTGTCGCTGTGCTTCATGCCCGCATCGATCGCGGCCTGCGGCGCTGCGACGCCTTGTTGCGTGTACGGCGGCAGCAGCGCGCACGCGTGGCACTGGACTGGAGCGAGCTACCCGCGGCCGTACGGCCTGTCGTCCCCGACGGCCATTCCTTCGCCGGCGATCTGGACCTCTTCGGCGACAGCGGCCTGCATCGCCTGCTCGATGTGAGTGTGTCGCGCGAGGGCTCGCTGCATTTGGCGGCGTGGTTGTTGGAGGAAACCCGCGATGCGCGCGACATACGCGCGCGGCAGCAGCAGGTGCGATCGCTGCTGCCCTTCGCCCATTTCCGCGAGCGCTTGCTGATGGAACTCGCCCTCGTCTCGCGCGAGAAGCTCGACGGCGGCGCCTTCAGTGCATGGCTGGCGAAAGCGGCCCTGCCCACCGCATTGCGCACCGTGCTTCCGGCCGCGGCGCTGCTTGCGTTGGTCAATGCCACGCTCTTTGTGCTGTACGGCATGAATCTGCTGCCGCCGTACTTCCTCTTAGGTCTGCTGGCGTATGCCGCACTGTACATCCGGAATGCCGGCATACGCGAAAGCTTCATCGAGCTGGCCATCGGCCTTGATGCGGAATTGGGACGACTCGCCTCCGTGTTTCGCTTTCTCGAACGCTACCCCTTGCGTGGACGTGGCGCGCTGGCGCCGTTGCTCGAAGAATTTCGCGGCGACACACGACGCCCGTCGCGCGCTATACGTGCCGTGCGCCGCGTGGTGCTGGCCGCCGGCCTGAGCATGAATCCCGTGATGACCGTGCTGCTGAACATCGCGCTGCCGTGGGATCTATTCTTCGCGTGGCGCCTCGAGCGTCACCGCCGCTCTCTGGCCGCCGATGTTCCCCGCTGGCTCGAAGCCCTGCACACCCTCGAAGCGCTGCAATCGCTCGCCAACCACGCCGCGTTGCATGCGGACGCGGCGTTTCCGCACATCCTGGAGCCAGCGGACGACGCGCCGCTGCTCGAGGCCGAGGCATTGGGACATCCGCTGATTCCCGCCGGGCGCCGGGTGTGCAATGATGTGCGCATCGCGCAGGGTCCGGATATCCTGTTGATCACCGGCTCCAACATGTCGGGGAAAAGCACCATGCTGCGCACCCTGGGTATTGCCACAGTGCTGGCCAATGTAGGCGGCGCGGTACCTGCGCGGAGCTTCGCGTTGCGCCCCGTGCGGCTGTTCACCTGCATCAACATCAGCGATTCACTGCGCGACGGTGTGTCGTATTTCTATGCCGAAGTCCGGCGTCTCCGGCGGTTGCTGGATGTGCTGCGTGAAGAAAAAGAGCGTGGTGTGCTGTTTTTGGTGGATGAAATGTTTCGCGGCACGAACACGCGCGAGCGGCACGCCGGGGGCGAAGCCTACATCCGCGAATTGCACGCGCTCGGCGCCACAGGTCTGCTTTCCACACATGACATCGAACTGACGCGTGTGGCCGAGGGTTTGTCCGGCGTGCGCAATCTCCACTTTCGCGAGCATGTGGAACAGGGGGAAATGCACTTCGACTACACGTTGCGCGAAGGCCCCTGCCCCACCACCAACGCGCTCACCATCATGCGCCTCGCGGGTCTTCCAACGTGAGTACGCGGTGTGAGGAGTTCTCCCGTGCGCAATGCGAATGCGGAAGCGAGCATCCTCCTTGCCGCCATGGGGTGATCCAGGCTCCCATTTACAGATAGTACAGATACTTCACTTTCAGCACTGCCGCCTGTTCGCGAATGCGCAGAGTCGAGCCCGTGGGCGTACCGAATGTGTCAAACGTGCGCTCCCGTTCGCGCACATCGTTCCACGCGAGATAAATCCAGCTTTTCGGGAGAAAATTCCAACTGAACAGCAGTCCTCCAATCAGACGCTGCACGCGGTCGCTGGAGCGCTCGTACACATGGTCCACATACACGCGCACACTGACATTGTTCACCGGAGTGATGGTGAACGAGGGCCGCGTGGCCACGGTCACATCTTCCATACGGAGGTCGGGGTCGCCTTCGATGAACACATTGCCCTCCATGCCCAGCGCCACATTGTCCGTGGCATCCCAATCGAAGCTCAGGCCTGCCCACGAATAGAACGACAACCAATTCCGTCGGAAGTTGTACGTGCGGGAATAGCCGCCCCACACATTGCCGTACCAGCGGGGATGCGTGTGGAACCAGGAAGAGAATGTCGCTTCCCACGAGGTGTAGGCCACGCCGTTGTCGCGGGCCCGCCCCCAGGTCCAGTTCACTTCCATGCCGTAATTCGCGCGGAACTGCACGCTGGCGCCGGTGATGGACAGCACATCCACCAGCTTGTCCACCACCTCATGCGACAAGGCCCCGCCGGTGTACAGCATCACCGATTTGACAGGATGCTCCTTGATGTACCAGGTCGGACCGGTGAGCAGCACAACTTCGGACGAGCCCACCCAGGGCACGAAGCCCACCTGCTGCGCATCGAAGGTGCTTTCCACATATCGCGCACGCGCCATCAGCGTCCATCGTTCCGAAGGCACCGCGAGGCCCGCCGATGCCGCGAGTCCGCCACCCTTGTCGCTATGCATCGAGCGTGCGAGTTGATACGAAAGCTGCCATGGGCTGCCACGCAGCGCCCCGTCTATGTCCAGCACGCCATCGTGCCGCGATACTCCCAATTTCCCCACATACAGCATACCGATATCCGAATTGTCAAGCACCTGGCGCTTGAGCCGCGCCGACACAAAGCTGGCCGCCTCTTCGTTGCGCTCCTCACCGTCGACGCGATAGTCGCGCTCGCCGGTGGTGGCCACAAAGCCCCCGTATTCCCAGGCGCCCGCGCGGCCAAAGATCTTGGCACCGCCGAGCAATGGCACGTCTCTGCCGTCGGGCAGCTTTCGTCCGATGCGTCGCGAATAGAACAGTTCGAGTGGTTGGTAAAACCCCGAATTGTGCTGCTTGCCCGAAGCCGTGAAAATCTCCTTTCCTTCGGTGAAAAAAGGACGCCGCTCGTTGAAATAGCTCTCGTAGCGTGAGATGTTGAAAGCAAAAGGATCGGCCTCGATCTGCGCGAAATCGGGATTCACCGTGCCTTGCACCGTGAGAATGGGCGAAGGATTGTAGAACACGTCGAGGCCGGCATCGGGCGACCACTCATACACTCCCTCGCGCAGGCGTCGCACCTGCGTGATGCCCACGGGATACAGCTCCAGTGAAAGACCTTGGCCGCCGGGACGAACGTCGTTCAGCAGCAGGCGACCGAAACGCGAAATGCGCTGACCTTCGTTCTCGCTGTACGCGCACCAGTAAATGTCCTCGGCGCGCGCGGGAATCCAGCGGTCAAAGTCGAGTCCCCATTCCGTCAGCACCGGGTCGTATTGCAGCGAGCGGAACGGCAGTTCCATTTCCACCACATAGCCCCAGTCGTACAGGCGCGCATCGGCGAACCACACTCCATCCCAGCTGTAGTCGCGGTTGCGCGCATCGTCCAACAAGCGCGCGTCCGTGCGCACGCCCGAGGCCGAGACCACGAATTTATAGGCGCTTTTTCTATCGCCGAAGGTGTCGAGCATGATGGACACGAAATCGCCATTGGCGTCGTCGTGCACACCTGCCGGCGCCGCCACCATGCCCTTGTCCTCGTGGCAGACGATGAGGCAGTACAGCGATTGTTCCGTGGCCAGCACTTTCGCCACGGTGCGCCGCGATGGCGCCGCTGCATGCGCCGGCGAATGCTGCACGAATGCGTCGCTGCTATCGGCCGTCGCCCAGACCTCGTCGATCACGCCATCGATGCGGACGCGCTCCATCGTGCCGCGAAGTCGCAGCACGCGATCGGAATTCGCCGACGTCTGTGCCAGCGTGTGACGCGCCAACGGCATCACGGCGCAGCATGCCATGAGTATCATGCTTCGCAAGAGCATGAGTCACCTCGGAACATTGTGGATAGGGCTATGCGACCCGACGGCCGCAATCGCGTGCTACGGACAAATCGCTTCGGAGTTGCGTTGCGCGCACGGAGGTCGGTTTTCGCGGGCCGGCTGAGTGCGGGATACATTTGAAGAGAGCGCGGAGAGCGCCGAGAGCGCAGAGGATGGGTTGAGGGTGTGGCCCCCCCGGAATCCTGCGCCTCGCCGCAATCGCGTCAACGCAAGGACGCAGCGACGCAAAGCCGCGATTCCTCTGAGCCCTCGGTGTTCGCGAAGCGCTCTGTGTACTCTGTGTTCCCGCGAAGCGCTCTGGGTACTCCGTGCCAGCGAAGCCCTCCTTACCCTCCTTTCCTCCTTACTCTCATTCTTCACTTGATTACACGATTCCGCTCATCTTACCAAACTATTTCACCAGCAGTACGGGATGCGTACGGCGTTCGCGGGCGCCGGTGATATGCAGCAGGTACAGACCGCTCGGCAATGAAGCGAGGTCGGCGCGGGCATGAAAGGAGGCGCCGGGTACGATGCCGCGATGCAGGACGCGCCGTGTCACGCCGGATATATCCGACAATGTCATCTCCATAAGCACGCCCTCGGCGTCTCCCACATGCACGGCAATGTGGTCGCGCAACGGCTGAGGATACACCGATACCGTGAAACTCCGCGGCGTGGCCTCGGGCAACGCACTGGACGTTGGTGCGCGCAAGGCGAGATGATCGAACCAGGCCTCGCCCGTGTGACGACGGAACAACACGTACAACAACAGATGGTGGATGGGCCGCGCGGGCTGTATCACTCGCGTGCTGTACTCCCAATCATGCGTGCCCGTTGCGAAGCGCGCAGTCTGCCCGTACAACGGCGTGCCATCGTCGTACCAGGCGTCCACGTACAGCGCGTAATCGTTGTCCGATGCACCGCTCACGCCTACCGCGCGCGACCAGCCGGACAACTCCAGTGGCCGGGCTTCGCTCTGTAACAGATCAATGCGGGCGTACACCCCGCGCATCTCGCTCAGACTGTCGTTGCGCACATGCACCGCACGTGATCCGCTGTGCGCATACTCGGGCCGCTGCTCGTAATCGAATCCCTTCACATACGGCCGCCATGTGTCGGGTATGCCGTCGCGATTCGCATCGATTTCAAAACTGTAGTTGCGCACGAGATTGCCGGAATCCGCCGACACGATGCGCAACGTCATCCATCGCACCGCGCACAACCCCGTTGGACTCTCCAGCAGCACAGGCAGACGCGCGCTGTCGGGCGGTGCACCCACAGGAATGGTGAATTCCCCGTCATACCACAATGCGTCGCGCCCCGTACCGGCTCCACGGGGACGCAGTTCGAGCATCGGGGGTCCGCCAGCCGGCGAGGCGTCCACAACGACGCGCAGCGGAAGCGTCGCGTCGGAGTACAGCTCGGCGGTGCTGCTGTCCACCGCCCGCACCGCGAGCCGGCACGGGGTGCTTCCATCCGCCGGCACCGCAGCGGGTTCCACCCTCCACTCCAAGAGCGTGGGTGTGTAGAGTCCTTCGCCCGGCGGAAGATTCAACCACACGCGCGCGGATCGCGCGGGCACGCTGTCGGCGGAGGCCACGCTGCGCAGTCCCCCGCCATCCACCGTCGTGCCGGCCAACAGCGACAGTACGGGCCTCCCGCGTGCATCGTCGTAGCGCAGCGCTGTGGATGAAGGGTTCACGATCACGGTGCCGTGCTCGAACTCGCGCCGATACCAGCGGGCGTTGCCGCTTCCCTGCGCGAGTTCGTCGATGTCCAGTGCGGCATGCTCCAGCGCCTTTCCGAGAGGGATGTCGTACTCCGGGTAATGCGCGAATTCCTGATAATCCGTTGCCGTGGCGTACATGCCCAGTGAATCGGCGGTCAACATGTAACTCGCCCAGGCGTAGAGACGTCCATCCGCATTGTCGTACGGCGCTCCCGCCAGTGCCATCCATTCGCGTCCATAGCGATGCATGGCCGAAAGGCCACGATTGCATTGATTGCGCCAACTGTCTCCGGGTACCAGGCCCGACCAATGCGTGTAGGCGAAGCCCTCGGTCATGCCACCCACGGTGTGCAGCAGCAAACTGTCCGAGGCCACGGTGTACAGTCCGTTGAAATACGCCGGACGCGGAGCGATGCCGATGCGAATGCTGTCCAGCATGTCGTACAATCCACGCCGCCAGCTGTGCTCGTCGTAGGGCACCGGCGGATACGCATCCACGCCGTAATTCTCCACACGATACCAGCAGTCGTCTTCGAACAGTCCCGTATAACCGTCGCGCGCGAAGGCCGCGAGTACCTGCCGCACCCATGCGCGCCGCCAGGTGGCATTGCATACGTTCATCACATGAAAGCCGTAGTAATCGTTGACCAGGCGGTGATTCGCATTGCTGCTCCACGCCCCGCGCCTCGGGTAGCGGCTGCGCCGTCCATCCCGCCAGTACTCGACGATGTACTCGAAGCCGCAGTTGCTGCGCTCAGCCACATAGGAGAATGTGGTGTCCGCCACACACGCATCATCGCCGACGCGCATGCGCAAACGCTCGCGCAGCGAATCCAGACGATTGTTGCGATCCCAATCACCAATCAGGACCACGGAGTCCGCTTCCAGCGCGAAGCGATGCCGCAGCCGCACATGCACGCGCACCGTATCGCCCGAGCGCGCATGTCCCGAGCTGTCGGGCCAGAGCATCGCATCGTCGCGACGGATGTCGGAGAGCGGCGCGGGCAGTCCATAACGAAGCTCGCCTCCGTCGCCAGCCACGCTGCGTACGAGCAGGTAGCGCGCGTCCGGGGGCAATAGCACGCGCTGCGGAATGCTGCCGGACAATGCTCCGGTGAGCGCCGTCTCGCTACCCAACGAATCGCGCAATGTCGCCAGCCGATACTCCCGTGGCGCTTCACCTCGGCGATCAGGCGCCCAGGTCACGGTGACGCTGTCGCCACCATCGCTCCACACCGTCACCGCCGAGGGCTCGGACGCGTGCAGGAAGGCCCATTCATCACGGTTCACTTCCTCCCATTCATCCATGGAAGGATAGCAGGCCACAATGTCCTTGTAATGGAGAATGGGGAGCCCGGGACGCTGGGCATGCAGCAGCCGGATGTCCTCGCGCGCGCTCTCGTCGATGAGCACGAAGCGCCGCGCGGCCAATGCCGCAAAAAAGGCGTCGCCCTTCATCGCGTTGTAGTTCACGAGAAAGGCGCGCACGCCACGAGGAGCCCAGGGATCGGACTGCGCACGCAGCAATGGCACTGGCGGTAAAAAGGAAAGCAGGATGAAGGACAGGCACAACGAACGGAGACGCATGGTCACTCCTTGTCGTTTGGCATGCCTCGCGTCGCCACATCGGCGCGGGGTGGGGTGTATCGTGCGTGATGCCTCGCGCCGACCCGGCGGACCGAGGCATCACGCACGCGTTCCATTTACTCCACGAACTGCCGCGCGTAATACTTCGCGGTCAGGGGTTCGCCCGTGGCGGCGGTAATCATGTCGTTCCACAATTTGGTACGACCAGCTTCGAACACATTTTTGCGTAGCCACACTCCCACTTCCGCGTTGCCGGCGAAGGACTCGCGCTTGGGATCGGGCGATTTCACCACGTTGTCGCACAGATGGGCGTGCAGCTGCGAAGCCAGCAATTCGCCCAGCAGGTAGTTGTGATAGTAGGCGGGATACAGCGCCACGTGAATTTTCGAGGCCCAGTCCGCCGCATTGCGTCCCTCCGGTTTGCGCAGCATCTGATAGCGCTCCACCAGTTGCCACCACAGCGCGTTGAGATCCTGGTCGGGATTCTCGTACATCGCCTTTTCGAAGCGATACATCACCTGCGCCCAGCGGCTGAACACAAGCTGCTCCAGACGCAGCGAGGCATGCACATCGTTGGCCACGCGCTCGGCCTCCTCGGCGGGTACCTTCACCACATCCATCAAAAAGCCGGGATTCGAGGCCTGGCGGCCGAACAGCATGGCGATGGCTTCCGTGGTAAAGGTGTGCGCGGGTTCGCGCAGCAGCCAGGGCAGCTTCGCATTGTGGAATTTGTCATACACCGCGTGCCCGTACTCGTGCAGATTGGTGTTCATCCAACCGTAGGTGGGCTTGATGTTGCACACCACACGCACATCGCCCTCGCGGTCGATGTCGGTGCAATACGCGTGCTGATATTTGCCCGGCTTTTCGTACAAATCGCTGCGCGCCACAAGATCGTCGATGGGCAAGCCCAGACCGGCGAAGTACGTGGTGGTCAATGCGGCGATATCCTGCGTCTTGTAATAGAGATCGAGATCGGTGGCCTGGATTTTCGGCGCTTCCTGGAAAAAGCGGTTCTGGTAATGCCAGGGCATGAGCTGATCCACGGAAATGCCGTAGCGCAGGGCGAGTTTTTCGTCCATGTCGCGCTTGAGTTCGGCGAAGGTGTCGCGAGTCAGTTCGTCCAACTCATCGAAGAGGCGCGCGATTTCCTCCGGATCCTGCTCGCCCAGGGCCAGTTTCATCGTGTGATAATTCTCGTAGCCCACCTCGCGCGCGGCTTGATTGCGCAATTTCACCAGGGCGATCACGCGTGGAGCGACGATACTGCCGATTTCCTTCGACGCCAGCCAGGCCTCCTGCAATTCCGCACTGTTGGTGGAAGCGCGCAGCAATTCCTCGATCTCATTGTCGGAGAGTTGCTTGCCGCCCACAGTGGCGCGGAAGGTGGAGAACTGTTTCTCGGTTTCGTTTTGCATGCGAATCATGGATTCGAGCATGGACTCGTCCAGTTGATTCTCGAGAAAATCCATGTACAGCACATCCAGCTGCCGTTTGAGCAGCGGATCGTCGATCACTTCGGCCTCGCGCAATTCCTTGAGCTTCGCGAAAACCTTTTTATCGGCGAAGATGCGGCTGCGCTCCACTTCCAGATCCGCCGCGCGTTTGTAATCCTCTTCCTTGCCCGAGATGGTGGCCTGGAAGTAGGCCAGGGCGGCCTCCTTGCTCAGGGGAATGGCTTTGGCCTCGAATTCCTTGAGCAGGGTGGTGAATTCTTGAGTCATACGTTCCTTTTCCGATGATGCACAGAATGAAAGCAGCACCGCCGCGCCGAGCACGACGAACACCTTTCCGTAACGAAGCATGACGCCTCCCGCGTTTCTTGAACGTTCAGTCCGACGGGCAAAATAGCACCGTTGGCATCGATTTCCGAGCACTCTTCGCAGCCACGGCACAGGGATTTGTTTATGACCTGTAACCGAATGTCGTTTCATGTGTTATGTTGATCGTGCGCGTTACAATGGCGCATTGGCCGATTCACTGGAAACGACAGCATGTCCGGAGACAGCACCCAGATACCGGACGCCGAGTTGTTCGCCCTCCTTCGCGAGGAGAAACACAAGGCGGAAGTCGCTTTTGCCGAGCTGTACGCGCGGTATTCGGGACGGGTGTATGCCTACTGCCTTCGCTTCCTTGGAAGCCGTGATGAAGCCCAGGATGCCTTTCAAGATACCTTCGTGCGCTTTTACGAATGTGCGAAGGGTGAGCGCGAGATGACGAATGTTCCCGGTTTTCTGCTCAAAATCGCGCGCAATCTGTGTCTGAACCGTCGGCGGGATCGCAAACCGACCACCGATATCGAACATGTCGAAACGTACATTCAGACGAAACAGAACGAGAACACGGAATTGCTGCAACTGGTAACCATGGCCATGGACATGCTTCCCGACGATTATCGGGAGGCCTTTCTGCTGCGCGAGTACCAGGGCTTCAGCTACGAGGAAATCTCGGCAATACTCGATGTCCCTCTTTCCACGGTGAAAATCCGCATTTTCCGCGCCAAACAGAAGATTCGCTCCCTCCTGGCGCCATATATCGCGGATGTCAGTCATGAACGATAGAAATTTTTCATTGCATTAGAGTTGTGCTACGATGAACGACCCCATGGATTTCAACGATTCGCAGATGCTGCACGCCTATCTCGACGGCGAGCTGGAGGGCGCCCATCAGGATGCCCTGTTCGGTCGGCTGTCGCAGGATAGCGGGCTGCGCGCCGAAATGCAGGATCTGCTCGCGATACGCAAGGCAATACAGCACGATACCGTTGCGTTCACCCCTCCGGCGGTGGCCACCTCCGCGGTGTTCACCACCTTGGGCTTCAGTATTCCGGCCACGTTGAACGCCAGCACGGCGGCCTCAATGGCGGGTCGCGCATGGTTCGCCGCAGGCTCAACGCTACTCGCCCTGCTGACCACGGTGATGCTGTCCATGCTCTTCCCCCGTACCGAAGCCGAGTCCATGCCCGCCGCAACGCCGGTGCAGCCCACTGCGGTGGAGCAAGGCACGCAAGCGCCAGCGCCGCCTCCAACGGCCACACCCACCGAACATCGGCATGCGCGCAAGCCCGCCGCCACCGTTCCGGTGATGGCCGTGATGCTGCCGGGCATCGATGCGGCGGCGGAACCCCGCTTCGAGGAAATTGCCACACCGCATCCGCAGACGGCGTATCTCGATGCCTTCGACCGGCCCGAGGAGCGGGATCTGCGTGGCATTCGCGCACCGTTCATTCCCTACAATCGTTTCCTGACGGTGGAAAATCTGCCGTTCACGCTGTATGTGCGCCGCAGCACACTGAGCGCCGATCCCTCGGTGTCCATTCCGTCGCGCAAAAACGCCTCACTGGACATGAACCTCGGAGCGCTGTACGAAATCGGCAAGCATCACGCCGTGGGCATCGAATTCGGCTACGAATCCTTCGCGCAGTCCTTCAACGGTACGTTGGGACGCACAATCGTGCGCTATGAGCAACAGCCCTCGGCCTACTGCCTGATGGCCATGTACCAACTCACCGGCCCCGAAACCTTGCCGTACACCTATCCCTTCGTGCGCGTGCAGGCGGGTGCGGCCCTGCAACTGGGTCCGCTGGCGCGTGGAACTGTAGGCGTGGCCCTCAAGCCCTTTGAGCGCGTGTCGCTTGTGGTGGGTCTGGAAGGCAGCATGCTGGCCTATCGCTTCCAGGGCAATTGGTTCGATACAAAAAAACTGGGCGCAACCTACGGACTGGAGTATGCATTCTAGGCGACAGCGTGCAGGGCTGCTTCTCGCGTTCCTCTGCCTCGCGGCGGGCGCGTGGGCCTGTGAGTCGCCACTCGGAATCGACACTCCCCGACAGCAATACCTCGAAGGCATCGGCGATCCCGTCGCAGCGGAAATCGGCGAGCCGGTCAGCATTGTCATCGATACGTCCAGCGGGACCTCGGCCTTTTCCGCGGCGCTGGTCTTCGACGGCAGCGGCGGCGTGCTGCCGCCCAATTCCGAAGCTATGAAACGGGCTGGTGACGCCTTCATCGACTCGCTGGACGGCGAGAACGACGAGGCCGCGGTGATCTGCTTCAACAGCACCGTGACGGTGTTTCAGCGCATGACTCCCGATCCGCTCGCGTTGAGAAATGCCGTCAACGCCCTGCCCATCGTGGGCGCGACCGCCATGTGGGACGGCATTTACACCGCGGTGCTCGCAGTGCAATCGCAAGCGCGCAATACGCGCCGGGCCGTGGTGGTGGTGACCGAGACGGGCGACAACTCCAGCGGCACCGGCACGCCGCAGCGCATTATCGCGCTGGCCCGTTCGGCCAACATCGCACTGTACACCATTTCGCTGCGCGTGAGCAAGGACGAAAGCGCCCTGGCGGAATTGGCCGCGCAAACCGGTGGCTCGCATCACCGCCTGCCGGCGCTGGGCGACCTCGAGGATATTTATCGCGACATCGCACATACGTTGAAAAATCTGTAGTACATCGGCCCGCCAGCGGTCTGCGTGGCGGGTGAATGGAGGAGGAAGCCATGTACCGTTTGCTCATTTCCCTTCCGCTGCTGATCGCGGTATTCACCGCTACGACATTGGCGCAAACCGAGGCGCGCATCACCACCGTGCGCCTGGGCGAGGGGTCCGCGCCTTCCAGCATCACCGTCAACGTGCTCTGCGAAGGACAGCCGCAATACGACATCTCGCGGCAGCAATGGTCGCTTTTCGACAACGGCACCCCGGTGCAGGATTTTTCCATCGATGCCACCCCCTCGGCGATGGTGCGCTACCCTTTCAGTGTGATGATGGTGCTGGATCGCAGCGGCAGCATGGCTGGCGGCCCCATCGACACCGCCAAGCTCGCGGCGGCGGATTTGATTCATTACATGGATAGCACGCAGGACGAAGTCGGGCTTCTGGCGTTCAGTACAACTCCGCAGCTCCTGCAAGGCATAACCGCTTCACCTTCCGCACTGCTGGCACAGGTACCGTATATCAACGCGACCGGCGCGACGGCTATGTGGGATGCGTGCTACGCGGGTCTGGCCGAGTTGATCGTCAATGGCACGCTGCAGCGCCGTTCGATGCTCTTGCTCAGCGACGGCGCTGACAACAGCAGTATCCGAACCCCGGCGGAAGTCATTGCGCAGGCAAACCGAAACGGCATCCGTATTTTCACAATCGGACTCGGCGGCAGCGTGAACCGCACCGAACTGGAACTCTTATCCACGCTCACCGGCGGACGCTACTTCCACTCCGCCACCGCTTCGCAACTCCAGCAATTGTTCGTGGACATCGCCTCCATCATCGGCAGGGATTACGACGAATTTCGCATCAGCTACACGTCACCCCACCCCGATGTGGAGCGGCATGAACTCACCGTGCAGGCCATAAGCTGCAACACCACGGTGAGTGGAACGCGCACGGCCCTGGCCGTCCGACCCAACAGCGCGGGACGCACGCCGCTGGCACAGGGCTTTGCGCTGCGTCTCGACAACAGCATTCCCAACCCCGTCTCCACGCGCGCCATCATCCCCTACGGCATCGAGGGCAACGCCTCCCCCCGCTCCGTGACGATGGACGTCTTCGATGTACTCGGCCGCAGGGTCGCGACGCTGGTCAACAGCACACTCGCGGCAGGCAATTACACGGCCGAACTCTCCGCGCAGGCCCTGCCACGCGGCATGTACGTCGTTCGACTCAGCAGTGCCGAGCTTCAAACCTCGCGCATGCTGTACATCAGCAAGTGAGACTGGCCCTTCCGTGGTAAGGCACATGCGCAGTATGTCGTGTGTGAATCGGAAGAGGACGACGAACCCCGCAGTTTGCGGGGTTCATCGTTTTCGGGGAAATGCGGAGGTTGCGTGCTACTCGCCGCGCGTGGCTTTTTCCATGAATTCCATGCTGCGGCGCACGAAATCGATGGGATTCTCCAGACTTTTCTCGATGAGCAACGCTCCGGCGTAAATCTGCTCCACCGCGTCGACGAGAATGGGATCCTCGGCATCGGCCGCGTGCAGCGTGGCGAGATTGCGCACGAGAGGATGGGAGAGATTCACTTCGAGCATTTTCTTCCCGCCCGAGAAGTTCTTGTCCATCATGCGCATCACGCGCTCCATATGCGCATCCATGCCCTGCTTGCCGCTGGTGAGCGTGGCCACGCTGTCCACCAGGCGATGCGACTCCACCACATCCTCCACGCGTGCTCCGAGAATGTCCTTGAAGCGCAGCAGCAATTCCTTGGCGGCCTTGCCCTTCACTGCTTGCTCATCCTTTGTGTCGCCACCGTCGAGTTTGATATCGGCTTTTTCGATGGAGATCATTTTCTTCCCCGCGTATTCGTCCAGCGAGGTCACGCTGAACAGATCCACCGGATCGGTCAGATACAGCACTTCGAGAAAATGCTTGCGGAAGTATTCGAGATTCGGATGTCGCTGCACCGTGTCGCGTGATTCACCCGTGATGTAGTAAATCTCCTTCTGCTCCTCGGGCATGGCGGCCACGTAGTCCTTGAGCGAGGTAACGGCGCCCGCCTCGGTTTTGCTGGTCTCGAAGCGCAGCAATTCCACGATGCGATCCTTGTTGGTGAAATCCTCGTTGAGACCCAACTTCAGATAGTTACCGAAGGAGCGGAAAAAGTCGCTGTATTTTTTCGGATCGGTGTTGGCCCAATCCTCCAACATGCCGAGGATGCGATTGGTGAGCACCTCGCGCATCTTGGTGGTGACGGGACTGGATTGCGTGACCTCGCGGGACACATTCAGCGGCAAATCCTCGGTGTCGACCACGCCTTTGACGAAGCGCAGATATTCGGGCACGAGATCCTTGCAATCGTCCTGCACAAACACGCGATGCACGTAGAGGTGCAGGGATTTTTCCTCGCGCGGATCGAAGTAGCCGAAAGGCGGGGCCGACGGCACGAACACCAGCGCCTTGAAATTGACGCGTCCCTCGATGTTCAGATGCAGGTAATCCAGGGGCTCGCGATAATCGTTGGCGATGAATTTGTAGAATTCGTGCACTTCCTCCTTGCCGAGATCGTCTTTCTTCTTTTGCCACAGCGCGGCGACAGAGTTGACGCGGTCCTTGCCCAGGTAAATGGGGAAATCCACGAAATTGCTGTACTTCTTGATCACCGAGCGCACGCGGTACTCCTCGGCGAGATCCTTCACTTCCTCTTTCAATGCGAAGGAAATGCGCGTACCGCGATCCACTTTCTCGATTTCCTCGATCGTGTATGTGCCTTCGCCGCGCGAGCGCCAGCGCAAGCCCGCGGAATCGGGGGAGGCGTGCCGCGTCTCTATCGTCACCTCGTCGGTGACCATGAACACCGAGTAAAAGCCCACGCCAAACTGTCCGATCAGATCGCCGCCGTCGGCTTTCTGCTTCTCCTCGCCCATGGCCCGCAGATATTCCAGCGTGCCCGAGCTGGCCACCGTTCCGATGCGCTCGATCAAATCCTCGCGCGTCATGCCGATACCCGTATCCTCGATCACGAGCGCATGCTTGTCAGCATCGATGTCGATGGAAATACGCAGTTCCGCTTCCGGCTGCACGACCTCGGCGCCGGTCACCTGCATGAAGCGCACCTTGTGCAAGGCATCCGAGGCGTTGGAGATCAACTCGCGCAGAAACACCTCGGGATGCGTGTACAGCGAATGGATGATCAGATGCAGGAGTTGCTTCATCTCCGCCTTGTACTCGAATTCCTGCACCGTGGGGCGTTGTGTTTCCGACATGGTCAAACCTTGATTGTAGTGCAAAAATGTTCAATTCGAAATGTACGGCATCGCCCGCCTTTTCGGCAACACCCGTCTGCGCGAGGAATTTTCCACGCGCCTTCCGCGTTATCTTGTATTAGGACCTTGCGTGTCCCATATTACAAGCGATTGCATCCATCATCACCACATTTTTTCAAAGGAGGATAAGCAGCATGCTTACTGTCGGAGACAAGTTCCCCGAATTTCAATTGCAGTCCTGTGTCAGCCGTGAACACGGAAAAGAGTTCATGGAAATCAGCAACAGCACCTATGCCGGGAAATGGCAAGTCTATTTCTTCTGGCCGATGGATTTCACCTTTGTGTGCCCGACGGAAATCGCCGAGTTCGGTCGTCGTAACGCCGACTTCGAGGCGAAGGGCGCGGTGGTGCTCGGCGCCAGTGTCGACAGCCATTTCGTGCATCTGGCCTGGCGCAACGATCATCCCGAGCTGAAGGATCTCCCCTTCCCCATGCTGGCCGACATCAAGCGCGAACTCAGCTCGAGTCTCGGCATTCTCGCGAAGAACGAAGGCGTGGATCTCCGTGCCACCTTCATCGTGGATCCCGAGGGCATGATCCGCTGGGTGACGGTGAACGACCTCAGTGTGGGACGCAACATCCCCGAGACGCTGCGCGTGCTCGACGCGCTGCAGACGGGCGAACTCACGCCCTGCAACTGGGAAGCCGGTCAGGAAACCCTGAAGGTGTAGCTTTTCCCATGACGTGGAAACGAGAAAAGGCGGTCGAGGTGACCGCCTTTTTTCATACTGTTACGATGGAATCGTCGCTGCCGTGATCGTTCGGGAGATAGCTCTCGGCCTCCCAGTCGTTTTCCCAGCGCGAATTGTCGAGCAGGAAGCGGTAGCGGTAGGAGCGGCCCGCGTCGAGATTCACCGACGCGTAAAACATGCCGTCCTTCTTCCGCTTCATTGGCGCGGCTTCCGGATTCCAGTCATTGAACTCTCCACACAGCGAGGCGCTTTCGGCGCCCGTTTCGGCCGGCAAATAAAACGTGACCTTGCAACTGCGGCCGGATTTCGTATAGCTTTTCTTCGTCATCGTGGCGGTTCGATGCCCATGTGAAACGGATTGGATTTGACAGCATGTAATATAGCGGAAGTTTTCCGGAATTCCAGTTCGTGCAATTCGGCCGGGAAGAGAATTCCTCACGCGAAGGCGCGAAGACGCGAAGGGAATTCCTCACGCGAAGGCGCGAAGGCGCGAAGGATTTTTAAAGCACATTCCACGGGGTTCGTACCGTTGCCGATGCGGTGGCAGCGAGTTTCTTTCTCCTTTTTCGATTTTCCTTGCTTCACTTTCACCCTGGCGCGAACACCACCGCCGCGCACGAATCATGCCCAAGGCACCCCGAATCCCTCATCCGTGCCCTCTGCGAACTCTGTGATCTCTGTGCTGCCCGGGAATAAAAAACCTCCCCCCGGCTGCGGGAGGAGGTTACATACGATGGGAATGCGATCAGATATCGAGATGGTCGATCCAGCCGTGCGTGTCTTCCGCTTCGCCGTACTGTATGGCCGTGATCGTGTCGTAGAATTTTTGTGCGATGGGACCAATGGTGCCGCCGTTGATTTTCATGGCCTCGCCTTTGTACACAAACTCGCCCACGGGCGAAATCACCGCGGCCGTACCGGTGCCGAATGCCTCCTGCAAGGTACCGTCGCGATAGGCCTGCGCAATTTCGTCGATGGAAATCTGCCGCTCCGCCACCTTCATGCCCCACTCGCGCGCGAGGTACAGCACCGAGTCGCGCGTGATGCCGGGCAGAATCGAGCCCTGACTCAGCGGAGGCGTGAGCAATTCATCGTTGATCACGAACATGATGTTCATGGCGCCGATCTCGTCGACAAAGTTTCGCGTCACACCGTCGAGGAACAGCACCTGCGCGAAGCCCTCTTTCTTGGCCTGCATGCCGGCATACAAACTTGCCGCGTAATTGGCGCCCGCCTTGGATTGCCCCAGGCCGCCACGCACCGCGCGCACATGCTCCTCGTCCACCTTGATGCGAACGGGATTCAAGCCCTCGGCATAGTACGACGCCACGGGCGAGGTGATGACCATGAAGCGATAGGTGCTCGACGCATGCACACCGAGGAAATTGCCGGAACCGAAGCAGAACGGACGAATGTACAGCGAGTGTCCACGCTCGGTGGGAATCCACTGCTCGTCCAACTTCACCAGTTGGCGAATACCTTCGACGAACAGTTCCTCGTCGATGGTCGGGATGCAAATGCGGACGGCGCTGTTGTTGAAGCGCTGCGCATTCATGTACGGACGAAAGAGATTGACTCCACCCTTCGCTGAACGATAGGCCTTCATGCCCTCGAAAATCGTCTGCGCATAGTGCAGCGTGCAGTTGGCGGGCTCGATGGCCATGGCACCGTAGGGCTCGATGCGCGGTGCGCCCCAGGCGCCGTTCTCATGGTCGACAATGAACATGTGATCGGCGAAATACTTCCCGAAGGACAGGTTGCCGTAGTCCACTCCGTGGATCCTGCTCCCCTCGGCCTTGCGAATCGTGAGATTGTCCATACCTACTCCTAAAATGCGCGTGTTGTTGTGCCGGTTGGTCCTCTTCTCCACAGGGAATATAGCTCTTTTTCCCAAATCAACAGACTCGATTCTGACAATATTCTCCGCTATCCCGGCTGTGCGGGGTCTCAATTCGCCAGACCCAGGCCCCATTGCGTGACGAGCCCCAGACGCACGCGTCCCCGGGTGGACAACGAACACCACAATCCGGGCGAACAGCCGCCGATGCGCAGCATGCCGGGGTACAGGTTCAGTGTGGCGACATTCGAGGAAATGCCACTGAGCAGCAGCGACGCCATCGGCACGCCATCGCGATCCAGGAAGGCGCCGGCGCTCCAAGTGAGATCGGCGGTGAGCCGCAGCGGATGCTCCTCGTCGCGCCGCACGGCCTGACTGCGCAAACCTCCGGCCAGCGAGATCGTGCTGCCATCGTTCAGCGTATGTGACACACCCAGCAGTCCGTTGAGACCGAACACGTACAGCACGGCCCAATGCTCCGCGCCGGGAATATGATAGCGTGCGGCGAAATACTGCCCCGCGTTGTGCAGTACGCCGTCGCTCACACCCATCGAGGGCTGCAGCGACCAGTCGTGCAGCCGCACGGTTTCACTGAAAAAGCGCCGTACATCGCCGGAAGTGAACAGCAGTATGCCCGCCACATCGAAAACATAGAGATCGGCGATGGGATCGATGAGTTCGCCTTCGACACCGTTGTTTTCCATCACCTCATTGAGCACGTGCCCCAGCATCACCGTGCCCGCCGCCAGCCAGCCCGGCGCCGGCGCACCGTGCCGCTCGTACCATGTGGCGAGTCGCGCCCAGGTGTACCCTCCACCGACCAGGTGAAGCTGATAGTTGGGCCACCAACTCGCGCCATCACTGAACTCCAGCGGAAGGATTTCGTGCCGCAGGAATCGCTCCCACCCGTAGCGCTTGATGAGCGGCGCGGGCTTGCCGAGATTGGAAAACACCGTCCCGGCCGCGCGCGCATAAGGATAGCGCAACACATCCCTGCGGTAGCGGTCGAGCTGCGTGATGTCGAAGCCCATATTCACCAGCACGGTCACCGGATTGTACCAGGCGGGCAAAGGTACGGGCGCATCCATGGAATCCATCTGCGCAAGGGCGTTTGCGGGCATGCACAGCAGCAGCGCGGTGATAATCGCTGGCAACACGGGCACGAATCGCTTTACACCACCAGAATGACGCTTGGAGGTAGAGAGAAACGCGGTGGAAGCGATGGTGGACACGATGCGGGAATTCCTTGTGACAACAGGCTTTGGCGAAATGTTACGCTCGCGTGAGATTTTTCCTCGAAATTTATTGCTTTTTTTCTTGATTCGCCGTAATGTTACCGAACTGTTCCGGCAGAAGCCCATTCTGCATTGACATACACCGGCATTTTGTGGAGAGGTTGAATGAAGCGAACCGTCTTCCCCGTCCTGGTCCTCCTCTTGTTTGGCGCTGCCGCGCAGGCGCAGCCTGTCGCCTCGCGCGGATTCATCCCGCCCCTCTTCACCCTCCCCGAATCCCACGAAGATCTGCGTTTCACCTCCGCCGCGCAACCGGAATTCGCGACGCCGGAGTATCCGCAGGGGCAATTCGCCGCTGGTTTGGAGGGTGTGGCGGAAGTGACCATGTATGTGACGGCGGAAGGCAAGGTGGTGTACGCGGAAATCTCTGTGAGTTCGGGCGTACAGGCCTTCGACCACGCGGCGCTCGAAAGTGCGCTGCGCTCGCGCTTCCCCCAGGGGTATGCCACGCTCAAAGGCATGCCGCATGATTTCCGTCTTTCCGTGCCGTTCTACTTCCTGCTCGCAGCCGATCCGGAGCAGTACTGGCATTCGCGCCTGGAATTGGCCCGTATCCAGAGCGAATATGAAACCGTGATGAAGAAATTCGAGGACTACGTGTCGGCCCGCACCACGGCCTCCAGCAGCAAGGTGCGCGAGATTCAGCGCCAGCTCGAGGAAACCGTGGTCGCCGCCAAAGGCGTGCATCGCCTGCTCGCCGAGAAGAAAGAGCGCGCCATCCTGCGCCTGCGCCAGCTTCTCGATGCCAGCCGCGGCAACAGCGCTCCCCTCGCCGACGATAGCGACGCCTCCTGGCGCACGCAGGTCCATGGAAGCGAAGCAGCCACCGTGCAGGCTGGTCACAGCCCCGCAGGGGTGATCAAACTGCGTCCGCTCAACGGCGACGAAGCAGACCGCCTCGCTCAGGAATTGGAGTTGAAGAAAACCTACATGTAACGCGGCTCCCGCGTCGCCTCACACGTGCAGCACCTCGCTGACATCATGGCGCGAGGCGATATGCACCAGAGGACGAAACGTCGATCTCTCGCGCAACAGCGCATCCACTTCACGCCGGACAATGTCCGGCGTGTTGTTGTTTTCGCTCAAATGTCCGAGCACCAACGTGCGCAGTGCGCCATTCGTGTGTTCGCGCAACAGCGCCATGGCCTGCGCATTGGAAAGGTGCCCGTAATTGCTGCGTATGCGCGCCTGTAAATGCTCGGGATAGCCGCCGTTGCGTAGCATGTCCTCGTCGTAATTGCTCTCGAGCATCACGCCATGCGCCTCGGGTAACGCGGCGATCAACTCCGGACTCGGCACGCCCAGATCCGTCACGTACAGAAAGCGCCGCCCCGCAGCTTCCACTTCGAAACACACGGGATCGCACGCATCATGCGACTTGGGAAACGCCCGTACCCTGAGGTCGCCCACCACCACCGTCTCGTCATTGCCGATCCATTTGCTTCCACGATGCGGCCGATGCTTCCACAGATGCCGGTAGGTTTGCTCGGTGAGATACACCGGCACATCGTACAGTTTGCTGAGAATGGGCAGACCGCGCACATGATCCGCATGCTCGTGCGTGATGAACACGGCGGACACCTGCTGTACGCCTCGACCGTGAATTTTCAGGCGCATGTCGATTTTACGGCGGGAAATGCCGCAGTCGAGCAGAATGGCCGTGCCCGAGGCCACCGATTCCACATACACGGCATTGCCGTTGCTGCCGGAATTCAGCACGATGACGCGCAAGGCCGCGTCGTGTCCGGACTGCATGTCGAGGCTCACGCGATCAGTGTACCCCGAGTTCGTTGAGCAGGAAGTCGGCCTTGCCGATATGTTTGGCCACGAAGAGCACATAGCGGATATCCGCACCGATCGAGCGGCTGTAATCCTCGCTCCACTGGTAATCGTTCACCGTGGCCTCGAAGGCGCGGTCAAAATTCACGCCCACCAGCTCGCCACGCGCATTGAGTACCGGGCTACCCGAATTGCCACCCGTGGTGTCCATATTGTACAGCATTGCCACGGGCACATCCTTGAGCAGGGCGTCTTCGAGTGTGCGGTCGTAGTTTTTGGTGTTGTAGAGATCGATCAGCGCCTGCGGTGCTATAAACGGATCCTCGCCCGTGTGTTTTTCGATAAGCCCACGCAACGTCGTTTGCGGACTGTAGTAGGTGGCATCGGCCGGCGCGTAGCCCTTGATATAGCCGTAGGTGAGGCGCAGCGTGCTGTTGGCATCGGGGATGAACTGCTTCTGCTGCCAGGCCATTTTCGCATCGATGAATTCCGCTTCCAGACGCTTGAGTTCTCCATCGCGATTGCGGCGGCGCTTGATCACGTCCTCGTTGAGACGCGCGATGTCGCGCATGATGCCGATGAAGGGATCGTTGGACGACGCGAGGCGGGCTTTGTCCCACTCGATCATGGCGAGCATGTTTTCCTCTTTGCCGAGCACGCTCTCGTCGAAGGCTTTGCGTATGCGCTCCACCACCGCTTCCCTGTCCGCGCCCACGGTGCCGACAAAGGCGGTCACACCGCGCGGCTGTTGTTCCGCCGGCAGCGCGGCGAGCTGCATCAGCAGGGTGGCGAGGAAGTGGGTTTCAGTGGGACGGTGGATTTCCTTCCACATGTTGCGAATCGCGCCGCGCAGTTTTTCCTTTTTCTCCGCGTCCAGCGTACCGCCGTCCACCGCCTTCATCACCGAAGCAAGTGTGCCGAGATACTGATTGCGGCCGATCATGGTGACGACGATTTCCTGAATGGCGAAGCGCGCATACTCGTCATACACGCCGTGCAGTTGCTCGAGCGTATTGCCGAATTTCGCCTTCAGCTCGGCATTGCCCGCGATGAAGCGCTGCAACTCTGCTTCCTCGGCCTTGCGCTTGTCCACCAGCTTGAGGCGGCGCAGGCCCTGAATCTTGCCCTTATAGTTTTTTGTGGCGTTGGCCAGACCTTTGATCTCGTCGGCGAAACGCAGCTGCAGGGCGCGGTCGTGCCGCGAGGCGTTTTCCATCGTCTCGATCATGTAATCGTAGTGCCTGGAAAGATGCGGCAAAATGGTGCGTTCGTACAGAGCGATATAGTCGCTGGTCTTGTGGCGATAGGTACGACCGGGATAGCCGAGAACAAACACGAAATCGCCTTCGCTCACGCCCTTGGGTGCAACTTTGATAAAGCGCTTCGGTTTGAACGGCACATTGTCGGGAGAGTAATTCGCGGTGGAGCCATCGGGAGCGACATAGGCGCGGAGAAAGGAGAAATCGCCCGTGTGCCGCGGCCACACCCAGTTGTCGGTTTCCCCGCCGTAGTTACCAATGCCAATGGGTGGCACGTACACCAGGCGCACGTCCTTGATGATGCGATAGGTGAACAGCACGTAGCTCTTTCCGGGAAACATTTCCGACACTTCGCAGGAAATATTCTCGCGGCCGTTTTCCTCCTTTTTCGCCAGCGTGCGCATCTGCGCAATAATGGCATCGCTGCGCTGCTCGGGAGTCATGGACGGCGTAACGATGCCGAGCACCTCGCCCGACACGTCGCGGTACGACTCGGTGATGCGGCAAATGTAGCCGCGCGCGGGAATTTCCTCGCCGCGTGTGCGGGCGGTGAAGCCGTTCTGCAGATAGTCGTTCTCGGGTGTGCTGGCATCCGCCACACCGGAAAAGGCGATGTGGTGATTGGTGAGAATCAATCCATCGGGAGAAACGAACTCACCCGTGCCACCTCCCACCTGGCAGATCGCATCCACCAGACTCACGCCGTCGGGATTGTAAATGTCCTTCACATCGATTTCCAGCCCCTTGGACTTGAGGTCCAGGCGGGAAATTTCGCTGAGGGGAAACATCCCTTCATCAGCGGTGAGAGTGATGCCGAACACGGCGGAGAGGGCGAAGAGGAGGACGAGGGAGAAACGTCGTATCATGGTATCCATTCCTGCGCTATGAGCAATACAACACCGCTGCGAACACGGCATTTTGTCAAGATACGAAATTTGCCGCTGCTCCCGCGACTCACCGCGGCGGCGCGTGCACACCGCAGCGTGTTTGCACTTGGCAATTCACGTTTTTCGGCATAATTTATGCGCATCGCAGCACATTCCCATCACAACGCACCTTTGCACCATGAAGCACTTCCTCCGCATCGCGTTATGCCTCCTTGGCATGGCCCTCCTTCCCGGGCTCCCCGTTCAGGCACAGAATATCACCAATGCCACCGTCGCCATGTCGGACGGCGTACAGCTCGACATCCTCTACGTGCGTCCCCTCGGCACGGCTCCCACCGGAGGTTGGCCGGGCATGCTGCTGGTGCATGGCTTCGCCGGTTCAAAAAACGAGGTTGCGAATCTGGCGATGGCCTTCGCGATGCAGGGTTACTACAGTGTGGGCTACAGCGTTCGCGGACAAGGGGCTTCCGGCGGCGTCTTCGACTTTTTCACCTCGCAGCGCATTCTCGACGATTTGCGGGAGATGATCGCGTATCTCGGCGGTAATCCCGAAGTGAATGCCGACCGCCTCGGCGTACTCGGTGCCTCGCAGGGCGGATTGCACGCCTGGAACGCCGCTGCCTATAAAATGCCGGTGCGCACTGCTGTTTCCATCATCGCCAATGGTCGCGCAGCGGACAACTGGTTGGAGAACGGTGCGTTGAGTTGGATTTTTTCCAATGCGGGGCTCACGCCGAACGTGCGCTTCGATCCCGCCGTGCGCGATTCGCTGGCGCAGGCGCGGCAGAAGGGGGATTTCACCTACGTCCGCAGTTTTTTTGAACAGTATTCCACCACCTCGCTCGAAAGCGATGTTCGCGTGCCTGTGCTCATCGCGGTGAGTGCGCATGACATTTTCTTCAATCAAAATGCCGCCATGCGCCAATTCGCCAATGTGCCCACCGACTCGCGCATCATTCTGTACCCGGGCGGCCATGACCTGCCACCCGTGCAGGAGCAGGAAGGTTATGTGCTGGACGTGGTGTACCGCTGGCTGGACTATTGGTTGAGAGATGTGACCGCGGACGCCAGTGTGGCTTCGCCCGACAGCGCGGTGGCACTGTACGATGGCGGGACGGGAGCCCTGCGGATATTCTCCCGCAGCGAAGAGGGCGTGTGGCTCGCACCCACCCCGAACGAGAAGCGTGTACGCGAGGAGATCCTGCATTTCTCCGGCTTCGGCCTGACACCCGACGCGCCGCAGCAAGCCGGACAGACATCGTTCACCTACGTTCCCCTGCTCGGCTCGCAGCCCATCGCCTTTCAGAGCGAGCCCTTCGCGCGCGATCTCACGCTGGCGCCGCTCAGCGGAACGGCGACCATGTACTGCTCAGGCACCGGGCACAGCTATCAGATGAACGTTTCGCTCTATGATTTCGACCCGGTGGCGGGGCGCCGCACGCCCATCGCCCGCGGGCACATGCAGGTCAAAGGCGTGGGCGGCGACACGCGCTTGATGCAATTCGAACTCACGCGCATACTGCATACCATCAAGGCGGGGCATGTGCTCGAAGCACAGGTGCATCCCGGCCTGGCCTTGATTCCGGATTTGAACATCCACTTTGGCAATATCGTGAACGGCCCCGTCGACGCCTCCGTGAACGTGCTGTCCTGGGGTGGCCCCACGCCGTCGCTGCTGCGTTTGTGGGTGTTCGACGAGAATGTGAATGCGCTGGATGCTGCTCCCGCCCCGACAGCATTGGCGATCGGAACGAATTATCCGAATCCCTTCAGTTCATTCACGCATGTGCCTGTGGAGGTGGCCGCCGCCACAACGCTGCGTGTGCGCGTGTACAACAGCGCGGGCAAGCTCGTAGCCACACTGCACGACGGGACGGTCGGCGCCGGACGACATTCTTTCGTCTTCGATGCGGCGGCCCTGCCAGCAGGCGTGTATCTCTGCCGGGCGGAAAGTGCCGCAGGCGTGGCACAGCGCGCGGTCCTGCTGCTGCGTTGACGCACCCATTGCTGGAAGGACATTTCCATGAATGCCGCATCCCTGTCGCTTGCCGTACTCTGCCTCGCCTTGTTCATCGCCGGCTGTGGCGAAAGCGGGAAGCGCGCGACCAATACGCAGGAGAGTACTCGCGCGGACAGTTCCACGCAGCGCATACTGCGCGCCGCGCCGATCGGGGCGGAGGAGCTGCGCGGCTCCCTTGCCTCGCTCGTCCAGCATATCGAGGGCATGCGCGCCAATGACAGCACCGGCGATGCCGCCAGCGGTTGGGGCGACATTGCCGGACAACTGCGGGGCTTCCTGAACGCATCGCATTTTCCGCTTCGCCTGCTCTCCGCGCAGGGGGATGGACGGCACATTCTTCTCGGCTTCGGCATTGCCCGTCGTGGCGAATTGCCGGGCGACCGTTTCTGGCTACAGCTGGCGGTGGTGGGCACGCGCATGATGTTCGTGAACATTCTCACCGAACCCGAGAGCGCCGATTGCATCGTCCTCGCCACCGAGGCCTGGAACTGTCTTGCCGCGCTGCGCGAGGGTGCGCGCACATTGCAGGGCGACCGCCTCGCGCTCGATGCGCGGCGTTTCCCCGACTCCCTTGCCTTGCGCACGAATCTCCAGCGCTGTTTCAGCGATGCGGGAGTGGATCACCTGCTCGCACTGATGCAACCGGTACCGGAGCGCGACGGTCTGACGTTGCTCCCGCTCATTGAGGACACTCGGCCGGAATGGTCCACCGCGCAGATCCGCGGCAGCACGCGTGAGGCGAACATGCTCACCCTCTCCCTGGATGTGCGCAGCGGCCGCACGCGGCCGCCTCTGCGTGTCGTCGCTGCCCTGACGCCCACCGCGAGGGGCTGGCTGGTGCGGGAGCTGACCGTGCGGAGCATCCCTGCCGAGGGAATCTGACGGGAGGAACGACCAACAGCGCGGGATGGGGAAAGCGTTTTGCATGGAATCGTTAGGGATTTGTGATACATTTGAAGACAGCCATTTTTCCGCTTGACGAATGGCCATGTTTCAATCGTAGCTCGAGGTTTTCTCATGCATGTTTTCGTTACGAAGTGGTTCCGTGGAATGACGGTGATCGGTGTTGTCGCGCTTGGCACACTGCTGCTGCTTCCCGACCGTCCCCTGCGTTGGGATGGCGTGTTTGCAGAGCTGGGTGCTCGTACGGCGAGTACGCTGCAGGCCGCGCGCGGGGCCAAGAAGCACATCCCCGGCATCGAGTACTACTACAACAGCCGTCGGTATGGCAATCCCGGAATCAACGTCGAAATGAAGCTCCTCGAGGCGCAGATGGAAGTGGCATCGCGGCTGAACAAGGGCTTCGACAAGGCGTCGGAAGGGAATACCTGGCAGGTACTCGGTCCGGGCAATATCGCGGGTCGTGTGCGCGCTCTCGCCATACGTCCGGATAATCCCAATGTGGTATTCGCCGGCGGCGCGAGCGGCGGCGTATTCAAATCGACCAACGGTGGACAGGGCGACTGGCGTCCGGTGATGGATTTCGCGGATGCGATTCCCGTTGGAGCCATCGCTATTGATCCCACCAACCCCGACGTGATGTACGCGGGCACGGGTGAGCCCACGATGGAATTGACGAAATCCTATGGCGCCCCTTCGTACAGTGGTGTCGGTGTGATGAAATCCACCGATGCTGGCGAAAGCTGGACGCGGCTTCCCTGGCCGCAGAGCAGCAGCGCCATTCACGAGATCATCATTGATCCACGCAACACGCAAATCATCTTCGCCGCATCGCGTTCGCATCTCTGGCGCACCGAAGACGGCGGACAGGTGTGGACACGCGTGCAAACCGGCGTTGCCACGGATGTGGTGTTCCGTCCGGACAATCCCGATGTGGTGTTTGTCGGCATTGGCAACGACAACGGTGCTGTGGCCAACGGTGTGTACCGTTCGCTGGAAAACGGCAAGCAGTACAAGTGGGCCAAGGTTGCCACGAATTTCCCCGCCTCGGATTCCGTGGGCCGCATCAAGCTCGCTGTCACACCGGCCAATCCGAATCTCCTTCTCGCCTTCGTCATGCGTGCGCGCAAATATCAATCGGGCGAGAGCGATTTTCTCGCAGTCATGCGCACCACGAACAACGGCGACACCTGGGAGCGGCTGCCTTCGAATCTCCCGACGGATTTCACTTCGGGACAGGGGTTCTACAATCTCTGCGCGGCCATTTCGCCGACAAACGCCGACACGATTCACGCCGGTGGTTATGAAGTGTGGCGTTCCGGCAACGGCGGCACGAGCTGGATGCGCGTGACGCGGTACAATGAGCCGGTGCATGTGGATCAGCACGTGTTGAAATATTCGCCCGACAACCGTTGGCTGTATCTCGGCAATGATGGCGGTGTGTATCGCACCGAGAACAAGGGGTCGTCGTGGTTCACGCTCGAGCGCTCGCTCGAAACCATTCAGTTCTACACCATGGCCTACGATCCGAACAACGCCGACCGTTTCTACGGTGGCGCGCAGGATCACGGCATTTTCCAGAGCTTCAACGTCGGCAACAAGGAATGGCGTCTCCGCCGCGGTGGCGACGGTGGCTACATCGTCGTGGATCCCACGAATCCGAACATCGTCTACTCCCGCCTCGCAATCGACGGTGGCGACGTGTCGGTGCCGGCACGCAGCAACAACAGCGGGCAAAGCTGGACGCGCCTCGACAATGGCTTCGCGGGCGACCGTTTCAACTGGCTGCCCCCGATGATGCTCTCGCCCACGGACCGTACTCGCATGTACACGGCCACGCAATTCGTGTACACCACGAAGGGCGTGGACTCGGGCAATCCGGGTTGGACCAAGATCAGCGGCGACGTTACGAAGAGCAATTCCGGATTGAGCATTGTAACCACGATGGACATTTGCGAAAGCGCGCCGAACACCATGTACATCGGTTGCGGCGACGGCATGGTGCGCGTGGCCACGAATCTCAATGCACTTGACGTGGAGTGGGTGGATGTGTCTAACGGCCTGCCCAACCGTTGGGTCAGCCGCGTGAGAGTGGATCGCCGCAACGCGGCCACGGCCTACGTTGCCTACTCCGGTTACGGCACGGGCCATGTGTGGAAGACCACGAATTACGGCGAGTCATGGACGGACATCTCCGGCAATCTTCCGGATTTGCCCGTGAACAGCATGACCATTTCCCGCACCGACCCCGACAACACGCTGTTCGTCGCCACCGATCTCGGCGTGTGGTACACGCGCGATGGCGGGACGAATTGGTCGCGTTTCGGCGATGGTTTGCCGAATGTGGTGGTGTACGATATCGACATCGACAAGCAGAATCGCCTCATCGCCGCCACGCATGGCCGTGGCATGTGGATCACACAGGCCACTGTGAATTCCACAAGCAATGTGGCGCCGGACGTGTTCGCCTTGCAGCAGAATTTCCCCAATCCGCTGCGTTCGGGCGAGTCGGCCATCATTCGCTTCTCCCTGCCGACCTCCTCGGAAATCACCGTGAAGCTGTACGACGCCGCGGGGCGCCTCGTGCGTACGCTGGCCGAAGGCCGCCGCTCGCAGGGTTCGCATGTGCTTTCCGTGGATGCCTCGGGACTGCGCAGCGGTGTGTATTTCTACACACTGAGCGATGGACGCAGCAGCAGCAGCAAAAAGCTCCTGGTGATGTAAGTCCACGATTCCCGCGCGAAACGCGCATCCCCCTTCCGGCGACGGGAGGGGGATTTTTTTTGGGGGAAGAAGGGAAACTCGGAGCGCTTCGCGAACACGGAGAGCCCGGAGTGCTTCGCGAACACGAAGAGCCCGGAGCGCTTCGCGAACACGGAGGGCTCGGAGCGCTTCGCGAACACGGAGGGCTCGGAGCGCTTCGCGAACACGGAGAGCCCGGAGCGCTTCGCGAACACGGAGGGCTCGGAGCGCTTCGCGAACACGGAGGGCCCGGAGCGCTTCGCGAACACGGAGGGCCCGGAGCGCTTCGCGAACACGGAGGGCTCGGAGGGGATCGCTGGTCTCGCGCATACGCGTTAGGCCCGATCGCGTACGAAAGCGTTCGTTCTAGAGAGAAAAGGGGAAAAGGAATATTATTCCACTACTCGGTCTCACCGAGCGACGAAGGCACGAACCCTAAGGGAAGCGCTTACAAAAAACCTTCGCGGCTTCGCATCTTTGCGTGAGGGTCTCGCGGATTCGCGTGAGTGCCCCCCGCGGCTTCGTGCGAGGTATGGCTCAGCGGCGCCGCGGCCGCCGACCGGGACCCGCGCTGCCGAAAACATTTTCGAGACGCATGGATTCGATATGCAGCAACAATTCGCGATTGCTGCGGAAGCGACGCATGAAATCCAGCAGACCCTGCATGGCTTCGCGGTTGGTACCTTCGAGCAGAGCGCGTCGCAGCTTGAAATGCAATTCGGTTTCGGGACCGAGCAGCAACTCCTCCTTGCGCGTGCCGGAGAGCTGAATGTTGATTGCCGGAAAAATACGGAGGTCGGCCAATTCGCGATCGAGCACGATTTCGGAATTACCCGTGCCCTTGAACTCCTGGAAAATGAGCTCATCCATCTGCGAGCCGGTATCCACCAAAATGGTGGCCAGAATGGTGAGCGAACCGCCATGCTCAATATTGCGCGATGCGCCGAAGATACGCTTGGGAATTTCCAGCGCCCGAGCATCGATACCACCGGACATGATACGACCGCTGCCCTTGATGCCGGCGTTGAATGCGCGACCGAGGCGGGTAAGGGAGTCGAGGAGGATGACGACATCCTTACCGACTTCCACCTGGCGCTTGGCATATTCGAGGGTCAGGCGGGCGATGCGTGCATGCGACGCGAAATCGCGGTCGTTGCTGCTCGCGAACACCCGCGCTCGCACGGCGCGCTCCATCTCGGTCACTTCCTCGGGACGTTCGTCCACGAGCAGGAGCAGCAACTCCAGGTCGCGGTGGTTACGCGAAATGGCTTCCGCCATGCGCTGCATCATCACGGTTTTGCCCGAGCGCGGGGGCGAAACGATCAACGCGCGCTGACCACGGCCGATGGGCGCAATCAGATCGATCACTCTGGTTGTCGGGTCGTGCGTCTCAAGCCGAATACGCTTGTCGGGCGCAATGGCGGTTTGCCGCGTCAATTCAAGCACATGCTTGTATTGCGCGGGCGGCACGCCATTGATGTCGTGCACGGCATGGAGCTGGACCTGATTGCCCTTCTCCTTCGCCAGACCGGTGACGAGACAGCCTTCGCGCAGCCCCAGATCGCGAATCATCGCCATCGAGACGTACGGGTCGGATTGATGCCTATAAAATTCCTTAGAGAACTGGCGCAGGAAGCCGTACCCTTTGGGTTCGATTTCCAGCACCCCTCTGCATTCTACTTCACGCATACTTCCCTTAAGTATGGAATGGATTGCCGCGGAGCTGCGGTAGTTTCAATATACGCTATTCGCGGGGCGCTTCAAAACGGCGTTGCAACGCGCAGGCCTTTCACCGCATCTTACGAGCATGAACACTTTCACATGAGGAACGCCATGGCTACCAAACACGCAATCGCCCGACAAGTTCTCCCCAACGGCATCACCTTCGCCGGAAAAACAGACAGCAAGCATTGGCTCGTGATGGACGGACCCGAATCCTTCGGTGGACAGGACGCGGGTGTGCGTCCCAAGGAACTGCTGCTCCTGTCACTTGCCGGTTGCACCGGCAGCGACGTTGCATCCATTCTCGCCAAGAAACGTGTGGCGCTGGAGAATTTCGAGTTGCGTGTTTCGGCGGAAGAGACGGAAGAGCATCCGAAAGTATTTACCTCCATGCATGTCGAATACGTGTTCCGCGGCAAGGGCATCGATCCCAAGGATGTCGAGCGCGCGATTGAACTGTCGCTGGAGAAGTACTGCGGAGTGACGGCCATGTTTCGCAAAGCCATGGACGTGACGCACAGCTACCGCATCGAAGAAAGCGCGTAAGATTCGGCCTCACCCCCGGCCGCCTCTTTGTAAGTGGGGAGAAGTAAAGAGAGAAGAGTAAGGAGTGAAGGAATCACGGAGTGGCCGAACCCGTTCGAAACACTCAAACGAGGTCCCCGCTTTCCTCTTTACTCTTTACTCTTCACGACAATGCGGAACGCAACGGACTGTGCCATTTTGCTGCCGCCGGGTGAAGAGTGAAGAGTCCGAAATCACGGAAGACGTTTTCAGCCGACCCGCACGACTTCCGCCCCCGCTTTACGCTTTACTCTTTACTCTTTACTCTTTACTCTTCACGATAATGCGGAACGCAACGGACTGTGCCATTTTGCTGCCGCCGGGTGAAGAGTGAAGAGTAAAGAGTGAAGAGTCCGAAATCACGGAAGACGTTTTCAGACGACCCGCACGACTTCCGTCCCCGCTTTACTATTTACTCTTCACCCTTTACTCTCCACACCAGCAAATTTCGCGAGGTATCTACTCCGAAGTGAAGAGCAAAGAAAAATGGAAGCGGCGCGGTTCAGTGCACAAACAGGGAATGGATTGGGCATAAAAGTGGACCGCCGCAAGGGGGGTCTGCTTGCG
The DNA here is from genome assembly GCA_035362335.1 of Bacteroidota bacterium. Lineage (GTDB taxonomy): Bacteria > Bacteroidota > Ignavibacteria > SZUA-365 > SZUA-365 > JAOSJT01. The sequence continues at coordinate 47,492 of DAOSDL010000012.1, forward strand.
GCGGCTCGAGGCGTAAACCTCACAAGGTATGTCAGGGATGTAGCTATACCACTGAAGGAGCGGTATAGAAGGGGATCGCGAGGAGAATTTCCGCCGTAGCGGAATTGCGATGTGGTTCTGAGCCCCCTGTGTCAACGCAGGTGGGAGTAGATTGAGAGAGAGGAGAAATTATCGTCTTCATAGAACGAACATACAATCTTCATCAGAAAAAAACAATGCCGGAGCTGAGCGCGGGTCAGGAAGAATCCTGTAACTCTTTATATATCAATCAATTAAACGGTCGCGCCCTATCCCGAAAAAATTTTCAAGTTTTAAGCAATCTGTTCAATCGGTTGCATAGGTGCCGTGCGATCACTACGACGTGGGAGCGCTTCCCGGGACGACTGTTGAAATATTCACCATTCAATCGCACTCATCCGCTCACCCTGCTATGCAATTGGTGGAATACACTGTGCAGCGGATTGCATAGGCGTGCTTAGAACGCCGTCCCGAAATTGATGGTGATGAAGAAGCCGTTGGCATTGGGCAAAGGTCCGTTGAGCACGCTGCTCACACCATCGGGTACGGGGATGACGTAGTAACGCACGTTTACGCCGAGCACGCTGCTGCGATCAAAGCCGAATTGGGCGCCCGCCCCGAGGAAGCCGCCGTAAGTGTAACGCGTGCGCCCATTCCCGAGACTAGAGAGAAAATCTCCCTTCGACGGAGTGACGTAGAGCATCACCGGTCCCGCGCCGCCGTTAAGGAAAGGCCGGAAATTGTCCACGATCACTTCCTTGAACAGGCGATACTGCACACCGAAGAACAAGGGGATGCGGAACACGTAGTGCGTCTTGTTCAACGAATACTGGCCATACCAGTAGTCGTAGTAATCGCGCTGCCTATCATCCTTGGCTTCGGAAAAGCTGATGTTGGCGAAGCCCGTGATCTCGTCGGAGAACGCACGACTGTAGAAAAAACCCAGTCCGAAGCCATCCATACCGATCATCAGATCGCCGCCCCAAGCGTGCGTGCGGGGCTGCAGATCCTCCTCGGTGAGAATGCGTTCCTCCGAGTTTTTCGGATCCTTGAAAATGATGCGCTCTCCGTCCTGCGCATGCAGGACAGGTGCGAACGCGAGTAGAATGACGATGCAGAAAAGATTCGTCCGAATCATGGCGGTCAACTCCAGCGTGAGAATGGGAAGATAGGCCTTTGCTCCGCCTTCGGCAATACCGTTTTCCGTCGCTATGGCAACACCGGCAGCACGCGCGTGGCCCACTGCCCTTCAACACCAACGTGCAGGTGGTACATTCCCGCCGCGAGGCCTCGGATGGGAATGGAGAGTTCGCGCGATCCGGGATATTGCCGACCGTAATCGCCACGCCACAACTCCCGGCCCAGGGGATCGACGATGCGCGCGGTGAGACGACCCGGCGCCACGAGCGTGACCGGCACGCGCACCACTCCCGTGGCAGCCGACGCCGGCAGCGGCCACAGCGCGCCAAGTTGCGGTACGGGATCGTTATCGTGATCAACAGCGATGACTACGGATCGATTGTCTGCCTGCGCTATGATTGTGTGCTTCAGTGGCAGAGCATCCCAATACGCCCGCATGCGCTGAGTGCGTTGGTCGATGTGACGGTCGATATTGCGTATGAAATCGGGTTTGATGGATTGATAGTACAGCGTCGCCACCACATCATAAGGACCATTCCATTCCTCGGCCACGATGCTGTACTCCACAACATCGCTTCCCGAGGCATTGCGACCGAAGCTGCCGTCCGTTCGAGCCTCTCCAATCACTCCCACGGTGTCGTCGAGAAAAAGGGTTTCGGGAAAGCCGACAGGAGGAATCCGATTGTCCTTGAGATAGCGTGCGGCACGCAGTAACTGTACTGTGGGATTGCCATCGGTATCGGCCATGATGGACTCGTAGACTTGTACTTCATCCTGACGCGTGATGAGGTCATAGTGTGGTTCCGGCTGCTCGCCCACACCCACGATACCGCCTTGCGCATCGGGAGCGCCTGATTCGAACACCAGAGCTCCGTCCCTGTTTCGTATGACCACATGCAGCCACGCGCGCCGACTGGGAAAACCCGTGGGAAATTTGTGGCCCGTGAGATTGCGCAGATGCACCCTCACGGACAAGGTGTCGCGAATTTGCAGCGCTTCGGTGTAAAGCTCCACAGCGCCGCTCCTCAACTGAGCGAGCGTACGCGCGGATGTGGAGTCGATATGCTCGTCCAGAGCGGTAATGCCCAGCTCGTCCGCATGCGCCTTGATGACGGAAAGCATCTGCACATTGCCGCCCACAAAATGGTGCTGATAGTACGGTGATCGCGCCGGGGCGTTCTGTGGAAGACTCGAGATCCGTATCGCCTCTTGCAGCGCGGGCATGTGACAACTCTGGCAACCGCGCCCCTGCGATGGATACTGACTATGCTTCCATTCGAAATACGGTGTTTGCTCCGGGAATTCGCCGGCGATGTTGCCCTGTGCGTCCACATAGGGCGTGAATAACGTGTGGCAGGTGGCGCAGAGCTCGGAGCGCTCGATATGCGGAGAATACACTGGCTCGAAACCGCTGACGTTGCGCATGGGCTGTATCAATGGATTCGCGTACGGTCCGTACGTCACACGCGTCGCCGCGATTTCGTAGCCACCTGAGAAGCTTGCCGCGGTACCAAAGTTCGCCTGTTCCACCTGATGGCACAGCGTGCAGCTCACACCGTCCTGTCCGAGCGGAGCGGCAAGCGCATCGGCGAGACTGAAGGACGTTGCCCCCTGTTGATGGGATTGCTCGTGCCCCATGGGCGCGTGGCAGTTGGTGCATTTATCCTCGATCACTGCTTGCAGCGCGGGATGGTCCAGCGCTTCGCTGCGCACCGTGGCCTGCCAGAAAGGATCGCGTGTGGCCTGCGCCATCATGGTGGATCGCCAAAGATTGGGTGGCGACACATCCTCGCCCGTCGCGCGCACATTGGCGCTTGTGCCGGGCCCGTGGCAAAGCGTGCAATTTCCCGAACCGCTGAACAGCGTCGACCGCTCGGTGACCAGGTCGCGTTGAGCTCGGGCAACCGCGGGAAGGAGGAATACTGCGAGGAGAAGGGCGAGGAGGTGCTTGCGGTGCATAGCGATACTCCTGGATGCGGACTGCGGCCCGCTGCTTCGGAATTCGTGAGTGCTATATCTTAAATCATTTTCCGGAAAGATGCACTCCCCCGGGAGAACTTTTTTCCGTCGAGCGCGTGTTGATCCTGCATCCCTCGCAGGATTTCACGAAGTATCAAGAATTGGATCGTCCATGGTCGACCGCTGCATTTGTTTTGATCGCACCTTCGCCGAACTCAAAACCGCCGCTGAACAAGCGGGGGTTTGGGACGTCGAGGCGTTGCAGCGAGTTGTACCCTTCGGCCTGCGTTGCGGTCTCTGCAAGCCGTATGTCGAACGCATGCTGTGTACCGGGCGCGTGGTGTTTCCCGTCATTCGCAGCTATGTCGATCCCTGCGCGGGGGATTGATCCACATCTCCGAACCGAGAGGGTCGACCACCACACAGGTCGAGTTCGGCGTGCGAAGGAGCGATCATCCACTGTTTGACCGAGAGTCGCGACAGAAGGAACAGGGAGGCGCCTGACTCGTTGATCGTTCACCCCAACAATGGCATCAGCGCCGTTCGAGCACGAAGCCAATATTCCTCCCCTGCTGCCGGACCATGGCCATGGTGATCCACATCAAACCGAATGGTTCTAGCAAGCGGGCATTGCGCAACGGGCCCATATCCACTCCGTCAAAACCGATGGCGCGCAGGAGATCGCCCGTAACAGCGCGCGCGTCCTCATCATCGCCGCAATAGGGCATGAACAGCGCCTGACCGTGGTAATCGGGATTGGCCATGTTTTCCGCACCGGTGGTGTTGAACACTTTCACCACGCGCGCAGTAGGTGCGAGCCGTTGCACCTGCTCGCCACCGGAGTCCGTGTGCCCCAAGGCAAGATGCAAACCCGGAACGATGGGATTGGTGGCGTCGAGCAGCGGACGCCCACCGAAATCGGGAATGGATTCCAGCACCGAAGGTACGGCGCTCCATGGCGTGGCAAGGAGCACTACGTCGCTCTGGCGCACCGTGGAGTGGATGTCGGCACATTGCTCGCCTTGCCTTGTCAACGCCGGATCAGCGTTCTGTGGATTGCGCAGGCCATACAGCACTTGCCGCCCCGACGACTGGAAACGTCGTCCCAGTGTGGCGCCGACATTTCCCGCGCCGATGATTCCAATGGTCATGAGGTCTCCATTCTCTTGTGGAATATTGTTCGTGTTGTTCCGTCAGCGCACCGAGGGATAAATCCACCATGCGAGACGACGGGTAAGCACGGGCATGAGCACATAAGTCATGAGCAACACTTCGATCACGATGGTGATGAGCAAGCGCAAGGCGACGGGCAGCATATACAGCAGCGCACCGATCACGCCGCCAATACCCGTGACCAACGCAAACACCACAACGATCATCAGCACCGCCATGCGAAACCGTGACGGCTGCGGTACCACGGTGCCCGGAGGCGGTGTGAACCAGAACTCCAGTCCAGTCAGGCGGTCCCAAGTGGCATCCGCTTCAACTGAGGGCAGGATGTCGCGCAGAAAGCGGCCGCGCGGTTCCGAGCGCTCGAATTCATGCAAATCGGCTACGGTGGCAAAGCGGAATACGCTCGTGTACTCATTCAGCGGTGATGACGGTTGGGGCGGCTGCACAGTTGCACCGAGATATCCGCCGAGGGTAGCGGCTTCCTCCAGCAACTGTGCGAGGCGCCGTTCATAATGCTCTTCCATACCTCGGCGCACTCTCCGCGTCACCACCACTGTCACCGGCAGCGTGGAATCTGCAGACGCCGAGTCATTGGCCTGCACCTCGCTTGTCATCGTCCGAGCGCGTCGATGACAAGCGCGGCTGCCGCAGCACCGGAGAACTGTTGCTGTCCTGTGACGAGCAGGCCATCACGAACCGCGAAGGGACGAAACATCTGATCCACCACGAAATTGGTATTGGGCAGCTTGCGCGCTTCTTCTTCAATCCAGAAGGGCTGGATACGCTGGCCGACGAAGGCATCGGCGAAGCTCTCCTCGCTGTTGGCGAAACCGGTCCAGGTTTTTCCTTCCACAAGCAAGGAGCCATTTGGCAATCGCGCTTCGAGCAGCACGCAAGTGGCATGACACACCAGCGCCGTCACCTTTCCCGCTTCATGAAACGCCACGACCAAATCCTGCATACGGGAATTGCCACGGAAGGTGATCATCGGAGATTGACCGCCAGCGACGAACAGAGCATCATAGTCACCTGGATTCACACCGTCGATACTCGTGGTGTTTTCCAGCAGGGCCAGGTGCTGTGCGGATTTTTTGAATCCGAGCGAGAGTAGGTCATGCGCGGAGTAGCCGCTGACGTCTTCCGGATCGCTGAAGCCGTCGGCGGAGACCGCTCCTCCATCAAGACTGCGGATTTCGACATCGTACCCCGATTCGGTGAATTGCCACCACGGGTGAGTGAGTTCGGCCCACCAGAATCCGACCGGCCATCCGGTAGTCGGTGATGTGGCGGGATTCGCAAGCACAAGAAGGACGCGTTTGTTTCGACCGGGATTGCTGCGATTGATATTCGCGCTCATAGTGTGTCTCCTGTTGTGTGTAATGATCACAGGAAACATCGCGTATTCTTACCTTGCGTAGCAACGAAATTCATACAACTCTATGTTGCAATTAATGCAATTATCATTGCTATGCCTGTTGACTCACGTGCGCGGCAATCGTGGCAACGTGTCGGCCCCGAGGCAATGCTCCCGCTCGGCCACGCGGAGGAACAGTGACCGCAGCCAGGTGTTGGCGGGATCGGCATCGTGCCTCGGATGCCAGAGGAGATACAGATCGTAGGTCGGGAGAGGGAGAGGCACTTCGACCAGTCGAAGAGGAAGATGCCGCGCCCACGCCAAAGCAGCGCGCACGGACACCGTGATCGCGGCATCGGTTTCGGCGGCCAAGAGTAGACCTGCGGCGAAGTATGGCACCACGGCGGAGATGCGTCGATGCTGGCCACGCTCCTCAAGCATGCGATCCACAAGACTTGGCAACCCGAGCGGAGAGACGACGATATGGTCGAGCCCCAACCAGCGATCCAGCGTCAGACGTGAACGCAGTACCGGATGATCTTTGCGAAGCGCACAGACGAAGCGATCCGAAAAGAACTTGCGCGTGCGGAACTCCGGCGGAAAATGCCCGAGCAAGCATACGGAAAGGTCGCCCTTCCCATCGCGCAGCGGCTGTGCGTCATCCAGCGTATTCGGGATGTAGCGCAGTGACACACCGGGAGCTTCCGCATGCACGGAGCGCTGAATGGGGGCACCGAGCACGGACACGAATTGATCGGTGGCATACACAAGAAACTCGCGCTGCAAGGTCGCGGGCTCGAATGGTGTCGTTGCAAGAAGTACCTGAGTGGCTTCCTCCACGAGACTGCGCACGCGTGGTCGCAGTTCCTCGGCGCGGGGAGTGAGTACCATGCGGCGTCCGGCGCGCACCAGCAAAGGATCGCCCAACATGTCGCGTATGCGAGCAAGCGTATGACTCATAGCCGGTGTGCTGATACCAAGGCGCATCGCCGCCTGCGTGACACTGCCTTCCTGAAGTAATGCGTCGATGGCGAGGAGGAGTTGGAAATTTCTGGATTCCATTTGATGCAATATTTCGTTAATGTTCTTGCGTTGCTGTGCAAGGTACGATATTCGCAGATTTGGGCAAACATCGTACAGGCATCGCATGGACACGACCCCACTTCCTGTCAGCGCACGTTTCCGCCACATCATCGCAGCGCTTCTGTTTCTGCTTCCTTCATTGGTTGGGCGCACGCACGCGCAAGTCAACGCCGAAGCCCTCGCCGCTGCAGCGCGGGACAGTGGATGGACGCTGGACGCCCGCGCTTCGCTGTCCATGCTGCAAGGAAACATCGATGTTGTGGATATTGGAGGTGGCATGCAGCTCCGTTACAGCGACCGCATGTCTTCGGCGAGTGATGCCCCATTCCACAATCGCCTTCTCTTGCTGGCGGATGCACGGAGGAACACCGTGCAATCCCGTCGCATCGTCAACACTGCGTTTTTCCATGCGCGCTACACGCGCATGCTTCGGGATCGCTTCGGCATCGACGCGTTCGCACAATGGCAGCAGGATGACGCACGGCGGCTGGTACAGCGACACATCGTCGGGGCCGGTGTGCGCGTGGACGTGTTGCGTGAAAAGGGTGTTCAGGCATGGACCGGCGGTGGATACATGCTCGAATGGAATGAACTCGCAGCGCTGCCGGGAGGTGGCAGCGAGCGTACGATGGAACAGCGGTGGACGCAGTACGTCAGCGTGCGCTACATCCACCCTGCGACTGCCGCCATCTTTGAAACCACCGCGTACATTCAGCCGCGCCTCGACCGGCCGACAGACGCTCGGATGCTGGTCGAGGCCCTGGCCGAGGTGCCGCTGTTCGGTGCTGTTGTCATGGGTGCCCGCTTCGGCTTGACACACGATACTGCGCCGCCTGATGGCGTCGTGGCCACGGATTACCGACTGGCACACACGCTTCGTGTACGTATCGCATGGTGAGCACGTCGCGCGAAGCGGATATTCTCCGTTGCTCACAAGAAGGGAGCCGTCTCAATATGCAGCACGCGTGAGCCGTACCAACTGAACAATTCGCCATCCACGGTGCGAATGTCGACGGACGCGGCCCAGGACGCATCGTGGAGGCGGAGTGCTGTGCGCAATTCCTCGGCATGGGCTGGCGAAAAGGGAAAGGGTTCGCTGGAAAGCAGAATGTGGCGTGGCGCGAGCCGCGCCATGTGTTCGAGCGAAATCGTGGGATAGAAGGCGCTGTCGTTGGTGGTGATGTCCCGCGCCATGCTTGCGTCGAGCGCGTTGTCGAAGCCGAGATGGGTCATCATTGCATCGATGTACGTACCTGCTGCCGCTGCCATCCAAGGTTCGCGCCAGATGAGATACAGCGCGCTTCCGCGACCCATGGCACGCAGGGCCTCGAGCGCGTGCGCCAAACGCTGATGCAAGGCGGCAGCCGCGGCATGTTCGCGCAGGAGCAGGCCGAGGTCGAGCACCATGCGCAAGGCATCCGCGACATTGCGGGGATTGGTGACGAACACCGGCACATGCGCATCGAGAGCGAGCACGGTATCGCGGAGATTTTCTTCTTTATTGGCAAGCACCAGCGTGGGACGCCGCGCGAGAATGCGGGCTGTGTCCGTGGTCTTGGTACCCCCGATGGATGGAATGGACCGCACACGGGTGGCGGGGTGAACGCAGAAGCGCGTGCGTCCCACGATTTCCGTCTCGTCGAGTCCGAAATCGAACAGCAGTTCGGTCAAACTGGGTACGAGGGAGATGATGCGAGCGGGGCGGATCAGCGGCTGGAACACCTGACCGCGTGCATCGACGGGCGGCGATTCAGAACGCGACGACATGTTCGTCGCGCTTGCGGGGGTCGTCGAGATCCATGCCGTACATGTGCCGATGGAGAAAGGCGCGGATATCGCGGGTTTCCTCGCTGCTCACACGATGTCCGGTATCGTACTCGCGATACTCCACAGCGCAACCGAGATCAAGCAACGCGCGGTGATTCTCCCTCCCGACATCAATTGAGAGAATCGTATCGCGCACACCGTGGGCGAGGAAGATGGGCAGATTGTTGTTGGCGGGATGCCGTTCCTCCCGCACATGCTCGGGCTGCAACACATAACCCGATAGCGCTACCACGCCGCCGAGGCGGCGCGGGTAGCGCAGGGCGGTATCCACCGCCATGACGGCACCCTGGGAAAAGCCCACGAGAAAAATGTTCTCCGGCGCCATGCCATCTCGGATGCGTGCATCGATTAACTCCTTGATGAGGCGGCGGCTGTGCTGCACTTCCACGGGATCCTTGCGATCGTTGTCGAACCACCAGCGCACATCGGGGGCCTCGTCTGCCGCGAAGGTGGCGCCGGGCAGCACCCACGCGGTGTGCAGAAAACCCATCTGCCGCACAAAGGGAAAGAACGCGTATTTATTGGCATTGCGGCCGTGCAAACCAAACATGACGAAATCCGTGCGATCGATGTTGTCCGGCCAGGTTATGGTATCGAGTGCCATGTGCATGTAAAGTGGTGGTCGATGGACCACAGTATACGAAGCCCCGCCACGAGGGACAAGACAACGCTCTGCGATGGAATGCGACAAGGATTTTTTTTTCGGCAACGTGATTCCCCGGGAACTCCGCTGTCCTATTCTCCGACTGCATGAATGCACAGCAAGGAAATTCGCATGACCAAAATATTCGTCCTATCGTTTCTCTTCTTCTCGCTTCAGGCGCTATACGCGCAGCAACAGCCTGCCGGCATGTTGTCCGATGGAAGCGTTCCCCTGCCCCGAAGCGCGCAATCGCTTGCTCCTTCTGCTCCACTGCCAGCGAGCGGCATGAGCGTATTGCGCGATCCCGCCACGGGTAGTGCGCAGCGCGCATTCGGAGCGCCATTGCGCATCGACGGTTTTGCCAACATCACCGACGCGAACGCGCGAGACGCCGCCTGGGCCTTTATCCGCCAGTACCGCGCGCTGCTCGGCGTGGAAGCCTCAGAGCTCGCATTGCAGCATTGCACCCGCGTGCGCGACCGCTGGTATGTGACCTTCACGCAACGCCATGAAGGAATACCCGTCCTCCTTTCCGAAGTGGAACTGCGCCTGCACGCCAATGGCAACGTACCGATGTATGGCGCGAAAGTGTACCGCGACATCCCCGCGATACCCGCCGCACGCATCGATGCCTCCGCGGCGGTGGCCGCGGCGAGCGCCGGACTCGACGTCCCCGCCTCGTTGCGCAAGTCGGCGGGCATCACACGCAGCGCCATTCTTCCCGTGAACTCGGTCAATGGCCTGCGATATCGACTTGTGCATGAAGTGCCGATCACGGATCTGCGGCAACGGCGTTTCGTGTCCTATGTGGACGCCATCGATGGAGCGTTGCTCTGGCGCCGCGCGGCCAGCTTTGATATTGGCACCGACGTGTCGGTACGGGGGCGCGTCACGATGGTGCATCCCAACGAGCCGGTACTCAGTGACATGCCGTTCTCCGACATGTACGTCACGATAGGCGGCACGCGGCACACAACGAATGAGCAAGGAGTGGTGTCGGTGGATCTGACAGCTGGCGCCGCGGTGCGCGCCTCTTTCGAAGGTCCCTGGGTGAAAATCATCAACGACGACAAACCCGCCAGCATCATTCAGACCACTGCGACACCGGGTGCGCCTTTGGCGTTGGACTGGAGCGATGCAAATTCCTTCGCCTTCGAGCGCGTGCTGTTTTACCATACCAACAAGCATCACGCGTACATGAAAGCGCTGGATCCGGCGATGACCTGCATGGATTTTCAAATGCCGATCACCGTGGAATACAACGGCGATCAGCCCAATGCCATGTCGGGCGGCGACCAGCTGCAATTCCTCGCCGCCGGACATCCGAGCATGCGTCTGGCAACGGCGCCGATGGTTCTGTACCACGAGCTCGGGCACAGCGTGAACCACATGCTGTACACTGCCCTGGGACGCAGCGAGGGCATGGTCAATCACACGACACACGAAGGCACGGCCGACCTTCACGCCGCACTGATCTGTGACCACGCGGCCATGGGCACGGGCGTGTTTGTTGATGATGAGACGAAGGTGATGCGCAACCTTCGCAATACGCTGCGCTATCCCTACGATCTGATCGGCGAAGGGCATCACGACGGACAGATATTGAGTGGCGCGTTCTGGGATTTGCGCGAAGCCACCTCGCTCGAGCTTGTGCGGCGTCTGGCGCATGAAGCGCGTTACGGTCTGCCCGACGATGTGGACGACGGTCTGGCCTTCGGCGAGTGGTTCGTCGAAACGCTGGTTGCCGACGACGATGATGGTGATCTTTCCAACGGCACCCCGCACGCCTTAGAGATCATCACCGCGTTCGATGCACACAACATCGGTCCGGGACTGTTGCTGCGCAACGGTTTGACACACACACCGCATCCCGATACCAACGACACGCTCGTCGGCTACACCATGGATTTCTGTTTTGATCAGCAGGCGATGATGGGCGGAGAATTGCAGGATGTGCAGGTGCAGTATGTCATCGATCGTCGTTCCGCCATGATTGCCGTGCCCGCGCAGTCGCAAGGCAATGGATGCTATCGCGCGGTGATTCCGGCGCAGGCGCGCGGTTCCATCGTTTCGTATCAATTCAGCGCGCGCGATTCGCGCACGCAGCAGGAGTACCGTTTCGGACCAGAGGGAGACGCATTGCGCTTTTACGTCTTCCTCGTGGATTACATGACGCTGTTCGCCGACGATTTTGAAAGCGACAAGGGTTGGACGGTGGGTTCGCCGGATGATAAAGCCGTTCAGGGGAAATGGGAGCGCGGCGATCCTGTGGAAGTCGATTTACAGCGGATGGGTGGTCCGATACTTCAGCCGGCTGACGACCACACGCCCGACGGACACCTGTGCTTCGCGACGGGCATCGGTGGTGGGATGAATTTTGTGCAATTCGTCCCCGATGGCCGCACCACACTCACATCACCGTCACTACTGTTGCGACGCTTTGCGCAACCAGTATTGCGCCTTCATCTGTCCTTCATGTCGATGGATTTTGGTGGTGAGGCCGAGGACAAGAGCACCCTTGCCATAGAGTTTTCGTCGGATAACGGAGCGACATGGACGCCCGCACTGATGACAGACGAAAATCAGGAGACCTGGACGTTGGTGACATTGTTCCCAGCCGATCACATCACGCTCACCGATGAAGTACGTGTGCGACTCTGGATCGACGTACCCGAAGGCATTGGTGGATTTCCGACCGAACTGTCGAAGGCGTTGGTGGACGATGTCACGCTGCTCGTGCCCCGCGATGGCGTGACGGCGGTGGATCCCACACCGCTGCCCGCGCAGGCGTCCATTCGTGGCGTCCATCCCCAACCCGCTTCTGGTGTGGCGACGATCGATGTGGATTTGCCTCGGAGTGGCAATGTCCGCCTCGAATTGCATGATGTCCTCGGCCGGCCCGTGGCACTGCTGCACGACGGCGACATGGCGGCGGGTCGGAACAGTGTGGCCTGGAATGGCCGTGATGCAACGGGACGACGCGTGGCGCCCGGCGTGTATTTCTGCCGCATGTTGTGCAATGGCTATGGATCGATGATAAAGCTCACGGTGCGATGACTCGGGCTGATTCGTCCGTGAGAAACGGCGGGGTTGTTCCTCTGGAATAACCCCGCTGTTGCGTTTATCCCCGCTCGGTCCATAGCGGATGGCACGCGTGGCGTGTTTCATCGACCGGGTAATTCTCCGATGACAATTCCGGATTTCGCCGGCGGCTTCGCCGGCAGGGAATCTGCCCGACATGTACTATATTGTGGTGATGTATTCATTACACAGGTAGTGTGTGAGCGATTCCCTCGTGTATCAACCGTCGGCTCTGCTGGTGACAGGCGGGGCGGGATTTATCGGAAGCAATTTTGTCAGGAGATTTCTGGAAACGTCGCGCGGCGCAACGAAACTGCTTGTGCTTGATGCGCTGACCTACGCCGGGAATTTGGAGAATCTCGCGGAAATGCGGGATTCCTTCGTTTTTGTCAAAGCGGATATTTGCGATGCCGAGGCCGTGGGCAAGGCCCTCGACGACCATGGCATCGACGCGGTGGTACATTTCGCGGCCGAGTCGCATGTGGACCGCAGTATACTCGGGCCAATGGTGTTCACCCACACCAACGTACTCGGCACGCATGTACTGATGGAGGAAAGCCGCAAGCGTGGCATTCAGCGCTTTGTGCATGTGTCCACCGACGAGGTGTACGGTTCGCTCGGTCCCGAGGGCCGTTTCACCGAGGATTCTCCGATCACCCCCACCTCGCCCTATGCCGCGAGCAAGGCGGCCTCGGATCTCATCGTGTTGGCTTACGCGCGCACCTTCGGTTTTCCCGCCATCATCACGCGCTGCAGCAACAACTACGGTCCGTGGCAGTTTCCCGAGAAGCTCATTCCCCTGATGTTGATCAATGCGATGAGCGACAAGCCCCTGCCGGTGTATGGCGATGGCATGAATGTGCGCGACTGGATACATGCCCGCGATCACGCCGATGCCATTCTTGCCGTGCTGGCGCGGGGCGAGGCGGGACGCGTGTACAACATCGGCAGCGACAACGAGTGGCCGAACATCGACATCGTGAAATTGATACTCCGCACGCTCGATAAACCGGAGTCCCTGATCCGCTACGTCACCGACCGCCCCGCGCACGACCGCCGCTACGCCATCGATTCGGCGCGCATCCGCGTGGAATTGGGCTGGGCGCCGCAGGTGCCTTTCGAACAAGGCATCGCGGATACCATTCAGTGGTATCGCGAGCATGAAGCCTGGTGGCGCCGTGTGATCAGCGGCGAGTACATGGAGTATTACGCCCAACAATACGGGCGCTGAACAGCAAACGTCCGCGCGAGCAGGGGTGCGCCGACGACCCCCGACGCCCGTGGAAGCACGCAACGCGAAGACAACACAGTACTTTTTCCATAACATTGGGTGCCTCGGCGCACCCGCAAGCAACAAGCACTATGACGCTGGAACAGAAAATCAAAGATGGACAGATCACCATCGGTGTGATCGGACTCGGGTACGTCGGTCTGCCTCTCGCGGTGGAATATGCGGCGAAGGGCTACGCGACCATCGGCGTGGATGTGGATTCCAAGAAGGTCGCCGCCATCAACAAGGGGAAAAATTACATCGACGATGTGGACAGCGCGCTGTTGGCGCAGACGGTGAAGCAGGGTGCGCTGCGTGCGGAGGATCACTACAAGAGCGTTGCGCAGATGGATGTGATTTTCATCTGCGTGCCCACGCCGTTCACCGAGACCAAGGATCCGGACATTTCCTATATCATCAATGCCGCCGAGGGTATCGCAGCGGGACTGCGCAAGGATCACATCATCATCCTCAAAAGCACGACCTTCCCCAACACAACCGAGGGTTACGTGCAGCCGATACTCGAACGCGGCGGGAAGAAGGTCGGCAAGGATTTCTATCTGGCGTTTTCGCCCGAGCGTATCGATCCGGGCAACAAGGTATGGAACACGGCCAACACGCCCACCGTGGTGGGTGGCGTGACAAAGTCGTGCACGAAATACGCCAAGCTCATTACCGAGCTGGTCATAGGCAATGTGGTCGTGGTGTCAAATCCCAAGATCGCTGAAATGGAAAAGCTGCTGGAAAACATTTTCCGCAGCGTCAATATCGCGCTGGTCAATGAACTGGCCATGCTCTGCGACCGCATGGAAGGCATCGACATCTGGGAAGTGGTGGAAGCGGCAAAGACCAAGCCGTTCGGCTTCATGCCGTTTTTTCCCGGCCCCGGCATTGGCGGACATTGCATTCTCATCGATCCGTTCTATCTGAGCTGGATCGCCCGGAAATACGATTTCCAGACCAACTTCATCAATCTCGCCGCCGAGACCAACGAAGGCATGCCGTTCTATGTGAAGAACATGATCTTCCGCGAAATCAGCATGCAGCCCATCGCAATCAAGCATGCGCAGGTGCTGATGCTGGGCGTGGCATTCAAGCGCGATGTGGACGACACAAGGCACTCGCCGGCGCTGCGCATCATGGAATTGCTGCTGGAAGACAATCTCCACCACCTCCATTACAACGACCCGCGCGTGCCCGAAGTGCAGGTGAACGGCAAGAAGCTGAAATCGCGCAAGCTCACGGCCGAACTGTTGCAGTCCATGGACTGCGTGGTGATCACCACCGACCATTCGGACTATGATTACGACATGATCGTCAAGCACAGCAAGGTCGTGATCGACACGCGCAACGCGACACGCTTGGTGAAAGGCGCGAAAAAGCACGTCACCGTTCTGGGTGACGGGAGAAAGTAAATGCTGACGTTTCTCTCGGTGGTCGGGGCGCGACCGAATTTCATGAAGGTCGCGCCGCTGCACCGCGCATTGCTCCCCTATGCCGACCGCGTCCGCCATCTGATTTGCCACACCGGCCAGCATTACGACGAGAAAATGTCGAAGATTTTCTTCGACGATCTCGAGTTGCCGCAACCGGACATTTACCTTGGTGTGGGTTCGGGTTCGCATGCCGAACAAACCGCGCGTGTGATGATGGCCTTCGAACAGGTGCTGCTGGAGCACAAGCCCGATCTGGTGATTGTGGTGGGCGATGTGAATTCCACGCTCGCCTGTTCGGTGACGGCGGCCAAGCTGCACGTACCGGTGGCGCATGTGGAAGCCGGCTTGCGCAGTTTCGACCGCGACATGCCCGAGGAAATCAACCGCCTGGTGACGGACGTGCTGTCGGATTATCTGTTCGTGACCGAGGACGCCGGATTGCGCAATCTCCGCAACGAGGGCATCCCCGATGAAAAGGTGCATTTCGTCGGTCATGTGATGATCGATTCGCTTGCCCATTACCGCGGCAAGGCCGCGCAATCGGCGGTGCTGGAGCAATTCGACCTGAGCGCACGCGGCTACACGCTGGTGACGCTGCATCGTCCGAGCAATGTGGACACGCGCGAGCATCTGGAACTGATCCTGGGCATATTCGAGGAATTGCAGACGGAGACGCGTTTCCTTTTTCCCGTGCATCCGCGCACGCGCGCACGCATTGCGGAATTCGGACTGGAAGAACGCGTGCGCGCCATCGACACGCTCACGCTGTGCGATCCCATCGGCTATCTGGATTTTCTCAAGCTGATGGACAATGCCGCATTGATACTCACGGACTCGGGCGGCATACAGGAGGAATCCACCTGGTTGCAGGTGCCCTGCATCACCCTGCGGGAGAACACCGAGCGTCCGGTGACCGCCGACGTCGGCACCAACGAGATCGTCGGGCTGAACGCGGCCCTGGCAGTGGAAAAATCCCGCGCCGCATTGAACGGCAAGGGCAAACGTGGTAATATTCCTGTTTTGTGGGACGGCAACGCCGCCCAGCGCATCGTGAACATTTTGCTCACAACATTCCACGCATGAAACGCACACTGCTGCCGGTCCTTGTGGCCGTAATGTTCCTGCTTCCGAACGGACTGCACGCGCAGTTCGAATCCTCTTCTTCGGCCTTTCCATCGCTGACAGGCACCGAGCGTTCCGCCGATGCGAGCAAGTCCTTGCTATCGCGCGAATTGGCTCCCGCGGCGCGCACGGTGGATCCCGCGCTGTACGTGTGCGGTCCCGGCGACATCATGACGCTGGTCACCACGCGGCCCGCGAATCTCGAAGCGGTGTTGCCGGTGAGTGCCGATGGCATGCTGGTGATTCCGCGCGTGGGCGCCATTCCGGTGGGTGGCAAAACGCTGGCGCAAGCGCGCGACGAGGTGCTCGCGGCGTTGCGCACGCGCAATCCCGCCGCCGAGGGGACGTTGTCGCTCGCGCAGGCGCGACCGATCCTCGTGACAGTTACCGGACAGGTGCGCACGCCCGGGCTGCTCACGCTCACCGCGGCCACGCCCGTGTCGGTGGCGTTGCGCATGGCGGATGTAAAGAAGGAAGAAAGCGCTTCGCCGTCGCTGCTCATGCTGCAAGGGGAAGCGAACAATGATCCCGGTTATCGCGCGCGCCTCAGTGCCCGGTACTTCGGCACGGTGGAAACCGAGAACCGCGCATTGCGCCGCGTGACGGTGAAGCATGCCGACGGCGGCACCACGCGCGCCGACCTGACGATGTACGAAGCCACGCGCGACGGACGCCACGATCCCTTCCTGCGCGAAGGCGATGTGATTGTGGTTCCCACCCGCGACGTTGCCACGCCGACCATCGGCGTGTTGGGCGCGGTGCAGCGGCCCGGCATTTTCGAGTTCGTGGACGGTGACAAGCTGTCCGATCTGTTGCGCATGGGTTTCGGATTGGATGATGCGAAGACCATCACCACCGCCGAACTCACGCGCGACGGCAGCGCGGCCATACCGTTGAATATCGCGGAATTGCGCACGGGAGTGATCGCCAACGACATCGCGCTGCGTCCCGGCGACCGCCTGCTTGTGCAGGCCGAAGCGCGGCGCGAGCACAACGGCAGCGCCGTTGCCGATGGCGAAGTGCTCCGTCCCGGGGTGTATCCCATCGTTCCCGGCCAGACAACGCTGCGGCAACTGGTGGATTTGGCGGGCGGCTTCACGAACGGCGCGTGGCCGGCATTGAGTGAGTTGTACCGCCGGCAAAGCGGTATCGACGGTTTGCCGATGGACCATGCGCATGAGCGCGACAGGAATTTTGAAAAGAGCAACTTGTACAATGAGGACACGCTGTTCTGGGCGGTGACGACACGGATGCGCCAGGGACAGGTGGCGGTAAATTTCCACCAGCTCTTCGTCGGGGGCAATACCGCCGCCGATGTTACGCTGGAGGACGGTGACATTCTTCTGGTGCCGCGCAACACCGGCACGGTGTATGTGTACGGCCAGGTCAACGCCAACGGCTTCATTCCCTGGACGCAGGGCAAGGATTTTGACTGGTACATCGAGAAGGCGGGCGGCTTTGGCACATCCGCTTCGGAGAGCCGCGCCAGTGTGGTAAAGGCCAACACGCGCGCCTGGTTGGACCCCGATGAAACCACGATCGAGCCCGGCGACATGATTTACGTGCCGCACGAGCCGCTGGTGCGCCTTTCGACCACCAGCGACATACTCGCGGTGGCCTCGGCCATTGTGGGCGGCCTAGCGGGTATCGCGGGTCTGGTGATTTCCGTGATGCGCTGACACAAGACAGGAAACGGCGGTATATGGTTGAGTTCAATCAGGACAATCGTCCATTCGTACGTTCGGTGTTCGTGCTTCTGCGGCACTGGCGCTTTCTGCTCGGCAGCTTCGTGTTTGCCGCGGCGGTGGCGGTAGTGTTTGCGCTGCTCATGCCGAATTGGTTCAAGTCCAGCGCATCCTTTTTGCCGCCACAGCGGCAAAGCGGCTTGCTCGAGCGCATCGCAGGCGGTGGGTTGACCAACACGCTGAAGTCCTTCGGCTTCTCGGGCATCGGCTCGCAGAGCGAGGGCTACAGTTACCTTTCGATACTCGAAAGCCGACGCATGGGAGAATTGCTCGTTGAGGAATTCGATTTGGTGAAGGTGTACGACATTTCGGATGGATCGATAGAAAAAACGCTGAAACAGCTCGCGGAAAACTCGGAATTCGCCTACGAGGAGGACGGCCGTGTGGTGATTGCCGTGTGGGACACCAGCCCCAAGCGCGCAGCCGAAATGGCCAACGCCTACTTCCGGCATCTCAACGAGATCAGCACGAGCATGAACAGCGTGGAAGCGCGCAACAACCGCGAGTTCGTGGAATTACAGTACACCACTGTGCAGGACAGTTTGCGCGAACTCGAGGAAAAGTTCGCCGCCTTCCAGCGCCGCACGAAGATTTTCGCGCTGGAGGAGCAGACCAAGGCCACCATTTCGGCGGCAGGCGAATTGTATGCCGCGCTGATGGCACAGAAGGTGCGTCTCGGCATGCTCGAGCGCATGGTGGGTCCGGACGACGCCGAGGTGCAGGCCCTGCGCCTGGCGGTGAAGGATATGGAAAAATCGGTGCCGGGTCTCGGCGACAACGAGCTTGCGGGGTTGCTCGGTTCGGATGTGGATGATTTGCCGAACGAGGGACTCGCGTACCTGCGGTTGTACCGCGACATCGAGATCCTGAGCAAGTTGCAGGCCTTCATGCTGCCGCTGTATCAGCAGTCGATTATCGATGAGCAGAAGAAGCTGAATGTGCTTGTACCGCTGGATGTGGCCAAGCCCGCCGAGCGCAAGGACAGGCCCAAGCGTTCGGTGATCGTGCTTGCCGCCGGCGTGAGCATGTTGGCGCTGGCCATCATGTTCGTGCTCTTGCGCGAGCGCTTCCGTTGGTACACGCAGGTGCATGCCGACGAATGGGCGTCGGTGCGGGAGGCGCTGCGCTTCAAGCGGAGGTCATGACCACACGCGACATTCACATCACCGCGGAGGGATTTCCGCGGGGCGGGGATGCTCCGCTCGGCAGGCGCGAGGTGCTGCTGTTTTTCGGCGCGGCGGGAATAGTGCTTCTCGCCGCGTTTCTCTTGCGCATCGAGGAAATGGCGTTTTTCGCCGTGCTTGGGTTGCTGGCCGTGTTTGTGGTGATGCAAAGCGCCATGACATGGATACTGGCTTCCATCGGGGCGTTTTTCATGGTGTTCTGGTCTATCGAGGAGGGGCTCACCCCGCCCGAGATCGCGCATACCGTGCTGTACTTCGGCGGACTGGCGTGGTGGTTTTTCCATCGTCTGGTGATCGCGAAACAGCCGTTGCGCTGGACCCCCGGCAGCATTCTCACAGTGCTGCTCGTGTTGCAGATGCTGTTGCTGGCACCGGTATCGATGAGTATCAACGCCGATCCCTATGTCTGGTTACGCGAGATGTTCATCGTTTCCTCGGTGCTCATGCTTTTCCCCATCGCACATGAATGCACCACGCGCAAGAGGCAGTATCTGGTCGGGGCCGCCTTTGTGTTGTCGCTCTTTCTGCTGTCGTTGAAAAACATTTACATGTACAAGCAGAAAGTGGTGGAGGCGGTGTGGGTGTGGCAGGTGGGTGCCAGCCGCGCTTCGGAGACGTTTTTTCTGATTTTCGCGCTGGCGGTGGTCGGCATGGCCCTGCTGATTTCGGCGCGCCGCCCACTGATGGTACTGCTCACGTCCATGATTCTGCTTGCCGGAGTGGCTGCCACGGTGCTGTCGTTTTACCGCACCATCTGGGTGGCTGCCTTGCTGAGTTACGCCATGATGGGCATGATGCTCGGCCGCCGTTTTTGGCGGCGGGCCATGTTGTACTTCGTGGTGGTGCTTGTCGCATTCTCCTCGCTGTATCCGATTTTTCTGGCGGAGGTGGTTCCGTTGGACGTGATGTGGCTGTCGATTTCCAACCGCTTCGGATCGATTAAAACCTATCGCAAGGATGTGTCGCTGAAGAATCGTGAAGTCGAGGCGGAGATCATGATAGACCGCATCGGCGGGCATTGGCTACTGGGCACGGGCATCGGCACCACGGTACGATTCATGAAAATCATGACGATGACCACCATCGAGCCCACGTGGACGCACAACGGCTACGCCTGGGCGCTGCATCATTTCGGCGTGCTGGGAACGCTGCTGCTGTTCGCTTCGTGGCTGTACTATGCCTGGCTGGGCTGGCGCGCTCTGCGCATGTTCCGTCGCGCGCGGGGTGACGATAACGAAGAGGGTTTCCGCCTCCGGCTGTACATTGCGGCGGGAATAGCAGTTATCTTTTCCACCTTTCTCATCAGTTGGACGATCAACCAATTTCTCAGCCAGGAAGCGGGCATAGTCTTCGGTGTGGTATTTGGTTTGTTCGAGGCCTGGCATAGCGACGCCCGCAACGAGCTTGCCACGAAGGAGGTGGCACCGAGCAACGACGCAGGAGCCATAGCCGCGACAACTGAGTCGTGACCATTTCCCCATTCACACAACACGACGTGAACGAGAACACGAAGGCGACACACGAGCACGAGAGGCGCGGCGGCACGGGAGTGCTGTCGCAGGGCCTGTTGTCGATGATTGCGTATGGTGTGAATTTCGGCGCGAGTTTTCTGGCCATCATCGGCATGATGCGCATCATGGGCGAGGGAACGTACGGCCTGTTCGCGCTCGCCATACAGATCGTCAGTTTCACCGCCATGATCTCCGATTTCGGTATCGGTCCAGTGATCATGCGTCGACTGGCGATCAATCCTTCGAGTTGCGGACGCATACTGCTCGAAGCCACCGCCGCGCGCGGATTGCTGCTGCTGCCGACATGGATACTCACGCTGCTCGTGGGCTGGCACATGGAGTCCAGCGGCACGTTTTTTACACTGCTGAATCTCATGTTGCTCAACACCGTCATCAGTTCGAAGCTGCCGGTGTTGCGCGGCACGCTTGAATCCTTTTATCGTTCGCAATCGCGCATGGGCGTGCCCACCATCACCATGGCGGTGGATTCGCTGGTGCTGCTGGTGGCCGTGCTGAGTGTGCCCGTGATGTTTCGCGATCCGGTCATGGCCATGGCCCTGTACACCGGCAGCAATATCTTCGGCGCGGTGCTGTTGCTGTGGAGCAGCCTGCGTCTGGCGCGCCGACTGAACACCGAGCCCGTGGGCATCGCCTGGAGCAATGTGCGGTCGCTCATCGCCACCTCGGCACCACTGGCGCTGTACCTGCTGCTCACCGCCCTGCACGTCACCATAGACAGCATTTACCTGAAGCTGTTCCAGACCTATGAAGCCGTGGGCGTGTACAATGCGGCGCTGCGCATCATGACACCACTTGCCGTGTTCCCCACCATCGTTGCCATTTCGGCCTCGCCCGCCTTTGCACGCGCGAGCATGAGCATGGACGACGAGCAACGGCGGCGCATGTCCACGCTGTTTTCGCTCGGCATGAAGACGCTGCTCATCGGATCGGTATTGCTCGCCGGTTTCGGACTGACGAATGCGGATCTCGTGGTGAAACTGGCATTCAAAACCTCGTTCGCCGGCGCGACGGCGCCCATGGCGCTGATGTTTCTCACTTTCCTGCCGATGTCGCTCAACATTTTCCTGGTGGAAATCAACAATGCCCGCGATCAGTTGCGCACCAACACCAGATTCGCCTTTCTGGTCGTGGTGGTGAGCGTCACTCTCGGCGCGCCACTCATCATCTGGCAGGGTGCGGCGGGCGCGGCCGTGGCGAAGATGATCGCGGTGTGCGTGGGACTGGTGTTCCTGCTGCTGCGCTCGCGCGAGGGTTTGGTCATGGCGGTGAAACCGCTGCTGGGCAAGGTGCTGCTGTTGCTGCTCCTGCTACTCGTTCCGCGCATACTGCTCGACGGCCTGCATCCGTTGCTGTCGAATGGCGTGGCCTTGCTCTGCGTAGTATCGGGCATGGTGTTGCTGCGGATTTACAATCCCGATGAATTGTCGCGCTGGAAGGAACAGCTGCGCGGTTTGAGGCGGGTGAGCGGATGAGCGCGTTGCAGGACATCACCGCCGGCGTGTTGAGCTACAATCGCGTGGACGATCTCCGCATCACGCTCGACGCGCTGCTGACGATACCGGAGCTGCGCATTTTTGTTGTGGACAACGCTTCCACCGATGGATCGGTGGCATTGCTGGAGAACTATGCGGCGGAACATGCTACGCGCATGCGGCTGCTCCGTCTCGAGAGCAACATCGGCATTGCCGCGCGCAATCTCATGTTCGCGCAGGTGAGCACGCCGTTTCTTCTCACCCTGGATGATGACAGTTGGCCACGCGGAGCGGACGATGTGCTGGCCTTGCACGCGGCCATGACCGGCGACGCACGCATTGCATCGGTATGCGCATCCTGCGTGCATCCCACAACGCGCATTGCCGAGACCGCTGGCATCGAGCGCTTCGCCTCGGCTGGTCCCGCGCAGGGTCTGTGGGATGTGGTGAACATTGCCGCCGGTGGCACGCTGCTGCGCATGGATGCCATTCGCGAGACGCGGGGATATGGAGAAGAATTTTTCTGGGGACGCGAGGAGAACGATCTCGCCTTTCAGTTGTTGCTCAAGGGATGGCGTGTGACCTTTCTCCCGTCGGCGGTGATCTGGCACAGCATGTCGTCCACCGGGCGACGGCATTACGAGCGGCTGCGTATTGTAACGCGCAACAGCCTGTGGTTGCTGTGGAAATATTTTCCCTTGCCCGTGGCGCTCCCCATGTCGCTGCTCTTCGCCCTGCGGCGGCTTGCGGCCGTGCTCAACGACACGCGGCGCTTTCCGCATGTCGTGTCGGGTCTGTTGCAGGGTTACGCAGGAATGGCTGCACGAAGACAGGCCGGACGTTTTTCCTTGCGTCAGAGTTGGGGACTTCGCGGTTGGTTGTGGAAATTGCTGTATGAATGACGCAACGCCCATACGATGAAAGATCGGCTTTCCATACTGCAAATTTCACCACGCCTGCCGTGGCCAGCGGATTTTGGCGGTGCCATCGGCATTTACAACATCACGAAATTTCTCGCGCTGCGCGGTCACGATATCACCTTCGTGTGTTTCGGTCGTGCCGGCAGCGACAGCGGCGATCTGGCCCGCTACTGTGAGTTGCACGTGATTGATCACAGCCTGCGCAACAGCGTGACCGGCGCAGTGCTGAATCTCGCCGAACGCTTGCCGTACACCGTGCGCAAATACCGGCATGCGGGCATGGAAGAAGCGCTGCGTGCGCTGTGCCGTCGGAAGCGCTTCGATGTGGTGCATGTGGATCACGCACATATCGCACCATTGGGCGAGATGCTGCAACACGAGTTTGGACTGCCGTACGTACTGCGCGAGCACAATTACGAAGCGCTGATACACGAGCGCTTTGCCCGATCGCATCGGTTGCCCCTGTTGTCGCAGTGGCTGCGCATGCAGGCCGCACGATGGGAGCGCTACGAGGCCGAGGTGCTGCGCGCGCCTGATGTTATTGCCGCCATCACTCCGGAGGACAAGGTGATGATTCAGCGGCACAGCGACGCCGAAGTGCAGATCGTGCCGGCCGGTGTTGACGCACAGGCGGTGCGGCCCTGTGATCCTTCGGAAGTGGAGGAGGCGCATGTGGTGTTGCTCGGATCATTGGCCTGGCTCCCGAACCGCGATGCGGCGCAGTGGTTTCTCGATGAGGTGTGGCCCTTGCTCCGCGCGGCGCATCCACGCATACGCTGCACCATCGCGGGAGCACAGCCGCCGGGCAGCCTGAAACAGCGCGAGGATGATCGCTTGCGGTTTGCGGGCCATGTGGACGATCTCGCGGATCTGCTGCGTTCGGCCACGGTGTTGGCAGTGCCGTTGCGCATCGGCGGCGGGATGCGCATCAAGCTGCTGGAGTTTTTCGCGTATGGAAAAGCCGTGGTGTCCACGCGCATCGGCGCGGAAGGCAATCTCGCACGGCACAACGAAGAGTTGCTGCTTGCGGACGACGTGAAGGATTTCGCCGACGCCATTGCACGCATCATAGGCGACTCCGCATTGCGCATACGACTGGGAGAAGCGGCGCGCGCGCTGGTGCTGTCGCGTTACACCTGGCAGCATATAGCCGGTTTGTTCGAGAAGAGCTATTATGAAGCCATGCGACGTCGGCTTGCCAGCAGTTCTCCAACATCCATGTGCTGAGTACTTTTCGCTCGCTGTACCCGGAGCAGTTTTTCACCAATGCAAGCGACACTGTGAACATCATTGACGCCATAGCCCTCGCCGTCCTACTCCTTTCGCTGCTGGCGCTTGCCGCGAGCTATGTAATCTATCCGATCGTGTTGCGTTGGGCCGCGAAGCGTTACCATCGTCCCTGGCGTATCGATGAAACGCAGCTCCCGAGCGTGACCATGGTGGTAGCCATGTACAACGAGGAAGAGATCATCCCGGAGAAGGTGGCGAATTTCCTGGCCATCGACTATCCACCGGAGAAGTTGACGCTGCTCATCGGTTCCGACGGCTCGCGCGACCGCAGCGAGGAATTGCTCGCCGCCGCGCATGCCGCCAATCCCCGTGTGCAATGGCGCGGCTACGAGCGCGGGGGAAAAATGCGTACGGTGAATCGATTGCTGAGCGACGTGCGTTCCGATGTGGTAGTGTTTTCGGATGCGAACACCATGTACAGGCCCGATTCCATTCGCGCGATGGTGCGGCATTTCGCCGATGCGCAGGTGGGCGGTGTGTGCGGGAATCTTCAACTCATCGCCACGAAAAGCAATGTGGGCGCGGAGGGCGAGTCCACCTACTGGTCGTTCGAAAACCGCATGAAGGCGTGGGAGGGCGGCATCTTCACCACTCTGGGCGCCCCGGGCGGCATGTATGCCATCCGCACCGAGGTATTCGAAGCCCAGCCCGAACACACGACGGTGGCGGATGATTTTCTCCTGCCCATGCGTATCGCCGCGCGGGGCTATCGCATTGTTTTTGAAAAAGAGAGCATCGCTTCCGAAACCACGTCTCCCGGGATGAAGGATGAATTCCTGCGCAAGATCCGCGTCGCCCGCACGAGCTTTGCCTGCATCCCCTACATTGTGCGCTTGTGGCGGCGCTATCCGCGCAGCGTGCGCTGGATGCTGTTCATGCACAAATTCCTGCGCTGGGCGGGACCATTCCTCTTGCTGCTGCTCGCCCTTTCCATCACCATTCTGTCCTCGCACGGGCTGGTCGCGGTGTGGCTGTTCTATCCGATGATCGGTGTTCTGCTCGTTGTATTACTGGGCTGGTTGCTGGAGTCGCTGGACGTTCATCCGCGCCTGCTGGGCATGCCCTATTATTTCTTCGCAGTCAATGCCGCCCTGTTGCTCGGCTGGATCACCTTGCCGCTGCAACGCAAGCGCACCACCTGGGAGCCCTCGAAGCGCGGCTGAGTTAGCCCCGGAGGCGCGGGAGCACTGACTTCGCTTCTCGCGAACATGGCAGGTTGCGCCCAAGCCCCGGCGCATTGCAGCGGCGCGGTTGATCCCTCCGGCAGGCGAAGTATTTCCCCACATCAAGAGCACTCTCCACTTGCGCGTCGCGAATGCGCGAATGCGACATCGCGGATGCGCGGTATCGCATTCTTTCGTACATTGCATTCGCGATAACAAGACCATTCGCTCTGAATTCCGGTACGCCGGATTCACGTCGACGCACATGCAGGAGTTCATCATGAACAACACCTCCCTCCTCTCCCTGCGCACTCTACTCGCGCTTTTCCTCCTCGCGCCCATGACTTTGCAGGCACAAAACGCACGCTTCGGCGACGCCCTGCTGGGCAGCGGGAAGTACGAGGATTTCGAGCGACCCAAGAGTTGCGCCACCTGTCACATCGATTTTTCCCGGCAATACGAGCAGGCCATGATGTCGCAGGCCTACACGCACAGTTGGGATGAGATCGAATACTTCAAGCTTGCGGTCGCACACGGAAAAAAGGACCCGAAATTTGATCCGGTGCAGAAGGGCTGCAACGGTTGCCATGCGCCTCTCGCCTATATCGCAGGCGACGTCCCACCCCCGAAGCCCTTCAGCGGTTCGCGCGCGGACGAGAGCGTGTCGTGCGACGTATGCCACACCATCACCGGCAGCGGCGAGGAACCGCCGTTCAACTACAGTTTTACCATCGCTCCCGGCCGGGTGAAATACGGCAATCGTGAGGGCGTGGTTTCCCCGCATCATGAAACGAAAAAGAGCGCATTCACCACATCGCCCGAGTTGTGCGCCAGCTGCCACAACGAGAAGAATCCCTTCGGTGTATGGGTGAAGAGCACGCATCTGGAATGGAAGGAAGGACCGTACAGCAAGGAAGGAGTGCGCTGCCAGGATTGCCACATGCCGCAGGCGGAGGCGCGCAACAGCAAAATGTCGCCAGTACAGAAAGGCGTCCCGCAACATCTTTTCCATGGCGCGCATTCGCCGGAAAAACTCGCGGGCGCCGTGGAAATGCGCGCCCATCCCGACGCGCGTGAAATCGTGCCCGGCGAAAAGGTGATCATCACTGTGGCGGCCTTCAACCACAAGGCCGGGCATAAAATCCCCAGCGGCTCGGTTGAGGAGCGGCAGTTGTGGCTGACCGTGAAAGCCATCGATGCGCAGGGCAAGGAATATCATTTGCCGGTGGATAAAAAAGGCTTCCCCGGCGAAGAGTACACCATTTCCTCGAATGCATTGGCGTTTCAGGACATGGGCTATATGATGGATGTGCCGGATTTCAAAGGCGTGGCCCGCGATGCGCTGCCATACGAAGGCGACCGTGTGTTCCGCATGGCCTATTTCGATCCGGAGGGGCGCATGACCATCGCGCAGTGGAACACCGCATCGTTGGGTACGGATTACCGCATTGGCCCGCGTGAAACCAAGTTGGAGACCTACACCTGGAAACTCCCCGAGAATCTCCCTCTCGGCAAGGTGCGCGTGGTGGCCGAGATGCGCTATCGGCGGTTGATCAAATCCGTGGGCGATTACCTCGGCGTGCCCGAGGAGGAGATGACCCCCGAATTCATCAACCGTACCGAGACCTGGTTCGAGGCCGTGGATTACTGAGACGCGCGCAGTCGACGCTGTTCCGACGCACCGCGGATATGGCCGGTACAGCCGGTCCGCGGCGGTCCATCCGAATTTCTGAACATTCACACGCACCTGGAGGCTTTATGAACGTTCGCTCCATTCTCCTCACGGCGGCGATGCTCGCAGTGTGTGCGAGCGCGTTTCCTTCGCAACTCGGCGCCATCCCCGCATTTGCCCGAAAATACAATGTGAGTTGCACCACCTGTCACAGCATCGCCCCGAAGCTGAAGGAATATGGCGAAGAGGTGGCCGGCAACGCATTCAATTTACCCGACGCTCCAGCGCCCGCCCGCAGCTATGTGGATGCGGGCGACGATTTGCTGATGCTGCATCGCTTCTTCCCCATCGCGGTACGTTTCGACGCGTACGCGCAGTATGCCGAGCGCGACCGCGGAAAATGGGACATGCAGATGCCTTATGGCGTGAAGCTGTTGAGTGGCGGCCCCATCAGCGAGCATCTCGGCTACTACATGTATTTCTACATGAACGAGCGCGGCGAGGTGGCGGGTCTGGAAGACGCCTACATTCACTTCAACAACATTTTCGGCAGCGATCTCGACATCATGGCCGGTCAGTTTCAGGTGTGCGATCCGCTGTTCAAGCGGGAGTTGCGTCTGACGCTGGAGGATTACGAAGTATATCGCATGCGTCCCGGTTCGTCGCAGGCCTCGTTGACCTATGATCGTGGATTGATGGTGACGTATGGCTTCGACTTCGGACTCGATCTCGTGGCGCAGCTCGTCAACGGCAATGGCATTCCCGCGGCGGAGAACCGCGTCTTTGACTTCGACAACGGCAAAGCTCTCGCGTTCCGGGCCTCGCAAAGCATCGGTCCCGTACGCGTCGGGGGTTTTGTGTATCAGGGAAACGAGCATTTCGAGGTGGAGTATTCCGATATCATGGGCATGTCGCGCATCGGACACGAAGAAAACACCACGCTCATCTACGGTCCCGATCTCAGCATAGGCAATGAGCACATCGAACTGAATGCCCAGTACCTGCTGCGGGAAGACAGCGACATGCCACTGATCATTCCGGATGCCTACATCACGGAAAAAGCCAACATGAACGGATTGTTGCTGGAAGTGGTGTATCTGCCAGAGGCGGATCGCTCGCTGTGGTCCTTCGTAGGCTTGTACAATCGCGTGGAAAACGAGTACACGAAAGAACTGTACCACACGGCAACATTCAGTGCGGGACGCTTGCTCGCACGTAATTTCCGCCTGGTGGGCGAAGTGACCTACGATCTCGAGCGTGAAAGGGCCAAGCTGAGTTTCGGTCTGATCACAGCCTTCTGATTTCCCATACCCTCGATGCGAAACGGGAGCGGATATGTACCGCTCCCGTTTTCATTTCTTCCCTCAAGGAAACACATCAACGCACGTGGAGAACACCACTGACTGTGGGCCGCGATGAGAACAACACCCAAGGATAACTTCCCGGAGTGAAGCGATCCAATGGGAGGGTAAACACGGTGGAGCCAGTGTGGCCGGCGAGCCGCTCCACGTGGCGCACCCGGCGTCCGAGGAGATCGTAAACGAGGAAGCGCAGCGAACCCGCACCGCCGTCGCGCACTTCCACGGTGATGCGTTCGTTCCCCGGCTGCGGATACAGTGCGACAACGGGTAGGGGTGCGATAGTTCGCTGGTCGGTAGTGGACAAGCGAAGCACTTCCTCGGGAATGCGCGCTTCGACGACGCGTTGTACGAGCACGGCATGCGCGGCATCGTTAAGATGAACACCGTCGCCGGAATTTGCCCAGTCCTCGATCATGCCCTGTTCGTTCGCCAGTCCCGTCCAGAAGTCGAGTGCGCGCGGGGAGAAGGTAGCAAGAATCCAATCGCGCATGGTGACGAGATTCAGGCGCTGCGCCTCGCTCAGATTGCGGGGTTGTGTACTGGTGACCCAGAGGGGAATACCGGCCGCTCGCGCTTCGGCGGCGATGGTTTCGAAATTCGCCATCTGTTCGATGACATCGAAATTCCAGGCCGCGTCGTTGGATGGCATATTGAGGATAATGGCATCCGGCATGAGCGAGAGTGCCCGGGTGATGTTGCGCAGCGTGTCGGGGAGCGGTCGGCCTTCGGGCGGTATGCTGCCATTGGGCAGCACATGCGCCGTGGTGTAGCCGCCCTTGGCGAGATTTACTACTGTCCAGCCATCTCGCTGTGCGCGCAGTGCGGCAGCATAGCGCCAAACCCAGGCACTGTCCAATGATGAGGTTCCCGCCCCTGCCGCTGTGGACGATCCCAGCACGACGATGCGCACGGAGTCGGGCAAGGACTGCGCATGCGCGCGCGCCCAAGGGAGCGCCATGGCGAGTGCGCCAAGGAGCAGGGTGACATTCCATCGAAGCAAGCGGGAACGTGTCATTTTATTGCGCGAGCAGTTCTCGGATTTTCTTTTCCGTCTTGTCATAGTCGGTTGCGCCGACCTTCACGTACTGGACCTTGCCCTGGCGGTCGAGAAGCACGACGTGGGGAATGCCATTCACGCCATAGTCCTTCATCGTCTGTCGGCCGGCCTTTTCCACGCCCACCGGCCAGGAGATCTTGTGCTTGGGGATGAAATCTTCCTTCAATTTACGGAATTCCTCCTCCGCTTTCAGTGTCGCGCTTTCGTAGCGGCCCTGGTAGTTGGTGAGGCCCACAATCACGAGACCTTGATCCCGATACGCTTCATCCCATTTCTTGAGATGCGGGAAGGCATTGATACAGGGGCGGCACCAGGTGGCGAAGAAATCGATGAGCACGACTTTGCCCTTGAGTTTGGCCACAGACAGCGCCTCGCTGCCGATCCACTGATGTTCGGGCCATTCGGCGGCGGGTTTATTGAGGGCTTCGCGTTCCTTGGCGATTTCGGCCATGCCCTCATTGATCACCGACTGCACATCGGACCAGGGGACGCCTGTGCCGAGGGCGTCGCGCATTTCCTTGTTGAGAGCATCGAGTGCGGCGGCGGCGCCCTGTTCTTTCACCTCGTAGAGTATCGGTGCGATCATGCCACCGGCCTGTTGGGCGATGACGGAGCGCTGGCGTTGCAACACTTCGGGATCCTCATCGGCGCCGAAGCCGTCCGTGATGTCCTTCATCGCGCGCAGCGCTTGCAGCATGTAGCTGCGGGCTTTGTCGTATTTCGCATCTGCGGAGTATGCGCTGCTCATTCCGCTCAACATCATTGACCGCTGCATCGGCTCGATGTTCGCGAGGGTTTCCTCGGTCATGTAGCGCTCGGCTTGCTCCATGTTGCCCGCCATGAGGGAGAACTGTACGATCTCCATTTTCAGCGTATTCAGCGAATCGGCATCCTTGATGCGGTCGAGCAGAACGAGATTGACCTGCGTCGATTGCTCGAGCGACTGTGCGATATTCACCGCGTATTTGATGATGCGGAGATCGTCGAGGGAGTATTTCTCGAAGTCCTTGAGATTCTTCGTGTCCTTGGGCAATGCTGCGGGGATGGATTGGAGGAGACCGTAGAATGTGGTCATGTCCTCGCCCATCAGTTCCTGCAGCTTTTCGGCATTATTTTTCGCCTCCGGATGCTGTTTCTCGAGTGCGCGCATCTTGGTCATCAGCGAGTCGTACTGCGCGATCTGTGCGGCGAAGGTTTTCCACTCCGCCGAGGTGAGAGCGGACTGGCTCTGTCCCTTCGAGGTGCCGGAGAACGCTATGAAAACAGTAAGTGTGAGTATGATTCCGCGAAAGGGCAGAGGGAGCAGCTTCATCGTGTATCCTGAATCGTGGTCGAGAAATCTCATAAACGGTAAGATGCAAGAAATCGATGAAGGAATTCACAGGGGACGAAAAATTATCCCGTGGAAAAGGAAGCGCGTGTGGTCGTGCGGTATATGGAACGCCCACGTTCGCACGGTGAGAGACGATCCCCGCCATCCTGCACTGGTACGAGAGAAAAGGTGGCGATTCATGGATCGCCACCTTGTTGTGATGGATCGATTTGAGGTTTCGCTGCCCATGGAACGGCGTCGCGATCGACGCGCCTCGACCGCCGCGGTTCCACCCTACAATTTCACCAGCATGCGTGAAGCACTGCCCTTCGCGCCGCGCAGCACGACGAAATACGAACCCGCAGGAAGGGTCGACACGTCCACACCGACGGAATGTGTTCCGGCTGCGTAATATCCCGCCTCCTGAATCGTGCGCAGCAAGGTGCCCGCCGCAGTGAAAAGCTGTATGTGCAGCACATCGGCCTCCGCAAGCATGAAGGTGATCGTCGCCTTGTCCCGCAGCGGCTGGGGATACACGTTCACCGTGCCACGCGGCAGCGGACGCTCCTCGCGCCACACTTCCACCACGGGAGAGTAGCGCACACTGCCGTCCGCATCCACCTGGGCGAGACGATACTGAATACGCAGCGCCTCGCGAGCATGGTCGGTGAGCGTATCGAGCCATGCGTAACTGCGCGGCGTGTGCGAGGTTCCCGCTCCCGGCACCCAGCCGATCGCTTCCCATGACTCTCCGCTCAGCGAGCGTTCCACGTCGAAGCCGTTGTTCATCAATTCACTGGCCGTTTCCCAGCGCAGTTGCACCACATCGGCACTGCGGTGCGCGGTGAAAGCGCGCAACTCCACGGGCAGCGGATTGGACATACCCACGTAGTATTTGCTGACCTCGGTGATGCCCGATGCTGTGGCCGTCCAGGGACCCGCGCCGCTCACCATCGCGGCGGCTTCCGTCCAGGTGCTGCTGTGGTAGTTCAATGCAACGGAACCCCCGGGATTGAAGGTGCTTCCCGCATCCGCGCTGTTCCATTGCACGGTAAGCGTAAGCGCGCTCCCGCCGGGCACATCCTCCGCGGCTGTCCATTGCAGATTCACCGCATCACCCATGAAGAACGGCGGATTATCAATGGACGCCTGAACGCGCATGGAAATATTGTCCGCCGTGCCTGAATTCGCCACGATCACCGGCGCGTAACTCGTGTCGCTCAGCGTGGCACCGCGCAAGGTGCCGATGGGATATTCGGCTCCACCTGCTCCGACATTGCTGCGCTTCAACGCACCCACACCATCGGTGAGGAAAAAGCGCTGCTCGTCGGCGCCGAGTATCCATGCGGCGGGACCGAGCGTCATTGAAGCGGCACCGAGCAACATTTTTCCACGAAGGAATTCCACCCCCATGCTGAGCGAACGATTGTCGTGCAGTCGCACATGCTTCGGATTGTCTATCACCACAGTCGCCGGACCATTGACGGCGGGAAATTCATCCCCGCTTGTCTGCAATGTCTGGCGGCTCGGAATGGAATCGCCAGCCATGCGATAGCGCAACACCGTTCCGGGGCCATACACCAATGTGTTACCGTTGTCGTCGAAGGTCACCGGACTGTCGATGCGCAAGGAATCCAGTATGCTCACCCCGCCGGTGAGCGTCTTGCCTCCCTCACCGAGCAAACGCAACACTCCATAGCTGGTGACGCCTCGATCGGAGCCGGCAACAGTTTGCGCGGCGCCGTACAACTCCACGGTCGAGCCGTAGGCGAACGTTGTGCTCGCGAAGGTATGCGTCCCTCCGCCGCTGAGCGGGAAATTCGATGCGCCCGAACTCCGCACCGTGCTGCCGGTGGCAATGCTGAACGCCGAAGATACTGGCTGTGTGGCGGTGACAATCGCGTCGCCGTAATCCAGCACACCGCTCTGCACATCGAGCACCGCATTCGCGCCCAGCAGCAAGCGCGGTGTGACACTGCCTGTGGCGGTGAGGCGAACGGTATCGGCAGCAGAACTCTTCGCAATCGTCAGAATAACCGCATCCGGGGCGTTCACGGTGTGATTACCGTACAGCAGCGAATTTCCGCTGCCACTGAAGCGCAGTTCGCCACCCGCGGACCACTGCACGTGTCCCGCGCGGAGTGGCTCGCTTCCGCTCTCGTTCCCACGCTGCACGAGATCACCCGCTATATCGAGTTGCGACGACCCCATCGTGAATGCGATGTCCTCTTCCACGGTCACGGAGCCGGTGGCCACAATGCTGCCCGACGTGCTTTTCTGCAACGGGGGAGAGGCCACTGCGGCATCTTTACCGAGCAGAAGGTGGTGGTAGGTGGTCGCGGCCACGGACTGCGGTGCCGTTGCGGAGTAGGCGATGGTGGAGGTCTCGGCGGAGAACATGCCACCACTGATTTGCAGAGGATCGAGACCTTTGAGGTCGATGCGATACCCGCCCGCTGTCAACCGGGCGCCACTGCCAATCGTCAACGTGTTGGCAACTGTCAAATCCCCGTCGGGAATGCGATCTTGTGTGCCGCTCGCCGCCAACAGCGTGAGGTTGTAATACGTCACTGCTGCGATCGCCTGCGGCGCGTCGGCGGCGTACACCACAGTGGAATTCCCCGCATCGAAAGCACCGAGAATATTCCACGCCACGCCGCTTTTACTCAACGTGATGGTGGATGACTGCGCGAATAACGTGGCTCCGAGTCCGACTTCCACTGTCCCCGCACAATGCGCATCCGCGAGCAATGCGTAGTCCGTGTCAATGGAAAGGTCGTGGAAGTCGCTGGCAACGGCTCCCGCCACTCCGAACACCGTATCGGCCCGACCGGTGAGCACGGTGGTGATAAAGGTGCCCGGATCGTAGCTGCCATCATTGGTCCACCCACCGGCAACCACGAGCTGCACCGAGGTTGCGGCGTGCGCGAGAATTCCGGATGCATCTATCCACAATCCCTGGCATTGTGCATTGCCTCCCAGCGCTACGCTGTGCCGTACGATGACACTGTCGGTGGAGGAGGGTATGCGGCTGCCGTCCCAGGTATCACTGGCGTCCCAGTTCCCATTCTGCAGGGAAATGAGGATGCGGGAAAAAATTTCCCGCCCGGTGAAATCACCAAAGGCGGTGATCGCAATGAAGCTCAGCGTGTTCGTGCTCGTGTCCGTGGCTTGTCCCATCTCCCAATCGCTACCGGTGTAACGGCCTGCCATGAGGCGCTGCTCGTTGCCGGATACATCGGCCTGCACGTATTGTGCAGCCACATTCGCGGAGAACGCAGCGATTCCGCTGGAGGTGACAGTCCAATATCGGTTGAGATACGCGCCGCTGCCGTTGTCCTGCGGATGCCGGCTGTTGCTCACCCCCACGGTAATACTGGCGGGTGCGGTGATGGTGGCACTGGTGAGATCGATGCGGACCGGGGTGTAATCGTCGCTGCCGCTTCGCTCGCCGAGGGGAAAATCGAAACTCCCGGGTGCTGTCACTTCGCGCACAACTTTGCCACCGCCTGTCAACGCCAACATCGCACTGTTCGAGGGAGAGCCGCCCACCGAGGCCGCATGAGACAACACCGCGTCGAAATTCTCCAACGACAGCACACCTTGCGTCAGCTCTAACGCACTATGGACGCGAAGGCTACCCGCGAGTGTGGCTCCGCCGCTTTTGTTCACGTGCAAGGTTCCCAGCTCCACCGCGGGCAGCGATGTTGCCTGCGTTCCGCCCAGCGTCAATTCGGAGGTGGGTCCGCCCAACCATGTTCCCCCGGAAGTGGAAACGATACCATTCAGGATCAGATGCTGTGCGGCGAAACCGAGCTGTCCGCTCTGCAGCGCGAGCGTCCCATCCACGCGCACCGTGCCACTTGTGCTGATTCCGGCGGCACGGTTGATGGTGAGATCGAGCAGGTCGATAGCGGGCAGAGTGGTGGATGCGCCGCTTCCCGCGAAAACGAGCCGGGAGTTGCTTCCGCCGATGAGTGCTGCCGACGGCTGCACATCAAGTGCGCCAGCCAGGGTCAACGTATTTGCGCCAATGCGAAATTCGCCACTCGACACGCGCAGCGCACATGCCACAGAAAGATCGCGTTCCAGGCGTACGTGCGTGCCAGAAAGCACATTCACCGCCGCGAGATTGGCGGGAAGTGTGATGGCGCCGCTGCCGCGTATTGCTTGCGGCTCAGTGCCATTCAATACCAGCGTGTATTGTACAGCGGATTGACTTCCGAACTGCAGATCGCCGTTGGCAATAATATCGCCGGTGATACCTATCGTGCCGTTGCCCGTGCCGCTGCTGTGCGACACCGACAACGAGCTGCCGCTTGCGATTTCCAATGTGTCGATGGATGCGGCCCCACCGAACGCCGTGCCCACAACGTAGGCGGTATTCGTTGTGACGGCAACATTCGGATAACTGCGTCCGCTGAGGGGGAACGCCCCCGCCACTGTCGAGCGCAATTCATAGGTGCTGCCGCTGGAGAATGCGACTTTGCTTGACGGTGCGCTCAGTCCGAACGGCGCGACTGCCGCGGGATTCGTCGCTTGCATGACGAAACGCGAGCCGCTGCGGAAGCTCACGACATTCGCAGTACCGCTGTTGCCGAATACAGGACCCGCGTTCTCCTGAATGCACTGAGACCCGGGTAAGAAGGTCACCGCGCCCGCAGCTGCCGCCACCATACTGTGCCCCGCCGAGGAGCCGAAGCGCAGCGTGCCTCCGATCTCCGCGTCGGCTGCGGTGGCTATCGCCACATTGACACCGTTCGAGCCACCGAGCGTAAGCTCGCACCCGGCGTCAATGCTGAGGGCCGGGCCGCTGAACGTGCTATTATCCAGTGTGAGTGTGATATTCGACGTGGATGTCCATTGCACTACCGCCCCGTTCGAGACGAGGATATTGCTCACTGTCTGCGTGGGCACGTTGCTCACTGTCACCGCGCCGTTATTGTAGTTATCGAAAATGAGGATATCCGAAGGGCGCACTGTTGTGCGACTTGGCTGCCAATTCCCGCTCGAGGTCCAGGACCCGTTGCCTCCGATCCAACGGTAGGAATCGTCCATCAAAGTGTTGTTCGAATTGATGGTTGCAAGGACGAACTGCATCTGCGGCGTATAGTACGGCGAGTTCATCTGAATGTAGTTCGACCCGGTGGAAGGACTCGTGCCATGCTGGCTCCAACTCGAAGCACAACCATCCAGCCTGTAGGCAAGTCGGAGCTGATTTTCGCCGCCTATCCCGGGATGCCCCTGATTGCTGGCATTGAAATAATAGTAACGTGTCCGATACGTAACAGAGGTACCTCCCGCAGCGAAAATGATGAAATAGCGCTTGCTGCTGAGCCGATACCAGGACCCGGGTGGCGTGGTGACATTCGGTGCTTCGTCGATACGAATGACATGAATGCCACTCGGACTTCCGGACACGTTGTTCACCAGCACATAATCGCCGTTGGGATGCGCGAGAGTGATGGAAGTACCACTCCAACTCCCGGTGTACGTGTAGGTGCTCACATCGCCGATGGGAGCGCCCGAGCACACCCACAGTGGCGTGGTACCACTGAATGCCAGATTTCGACCGTTGGGACTGTGATCCTGAATCAGCGTTCCACTGCCCGCATCGAAGCGCCAGTAAGCCCCGAGTCCGGATTCCGCTCCCGTGAGCGACACGCACATGCGGTCGCGAATTTCAGTCTGAGAGAGAGCGGTGGTCCACACGCTTGCTTCATCGATGTCGCCTTGAAATACGCGATAATTATCTCCGGGATTGGACCAGCGTCCCAGACTCAGCTCGTCGGTCGCGGCGAGCGCGCGTACATTTCCGCTGTGATTCGCGCTGGCTTCCAGAACGCCATTGATGTAAATGCGGAGTTGGCTCCCCGTGTACACTCCCGCGACGTGATACCAGCGGTTTGCGACCGGTGTGGTGTTCGACTGTACGTATTGTCGACTGACGCTGGTCTGCACAGCGAATTCGAAACTCGTATTGTACTGATCGTGCTGAAGCCAGAACTGGCCGATGTCTCCATTCCCTGTGTTGGCGTTCAACGTGACGATGTTCGCCCAATTACCACCACTCCCCGGCGTAACATTCCATTTCACCCAGGCCATCACAGTGATGTTGTCCGTGAAGCCGAAATTCACATTTCCCCCACTGGCCCAGGAGTTTGCGTTGGTCTGAATGGCATACTCCGCGCCCTGCGCCGCGAGCGCGGCGGGAAGCATGCATGAAAGCATGAGAGCAAGAAATAGTCGAGACGTGTTCATCATGGTTTACCTTCACTTCACCAAGTAAAACTTCCGAAGTTGGGGGCAGTAATTCAATACGATGTCCATTAAATTCCTGTAATTCAGGGTGCATTTCGCCCGAATGCGGGTTAATTTTTCGTCAGAACACGATTCGCGCGCTGTTGTGTCGTGCTCCGCTATTGCGGACATTGCGAGCGGTGTCGCTTTCCTCTCCCACACGAGCTTGTATGCCAACGAAACCTCCGCTTCCCACGATCATCGGAATGCTGTTCGCACTGCTCTGCGTTTCTCTTGCGCAGAACATTCGCGCGCAGGAGACTCCCTCGTGGCTGCGCGACAATGTCCTGCTGGATGCCAGCGGCGCGTGGCATGCCTCGGCCACGCAATTGCTGCGCTTCGCAGTGCGCGATGAAGCCGTGTACCGTATCGACCGCGCCTGGCTGCTGCGCGCAGGCGTCGATGTGCAGGCGCTTGCGCCACAGCGACTCGCGCTCTTCGTTCTCGGAAAGGAAATTCCCCTGCTGCGCGTGGGACTCGACGACGGAAGTTTCGACGAAGGCGACGCACTGCTGTTTTATGCCGATGCCCCGCGTTCCAGCAATTGGCGTCGTATTGCGGATAAAAACGACCGCTATGCGGAATACCGCTACCCCTTTTCCGATTCCACCGTGTGCTGGCTCGCTGTGGGTACTGCCGATGCCATGCCGCTCCCTCACATCCCGACAGTGGCAGGAGTAAGTGATACGCTGCGTCGGGTATATCGCATAGTCCATCTGGAGAACAACGAGACCCTGCAATTTCTCGGCACAAACGCCGACGATCTGAATTCCTGGCAATGGTCCGGCGAAAAAACCTGGCTATGGGCACTGCTCTCGCGCACGCGCAGTTTCCCCATCGATGCGACAATTCCAGAAGTCGTCCCGGATGCCCCCGCGCATCTGCTCTTCCGTCTCGCCGGCTATCAGGGCACACCGTCGCAGCAGCCCAATCATCGTGTGATGGTGGAGGTGCAGGGCTTGGGAGAAGTGGATACGACTTCCTTCAACCTCGGTGATCAGGTACTGCTCGAGGTGTCGCTTCCTCCCGACGCGCTGCGCGCTGGGACGAAACGCATCACGCTGCACAGCCGACCCGAAGTGGATGCACGCAGCACGGTGGCGCTGGATTGGTTGGATGTGGATGTGCCTGTCGCTCTTCGCGCCAATGCGGGGCAATGGCTGCACCGCTTCAACGAGCGCGACGCCACAGGTGTGCACGCGCTGCGTGTGAGCGGTTTTTCCTCTTCTACACTGCGCGCAATCAGGCACAAAGAAGGCAACTGGTCGTCGCTCAACGTATCCGCGGAGCTGCAGAGCGATGGTAGTTATACCGCCGTGCTGAGCGATACGCTTGCGCCGGGTGTGTTGATCGCGATCAGCGACAACGCCACTTTCGCGCCGGACGCCATCATCTCGTCACTCCCCGCACTGCGAGGCGAGTCCCGCGGTGCCGCAGCGCTGCTGCTCACAGCCGATTCGCTGCGCGCCACGGCCGAAGAATACGCCGCTCTGTTGAGAGAGCTTCACGGAGTAAGTACTCGCGTAGTGGGTATGCGTGATGTGTACGATGCTTTTTCCCATGGCATGCCCGAACCCGAGGCGTTACGCGCCTTCATTTTTCATGCACGAAACAACTGGAGCGACACACTGCGCTCGGTGCTTCTCCTCGGTGATGCGAATGTCAATCCCCTCGCGACGAGTGGCGCGTATCGCTCGACGTTGGTACCCTCGCTGGGCTGGCCAGCCAGTGATGCGGCCCTGGTGTCCTTCGACAGCGCAGGCGTGGAGCAGGGCGTCGATATCGGTCGCTTGCCCGTACGCAGCGCCGGGGACATTCGCGCGGCCATTGAGCGGCGCCGGGCATACAGCAGCGCAGCATTCGATGTGTGGAACAAGACCACGCTGCATTTCAGCGGCGGCGAGTACTATGAGAATGACACACAGCTCGAATTTTACCGCTCCATCAATCGGCAGGTGATCGAGAATGCTGTGCTTCCCGCTCCCTTTGGCGGCCGCGCCGCGCATGTGTACAAAACCGCATTCCCGGCCAGCGACATCGGACCATTGACTCAGCGTGAATACGACGAACTGATCGCGCGGGGCGCCCTGGCCATTTCCTACGTCGGACACAGCGCCACCACCACCTGGGACAACGGTATTGACAATCCCGCACAATTGCGTTCCTCGCATGGACGTCCATCGCTGATCACCGACTTCGGTTGTTCCTCCGCACGCTTCGCCGAACCCGATATCAGGAGTTTTGGAGAATTGGCCGTGACTGGCGGCGATGCTCCCGCCATCGCCTATATCGGCAATGCCGGCTTCGGCGCGCGCAGCACCGGCGTGCTGTTTCCACGGCTGTTTTACGATGAACTGCTGACGCATCCCGGTCGCTCGCTCGGTGAAGCGCATCGTCGCTCACGGAAGAGGCTGCTCGACGAACTGGGAACGTTGCCCGCCGTGCGCAACGCCGTCACCATGAGCACGCTGCTGGGTGATCCCCTCCAGCGCCTCGCCATAGCGGCGCAAGCGGATCTCGTCGTAGAAGAGAACGGACTGGAAATCCATGATCTCCCGCTCACCGACACGCGCGACAGCATGTATACGGATATCCTCGTCCGTAATTTTGGGCGTGCCGTGCAGCAGGATATGACCGTGCGCATCCTGCTTCTCGCAAGCGGAGACACGCTGGCACTGCGTGAGTGGCGCGGCCCCGTTCCACTCTTCGAGAGTCGCATACCCGTTGTGCTGCCATTGCCGGGCGTGGTGGGCGACTACATGTTGCGCTGCATCGTTGATGCGGAGAATGAGATCGCGGAGCTTCGCGAGGACAACAACATCGCCCAGCGAACCGTGCTCGTTGTCGGTGGACGCTTCGCCGTGGTGAACGCGGGTGAACGCTGGACGGCCGCGAATCCAGCTTCGCTCCGTCTGCTCAATCCGGGTATTGGCTCGAATGACTTCGCAGGAGTGCGCTACGAATCGGACATTGATCCACAATTTTCCACACCAATCACACAGGTCGGCGCTGTCGGACACATCATCAGCCGCCCCGATGCCGCTGCATTGTTTCCCGCCCCCGCTCCCCGCCACTGGCGCGCATCAAGCGTGGGCGACACCGGTTGGACGAGCGTGCGACGCGCCGTTGCGGCGCAGCGCGGCAGCGCATTGCTGATGGATTCGCTGGATTGGCACGGTGCGACCCTGGAGCGGCTTGTCGTCACGGACTCCGGCCTCGCACTGCCCGGTGGGGACAGACACGTGCGCATACTGTGCGGTGGCCCGATGGCCGGAGCTTTCGCTTCGGTGGAAGTGGATGGCATTGAGGCGCTGCCACGAAGGAATTTCGACGGATACGGCGTGGTCGTACTGGACAGAACACGCTTCACCATTTTGGATGCGCGTATTTTTTCGACAGTGACCTCGGCGGCGGAGGCGGATTCGCTGCGGGAATTCCTCCTCGCCCACGGAAGCGGGGTGTTGCTTGCCGTCGCCGCCGCAGGCGATCCCACCGTTCATCGCGATCGCTTCGCCGCGGCGTTGCGCAGCTTCGGAAGTTCACTTATCGACAGCGTGGAGGAACGCGGCTCCTTTGCCTGTATCGGCGAGCGTAGCGCCTCACCCGGCAGCATACCCGAACGTCGCGCCGCACGCCTTGGTGGCGCTGTGACGATCGACACGTCGTATGCGGGGTTGCCGCCCAATGGCCGCGCCAGCACTCCCTGGCTCGGCCCAATGACGGCATGGAGCACAGTGGAATTGGACGGCACGGATCTCGATGCGAATCGCTGCGAACTGCGCATCGTGGCGCGCACGCGTACCGGCGTGGAGGATACGCTCGTCACCACCGCCTACAGTGGGAGCATCGATCTTTCCACGGTAAACGCGGCAATGCATCCCTGGCTGCGCTGCGACCTGACTTTGCGTGCGGCGGAGAGCATGGCGTCACCACGCGTGCGCTCCCTGCGCTTTGGCGCCACCTGGGCTCCCGAATTGGCCATGAACGATCAAAGCGTATCCTTCATTCGCGACTCGGTGCGTGCCGGCGAGCCGCTGGACCTTCGCATCGGTGTGGTGAATGCGGGCGAAGGCGGCAGTACGCCAACGCGCATTGGCCTCGAGCTGCGTCTGCCCGGAGCGGCGCAACCCTGGCTGGGCGAGCTCGCGCTCCCACC
Source organism: Bacteroidota bacterium (assembly GCA_035362335.1). Classification (GTDB taxonomy): domain Bacteria; phylum Bacteroidota; class Ignavibacteria; order SZUA-365; family SZUA-365; genus JAOSJT01. The sequence goes on from DAOSDL010000012.1 coordinate 88,762, forward strand.
ACTCGCTTTCGATCAGCGCTTCGACACTACATTGCGTCTCCCCGCCGCAATCGCACCCGGCAGCGGCACCGTGCTGCTGCGCATCGACCCGGACGATTTCGTTCCGGAGCAGGAAGAGCGCAACAACAGCATCGTGCTGCCATTCCATGTGGAAGGCGACACGACGGCGCCGGTGCTGGAACTCCTTGCCGATGGTCGTCCCTTGCGTGATGGCGATGTTGTGCGTCCCACGCCGACGCTTCGCTTCGTCCTGACCCCCGCCAGTGGCGCACCGGTCACTGACGCCTCGCGCTTCAGCATACGACTGGACGACGTGACGATATCCACGACTGACGAGCGTGTACAGTTTGAGCCGGGAAGCGCCAACGATCCCGCGATACTGCTCTTCGAGCCGACGCTGGAGACTGGCGAGCATGTGCTTGAATACAACGCGCGAGATATGCTCGGCAATGCGGCCTTCGTCGAGGCCCGACAGCTCCGTGTTTTCGTTGATCGCGACGCGCGCATTCTCGACGCACTTCCCTGGCCGAATCCCTTCACCGACGCGACCACCATCACCTTCACGCTCACCGGCGACGATGCTCCCGCGAACGGTAGTGTGCAGGTGTACACCGTGGCTGGACGCGCCGTGCGGCATATACCGCTCGTTGCCGGCACATTGCGCGTGGGCTTCAATACGGTGCTGTGGGATGGAAAAGATGAGGAAGGGGACGACGTGGCCAACGGCGTGTATTTCTACAAATTGCGCATCGCTGCTGCTGGCGGAGATATCGAACACATCGGGCGCGTGCTGCGGCAGCGCTAGCACGCACAAGGTACAGCGGGTCAGGCGTCGGCGAGGGATTCCGCGTCCTCGACCGCTCGACCGGCGGCGGAGTATTGCCGCCACAGTTCGAGGTTTTGCTCCATTTCGGGCGTCGCGGTGACCGTAGCGATGGAAAAACGGAACAGCGCATCCTCTATCGATACCGTGGCGAGTGCCGAATCCTTGCGCCCTGTGAAGGGGAAGTGATCGGGACCACGCTGGCATTTGCCATTTATATTGATGCGCCCCACGTAGCGCACCGCCCGGCGGGTGATGGCGTGCAGTGCGTCGGCGGAGCTGGTGAACACACTGAGTTGCTGGCCGAAACGCGCATGCTTGACCAGGTCGAGGGCTTCGTCCACCTCTTCGACACGAAGAACAGGAATTATCGGTCCGAATTGTTCCTCCTGCACAATGCGCATATCAGCCGTGGTGTTCGAGAGCAGTGCGGGCGGGTACAGCGTCATGGCGCGATCAGGTCGCTCCGCATTTACCAGCACCGCGTCGTGATACAGGGCGTCTTCCAGCAATTCGTCGAGATAATCCGCATGCTCGCCGCTGATCACCGGCGTGAGTCGGGGATTTGTCCAGGGCATGCTCGGCTGCATATCCGCGATCGCTTCATGCAAGGCGTGCAGCAGGCGCTCCTCCACCTCCGCGTGAGCGAGGATGAGTTTGATGGCGGCACAGCGCTGTCCGTTAAAGGCCAGCGCGCCCTTGCTGATTTCGGCAACAGTCAGTTCCAGTGGCGCATCGGGCAATACAATGGCCGCGTTCTTCGCCTCGAGTCCCAGGATGCAATGCAAGCGATGGGGATACGGGTGCTGCGCAATGAGGGAATCGGCGACGCGGCTGGTGCCGATGAAGGCGAACACATCCACCCGGCCGCTGCGCATGAGCGCAGGCAGCACCTCACTGCTCTCACCGAACAGCATGTTCACCGTGCCGGGAGGAAACAGACCATCGAAAATTGCGAGCAGCGCACCATAGAGCAATTCTCCGCGCGGCGGGGATTTGATGATGACGGTGTTGCCCGTCAGCAGCGCGGGAATGACGTTGGTGAGCGTTTCGTAGAACGGATAATTGTACGGACCAACACAGAGCACGATGCCAATGGGCAACAACTCCGCATACCCCGTGACATTCTGCAGCGACACATCGCCACGCATGCGCTGTTGCAGCGACATGCCCGCCGCAATCGTATCGGCGGCGTACTCCAGCGTGCGATCGAATTCGTTGAGCGCTTCGGCGTAGGCCTTGCCCACGCCCCACATGATGTGCTGCGCGATGCGCTCGCGCAGGGGACGCAGTAGATCGAGGAAGATGTAGAGCACATTCGCGCGCTCCTCCAGCGACATCGCGGGCCACGGCCCGTCGCCCGCATCCCAGGCCTCATTGGCCGCCTCCAACGCGATGCGCGCCTCAACCTCGCCACAGGCCGGCGTGCTTCCCAGCAGTGCGAAAGACGCGGCGCCATCCTGCCGTCGCAGTGGCACAGGCGATAAAGCGGGGATGGTGTCGCCCGACCAGGCGACTCGGCCTCCGATCAGGATTTCACGGACATGTTGCTCTTCAAAACGGAATTCGCGGGGGACTTCCCCGCGTGCAAGAATACGATCGGCCAGTGTCATGATGCTCAAACGGTGCGTCCGTGAATAGCGACGAGACGGGCACGTACTTCCATGCCCATCCACAAATTTACGGTTTTCACGCGCCGTGGAGCAAGGCGCGGAGAGATTACGTTCCTCTCCCGCGTGCAGATCACAACGATCAGCACGCGGGAGAGCCGTGCTCAACTTGCGATGGTGCGATCGATGTACATGGCGAGCCGCGCCAGCGAGGTGACGTAACTGCCGAATTCATTGTCATACCATCCGAATACCTTCGCGTGCGTCACGGGCACATTGATCGGCTGTTCGCTCCGCACTCCCGCCTGCTGCAGCAAATCCACCGGCACCTCGATAAAGCCCGTGCGCGTGTGCGTGTCGTGTCCCTCGATCACCACCGCGGCGGGCACGCCGAGCAAGTCGGTGGAAACGTTTTGCTTTTCGCTGAAAATCAGCAAGTCCTTCTGCGGACCCTCCGCAGCCCTGCGATAAATGTCGTTCAGAAATGCGCGATTGATGGTCGGCACACCCTTGTCGTTGAGGGGCGAATGGAAGGTGATATTCAAATTGATCAGCGAGACGGTGGACGTGGGGATACGCACCGAATCGGCCATGAAACCCACCTGCTTGATTTCGGGCAACACCTGTTCGAGCGCCTTCGCGGCTCCGGTGGACGAGAGGATGATGTTGTTGAGCACCGAGCGCGACTTGCGCAAATCCGACGCGCTGGCTTTCGGCACCGTGTCCAGCACGCTCTGCGAATTCGTGGCGGCGTGGATAGTGGAAAGTGAGGCCGTGAGAATGCGCGCGGTCTCGGCAGTCTCCAGCAACGGCTTCATCATATGGGCCAGGCCGGTGGTGGTGCACGAAGCCGCGCTGATCACTGTGTGCTTGCGCGCGTCAAAGCTGGTGTGGTTGATGCCATAAATCAGCATCACGCTGTCGTCGGGCATGCTCGCGGCTTTGTCCTTGATTTTAAACGGCGCGCTGGCGATGACCGCGCGCGCTCCCGCCGCGAGATGTCCGCGCACACTGCCCTTCGCATCGTCCATGGGTACGGTGGGATCGAGATAAACGCCGGTGGAATCCACGACGATCTGCACGTTGTGCGCGCGCCAATCGATGTCGCGTGGATTGCGCGCCGTGCGGAGGATGGTGACGGGCACGCCGTGGATTTCCATCAATCCTCGCGCTTCGTCGAGGATGCGTATATCCTTTTTGCCCGAGATGCCGAAGAGAAAGGTCTCCATCGGCCCGTAGGTGGAATCGGTCGCGATCTGATGGGCCAGATCCTCGAGCGAGCGACCCACGTCGCGCCCGGTGTTGATGACGATGCCGTCGAAATGTCGCGTGTGCACGAAATACCAGAGCACCATTTTCCCGATGCGGCCGAGTCCATTGATACCCAGCACATTGCGTCCGCGAACCTCGATGTTCATACCTTCCTCCTGATTAAGGCAATTGGAGCTTTTCGTAGCTGATAGGGTAGTTGCCCGCGTGAATGGTGCCGAGGCGTCCGTCGATGGCGATGGCATCGCCGGCACCGAACACCCGCCCACCAATCGTGCAGGTCTTGTGTCTGTCGTCCACGACCATGTCGCGGCAGTCCACCACGCAAGTCTTGCGCAGTCGCACCGCGGTGACCGCGGCGTGCGACGCGGCGCCGCCACGCGCGGTGAGCAGGCCGTCGCACTCGAAGATCAATCCGATGTCGTCGGGCACGGTATCGGGACGCACCAGTATCATATGCGAATCCGGATGTTGCTCCCGCCGTGTTTGCAGATCGTCCATGTCGAAACATACGATACCATTCATCGCGCCACCACCGATGCCCAGGCCCGTGCCCACGGGTTGCAGTGTCCCCGGCGGTGTATCGAACACGGCGATGGCGCTCTCGTGCTGCACCGCCTGATCGCGCGCCTGGAGAATGTAGAGATCGCTGGCATGCTTGGTTTCAAAGGTGAATTCGATTTCCTGATGACCAAAGCCCCGCTGATGCACCAGGTCCAGGCAATAGCGCCGCAGTTCGTGATAGATTTCCGGGAAATCCTTTTCCAGCGACATCACCTGCATGGGTTTGCCACGCAAACGCTGCTGCTCGGATATCGGCAGCACGTGTACCAGCCCGCCGACAATGTCCTCACCCTGACTGCAGATGGTAAAGTCGCCGTAAAGCGTTACTCCCGCTTCGCGCGCGGCGTGCTCGCGGACGAAGGGATCGCGGGTGAACAGCACGCCTGTGCCGGAGTCGTAGTTCAAATTGCCCAGCACCATCTGCTGCACGATCACCGCCGTGCCCCATTCCTCGGCGATGTTCAACTTGCTGCGATACACGCGCGCGCGCTCGGTATACCACGAATCAAGCACCGACACGATGGCCTGAATGAGTTGACGGAACGGGTCGCCCTCGACATGCACACCGTGCTCGCTCAGCACCTGCTTGTAGGTCAAGGCGATACTGCGCATCTGCGCGGGAGTGAAGCGGATTTTCTGCTCCACCCCGTACTCCTCCTTGAAGCGAATCATGATGCTGTCGAATGCATCGCGGTCGATGCCGTAAGCCATGCCCCAACCCTGGAGAAAGCGCCGGTAGCAATCCCAGGACGTCCACCCGTAATTGGGCCGCGTGCTGAGGGCCTCCACGATTTCCTCGTTCAGGCCGACGTTGAGGAAGGTGTTCATCGCGCCGGGTATGGAGATGGCCGCACCGGAGCGCACCGACAACAGCAGCGGATTGGAAGCGTCGCCATAGCGCTGCCCGGTGACGCGCTCAAGATCGTGAAGCCGCTCCGCTATGATGGCATCGATTTCCGCGCGCATGTCGGGATGGCTGGTCAGCGTTGCGCGGCGACGGAACAACTCGGTGGTAATCACAAAACCCGGCGGCACGGGATACCCGAACTGCGTCATGCGTTTGAGGTAATATCCCTTCGCTCCGAGGAATACCGGATTGTCGATGTCCGTATTCTCCTGATACAGCCGCGTGGAGATGAGGCGCGATTCATAGGTCAACGCGCCCTGCGCCGCGTCGCTCGGGAGATGCCGCATCATTTCGTTCATCGACGCCAGCACGGCGGCAATGAAACTGTCGAGCTGCGGCACGGGAAAGCTGCCGGCGATGAGATCGCGATAGAATTGTTCGGAAATGGCGTGAATGTGCTGCACCGACGCGTCCGCGCGCATGCCGCGCACAATGCGCGTGAGCATGGCGTCGTGCGGCTCGATAAAATTTTCCGTGATGATGCCCGTCACATTGCTGGCCATGAACTGGAAAATGTTCATGAACTGCGCGATGGTGAAGGTGGAGGTGGTCAGGCTGTAACGGAACATCTCCAGCGTGCTCTTGAAGCCCTCGTCCGACAGTCCTTCGATCGACAAGCTGTCCATCAGCGACACCAGGATGCGCTCGATGCGCCGCAGTGTGGACGCGGTGATGTAACGGAGATTTGTCTCCGACATCAGCCGCTCAATGAGCTGCGAGGCCAATGCCTCGAAACGGAAGGTCAAGCCCATGGCCTGGAATTTCGGCTCGAGGTAGCGCCCGTACATCGAAGGGATGCCCGCGGCGATATGTCGCTTGTAGTAAATGTCTTCCACTCCCGTGGTCGGCGTCGGATCCAGAATCACCGCGCGCAACCGATGGATTGCCTCCATCACGAACACCAGCGCCTTGTCCGCATTGCCCGCGGCGAGCAGGCGCTCGAACTCCTCGACATCGGCGCGACGGAACACATGGAATTTCTCCATATGCGGCACGATGTCGTGTATGTCGATGGTGTATTTCTCCTTCAACAACTGCTTGATGCGGATGAGATGCCGTACGCGGGTGCGCTGCAGGGGCTCGAGCGCGTGCTGCTCGTCGAGTACGCGCTCGATGCGGTGCATCGGCAGGGTAGGCAGCAATTCGGGCGGCAGTTGCAGCACGGCGCAGAGTTTGCGCACTGCTACATGCGCGTCGTCGTACCAGCGCCCCTCGGGCCGCAAACGCGCCGCGACATCGGCCGGGAGATACGGGACCAGCGTCTCCGTTGTTCCGTCGAACCAGTACCGGAGAATACCGTCGGTCAGGCGCAGGTGCATGTTGTTGCTCTCGGCATGCACCTGCTTGCGCAGAAAATGAATCAGGACATCGTGGCGCTGCGATAATTCGTCAATCACCGTGCTGATGTCGCGTAGTTCTCCCTCGGCTCCAATTTCGTTGAAATACACCGGGAACAGCACCGCCAACTGCTTCACGAGAAAATACACCGGCGCGATATCGGCATTGAGCAGCGCCGTCACATCGCGTTGAAACAAATCCGTGTCGGCAATGAACACGCCCGACAACTTGAGATTGATCAGCAACGCCGAAAGCAGCCGTTGCCACATTACCGGTTGGAGACGGATCAGCTCAAGCCACACGCGGATGTTCTTGATGTGGTTGCGGTCCACATTCACCTGCCACTCCTCGCTGATACCCGACAGGCGCGGACTGACAAATCCGAAATCCACCAGATGGTCGATGTAGATATCCACGATGCGCTGCGATCCGCTGAGATGCACCTCGCGGCCGAAGGTCAGTATGCAGTCGAGAATGCTCTGCATGTGCTCGTCGCGCAATTCGCCGAACATGGCGAAAATATTGTCGAGCAGGCGCAGCAATTCCTCTTCGTCGCTCATATCGCGCAGCGAATGCAGCACACGATTGATTTCGCGCAACAGATGCTCGCGCATGCCATCGATGCCGCGCAGGTGAATCACCAGCAGCAGATAGTAGAGCTGTTCAATGGGCGAGGCGAATTGCCCGGCCGCATCGATGATGCGCTCGGCTATATGGGTGTAATCGGCAACATGACACAGCTCGTCCCAGCGAACGCTCGCGTCCAGCAATTCCCATTGCCGCGCGAAATAGGGTCTGCCCGCGAACTCGGTGACGCCACCGAGCGGCTGCGGAAACAGCGCGGGACGCTCCGCCAGCATGCGCTCGATGTCGGCCTCGCCGCTCCAGTAGCGCAGCGATGCGGCGAGCGCTTCGCGCAGCATACGGGCGGCTCGGTCGTGCAGCTGTTCGTCGGCGGGAATGCGTTGGAGCACATGGCGCAGCAAACTGGAGGCGAGCGTGTTCAGCGCCGGATCGTCGCCCAGCACCTGCTCGATCATCCCGAGGCCGCTATGAACGATGTCGCGCAGACCGCCATCAGTGTCGCGCTCCCGCAATTGCTCGAGCAGTTCCAATGCCGTCTGCAACATGCGTCGGCGCAATGCGAGTGGCACCGCCGGAGTAAATCGGTCACGGCACAGCGCGAGCAGTACGCGCAGTAATTCTTCACGCGACTCATGTCCCGCGAAAAACCACAAATCCTGCAATGCGATGCCACGGAAAGACTCGACCAGCAATTCGGGATTGGGGTAGCGGTGATGTACTTCGACGAGGAAATGACGCAGGCGCCGCTCGATGCCATAATGCGACGAAGCGGCGTCGAGCAGTCGCTGATGCTCGTCCGGGAAGGTGAGCGCTTCCGTCCGCGTCGTTTCGAGATTGACTCGCAACGCGGTGGATTCGAACCGATCATTCACGGCCATGCCATACTCCACATCTCACAAGCGCGATTGTCCGCGTCGGGTGCTCCCCGTACTCACCCCGCAGCATGCAGGGAATTTAGGCAAATCATTCCGATTTTCCCACCACGGACGCGCATCCGCCCCCGCACTCCCGCTCGTGGCAGGGGTCTGCCCACATGCCGGCGCGCTGGAATCGGAGTGCGGATAATCCGTATGTTGCTGTCATGGTGCAATCCGGCTACATCCTGCATCCCATCGGACACATTTCCTCGCCGCTGACACAGCGCTACGACGCGCCACGGCAGGGCGTGCTGACGCAAGGCAGCGAAGCCGTGCTGCGCTTACTGCCCGGACACAATTTCGAGCAGGCGTTGGAGCATTTGCCCGGCTTCGAGCGAATCTGGCTGCTGTACGTGTTCCATCTCAATGCCGGATGGAAACCCCGCGTCAACGTTCCACGCCATCGCGGAGACAAGGTCAGCGTGTTCGCCACGCGCGCGCCGTATCGACCAAATCCCATCGGCCTGAGTTGCGTGCGCCTCCTGGGTGTACACGGCCTGGAGCTTCGCCTCGCGGAATGCGACCTGCTCGACGGCACGCCCGTGCTCGACATCAAGCCCTACCTGCCCTACGCCGACTCCTTCCCCGACAGCGGCACCGGCTGGGTTCCCGATGCCGAGATCCTGTATACCGTGCACATCGATCCCGGTGCACAGCGGAGGATGAACTGGCTGGCGGAGCATACGGCATTGGATCTTCGTCCCTTTGTGCAACTTCAACTGGAAGCCCGTCCCGAACGCGGCAAGCGCAAACGCATCAGTGCCGATTCCTCCGATCCGACCGGACGCTGTCGTGTGCTGGCGCGACGCACCTGGCGCATCCGTTTCACGGTGGACGAGTCTTCCCGCGAGGTGCGCGTACTCGACGTGTTCTCCTGCTACAATGCCGAGCAACTCGCCGACGACGACGATCCCCATCGGGACAAAAACACGCATCGCGCTTTCATCGCCGCCTTCGGCGCCGATGCGGGCGTCATGCCCGATCGCTGATCGTTTTCTCCACGCACGAAGCAAGCAACGTCCTGCAATATTTCCATCGATCATACAGAGGTTTCCCCATGGCAAAAAAAGTCAATCCCTTCGATCTCGAAAGCGCGCCACCCTTCGACGGCTTTCCGAAGGATGCGGTACAATTCCTGCGCGACCTCGCGGCGAACAACAATCGCGAATGGTTCGCGGAAAACAAGGATCGCTACGAGAGCAGCGTGCGCGCTCCCATGCTGTCGCTGCTCACCACGCTCGAAGCCCGTATGCGCGCCTTCGATTCCACCATCGTCATCGAACCGAAAAAGGCGATGTATCGCATTTTCCGCGATGTGCGCTTCAGCGCGGACAAGTCGCCGTACAAAACCTGGGTCGCCGCGGCGTTCACACACAGCGGTGCCGACCGTAAAACCGATGCGGCCTACTATTTCCACATCACTCCGGATGAAGTGGGCATAGGCGGCGGACTGTACGCGCCATCCGGCGATCAACTGCGCAAACTGCGCGCGGCTGTCGACACGCGGCACGAGGAGTTGCGCGCGATTCTCGCGGAGCAACGCTACGCGAAAATATTCGGCGGCCTCACCGGCGAAGAGCTTACCCGCGTGCCCGCGGGCTTCGACAAAGAGCATCCCGCCGGCGATTTACTGCGACGCAAGCAGTTCCTGGCCTGGGCCACCGTGCCCATGAAAGCGGTGTACGGCGCCGGTTTTGCCGACACGGTGTACGAACACTGTGTAGCCATGGCCCCGCTCATGCGCTGGCTGCTTGCGCATTCGCGTTGAAACCTCCGCGATTTCGGACCTTTCACTCTTTACTCTTTCCCCGGATGTCTCGTGGATTTCCACGATTCATCTGTGCTAATCTGCGTGAAATCTGTGCAATCTGTGGTTTTGACACTCTGCTGATCCACTCCGACAGTAATCAAGGCACCTGCACCATTTTCATTCTCCCGGGTGTGACGAAGAAACAAGAAAGACTGTGGTTGTTTCGGACCTGATAATACAGTATACTCGCACATCCACTGTATACGGACCATAGCGGAGAACCTGTCATGAGACGCAGCGCGCTCATCGTCCTTGTCCTGCTCGCGGTGCAATGCACCCCCGCGCCGCTGTACGCGCAACCGGCGAGCTTTCCACCATCAATCATGTTTTCCACGCTGCTCAACGGCGTGAACATTCATCCAATTCAAGGGACATTCCGGCTCCACCACCTGCAGGCCGTGTTCCTGCCGGAAATCCCGAGCAACGATGTGTTTATTTACAGCCCCGAGAACGGCGGCACACTGACCTCCAAGCTCAAGCGGGCCGACGGGAGCCTTGTGGCAAACATCGTCTGGTATGCCGAGAAACTGAAACCACCGTACTACTTGCTCTCCGCCTACAAGCTCTATCCCGCGGGGAGCAGCGATGATCAAGCGGCGGGCTACAAACTCACCACACCGGGCGACTACCTTGTGGAGTTCTATCTCAACGAAAAGCTCTTCTACCGTTTCCCCTTCACGATCGAGGCACTCGTAAGCAGCGATCCCTACAATCCGGAATCCATCTACCGGCTCAACGGGGCATGGAACGACTACGCCTATCTACTCTACGACAATGCGGATGTGACAAAGCCGCTGGTGTTCAAAATCTGGTTGCGCAACGACGGCACGCGACAACGCAAGGCTGTGAAGGTCACCGGCGCGTTGAAACAGGGCGGCAAGGTGCTCGCGGAATTCGGCGAGTTTCCGCTCAACTACGACCTGTCAGCGGACTGGATTCGCTACGAAATCTTTTTCGGCGTGATGAAACCGAATCAATTCGGTACAGGCAAGCTGTGGCACACCAACATCAAAACCGAGGATTTGTTGAAAAATGGTACCTATCAGGTGACCATGGACATGGATGGCAAGGCAGCGGGCGTGTGGGAATTCACCGTGAAGAATGGACAGATCCAGCATCAGGGACGCCAGGTGCGTTCGAGTACCGATCCTCTCGATTACATCGAAGGCGGCAAGGATGCGTTCTGGGTAAAGAGGAAATAGTCCGCAGCGGCACTCGGCGATTGCGCGGCTGACGCATTACGCGTGTCGAGCGCGGGTTCCCTCCCGGAACCCGCGCTCGCCGTTGTTACCAACCCATACGTGCGGCCCAGGCACGGAACTCCGTGTCGAGCTGCTCGAAGCTGTCGATGGCAAATAGTATCGGCTGCAAGTGCCACACATCGTAATCCTGCGCACCCAGGGCCTCGGGCTGGAATGGCCGCACCTCCACGTTGTCCGACAACGCGTGCAACACTTCCTTGGGTGAGCTGAGAATGCCCGCGCCGTAAATGCGACGTCCTTCGTCCGTATTGATCAAACCGAATTCCACAGTGAACCAATAGAAGCGCTCGAGCATGCGGATTTCCTTCGGCTCGCTCACACGCAGGAACACCTGCGCGAAATGCTGGAAGAACTTCGAGAAAAAGGGATTGGTCAGTGTGGGCATGTGCCCGAAAATATCGTGAAAGCAATCGGGTGCGGGCGTGTAATCGATTTCCTCAGGCTGGCGAATGTAATCGGTGGAGGGGAAATGCGCCCTCGCCATAAAGCTGAAAAAGTCGTTGGTGTCCAGCAATCCCGGGATGCGCGCCACGCGCCAGCCCACCATGTCGTCGAGCGTGATGCTGATATCGCGCAGCGCCGGCAGGCGATCCTCGCGCAAACCGAGCACGCGCATGCCTTCGAGGTACTCGGCGCAGGCACGCCCCGGCAATTGCTCGGCCTGACGGCGGTACAGCGTGCTCCACGTGTCGTGATCGTGCGGCGGATACTCGGGGTAGGTGATGGCGTCGTGCTCGGGTACGGGTCCGTCGAGCTTGATGGGGATGCAGCGGGGATCGATGTTGTCCTGCTCCGCGTAGCGCGCGTACGCGGATTTGCTGTCGACATCGTCGATTGCGTTACCGTGCGGAGTGGTGTCGGCCATGGGTCGCTCCTTCTGCCTGCATGCCCGCGCTGTGGCGGGAGTGAATATTGAATCCTGATCCGGATAAGAAATATACGAATTTCCCGTTCGCGCGAAAGTGGGAAAAGCGTAACTTGTTGGCATTCCATCCCATGAGAATCGCATGACCAATATTTGCATCAATTCCGAAATCGGGCCCATCCGCCGGGTCATACTCCATCAGCCCGGACATGAAATCGAGAGGATGACGCCGTCGAATGCGGCCGAAGTGCTGTACGACGACATCCTCCATCTCCCGCGCGCACTGCGCGAGCACAATCAACTCGAATTCGTGCTTGGTCAGGTCTGCGAAACGCTCACGCTTGTGGAATTGCTGCGCGACATCCTCGACAATCCCGAGGCGCGATCAAGCGTGCTCCTTCAATTATGCGCCGCCGTGGGTTACCCCGATTTTGTGGAGGAGCTGCAGGGCCTGCCCTCGCTGGATCTCGCCTACCGCCTGATCGGCGGCACACTCAAACGTAACAACACACTCGAGCAGTACTTGAGCCCGGGACTGTACGCGTTGCCACCGTTGCCCAATTTTTTCTACATGCGCGACGCGGCGATGTGCGTGAACGACAAGGTGATCACCGGCTCGATGGCGAACCGTGTGCGCGTGGCCGAGGCCGTGATCATGGAACACATTTTTCGCTATCATCCCCTCTGCACGGCTGGCGGCTTTTATTTCGACGGCGTGATGAAGCATCATCCCGACCTCACCGTGGAAGGCGGCGATGTGCTGATCCTGCGCGAGGATGTGGTGTGCATCGGCAACAGCGAGCGTACATCCATCAGCGGCATCGATCGTCTGGTGAAATCCTTCGCCGAAGGCGGCACTATCCGCCACGTGATCGTGGTGGAAATGCCGAAGCATCGCTCCACCATTCACCTCGATATGATTTTCACCATGATCGACCGCGACAAATGCGTGATCTACCCGCCGCTCATCACCGGTCATCGCGCCTGCCGCATCATTCATGTCGAAATCGACAACGGCGCCGTGCGCTCCATTCGCGATCGGACGAATCTCCTCACCGCACTGCGGCATGTCGGATTGGACCTCGAACCCATTCCCTGCGGCGGCGACGATCCCGTGTACCAGGAGCGCGAACAGTGGACCTCGGGCGCGAATTTCTTCGCTATCGCTCCGGGACGCATCATCGGCTACGGACGCAACAAGCGTACGTACGACGAGCTGAGCAAACGCGGTTTCGAGATCATTCGCTACAGTGAGCTCAAGGCCGGCACGAGCAATCTGCGCGGGCACGAAAAGGTTGCCGTTTCCATCGAGGGCGCGGAACTCACCCGCGGCGGCGGTGGCTGCCGCTGCATGACCTTGCCCGTGCTGCGCGACGCTGTGAGCTGGTGATCGCCTCGCGCCGGGAGTTGCCGCTCGATATCGTCCCGGAATCCTCGCCGACTTCCACGATTCATCTGTGCTAATCTGAGTGAAATCTGTGCAATCTGCTCTGAAAATAGTGTCGCTGCCTGCATCATGCGCTTCTGCGCGG
>DAOSDL010000013.1:0-102128 GCA_035362335.1 Bacteroidota bacterium
GGAAAAAGGGCGGGTGACGCTGCGCGTGTACGACATGCTGGGCCGCGAGCGGGCGTTACTTTTCGACGGACCCATCAACGCACGGAGCGTGCTGCTCACCATCACCCCCGCCACACTCGGCCTCGAGCCCGGCAGCTACATGCTGCGCCTGACGGGCGGCGAGGTGTTTGCGGTGCGCCGATTCAGTGTTGTGAGATGAGAGTAATCGTGTAATACAGTGAAGAATGAGGGTAGTGAGGTGGTGAGAGTAAGGAGGAAGAGGAACTTCGCTAACACGGAGCGCTTCGCGGGAACACAGAGTACCCAGAGGGCTTCGCCAACACAGGGCTCTTCGCTGACACGGAGATCCCGGAGGGCTTCGCCACACCGAGGGCCCGGAGGGATCGCGGCTGCGCGGCTCTTCGTCCTTGCGTTGATTCGATTGCGACGGGGCGCACGGCTAAGCGTCTCTGCGCCCTTGCGTTGGCTCGATTGCGGCGGGGCGCACGGATTGAGCGGGATGCGACCTCAACACTTCCTCTCCGCTCTCTCCGCTCTCTTTCATCTCTTCAAATGTATCACGCACTCAGCCAGCCGCCAGGATTCGAGCGGGAAGCGACCTCAAACATTCCTCCGCGCCCTCTGCGCTCTCGGCGCTCTCTTCAAATGTATCACGAACTCAGCACGCCTCACATTTTTCTTTAACCGCGCTTGCTTTATCGCAAGCTGTGGGCTATATTTATGGACCTTTGTACTGGGTTCTTAGCTCAGTTGGTTAGAGCGCTACCTTGACATGGTAGAGGTCACAGGTTCGACTCCTGTAGGACCCACTTCCCGAGTGGAGAAAAAATCGGAGCTTCTCCGATTTTTTCGTTATACAGCAACGACAAGGCAGTATCATGCAGGACAACATCACCATCACTCTCCCCAATGGCGAACGCCGGGAATACCCCCGTGGGGTCACCGGCATGGCGATCGCCGAGAGCATCTCCGCGGGATTGGCCCGCGAGGCGCTCGGCGTGCTGGTGAATGGAACGATTTTCGACCTCGGCCGTCCCATTACCACGGACGCCGAACTGCGCGTACTCACCTGGAAAGACGACGAGGGCAGGGAAGTGTACTGGCACAGCAGCAGCCATTTGATGGCACACGCGGTGGCGGACCTCTTTCCCGGCGCGAAATTCGGTGTCGGCCCTGCCATCGAGCAGGGATTTTACTACGACATCGATATCGATCACGTGCTCACCCCCGAGGATCTCACGCGCATCGAAGCCCGCATGATGGAACTTGCGAAGGAGGACATGCCCTTCACGCGCAAGGAACTCAGCAAGAGCGAGGCGCTGGATTTCTGGCGCGCCAAAGGCGACCAGTACAAGCTCGAACTCATTGAAGGGCTTGACGAAGACAGCGAAGTTATCAGCTGCTACGCCGAAGGCGCTTTTACCGATCTCTGCCGCGGACCGCATCTTCCCTCCGCCGGATTGATCAAGTATGTGAAGCTGCTCAGCATCTCCGGTTCCTATTGGAAAGGCGATGCGAAGAACAAGCAATTGCAGCGCATATACGGCATTTCCTTTCCCAAGAAAAAGGAACTCGACGAGTATCTCGAGCGCCTGGAGGAAGCCCGCAAGCGCGATCATCGCAAGCTCGGGCGCGAACTCGAGTTGTTCACCTTCCATGATGTGTCGCCCGGCGCCGTATTCTGGCTGCCTCGTGGCATGGTGGTGTACAAGGAATTGCAAAAACTGATTCGCGAGATGCTCGACGGCGCCGGCTATGATGAAATTCTCACACCCATTCTCGTGAAAAAGGAGCTCTGGGAGCAGTCGGGGCACTGGGAACACTATCAGGAAAACATGTTCCTGGTCGAGGACGGCGAAGATCAGGTGTACAGTCTCAAACCCATGAACTGCCCGGAAAGCACGTACGTGTACCGGCACAAGGTGCGCAGCTACCGCGATCTGCCGCTGCGCTTCTCCGAATTGGGCACGAATCATCGCAACGAACTCTCCGGCGCGCTCAATGGCATGTTCCGCGTGCGGCAGTTCTGCATGGACGACGCGCATCTGTACCTGCGTCCCGATCAAATTCTCGATGAAATCACGCAGTTGCTGGGCTTGGTGCGGCGCTTCTACGCGGTGTTCGGTTTCACGCCGTTCTTCGCCCTGTCCACGCGTCCCGAAAATTCCATGGGCGATCCCGCGCTGTGGGAAACAGCCGAGCGCAGCCTGGCCGAGGCGCTCACCGCCAATGGCATCGAGTACAAACTCAATCCCGGTGATGGCGCGTTTTACGGACCGAAGATCGACATCAGTGTGCGCGACGCCCTGCATCGCTCGTGGCAGCTCGCCACCATTCAGCTCGACTTCAATATGCCCGAGCGCTTCGGACTCGAGTATATCGACGAAAACAACGAGCGTCGCCGTCCGGTGATGATTCACCGCGCGGTCATGGGTTCGATGGAGCGCTTCATCGGCATTCTCATCGAGCATTTCGCGGGCGCGTTTCCAACCTGGCTGGCGCCTGTGCAGGCGGCGGTGCTGCCGATCAGCGACCAGTACGCGGATTTCGCGGCGCAGGTGCGCAACCATTTGCGCGCGGCCGGCGTCCGCTGCGAACTCGACGCACGCAACGAAAAAATTGGCTATAAAATCCGTGATTGGGAAATGCACAAGGTGCCCTACATGCTGATTGTCGGCGAGAAGGAACAGTCCGCGCAATCGGTGTCTGTGCGCAAGCACAAGGAAGGGGATCTGGGCCTGACGGCGCTCGGCGATTTCACCGAGCGCATCACCCGTGAATCACGGGAAAAATCACTGTAACAACCTGGAGGCAGCACGGCTACTCAGTCTCGTCCGCCGCAACGGACACCACAGAACAGAACCCGCATCAATGAAGAGATCACGGCGCGACAGATCCGCCTGATCGATGATGACGGGACGCAGCTCGGCATAGTCACCCCCGACAAGGCCCGGGCAATCGCGCAACAGAAGGAACTCGACCTTGTGGAAATCGCTCCGCAGGCCGAGCCGCCCGTATGTCGCATCATGGACTTCGGCAAATTCAAGTACGAACAGCAGAAAAAGGAAAAGGAGCTGAAGAAAAAGCAGCAGACTGTTGTTCTCAAGGAAGTCCGCTACCATCCGACGACAGACACGCACGATTTTGATTTCAAGCTGCGTCACGCCCGCCAGTTCCTGCTCGACGGGAACAAGGTGAAGGCGGCTGTGGTGTTTCGAGGCCGACAGATGGCGCATCAGGAGCTGGGGCTGATCCTCATCAACAAGTTGAAGGAAGCGCTGGAGGACATCGCGATCGTCGAACGCGAGCCCAACATGGAAGGGCGGCAGATGATCGCCATTTTCGCTCCCGACAAGCGGAAACTCAAACCGCCCGAGAAAAAAACCGCCTCCTGACACTTCCCGCGTGTTGGTTTTTTTCGTATATTAACAGGCTTATTATTTCGATCGATTTCGAATAGGAGTACGAATACCATGCCGAAGTTCAAAGGCAAATCCGGAGCGAAGAAGCGCTTCAAACTGACAGCGAGCGGCAAAGTCAAGCGCGAGAAGGCCTATCACAGCCATATTCTCACGAAAAAGAGCACCAAGCGCAAACGTGGGTTGCGCCAGGCCACGCTCGTCGCCCCCAGCGATGCGAAGAACGTCAAATTGATGATCTAATTCCATAGAAGGTGAACCATGCCACGTGCAAAAAACAAAGTTGCCTCGCACCGTAGGAGAAAGAAAATTCTCCAGCGCGCCAAAGGAATGGTGGCCGCGCGCAGCAAAATCCTCACGGTAGCGAAACATCACGTCGACAAAGGCCTCCAGTACGCGTACCGCGACCGTCGCGCGAAAAAGCGCACCATGCGCCAGCTCTGGATTACCCGCATCAACGCCGCCGCGCGCATGCAGGGTGTGAGCTATTCGCGCCTGATCGATTGCCTCAACAAGAAGCATATCGACATCAACCGCAAAATGCTCGCCGAGCTTGCGGTGAACGATGGCAACGCCTTTACCGAAATCGTGAAGCTGGCTGTCGCTTAACCTGACGTCAGGCAACAGTTTCGCGGCGGGCACAGCATCGAGAACTCCTCTCGCATGGTGGCCCGCCGCTCGTTTTTTCACCGTTCAGTAATCGGAGGTTGACGTGAAGGAACGCATCGAGGCGTTGATGCGGGAACTGCAAGGCGAAGCCGCGCAATTGGCGGGCGCCGAAGCGGTGGAACAGTTTCGCCTGCGCTGGCTCTCCCGCAAGGGAAGCATCGCCGCACTGTTCGAAGAGATGAAAGCGCTTCCCAACGAGCAAAAACCCCTTGCGGGGAAAATGCTCAATGAACTGCGCCAGGCCGCGCAACAGGCCTTCGATGAGGCCGAAGCGGCAATCAGCGCAGGGAAGGGCGGCGCGCGCCTGCTCGATCTCAGTCTGCCAGGTCGGGTGCCCCGGCGCGGTCATCGGCATATCGTTTCCCAAGCTATCGGCGAGATCACTGAGATTTTCCGCCGCATGGGCTTCAGTGTGGCCGATGGCCCGGAAATCGAGACGGACTACTACAATTTCGAAGCGCTGAATTTCGCCGCCGATCATCCCGCGCGTGATATGCAGGATACCTTTTTCATCACGAAGGAACATCTGCTCCGCACCCACACCACGCCGGTGCAGGTGCGTCTCATGGAGCGCATCACTCCGCCACTGCGCGCGATTTTTCCCGGACGCGTGTATCGCAACGAAGTTATAAGCGCGCGCAGCCACGTGCAATTCCATCAAATCGACGGCCTCGTGGTGGATGAAGGCGTGACCTTCGCCGATCTGAAAGGCGCCATGGTCACCTTCGCCCGCATGTACTACGGCACTTCTGTGCGCTATCGCTTCCGCCCGAGCTACTTTCCCTTTACCGAACCCTCGGCCGAAATGGATGTGAGTTGCTATCTCTGCGGCGCCAAGGGCTGCCGCGTGTGCAAGCACAGCGGCTGGCTGGAAATTCTCGGTTGCGGCATGGTGGATCCAAACGTGTTTTCCTTTGTCAATGTGGACTCCGAGCGCTTCACGGGCTATGCCTTCGGTATCGGTATCGAACGCACGGCCATGCTGCGCCACGGCATCGACGACATTCGGCTTCTTTTCGAAAACGACCTTCGTGTAAACCGGCAATTCAACTGATATGCAACTCTCACGCTCCTGGCTGTCCGACTACGTCGAACTGCCATCCGACAACACCGAGCTCGACCGCGTATTGACCAACGTGGGCTTGGAGGTTGAATTCATTGAAGATAGAGCCGCATCGCTCAACCATTTTGTCGTTGGTCGCGTGCTCACCTGCGAAAAGCATCCCAACGCCGACAAGCTGTCGGTGTGTACCGTGGCCGATGGCGCGGGAGAACACACGGTGGTGTGTGGCGCGCCAAATGTTGCGGCCGGACAGAACATCATTTTTGCCCGCGAGGGCGCGGTGGTGCCCAATGGGGGATTCACCATCGAGAAGCGGAAATTGCGCGGTGTGGAATCTCGCGGCATGATTTGCTCGCTGGCCGAGCTCAAGCTGAGCGAGGACCATAGCGGCATCGCCGTGCTGGATGAACAGGCGGAAGTCGGCACACCCATTGCCGAGTATCTCGGCATGAACGACGCCATACTCGGCATCGGCATCACGCCAAATCGTGGCGATGCGCTGTCGCATATAGGCGTGGCCCGCGATATTGCCGCTGCTCTCCGTTCGCCGCTGCGCATGCCCGCAGTGTCCGACCTGCAACCGGCGGACACGCAGGCCTTCGACATCGACATACGCAATTCGGAGTTGTGCCCGCGTTACAGCGCGGCCGTCATCCGCGGTGTGCGCGTTGCCGATTCGCCGGAGTGGCTCAAACGTCGGCTCATCGCCGCCGATATTCGTCCCATCAACAACATCGTCGACGTGACGAATTTCGTGATGATGGAAATCGGCCAGCCCATGCACGCCTTCGACCTCGCGCGCCTCACGGGAGACCGCATCGTGGTCCGCACGGCCGAAGCGGGTGAGAGGATGTACACGCTCGACGATCAGGAACGTGAGCTACCGACCGGCGCCTTGCTCATCTGCGATGCACAACGTCCCGTGGCTGTGGCCGGGGTGATGGGTGGAAAGGAATCCGCCGTTGCCGAGAGCAGCACCGACATTTTACTCGAAAGCGCGCATTTCCATCCCTCCTCGGTGCGTCGTACCGCGAGGCAACTTGGCCTCTCCACCGATTCCAGCTATCGTTTCGAGCGCGGTACCGACATAGCCATCACCACCTGGGCACTGCGCCGGGCGGTGGGCTTGATTCTCGAAATCGCCGGAGGAACGCTGCGCGGCATGTACGACGCCTGGCCCGGACAGCGCGAAGCACGCCAGGTGCTGCTTCGCCCCGAGCGCACAGACGCGGTGCTCGGTATTTCCATTCCCGCCGAAGAGCAGGCGGCGATTCTGCGCGCCTTGCAGTACGGAGTGACTCCCGGCGACGGCGGCTTGCAGTGCCGCGTGCCGACCTTCCGCACCGATGTGGAGCGGGAAATCGACCTGATTGAGGAAATCGCGCGCATTCATGGCTACGACAATATCCCGGTCCCCGAACGCATCAGCATGAACACCGCAGCGCATTTCGATGATCAGGCGTTCGCCGACACGCTGCGCGATGTGATGCTGGGCTTTGGTTTCGACGAGGTCATGTCTTCGAGTCTTGTATCGCCCGAGCACGCGCGTATCGGTACCGAGGCGATAGTGGAAGTACGCAATCCCGTGAGCAAGGAACGACCCGCGCTGCGCGGATCGCTGCTCAGCTCGTTGCTCGAAGCAGTGGATCACAACATTCGCAACGGTTCGTCCTCGATGCGCATGTTCGAAATCGGCCGCGTGTACGCGCGAGCCGAAGAGGGCTTCGACGAACGGGGAATGCTGGCCTTTGCCTGCACCGGCGAGATGGATGAGCGCTCCTGGATGCACGCACCGCGCCTGGCGGATGTGTTCGATGCCAAAGGCACGGCAGAGGCGTTGCTTGCGGCGTTGCGTCTTGACAAAGACAGCATCTTTTGCTATGATAGACACACAACTTTAAGTGATCAGGCGTTAACGGTTGAAGTCAAAGGCAACTATGTTGGTCAGATCACTGAAGTTCCCGAGGCGCTTCTCGCAAGTTTCGGCATTCGGCAACCTGTATTCTATGCCGAATTCGCCATCGATGGCTTGCGCGCGGGCATGACGGTAGACCAGCGCTACGAAGCAGTGCCGCGTTACCCCGCGGTGCATCGCGATCTTGCCGTGCTGGTTTCGGCCGAACTCGCTGCCGAGCGTCTGCTCACCGTGGCTCGAGGCGCTGCGGGCGCACTGCTACGGAGCATCGCGGTGGTGGATGTGTTCACGCATGAAAGCCTCGGCGCGAACAAGAAAAGCGTGGCGCTGACGATGACCTTCCAGTCGCCGGAGCGCACACTGAAGGAAGAGGAAATACAGGCATCGGTGAACGGCATTCTCGAGGCGCTGCGCAAGGAATTGCAGGCCGAGTTGCGTTCCTGATCATCGCACACATTTTACCGGGTGACCCATGGCGTTGCAGGATGCACAGACGGGACGCGGAGCGGCGTTGAACATTATTCAAGCCGCAATGAGTGAATTGTGGGACAAGGCGAAGAGAGCCGCCGCCCACATTGAACAGCTTCGTCGAGAAAACCAGGAACTCCACACCCGTGTGTCGGAGCTTGAACATACCCTGCGCACTCTTGAAGGGCAGTTGACACGCAAGGACGAGGAAATCGATGTCCTTCGTGGACATTCAAGGACATCCGGCACTGTTGATGTTGGTGAAAGACTTTTATATCTTTCGCCCGACGAACGAGAGGCCCTCGAACGTCAGATCAACGATCTGCTGACGCGTATCAACACGCATCTCGGATCGGACACCAGATAAAAGACGATGTGGCTCAATTACACTGCGGATTAATTGCACGAACGCACTGAAGCATAGACATGGCAGCACGGAGCATCAAAGTACGGATTTACGGCACGGAGTACCCGCTGAAGGTCGATGACGAGGAATTGACCATCGGCGCGGCTCGACAGCTCGACACCATGATGAGCGAACTCCACAGCCAGATTCCCGATCAACCGCCTATAACGCTGGCGGTGCTCTCGGCCCTGAATATGTCGGAAGAGCTGTCGCACGAACAGGAAGAAAAACGGAACATACTACGCACCGTTGAACAGGATCTCCGCTCCATCGCGCAACTCCTCGATGGCGCGGTGGGCGATTCCTGAACGAACGAGAGGAAACCGCACCACGTACTGCTCGCAGGATACGTTAAAAAGAACCAACACGTCTTTTCTGGGAATCTGACTCTTCGCATTGATTGCAGGCCTCAATCCCTTGGATTCGATCCCCCGGGGTCGACAGTGGAAGTAAGAGATACGAAGGCATTTACCCACCGTGTCAAGGTAGGGTTCTTTTTCTCCCTCCACTGCGATCGTCGTGGTGCGGTTTTTTATCACGGAGGATGACAATTCATGCACGTTGAACTATACTGGCTGCTGCCGACAGTAGTGGTGCTTTGCGCACTGTTTCTGCTGATCGGCTGGACTATCGCATCCCGCGTCGGACAGCACAAGATTTCCGCCGCCGAGGAACGCGCCCGCGAGCTGGTGGAAGTCGCGGAAAAGGAAGCGGAGAACGTCAAGAAGGAGAAGTTGCTCGAAGTCAAGGACGAGTGGTTCCGCAAAAAACAGGATGTGGAAAAGGAACTCAACCGTCAACGCAACAAACTTCACACGCGCGAAAAACAGATCTCCGACAAAGAGGAAGCACTCGATCAACGCATTGAGGCCCTCAGCAAAAAGGAAGCAGCCCAGCAACAGATCGAGGATCGCCTGCTCCGCAAGGAAACCGAATTGCAGGAGCGCTTGCAGCGCATGGACGAGATGCTGGCCGAGCAGACCGAACGCCTCGAGCGCGTGTCCGGGCTCTCACGAGACGACGCGCAGAAAATGCTCATCGAGAACATGGTCAACGACGCCAAACTGCAGGCCGCCCAGCAGCTCAAGGAGATTCGCGATGAAATGAAGGGCACGGCGAAAAAGGAAGCCCAGCGCGTCATCATTCAGGCCATTCAGCGCACGGCGTCGGATCACTCTGTCGAAACCACGGTCAGCGTGCTCAACCTGCAGAGCGAGGACATGAAAGGCCGCATCATCGGTCGCGAGGGCCGCAATATCCGCGCCTTCGAAGCCGCCACCGGCATCGATGTGATCGTGGACGACACACCCGAGGCCGTGATTCTCTCCGGCTTCGATCCCTTCCGCCGCGAGGTCGCACGCATCGCGCTGGAAACATTGATGGCGGACGGTCGCATTCATCCCGCCCGCATCGAGGAAGTGGTGGAGAAAGTGCGCAAGGATTTGGAAGAGGAAATTTTCCGCACGGGCGAAAACACGCTGCTCGATCTCGGCATACACAACGCGCATTCGGAAATCAAGCGCGCGGTGGGCAAGATGAAATTCCGCAGCTCCTACGGACAGAACCTTCTCCAGCACTCGGTGGAGGTAGGGTGGCTGTGCGGCATCATGGCGGCCGAACTCGGGCTCGATCCGAAAATCGCCACACGCGCCGGCTTGCTCCACGATATCGGCAAAACGGTGGACAGGAACATCGAAGGTCCGCACGCATTGCTCGGTATGGAGATCGCGAAGAAGTACCGCGAGCATCCGATTGTCATCAACGCCATCGGATCGCATCACGACGACATCGAGATGGAATCGGCCTACGCGCCCATCGTGCAGGCCGCCGACGCCATCAGCGGCGCGCGTCCAGGCGCGCGGCGCGAGTCGCTGGAGGGCTATGTCAAACGCCTGGAGAAGCTCGAAAACATCGCCACCGGCTTTGAGGGCGTGGCCAAAACCTATGCCATTCAGGCCGGCCGCGAAGTCCGCGTGATGGTGGAGCACGATCGCATCGACGACAATCTCGCCGATCAGCTCGCCAACGACATCGCGGAAAAAATCCAGCAGGAAATGGAATACCCTGGTCAGATCAAGGTCACCGTGATTCGCGAGAAGCGCTCGATCGCTTTCGCCAAATAAACCCGCGGCGCCATGCAACACACGAGGCAGGACGGCCTGCTCATCGGCCTCACCGGAGGCATCGGTTCGGGAAAAAGCACCGTGGCGTCGATTATCGAACGCACGCATCCGGTGCTGTACACCGACCGCATTGCGCGTGAACTCATGCAACACAACGAAGCCCTGCGCGAAGCTGTGGTGGAGCGCTTCGGCGTGCAGGCGTATCTCTCCGATGGCAGTCTGGATCGCCGCTGGCTTGCCGAGGTGGTATTCGGCGACTCCCGCGCCCTGGCCGAACTCAACGCCATTGTGCATCCGCCCACGCTGGAGTTTGTTCGTGTCGAAGCGACGCGGCTGTTCGCGGGCGGAGCGCGCATGGTGATCGTGGAGTCGGCGCTGATCTTCGAGGCCGAACTCGAAGAGGACTTCGACTACACCGTGTGCGTGCTGGCAGATTTCGACAGCACGGTGCAGCGGCTCTTGCAGCGTGATAGAACAACGCGCGAGCAGGTGCTCGAACGCATGCGGCATCAGCTTCCACCTGAAGAAAAGGCCGGACTCGCGGATTTCACCATACACAACAGCGGCTCGCTCGAAGAACTCGAGACGAGCACGCGGCTGATTCTCGGCATTCTCGCCGCGCTCAAGCCCCGGAGATCATGACGCTGTTCGAGCGCGATACGGACGCCATTCTCGGCACGTACAATCGTCTCCCTCTGCACATTGTCCGCGGGGAAGGGGTACACCTGATCGACAGTGAGGGACGACGGTATCTGGATTTCTTCGGTGGCCTTGCCGTGAACGCGCTGGGCTACGGCCACCCCGCCGTGCTCGGCGCCATTCGCGAGCAAAGCGAGCGTTATCTCCATCTCTCCAACCTGTTTCCGCAGGAGCCTCAGGTCGCTCTTGCCGAACGACTGCGCGACAGCACTGGCTACGACCGCGTGTATTTTGCCAACAGCGGTGCGGAAGTCATGGAAGCGGCTTTCAAACTCGCACGTCGCAGAGGTGGCGCGGAGGGACGTACGCGCATGCTGGCATTTTCGGGCGCCTTCCATGGCCGCAGTCTCACGGCGCTGTCGCTGATGGACGCCGAGGCCTACCGCGAAGGATTCGGACCGTATCATCCGGATTGCGAAATTCTTCCATTCAACGATGTCGATGCGCTGCGTGCCGGGGTGGACTCCACTGTATCGGCCGTGTTTCTCGAATTCCTCCAGGGCGAGGGCGGCGTTGTTCCCGCGAGCGGGGAGTTCATCGCCGAACTCCTGCGCCTGCGCGAGCAATACGGTTTCCTGCTTGTGGCAGATGAGATACAGGCGGGCATGGGACGCACCGGAGCGTTGCTTTCTTTCGAACACTACGGAGCCCGGCCCGATCTCGTGGCCGTGGCGAAATCCCTCGGCGGCGGCCTGCCCCTTGGCGCCTTGCTGGTCGACGCGCCTTTGCGGGATGTCCTCGGCAAGGGGAGTCACGGCAGTACCTTCGGAGGGAATCCCGTGGCCTGCGCCGCTGGCTGCGCCGTGATGGACGTGCTTGCCGATGGCTTGCTCGAACACGTGCGCGCCATTGGTACGGAGTTGCGAGACGCCCTGCACGCGCTCGCGACGCGGCATCCTGCCCTCGTGCGCGAGGTGCGGGGCCGTGGCTGCATGGTCGGCATTGCCTGTACGCGCGATATGCGACCTGCTGTGCGGCTCTGCCTCGACCGGGGGTTGCTCATCAATGTCACCCGGGGGAGCGTCGTGCGTCTGCTTCCTCCACTCATCATCACCTCGGAACACGTACGGCAGCTGAGCGCCGTGCTCGATGAGGTGTTCACCCACCTTTCCACCACAAGCTGAACCCGCTTCGGCGGGCACGGGTACGCCTCTCATGATACGGCACACGGATGTTCTGGTCATCGGCAGCGGCATCGCCGGATTGTTCTACACACTGCGCGTGGCGCGTCATCGCACCGTGGCGTTGGTGACGAAAAAGGAAACCGTCGAATCCAACACCAACTACGCGCAGGGAGGCATCGCCTCGGTGTTTGCCGGCGATGACAGCTACGCGCTGCACGTGCAGGACACGCTGCGCGCAGGAGCGGGTCTCTGTCACGAGGATGTGGTCGAGCTGGTGGTCAAGGAAGGCCCCGGCCTGGTGCAGGAGTTACTGCAACTCGGTGTCGGCTTCACCAAACGCGACAGTGCAGCCCTAGATCTCGGCAGGGAAGGCGGACATTCGCGCAACCGCATCGTGCATGCGCGCGATTACACAGGACGCGAGATCGAGCGTGTACTCGTCGAAAGCGTACGTGCTCATCCCAACGTCACCGTGTACGAAAATCACGTGGCGGTGGAATTGATCACCGAACATAATTTGCGCGAGCGCAAACCCCTGCGTCCCGGCGAAATTCACTGCTGGGGTGCCTACGTGCTCGACAAGCAGCGCGATAGTGTGGATACCATTCTCGCCGGCACCACGGTGATGACAAGCGGCGGTTGCGGACAGGTGTATTTGCACACCACCAATCCCGCCATCGCCACGGGCGACGGCATTGCCATGGCCTATCGAGCGGGAGCACGCATCGCCAACATGGAGTTCGTGCAATTCCATCCCACAACGCTGTATCACCCGCAGGCGCGTTCCTTTCTCATTTCCGAAGCCGTGCGCGGACACGGCGCCATGTTGCGCAACGCGGCGGGCGAGCGTTTCATGGAGCGCTACGACGAACGCCTCGAACTCGCTCCGCGCGATATCGTGGCACGGGCCATCGACAGTGAACTCAAGCGCTCCGGCGACGAATGCGTGTATCTCGACCTCCGCCACCTCGATGCGGATGGAGTGCAGCAGGCATTCCCGAGTATTTACCAGAGGTGCAAGGAGGTAAATCTTGATCTGGCAAGGGATTTAATCCCCGTTGTTCCAGCGGCGCATTACTCTTGCGGCGGCGTGCTGACCGACAAGCACGGACGATCCGACATTCACGGCCTATACGTGTGCGGAGAAGCGGCCATGACCGGATTGCACGGCGCGAACCGACTCGCCAGCAATTCTCTGCTTGAAGCGTTGGTTTTCGCCAATCGCGCCGCGCAGGCCACGCTGGTGGATGCGCCGGAATTGCCACAGGAATCCCTGATCCGCGCCTGGGACGACAGTGGCACGGAAAATCCCGAGGAGTGGGTGCTCATTTCGCACAATCGTCGCGAAGTGCAAGCCACCATGTGGGACTATGTCGGCATCGTACGCTCGTCGCTGCGCCTCGAGCGCGCGCGGAGGCGCATTATGCTGCTGCAGAGGGAAGTGGAGGATTTTTACAAGCGCACACGCGTCTCCGAGGCGTTGGTGGAATTGCGCAATCTCACCCTCGTCGGGCGCTTGATCATCGACAGTGCGCTTCGGCGCAAGGAAAGCCGCGGATTGCATTTCACCACCGACGTGCCGCACGCGCTTGAGGAGTGGTCGCGCAGCGACACCATGCTGTCGCTCTTCGACAACGGTGTGACCAGCGCCGAGGTGGAAGAATGAGCACGTGCGAGTGGCAAAGCACCGCGCGCGGAGCATGCGCATGCGGGTGAGAAAGGGCTCCGTGCTGGCCGCGGGGAATTCGGCCGCCGATACGCCGCTGAGTGTCAGTGCAGTGACCCATCGCATCAAGGACACGCTCGAGAGCGGATTCGGCGAGCTGTCGGTGGTCGGTGAAATTTCCAACCTGGTGCGGCACGCGTCGGGACACTGGTATTTCACCTTGAAGGACGCGAACGCGCAACTCGCCGCTGTGATGTTTCGTGCCAATGCCTCGACAATGTTTTTCATACCCGACAACGGCATGGAAGTGCTGTGCAGCGGCCGCCTGACGGTGTACGAAGCCCGCGGACAGTATCAGCTGCTGGTGCGCGCCATGAAGCCCCGCGGCGAAGGTGCGTTGCAAGTGGCGTTCGAGCAACTGAAACGCCGCTTGCATGCCGAGGGCCTGTTCGACGAGTCGCGCAAGCGCCCACTGCCGCGTTTTCCACGTACCGTCGCATTGGTGACCTCGCCCGGCGGTGCGGCCATCCGCGACATGATCAGCGTGATGCGCCGCCGCGATGCCTCCGTACAGTTGCTCATCGTGCCGGTTCCCGTGCAAGGCGCGGGTGCGGCCGAGCGCATCGCCGAGGCCATAGACGATTGCAACGCCTACGGCGCCATCGATGTGATTGTGACCGGACGTGGAGGGGGGTCGATCGAGGATCTCTGGGCATTCAACGAGGAAGTTGTGGCGCGGGCCATCGCGCGTTCGGCCATTCCGGTGGTCAGCGCCGTGGGACATGAAATCGACATCACCATAGCGGATTACGTGGCCGATCTTCGCGCCGCCACACCTTCGGTGGCCGGGGAGTTGGTGTTGCCCTCTGCGCGCGAAGTGGTGGAGCAATTGCGGGGCATTGCATCCGCAGCCGGAAAATCCGTACTTTATTTGCTGCATCGGCGGATCGAGGCGTTGCGCAGCGCGATGACCGAACGTGCGCTGCGTCGGCTCGACAGCCGCTTCGATACCATGCGTCAGATGCTCGACGAGCGAGCATCGGTGTTGCATCGCGAAATGGAACGCCGTCTCGAACGATCCCGGCATGCGGTGCAACTCGCGCGCGAACGACTCGGCGTACACGATCCCGCGAAGCTCTTTCAACGCGGAGCGGCGTTTGTACGCTCGGGATCGGAGGTGGTGACCAGCATCGCGCAACTGCGCCCCGGCGCGTTGATTCAACTACGGTTCCGCGACGGCCACGTGGTCGCGCGGGTGGAGGAGATGGATAAGGATGGCGGCGAAACGTCCTGACAGCGGCATCGAGGCCTCGCTCGAACGATTGCAGCATATCGTGCGGCAACTCGACGACGAGCGGATTCCGCTCGAGGAAAGCATGAAATTGTACGAGGAAGGAATTCTCATCGTCGAATCCTGTGTTAGAGGATTGTCAGAAACGGAAACCAGGATTCAGGAACTGCGCAAGCGCTCGGACGGGGTGTTTGAGCGCCTGAATTTCGAGGACGATTCCACTCACGAGTAACACGCGAGACCGTATGAGCACGCCACACACCCCGATCCTCGACACCGTCGACTCTCCCATCGACCTGCGCAAGCTGGATGTGGCGCTGCTGCGCCCCCTGTGCCAGGAAATCCGGGATTTTCTCATCGACAACATTTCCCGCACCGGCGGTCATCTGGGCGCGGGACTGGGAACGGTGGAACTGGCTGTGGCACTGCACTACGCGTTCCACACACCCGAGGACAAGGTGATCTGGGACGTGGGCCATCAGGCCTATCCGCACAAGATCATCACGGGACGCAAGGATCGATTGCACACCATCCGCCAGTATCAGGGCATCAGCGGCTTTCTCAAGCGCAAGGAAAGTGTGTACGATGTGTTCGGCGCCGGACATGCCACAACGGCAATCTCGGCCGCCCTGGGTGTGGCTGCCGCGAGGGATTACGAGGGCGAGGATTACAAGGTTGTGGCGGTGATCGGCGACGGATCCATGACCGGAGGCATGGCCTACGAAGCCATGAACAACTGCGGTGTGTTGAAGAAAAACCTGATTGTCGTGCTCAACGACAACAACATGTCCATTTCGCCCAATGTCTGGGCCATTTCGAATTATTTCAACGAAGTGGTTGCCTCGCCCACATACAATCGTTTCCGGGCCAATGTGTGGGATCTCGCGGGAAAATTCGATCAATTCGGCGACCGTTTTCGCAAGGTCGCCGCGCGCATCGAAGGCGGCATCAAGGCCATCGTCACCCCGGGCATGCTGTTTGAAGCGCTGGGCTTCCGCTATTTCGGTCCGGTGAATGGACACAACATCGTGTCGCTGGTGAAGCTGTTCCGCGAAGTGCAGGCCTGGAACGGCCCGGTGCTGGTGCACGTGGTGACGCAAAAAGGCAAGGGCTACGCTCCCGCCGAAGCGGACGGAATGAAACTGCACGGCGTGACGCCGTTTGATAAAATCACCGGCAAATCTCCGAAATCCACCGCCACCACGCCCTCGTACACCGCCGTGTTCGGCGACGCCCTTGTGGAAATAGTGAAAAGCAATCCCAAGGTGGTCGGCATCACCGCCGCCATGTCCACAGGTACGGGACTCGATAAATTGCAGGCCGCCGTGCCCGAAAAGTATTTCGACGTCGGCATCGCCGAGCAGCATGGAGTGACCTTCGCCGCCGGCATGGCCACGGAGGGCTACATCCCCGTGGCGGCGATTTACTCCACCTTCCTGCAGCGCGCCATCGATCAGGTGATTCACGACGTGGCTCTGCAGGATTTGCACGTGGTCTTCGCATTGGATCGCGGAGGACTGGTGGGTGCCGACGGACCCACGCATCATGGCGCCTACGACCTCACGTATTTGCGCATGGTGCCCGGCATGGTGCTGATGGCGCCCGCCGACGAACAGGAGCTGCGCGACATGCTCTACACCGCCGTGCATCACGTGAAAGGTCCTGTGGCGATGCGCTATCCTCGCGGCAATGCCACCGGCAAGCCATTGCGCGACGGCTTTGAAGCCGTGCCCATCGGCAAGGGCGTGCTGCTGCGCGAAGGGGAGGAGGTGGCCCTGCTCGCCATCGGATCCATGGTTCCGCAGGCGATGAAGGCCGCCGAGTTGCTGATGAACAGCGGCGTCAATGCCACGGTGGTGAATATGCGCTTCGTCAAACCGCTCGATACTGCGTTGCTCGACCAGCTCGCCGCGCGCCATCGCGTGTTCGTGACAGTGGAGGACAGCTCCGTGGTCGGCGGTTTCGGCAGCGCGGTTGCCGAGTACTATGCCGATGCGAAGCCCGGCCTGCGCGTACACATCCACGGCATTCCCGACAGTTTCGTCGATCACGGTACACAGGAAGAGCTGTACCGCGAAATCGGTCTCGATCCGCTCGGCATTGCACGCACGGTGGGATCGCTGCTCGGCATGGAACTTCAAGCCACCATCGAACAGCCGGTGTAGGAGCATGCGGGCAGGACTGCGTCTGACAGCACTGATGTTCCTGGCGTTGTGCGCAACGTCGGGGAGCGGCCAGAGTCAGGCCTTGTTCGCCGTCGACAGCAGCCGGCAGCTCGCACCGGGCGTCACCTATTCGCACAGTTACAATCGCAAGGCGCGGTTGTCGGTACACACGCTCACCGTGGATTTGCGCAATCCCTTTCTCGGCGTACGCGTAGGGAAGGGGCTCGACCATATTTCCGGCCTCGAGCGTGTGCACAGCATCGCGCATCGCTACGACAGTGCCAATGCGGGCATCCGCGTGCTCGGTGGCAGCAATGCCAATTTCTGGAAAGCGGGCACGCTGCATCCCATGGGTCCGACAATTATCGACGGTGTGCTGCTCACCGCCGACAAGTACCGCAACTGGCCATCCATCGCCATCACCGACGATGGCACTGTGTACATCGACAGCTTCCACGTGGATGTGTCGATACGGACGCGGGTGGGCAGCATTCCCGTGTCGCAACTCAACCGTCGCCGCGACTCGACGGAAGTGGTCTTGTACACCTCGTATTTCGGCAACAGCGTTCCTTTTCTCGATACACTCGGCATACGCGAGGCCTCGCGAGACAATGTGACCGACGATTCCGAATCGGGCATCGACTCGGTGGTGCTGGCACAGCTGGATTCGGTGTGGAGCATGAGTCCGGAAAACGGCACGTTGAAACTGCAGTTCGAGTACCTCGCTCCACCTCGCGCCAACGCCGTGCTGCCCTGTCGCATCACCGCCATGGACACCTCGGTTGTGGCCATTCCCAAAAACGGCGGTGTGATTTCTTTTGGAAAAGGACAATTTCCGCTGTTTTACTCGCTCATGGTCGGCGATCGATTTTCTCTGCATTCCGCCATCGATCCGCCCATCCCCGATCCTGTGGTGCAGATGACCGGTGGCACGCCGCGTCTGGTGCGCGACGGCAAGGTGAGTGTGGAATGGGTGGAAGCGGGCTTGAAGAAGGTGCGCTTCGTCAACGGAAATTACGGCCGCTCCTCTGTGGGTATCACCCGCGGAGGCGACACGTTGATCCTGGTGGTGGTCGAACCCTACAGTCGCAAGCAAGCGCGCAGAGGCACCAGTCTGGAAACACTTGCGCGACTGCTGATCGACCGCGGCGCCTGGCAGGCCATCAATCTCGATGGCGGCAGTTCCACCACCATGATGGTGGAAGGGCAGACGTATGTGCCGCTCGTAGGTAACCGTGGCAGCCGGAAGATTTCCACCGCGCTGTTGATTTACGAGCGACTCGCAACCCGGCGCGGAATGGAGCCGAAGCGGGGAGGGACGGGCAAATGACAGCGGAACATCCGGTGCGGGAACGCGACGTGCAGTACATGCGCGAATGCATCGACCTCGCCAGGCGGGGAAAAGGCGCAGTTGAACCCAATCCCATGGTGGGTGCGCTGCTTGTGCGCGATGGACGCGTGGTGGGACGCTCCTGGCACAAGCGCTTCGGCGGAGCACATGCCGAGGTCGAGGCCTTGCGACAGGCGGGCGACCGTGCACGGGGAGCAACGCTGTACGTCTCGCTGGAGCCCTGCAATCATGTTGGAAAAACACCACCATGCACGCGCGCGATTCTGGAAGCCGGCGTGGACACGGTGATTATCGGCATGCCCGATCCGAATCCCGACGTGGAAGGGAACGGCGCGGCCGTGCTGCGTGCAGCCGGTGTGCGCGTGATCGAGCATGTGGAACGCGTCGCCTGCGAAGCGCTCAACGAGGTGTGGCTGGCAAATACCACACATCGACGTCCGTTTATCCGGCTCAAAATCGCGCAGACGCTCGATGGTTTCATTGCTGCGCAAAAAGGAGCCACGCAATGGATCACGGGCGAAGCGGCGCGTGTCGAGGTGCATCGCCAGCGCGCGGATTCGCAGGCCGTGCTCATCGGCGCGGGCACCTTGCGCAAGGACAATCCCGCCCTCACGGTGCGGCATGTCGAGGGGCACAGTCCGCTGCGCGTGATCCTCACCCGATCCTGGCAACTGCCGCGCGCCTCGACCGTACTCACCGATGCGCATACCGATCGCACTGTACTCATCACCTCGAGCCGCGCGCGCCGGAAGCACGCGGAGGAAATTGCCCGCTACGAACGCCGCGGTATACGCGTGTTCGATGTCGCCACCAACGCGCAGGAATACGCGGCCCTTCCCGCGGTAACCCGTTTGCTCCACGATGTGCTGGGTGTGCGTTCGATGATGGTGGAGGGTGGTGCCGAACTCTTTTCCGCGTTTCTGAAAGCCGGTCTGTGTGACCGCCTCGATTGTTTCACCGCGCCCATGGTGCTCGGTGCGGGTACCGCGGCTTTTTCCTCGCTGCGTCCCGTGCATATCAGTGGCGCGTATCGTTTTCACATCGAGGAAGCACGCATGCTCGGCGAGGATCTTCACACCGTGCTTCGCCCACGCAAGGAGGATGCCGATGTTCACCGGAATCATTGAGGAAGTGGGGAAGTTGCGCGGACGCGTCCCGCTGGGTCGTGGCGCCCGCCTGGATATCGAGGGTCACATCGCGCTTGCGGACATCGCCGAGGGTGACAGCATCGCGGTGAACGGCGTATGCCTCACAGTTGTGGATTTCGACGCGACCGGCTTTCGTGTGGAAGCGGTGGAAGAGACGTTGAGCAA
Organism: Bacteroidota bacterium; assembly: GCA_035362335.1. Classification (GTDB taxonomy): domain Bacteria; phylum Bacteroidota; class Ignavibacteria; order SZUA-365; family SZUA-365; genus JAOSJT01. The sequence goes on from DAOSDL010000013.1 coordinate 19,673, forward strand.
AAGCACCATTGGCATGCTGAAGCCCGGCGACAGGGTCAATCTTGAACGGGCGCTGCGCGTGGGTGGCAAACTCGGGGGGCATTTCGTACAGGGTCACGTGGATTTCACTTCGCGCGTGATGGCCATCGATCGCCGCGAGGAAAGCTGGCTGCTGTCCATTGGTTTTCCGGCACAGGCGGCAGCGAATATCGTCCCCATGGGCAGCATCGCCATTGATGGCGTGAGTCTGACCGTGGCCCGCAAGGAGGATGACCACTTCGTGCTGTCCATCATACCGCACACCTGGGAGCACACGCTGTTCCACACCTACCGCATTGGCACAACGGTCAACATCGAACTCGACATTCTGGGAAAGTACGTGCTTCAGGGCCAGCGTGCACCCGCCACCACGCCCATTACCGAAGACGGCTTGCGGTCGCTGGGGTATTGAGAACGCATCCCTTCACGGGTCTGCACACGATGCGGTGCTGTCAGCGGTGGAAGCGTCGCCCGTAGGTGACACGGCTTCCGCGCGTGCGGGTTCACTCACAACTTCACATCGTACAAGCGCCCCGACTCAGCTTGCCGGGATGCAGTGCTGTTGCATTGTGGCAGCGATGGAACGCACATCGGTCATGCAGGATCCGGCATGTTCCGCGCGGGAGATCACCGCATCGACGGCGGCGAGCAATTCGGGCAGTGCGTCCTTTTGTTTCGCCGCGCGCACCTCCATCTCGGCGAGTTGAGTATTCACGAAGGTGATGACGCGGGTAATCTGTCGCGAAGTATGCGCGATGGCCAAGGAAAGCTCGATGATCGCGGCGCTCTCCTGTGAGAGCGAGTCGATGGCGGCATCGATTCCCCGCAGTGTCTCGCTGCGTCGACGCAGCAATTCGCCGATGTCATCCGATTCCCGTTTCAGCAGATCTCCTGTATCCCGCATGCGCTGGGCCATGGCGATCTGAGCGCCGACAGCAGTAGCCAGGCGTTCCGAAAGCAACCGCATATCGCCAGTAGCGGTGTGAATGCCGGCCAGCGCGGCCTCTTGATCCACCAGGGCCGAGATGACCATGCCCGCAGCCGCTTCGGTACTCTCTGCGATGCGCAGCAATTCCACGCCGGCATGTTCCTGATTCCGAATTGCATCCATGGTGGATACAGCCAAGGCGCGCAGCGTTTCCGTGGCCTGACTGATCTCTTGTGCGGTTTGCATTTGCTCCGCGGTGGCCAGACTCAATTTGTGTGCGAACGCTGAAACTCCCCGGGCTCCTTCGTTCACCGATTCTGTGGTGCGAAGTTGAGAGGACATCGAGCGATTCACTTCGGAAGTCTGCTTGCGCAAATCAACCACGGCGCGCATGATCTGGTCGGCGCTCTGAAGCTGTTCGGAGATTGCGCGCGAATTCTCGCGGGCAATTTGCGCAAGACGCTGGGCGCTGACAGCGCTGGAGCGTGCGCGCTGCGTTTGCTCGGTGTTCTCCAGTGTGAGCGTTCTGAAAATGGAGGCCATCTGTGTCAACTCGGAAGCAGCAGACTGCAACGCCTGCGCCTGCTCGGTGCTCGAACGATGTACCGCAGCGGTATGATCGGAGAGGATGCGGTGATGCTGGTACAACGTTTCGCTCGTATGCCGATGCTTTTGCGTGGCGTCGACTATCTGCGCCACCAGGGCGCTCTGTTGATCGCCTCGTTGCACAATGGTTTCCAATCCTCCGATGGCGGCATCCGATTGCTGCATCGCTTTCGCCGTCAGACCTCGCGCCTTCGTTGTGGCATCGGTGGCCGCGACCATGACCGATTGGAGTGTGTGGATGATTTGCGCGATTTCACTGGTGGCACGCGACGAACGATCCGCGAGATTGCGAATTTCTTCGGCAACCACAGCGAAGCCGCGTCCATGTTCGCCGGCGCGGGCAGCCTCGATGGATGCATTGAGGGAGAGGAGGTTGGTGCGCTCGGAGATGATTTCGATCGTGTTGATGATGCCGCCGATTTCCTTGCTCTGGCGAGTGACCTCCCGCATGATGTCCGTGCTCTCGTCCATCGATGAATCGATATGCGACAGATCGGTGATAACGCGTTTGACGAGTTCCATTCCCGCGCGCGCATCATTGGAGCGCTCTTGCGCCGATCGTTCGATATCCTTGACGAGGTCGCTGATATGTTGCACCGAAGTGGCGAGATCCTCGCCGGCGAGGTCGGCGTTTCTCGCCGCTTCCGCCAGCGAGCCGGCGCTGGCGGCGACACCGTTGACGGAAGCCGATACCTCGAGAATCGTGCCGCTGATGCTCTCGATGCCTTCGGAGGTGGAGCGGAAGGAAATATCCGAGCGCTCGGCGAAACGCTGCAATTCATCGGCATTGCCGGCGAGACTCATGGCGGAGTTCATGGTCTCCTCGATGCCACCGGACACTGCGATCAGGGATTTGCTCAACTCCTCGCTCGACGCGGCGACCTCTTCTGTGCTGGTGGACAGCGAATCGATGTTGGAAGCCACCGAGCGAATCGCGGCGGTCATCACCGACATGGATTGATGGGTTTGTTCGGAGAAGGCCGCCAGCGAATCCGTATCCTGCGCCACGTGTTGCATGGATCGCGTCAACTGTTCGATGGCGGTGGACGTCTGATCAATGGAGTCCTGAGTTCCGGTGCCCATCCGCGTCACCTGGGAGAAGGAAGACGCGAGTTCACGCGCGATACCGGAATTGCTGCGCGCAGCCGTCATCAAATGGTCGCTGTATTGATTGATCGTCTCCGACTGTTGCCGCACCGCGGTGAGTCCATCGTGTATGCGCAGCAGCGCCGTATCAAGCGTTGACGCCTCCTCTTCGGTCACCGTCGATTGCGCGTTGATCGCATCGGCGGTTTCCAGCGCGCTTTGCGCGCCGAGCATGATGGACTCGATTTTACTCGTCACACTGGCAATGGAGGAATAGCCATGGGCGTTCGCCTCATGCACCTGTGAAATCGCCGAGCGCATCGACGAGGCGTGCGCCTCACTGCGATCGGCAAGTTCGGCGATACGGTCGTTGGCGATTCCCAGCGCCCGCGACGATCCCATGCGATGCGCCAGAGTAACCGCGTCGGCGGTGTCTTTTTCCAGCGTTTGTATCGCTTGCACGATGCGTAACATCAATTGCTCGCCGCTGCTGGCATCGAGTTGCACATCTCCCGCCAGCGCGGCGATACGCTCCGCGGCCTCGCAGAGTACAGTGCGGAGAAATCGCTCCCGCTCGATGGCTTCCTGTTTTGATGTACCGAAAATCGCCATGGTTGTATCCTCCGCTTAATGCTGTTCCGCTATCGCGTGGTGATGGATGATTGCCGCTTCTACCGAAGTATCCAGCTGCAATACGCTGCCAAGATCGAGAAGGAGAATGGTGCGTTCGTCGCGTACCACGATCCCGTGTACAAAGCGCTCTTGCGCCTGATGCATGAACTGAGGTGGCGTATGGATTTCGGCATCCGATATTCGTAACACCTCGCGGGCACTGTCTACGATGATTCCGATACGACGTCGCGCGTGCTGGGCGATAATGATGCGCGCAGCGAGTCCATAGTCCGCCGCAGGATAGCCGAGACGCGCACGAAGGTCGATGACGGGGATGATATCTCCGCGAAGATTGAAGACCCCCGCAACTGCGTCTGCAGTGTTGGGTACACGTGTGATTTCTCCCAACATCTCTATCAAGGCAATGCCCGCACTATCGAGCGCATACTGCACCCCCGCGCATTGAAACAGTACCCACTGCCGCGTTGGTGGCGGATCGGGCTCCGTTCCGACTACTACGGCATCCGCTGCGTTGGCGGTTGCAACGGCCACCTCGGCTTCCTTCGTGGGGGTTTCACTTGCGGCGGTGGATTGCGTTCGCGCTGCACTGCTGCCTGCCGCGGTGGACGTGGCTTCCTGCGTCTGTGCCTTTTTTCGTATATCGCTCATTCGCGCCATGGATCACTCCGCCAATTGTAAACTCATAAAATCCCTCGCCGCTTCTTCCACCATTCCGGCGTGTACGATGGCATGGCCTCCGGAAAACGCTGTGAGCAGCGCAAAATGCGCCAATCCATTAATCAGGCGCGGTATCCCCCGGCTGCGCTCGCGGATGCATGCGACCGCATCCTCCGAAAACACGCTGCTCGCGGCCCCGGCCACCACGAGACGATGCCGCAAGTAGTCCCGCACATCCTCCGTGCTCAGCGGCGCCAGTTCACAGCTGATTCCGATACGTTGCCGAAGAGCGGTGTACGCCTTCCGCTTCAGACGGGAGAGAAGCTCTGGTTGTCCGATGAAAATAAAGCTGATGCGGTTGGCATCATCCCGCTGAAGATTCGTGATAAGACGGATTTCATCGAACACCTGCTTCGATGAAATCAGATGTGCTTCGTCGATGATGACCACGGGATAACGGTTCAGTGTCTCCAGCTCCACCAGCACATCGCCGATGTGGTTGATGAGATCGCTTTTCGAGCGCTGTGTGCAGGGGTGTTCCAATTCCTCGGCAATCACGCGGAGAAATTGCGCCGGCGTCATGATCGGATTGACGATAAGTGCCACGGAATAGCGTGTGGGATCGAGGAGATCGATCAACGTCCTCGCAATCACGGTTTTTCCCGTCCCGATATCGCCGGTCAACACTGCGTGATCCTGCTCCTCGACTGCGAAAAGCAAACGTTCAAGGGCTTCGTCGTGCATCGGCGTGCGATGAAAAAAGCGCGGATCCGGCGTGCGCCTGAATGGAAGAGTCTGGAGCCCGAAATGATGGAGATACATCACCGGCTCCCGATCAACGAGCGCATGACAGAGGCGATGGCGTCGGCCATCAGATGATCCTTGTGCACGAAGATGAACGGAAACGGAATGAGATCCCGCATTTCACGTTCCTCTCGCGCGGAGACAAGCACCACCACCGGCGGCAGCAATCCCGCTTCGTGCAACAGCCGCAGCAGCTCGCCACCATCCATGTCCGGCAGTACATAGCCGAGCAGCAACAGCGGAGGCACCTGAATCGCACATTGCTCGATCACGTCCACGCCGTTTGCGCAATCCACACAGTGAATGTTCAGTGGTGTGAGAACGCGCTGTATGAGGCGGGGGAAGGTTCGTGAGGAATCCGCCATCAAGGCGCGTGCGGGAAGCGCGAGTTGCGGCACGGGAGCGGGGGAGGATGAGCGCGGCCGAGCGTCTTCCTGCCGCGCCTGGCCGACGGACTCCGCATGAACAGGTGCTGCCACTGTCGGCGGCGTGTACGTGTGCACGGAGGAACTGGTGCTCCATTGTCGAATGTCCGCTTCGGCGGCAAGGCAATCCATGCAATCCTGCTTGCCATCGCGAACCAGCGTGAGCAGGATTTCTATGAGATTCAGAATTTCATCCCGCCGGTCGAACATTTCCTTCGAAGGCAATTGCCGATAGGGCGAGAGGAGGTGTTCCACTTGATGACTCAACCGTGAGAGGTCATCATAACCGAACACGCTTGCGCTTCCCTTGAGACTGTGCACCGCGCGGAACAGTTGATGCATCATGCCGGCGCCTTCCTCCATGCTCTCCGGTCCGATCAGGTGACGCATCCCGCGCTCCAGCTCCTCGACGCTCTCGTCGAGAAAGGCGTCCTGCAGACCGCGAATTTCCTCGATGTCGAGAATTCCTTCGAGATCTCTGGGAATGGGCCGCTCATACAACATGGCGTTGGCTCCAGATATGCGTCAACATGCCGGGAAGATCGAGAATCAGGGCAACCGTGCCTCCGCCGATTTCCGCGGCACCAATGACACCGGCCACGCGCACGAGCGGGTCGTTCAATGCCTTGATCACCACTTCCTGTCGTCCGAGCAACGCATCGACAAGTATCAGCACGCGATCGTTGCCCATGCTGGTCAGCAAGCAAGGATGCGCTTCCTCCCACGTGCATCGCTCGGGCAAGCGATACAGGTCGTGCATGGACAACACCGGTAGCACTTCGTCGCGCACACGCGCGATGCGTCCACGCTCCACACAGGAAACGTCTTCCGGAGTGATCAACACCGTTTCCTGAACAATACCTACCGGAACGGCGAAAACCTGTCCGGAGGCACGTATCAACACTGCATCGGTCACCGTCAGCGTCAGAGGAATTTTCATACTGAAACACGATCCCTCGCCGGCGCGCGAATCGAGCAGCAGCATACCATTGAGCGCCGCCACATTGTGCGCGACCACATCCATGCCCACACCGCGTCCGCTGATGCGTGTTGCGGTCTGCTGCGTGGTGAAACCCGGTCTGCATAACAAGGCCAATGCATCGGACATGGTGCAGGATGCGGCATCCGGAGCGGGGAGTCCCAAAGCGCGGGCTTTCGCCAGTATGGCGTCGATGGACACGCCTGCGCCGTCATCCCGCACATCGATGCGCACATAGCCCCCGTCCCGTTCGGCGCCGATATGAATCGTCGCCAGGGCATCCTTCCCCCGTGCCACTCTGTCTGCGGGCAGCTCCACACCATGGTCGAAGGCGTTGCGGACGAGGTGGATAAGCGGATCGACGAGCCGCTCGACAATCATTCTATCCAGTTCAATGTCCTCGCCCGAAAACGTGAGGCGAACCTGCTTCTCCGAATCACGCAGAATATCCCGCAGTACCAGAGGCAAACGATAGAACGCTTCGCGCACCGGCACCAGCCGCGTTTCGAGTATTGCCTCGCGCAGCGTGCGTATGCTGCGTTCCAGCCGCTGGCCATCCTCGAGTAAAGCCGCCGACAATTCCCGTGGCACGGACATGTTCGCGAGCTGCTGCAAGCCACTGAGCAGATGCGATTTGATAATCATCAATTCACCGGTGAGACGCATGATCTCATCGAGCTTCGGCAAACCGATACGGATGACGACGTGCTGTTGCGCCTCGTCGGAAGGCGGGGCGGATGGACCCGCGGCTGGAGATGCGGGCGCTGTCTGCGAAGCGGCGGCGGCAGGGGCTTGCTCCCGCTCCTGTGTGCCCGGCCCGCCCGCATCTTCCTGCCTCACAGCAGTGAGTTCTACGATGGTGAGGCCCAGATGAGAAAGCAGTGGGCGGAGATCCTCCGCAGCGTGTTCGGCAAGGAACAGGAGATTGAACTCCACATGTGCGACGCCATCGACGACGGTTCCGTTGGGGATATTGCGAAGCAGGCGACCGCGTTCGCCGATGCTGCGCATGACGGAAGCAATGGTCACACCCGAGGCATGCATTTCCGCCGATGGAGCAAAGCGCGCGTGGAAAAGGCGCTGTCCTTTACCGACACCATCATCGATTTCCCGCAGTTCCCGTTCTCCGAGTTTGCCAGCGATCTCTGATGGGAGCCGCGAGAGCAGGGGAGAGGGAGAGTGCTCCCGCGATGTTTCCGCCCTCGCCGCTACGCTGTCCGGCTGACTGCGCAAGGTATTGATGCTCCGTTCGAGATCATCGTGATTCACGGAGGGCAACGCGGATTCGGGGACGCCATCGCGGAGTGATCGTACACGTTGAGCAATGGACTCGGCGCTGGACATCAAGGCCTGCAACGCCTCATTGCCCAGTCCATCCGCCGTTCGTGCTCGCAAGCGCAGCAACGATTCGCAGTGTTCGGCCACATGCTCGATTTCCTCACGCTGCACGACAGCGGAAAGTCCCTTGATCGTGTGGAAGGCACGAAACACGGCATCGAGCAATTGCTCGCGCTCAACGCCCTCCGTGTCACATTCGAGTAAACGCCTCAGGGCGTCAGCGCTGTTTTCGGCATGCTCCACCACCTCGGCGAGGTATTCCGGCAACATCTCATCCTGCTGCGTGACTCGGCTCATCGTCGCGGACCTCCTTCGTCGTAAGGCAGACGACAGAGAAATTCGGCCATCTCCTCCAGCTCCAGCGCAGCTTCCGCCAGGCCGGCATCGGTGACGGCGCGAGGCATGCCGTAAACAATGGAGCTTGCTCTCGCCTGGGCAAATACGCGTCCTCCCGCTTCTACAATTCGGCGCGCGCCCAACGCGCCGTCGGCTCCCATCCCGGTGAGAACAGCCGCACAGGTCCCGGCGCCGTAGGATTCGGCAAGGGATTCGAACAGCACATCGACGGATGGACGATGTGGCAAATCGAATGGCTGAGCCGACAAACTGATGCACACACCCCCTTCGAGCGCTTCACATCGCGTATGGATACCGGCAGGTGCGATCAATATTCTGCCGGGAAGCAACACATCGCCTTGCGATGCCTCGCACACTTCCAGCATGCAGTCTCTGTCCAGACGCTCGGCGAACGAGCGCGTGTACCCGCTCGGCATGTGAATCGCAACCACCACCGGGATGGGATAATCCGGTGGAAGTTTCGGTAAAATGTGCCGGAGCGCCAGTGGCCCGCCTGTGGAAGTGCCGATCGCGAGCACAAGAGGAGCCACTCGCGGGAATGGTGCCGAAGTATCGTGACCAGTCGTTGCAACGTCCGCACCCGGGGGGATGCCGGACGGGGAAGCTTGCATCGCGTCGCTTATCATCAGGCCATAACGTTCACGCGCATAAATGCGGATTTTCTCAATCAAATCCGCTGCCATGTCGAACACGGTGGTCGTAGCGACGGAACCAGGTTTGCGCACAATGTCGATCGCACCCAATTCCAGCGCTGTCAGGGCATGCGCATCTTCCTCATCCAGAATGCTGACAATGATGGCCGGCACAGCACCGCGGTGTTGCTGCGCGCGAAGAAAACCCAGTCCGTCGAGACCGGGCATGATCAAATCGAGTGTGACAATGTCGGGCGCCAGCGCCCGCACCATTTCCAGCGCCTCCAGACCGTCGGCGGCCACGCCGACCACGTCCAAGTCCGGCTCTCGCTGCAATATCTCCCGCAGCATCCGGCGCATGAACGCAGAGTCGTCAACAATGAGCACGCGGAGTGGATCAATGGGCATGCTGCACTCCATCACCCGTCCCGGTTGCGATTGGCTCGTACATGAAGGCTCCGTCGATCTCGCACAGGCGCCAGGGAAGCTTGAAGCGCTGCAGCGATTCGGAACTCCCCATCATCAGCACGCCATTGTCTCGCAAGACCGAGCGGAAATTCCTCAGCGCAGCCACCATACTGCTGTCGCTGAAGTAAATCAGCACATTCCGGCACAGAATGACGTCCGCCGGCCACATGGACTTTGCAAGCGAAGCGTCGAGAAGATTGCCGTGGCGAAAATGCACGCGCTGAAGAATGTCGGGATGCATGATCTGCATATCGCCGTAGGATCGGAAATACCGTGTACGGAATTCCTCGGGAGTGCTGCGAAAGGCGCGCTCGCGGAACATCCCCATGCGCGCCTTGGCTACGGACTCCGCATTGATGTCCGTGGCCACGATGCGAAGATGGCGAAACCACTCCGGATGCGCCGATTCCACCAGCATGGCCAGCGTCAAGGCTTCCTCGCCTGTGGCGCATGCACAGCACCAAATCCGCACAGGCTCCCTGTCGACATCGCGTGATGCGAGTAAGCGTGGAAGTACCGAAGCTATCAGTGCGCGCAGTTGGGTGATTTCACGGAAAAACCAGGTTTCGCTCACCGTGATTGCGGCCACGACACGCGACATCAGTGGTCCGTTATCCTGCTCGGCGCGCAGCATGTGGTACAAATCGAGCGCACTTCCTCCTGCAAGCTCGCGCACGAGGCCTGCGACCTTGCCTGCGAATACTCCATGCTGTTGATCCGTGAAATACATCCCCGTTTTCTCATGGATGAAATCCCTGAGCAACACGAACATGACGAAAGGAAGCTGCGCGGATGCATCATCGTACTGAACAGACCGTCGTCCTTCCGGCAGGCTGTCTTCGTGCTTCACTTCTGCATCGTCAGCGCCAATCATACGGAATCCAGCGTCCAAATATGGGGTTTGTGAGCACCGCAGTGCATCAGTTTCGGTAAGGGAAGCTTGCGAGGGCGGGAAGGATGGAGGAATGCGGGGAGCGCCGAACTTCCGTCAATCAGTAGGGAGTCAGATCCAGGCACGAAACGGGTTCGTGAGGGGAAACGCTGTTCTTTGGGAATGCATTCCACTGTGGGCAAGCTTCACAGTGCGATTCCTGATTGCTGCAAAAATGGGGATTAATTCGAGTGAATGCAATAGGAGAGGAGTAATTCAGGAAAAATTCATTTTTCCAGCGGCCGGATCGCGCAATGTCCTCAAAGCAGAGCTATGGTTCGAGCGATTATTACGGAGCGTTGTGGAGAGCTAGCGCGATGCCGATCGATGTGTATCGATGGTTCTCGTCCGCATCAACTCCAGAGTCTGATCTGCTGCGCGCTCCCAGTCGAATTCCGCTGCCCAGGCGAGCGCTCGCTCGCGGAATTCGTTTCGCACCTCGGATGAATCGAGAAATTGCTTCATCTTGGCGATCATATCGTCAATGTTTCCATACTCATAGAGCAATCCAGTTCGACCATCCACCACCGAGTCCTGCAACCCTGGTACATTGGCGGCAACCACGGGAATGCCGCAGGCATTCGCCTCCACCACGGTAAGTCCCCAGCCCTCTTTTGATGATGTGTTCACCACGAAACGCATGCGCTGAAGCAGCGGAGCCTTGGCTTCCTCCGCGATAAAGCCATGGAAGGTTACGCGATTGTTCAGGCCCAGTTCGGCGGTCAAGGCCTCCAGACGCGGTTTGTCGTCTCCATCCCCGATAATATCGAGCCGCAGTTCGGGGTAGGCGTGCTCCAGAGTTTTCATCGCACGCAGCAGTTGATCCACGGATTTGTATTTCTTCAAACGGCCAAAATACCCGATGCGCCACGGATCGTAACTGTTCGTCGGCTCGGGATAATACACCGAGGTATTGACGCAATAATTCACTACCGTCACCTGCTCGGCGGGGAAGCCCCAGTCCAGATATTCTCGATGCGTGCTCGGCGACCCGATGATGAAATGCACCTTGCGATACACCGGCTTGATGAGTCTCTCCATCAGGTACACGTAAAGTGCGAGGGGATACACGGTTTCGAGAAATATGCTTTTACCGAACAGATGGTGCGTCACGCCCTGCACCGGTTCGCGAACGAACAGGGGAGTGAAGAAGGGTATTTTATTGACATCATCCACCACGACATCGTAGTTCTCCTTCCGAAAGCGCTTCCAATACCAGAGCGGGACGTGAAAATTGAAGAGGAAACGTCCGCCGTGGCGAAAAATGCGAATCCCATTGCGCATCTCTTCGCGCGCCGCACCGGGGAAATGGTGGCAGAACAGGGTGACACGATGTCCACGCGCCGCGATTCTCTCGAACACCTCGTGGAGGTGCACCTCGGCTCCGCCGGCCAGGGGATTCGTGATATCCTGCCAGTTCAGCACCAATATGTTCAGCGGAGTTTCCTGCGCCACGACATGCTCCCGAATCTCATTTCACGGATCGCGCTATAACATTGCATTGCAATAATATAGAGCATTTACTTAATGCTGTTCCGAGCATCATCGCCACGGAATCGGGGCGACGATGACACGCATTATTTTCTTGCGATGACGCCGATGGAGAGCGCGGTGTAGAGCTTGATTACACTGCCATCGAGTGCGTGACGGATTTTTTCACGGAGTTTGGCGATTGGAGGCACGAGTCGTGGGTACAGAGGCAACTTGATACCCAGTTTATACAGCGCCTCACGGAAGGTGCGGTAAAACAGACTCGGATACATCCATTCGCCATAGGCATACACCGGCTGCGTGCCGAGCGATTTAAGCAGCGATCGCAGCTCACGCACGGAGAATTCGCGCTCCCAGCCGGCAAACCAGGAGTTGAGCGCGATCAGAACGTGCTTGATCACTGTGTAAATATGCCAGCGCTGAGGAACATCCACCACGAGGAGACCTCCACGTTTGAGCACGCGGATGTTTTCGCGCAGCAAACGCTCGGCTTCGGCGGGACGGAAGTGCTCGAGCAAGCCCTGGTGAAACACCGCATCAAAGGATTCATCCAGAAATGGCAAGGCGAAGGCGTCGCCTCCTGTGGCGGAGATGGTGGCGCTCGGCGGAATGCCTTTCTTGATGATTTTGAGAGAATTCATCGAATAATCCAGCAGCACGAGCGTGGCGCCGTCACTAGCCATGTAAAAGGAATCGCGTCCCGTGCCCGCGCCGACTTCAAGAATTCGCTTGCCGCGCAAATCCAGATGCCGTGCCAGATTGCGCCGAATCCGATCGGTGTTGGCGTAGACTTCCTTGGTTTCCGCTTTCTGTTTCCAGAAGCTTTCCCAGTTCTGTTTGGTGGATTCCTTCATCGATATATTCTTGCCAATTACTTCTTATAATGAATATTATGTAAAGTCGAATGTGGTCCGCGCCACCCTGTCCGTGGCTACATTGGAGCTGATGGATTTAGCTCCGGATTCCATGTGGATATCATGATGTTCGCGTGCGTCGCATTCATCCCTCAAAGTACGCGCTTTTCCGCTGTGTTCAAAGACTTCGACAGGGTTGCTCTTATGACCAGCAATGTCGCTACTTGTGTGATTGTTCGAAGAGCTGCCGACTCGCACTACCAGTGCTTCTCGCGCCCCGGAATGGCATCGAGCGACAACGGCACCTGATAGCGCTCTTCTAGCTGGCTTGCCCGTATTCTCCCGTAATGACGCCACGACCGATCACCTCGCAATACCCGAGCCCTGTTTATGTAAAGTCGAATGTGGGCCGCGCCACCCTGTCCGTGGCTACATTGGAGCTGATGGAATTAGCTCCGGATTCCATGTGGATATCATGATGTTCACGTGCGTCGCATTCATCCCTCAAAGTACGCGCTTTTCCGCTGTGTTCAAAGACTTTAGCACGGCGCGGCTCTGACGGCCAGTTCAGTCTCTGAAAGTGCGCGCATTTCTGTTGTGTTCAAAGACTTTAGCACGTCGCGGCTCTCACGGCCAGTTCAGTCGCTGCTTGTCTGGATGTTCGAAGAACTGCCGACGTGGACTACCAGTGCTTCTCGCGCCCCGAAATGGCATCGAGTGGCAAGGACACTTGATAGCGCTCTTCTCGCTGGCTTGGCTGTATTCATCCATTCGCGCATACCGGGAATGCAGAACAGATACAATGTCTCCTGTGGCGCGTTCCAATCGTCTCCGGAAATGTGCACGGCCTTCGCGGATGTTCCCTGAATCAGCACGGATTCATGCGCTCCGCGGCGCTATTCATGCGATAATGAAGATTGCTGCGCGCTTTGGTGACAGTGAGCATCGCAAGGGATTGCGTCTCCTTGCGGAATATTACGCGGGAGACGTACGCATTTCCGTACGTGAACTCGATTCGCTTCGAACAGGAATGGTTGAGGAAGTGTTGGCGCAGCCTACCAGTGCTTCTCGCGCACAGGAATGGCATCGAGCGGCAAGGACACCTGATAGCGCTCCTCTTCGCTGGCTTGCCAATATTCTCCCGTAATGACGCCATGACCGATCACCTCGCAGTACGCGAGCCCTGTGCGCGCGAGGCCTTCATTCTCGACGTACGGATCGAGTGCGAGCATGCCATTGGGTGGAATGCTGTGCTTGTCGCGCGTGAGCTGCTTCCCGCGATCGAGGTAAAATGTCACGGACACCGTGACGGCGCTGTCGGCGGAGGGATTCGTCAAAATGAGGCGGGCGTCGATACCCGGCGCTGCCACCACGTGCTGGCACAGCAAGGCGCCGGAGCCCACGGCGGAAGCGGCGGGAATGGCGGTATTGAATGCCGAGCGCGCCGGATCGCGATACGTGTGCCAATACTGCGCGGAGATGTTGCCGCCATCCGAAAAGAGATGAATCGTTCCGCGAAACACCTTGCCCTTGAGGCGCTCGGCGGGATTGTAATTCACCTTGCCGAAAATGGGCAGGAAAAAGCTCTGCTCGTCCACCAACACGCCGCTCTCGTCGTACACCAGCACATTCACCACCGCGCCGGTGCCTTCATGGTCGGTAATCACCAGATGCGTGGCGTAGCGCGCATCGTCGGCGACGAAGTGATTGACGATGAGTTGATCCCCCACACGGAGGGGCGAGGCCTGCTCCCCCGCCTCAAACGAGAATTGCGCATGCGCCCCGAAAGGCGCATACGCAATTCCACAACACGCGAGCAGTATTGCGAGCAGCGTCCGCATGTCTAGCGGATTTTCGCCACACCCTCAAGCGGCAGAGCGATCTGGTACTTCTCTTTTTCCACCGCCTGCCAGTATTCGCCGGTGATCTTTCCAGCACCACTCACCACGATGTAGGCCGTGCCGGTCATCTGCACGCCGCGCAGCGACTTGTGCGGAGCAATGCTCGTCACGCCGTTGGGCTGAATGGTGCGCTTCTCGGTGCCCACAAGGCCGCCATTGTCCGAATAGAACTTCACGTCGACGTTCACCGACAGTACAGGATCCACGTTGCTGATGATAATGCGTGAATCGACGGTTTTATCCGACACGAAATGCTGACAGATCAGTTTGTCGTAGCCCTTGCCGTCGGCTGCGGGTACGGCGATGTTCATATAGGATTTCTCCGTCGTGCGGTATTTCTCCCAGTACTGACCGGCGATATTCCCGCCATCGCTTTCGATGCGCACTGTGCCCGAAAACACCGGCTTCTGGTTGTAGCCGTGCTGATAGGCGTTCAGATACGTCAGCGGATTGTAGTTGATCTTCCCGAAAGCGTTCAAGGTCTCGTAGCGCTCGTACACGAGACGGCCTTCCTCATTGTAGATCGAAATCTTGATGTTGGGACCGACGCCATCCACATCGCTCACGACGACGTGTGTTTCGATGTTGTCGGGATCGGAGACGAACCGGTTGATGACCAGGTTCTTACCGACCTGGGCCTCGAGCTGCGCGGCCGTAAAAAGCAGTGCTACGACTGCCAGCACGATGCTGAATGACGCTTTCGACAATGTCCGCATGGAAGCTGTCCTCCTGAAAGACTCTACGTGTGAAATAGCGATGATCCGAGAGCAAGATACACATTCGACGGCAGTTCGAGAAACGCCTCCGCATATCGCGAATTCCGGCCGCCGAAAGTCATGGACCGGTACGCGTTCAGGCCCAGAACATGGTGTTCGTAATCGATTGCCTGGAGCTGACTGGCGTAGCAGCGCATCATACCGCGCTTGCGTTCTAGCTGTTCCGAGATGTCGGCAACAGCGGTGGCGGGAAGCGGACTCCACACTTCATAGCCGCGTATGAGTGGCGAGAAATGCGGCACCGTCCGTAACAATTCCAGCAACCAGTAGTTGAGTACCCGATGATCGCGGTGATTATCGAATAACGAGGGAAGATACAAAACATCGGGCTGAAACTCAACGCAGGCGCGAAGCAGCTCCGCAGGCGGTGCGCTGTTCTCGCTGAAGCCGTCGTCGCCGATGCCCAGCAAGGTCAGCGACGCCCGTGGCACATGCTCCATGGCGCTGCGGAATTCCTCCTCGCGTATCCGCTGTTTTTCGGTACGTCCGATGCCGCTATCGTCGATGCTGGCAACATTGTCCGAAACAAGAAGAATGGACATGTCCGCACCCGCGTCGTGATGTCGCAGCAGCATGCCGCCCGCGCCGAAGGTTTCATCATCGGCATGCGGCGTGAGCAGCAGTACACGCCTCTTCTCCTCTTCCCTTTCGATGCGTCGCGGATACACCGTCGCCAGCGTGTCGCCCGCCAGCGCGGCGATTTGCCTTGCCCGGATGCGCAAGCGCCGTGCACTGAAGTATTCGAGCATCTGGCGAATGCCTATCATGGCTCAGTCTCAGACATGGTGTTGGGACGCAAGACGGCCTTGCCCACCTGCAACGCGTAACGCGTACGATACGGTGTGAAGCCGGCCTTGTGTATGCCGCGCCGCGAGGCGCTGTTTCCATGTTCGGCGTAAATCCAGCAGCGCCGCAATCCGCGCCGGGCCGCCAATGTTCGCGCAAAGCGTAGCGCCGCAGGATAAATCCCCCGACCGCGCGCATGCCCGGCGGTGATCACGTCGTAAATCACCATATCGTCGCGCTGCACATGCCAGTACCAACGCAATTCATCCACACGCAGGACGGTATCCGCCAACCAGGCCGAGAACACCACATCACCATCCAACAAGCCCACGAGCAGCTCATGTCCCGAGCGCAGGCGGTCGCGATACACGGCCTCATAGCGCGGGCAAGGCAACGCATCGAAGGGCACGTCCGTTTCATCAAGATACACTGTGAAAGCAAGGCCCGGAACACTCGCCGGCTCCTGCGGTTCCGCCGGAGCAGTATAAAAGATAAGATGGTGCCATGTTATCATCATCGCGTCCTCCGCACCCGATCCAACGCGCGACGCGAGACGTTCGCAGCGCGATGTCGCAGAGCCGCGTCGCGAAAAAGCACGGTGCAGTGTCTGCTCCTGCGGACGTCGGGAGCGAACTCGAATTTGTACCGCTCTTCGCCTCGCAGGAAATCAAAGGTGGCCAGGCCCGCCTCCGCGGCATGCAGCACGGTGGCGCCAAGCACGGTGGTGCCGGGACTGAGCGCTTTTCTTGTATCATCGAGTCCGGAAAGCACGTACAGCAAGGCGCCGGCATGCCTGTACCCCATGAGCATTGCGATGATCGCCTCGCCCTCGCGCAAGGTCGCTGTCCAGATTTCATCACGAGCGGCAGTGGCGACATCGAGGAAAAAAGCGCTATTCGCTTCGTCCGCGAAATACGACGCCGCGCCGAAACGCGAGCGGTTGAGTGCGATCAGCTGATGCAGGAGTTCTATATCCGCTTCCTGCTGAAAGGTCCATCGCAGTTGTTCCATTTCATCGAGGCGGCGAAACGCGCGCCGCAACTCACGCCGCATGTGATCGTCCACGCGTGAGAGCAGTGTTTCGCGCGTCAACCCCGCGAGAGAAAGCGCGCAGTAATGCTCTCCTTCTTCATCCCCCGGCCCATGCACATGCGCGCAACTGCTTTCTGGCAGAATGTCACGCAACTCCAGCCACGCATCCGGGAACTGCTCGTCCAGCCACTGCAAGAGCGCATCCCACACGGGCCGCGGGTCCGCTTCGGTGGTGACGAGATCAGGGTACTGCGCCAAGCGCTCGGCTATCCAATGCAGTGAACGCCACGCGCGCATTCCCGCAAGCGCGCGCTGCTGCACATACATCGGCGCCACCGCGATGATGGCACCATCGCGCTCCACGCACAGCAGCATGCTCTCGCGGCGCGGATGGGAAGCAACGAAATGCCTGTCCCACAACGCGTTCCATTCATACCGCTGAAAAAAGGTATCCCGGTACAGACGCCCGGACCGATAGGCCGCGTTCCACCACGCGCGCACGCGCTCGTCGCTCCACGCCGTGCGGCGGACAATCACCCTTCCCTCCTGTCGCGCAGTACACGCGCCGGCGTGCCGCCCACCACGGCCCAATCGGGCACATCATGCGTCACCGTGGCATTCGCCGCCACCACCGCGTGATCGCCGATTCGCACGCCGGAGAGTATGACGGCGTTGCTGCCGATCCAGACATCCTCGCCAATCACAATGGGCGCACTGGCGCCGCCCTGCTCCCGAATCGGACGTGTGGTATCCGAAAATCGGTGGTTGGCGTCGATGATGGTCACAAAACCCGCGATCAATGTGTCGCGTCCGATGCGCACATCGCCGGAAATCGTGCAATGCTGTGAAACGAACACGCGTTCGCCCAGCTCCAGCGTGTTGCCCGGATGCGCGATCAACCAACTGTCGTGCAATACCTCCACGTCCGGACCCACGCGCAACGTGGCCGCATCCGCGATGCGCAGTTGCACGCGCGGACCAAAGGTGGCGCTCGGGTGTATGTCCTGTCCCCGCGCTCGCAGTCCCGCCAACGCGAGATGCAATTCCGCACCCTGCAGCTTGCGGAACAACCAGGCCGCCATGCGTGCCAGCATCATGCTCATGCCGTTTCCTCCGGTCGAATGCGTTCGATGTCGTGCCGGTGAATCCAGGTGTAAAGCATGGTGACGCTCCCGGCAAGAAACCACACCAGCACACTGCTCAACGCGGCACCCATGCCGCCCATGTGCGTGATGAAGAAATAGTGGGCCACGACGGTGATCAGCAACTGACCCAGCGCGATATAGGTCGCGACATGCGCATGGTTGATGCTGAGAATGAGCATCGTAACGGGATTGCCGATGATGGTCCAGGCGTACCCGAGAAACAGCAGTGCGAACAGCGGAAGTGATTCGGCATAGGCGGGAAAATACTCCGGTATGGCGAAATACAGTCCCAGCATGTACAACAAGCCCAGCGCTGTAACCGGCAGACTCACCGCGAAGGTCTTTCGCAAATACGAGCGCATGCCAGCCACCGTGCGCAACTCCATGGCCTTGGGAAAAAACACGGTGGACACCGAACCCGCCAACACGATCAGCGGCGTACAGAGTTTTGTAGCGGCGATGTACAGTCCCGCTTCCTCCGGACGATGCGCCAACAGCGGGGAGATCATGAACACATCGAGCCGCATGAGAAACATGGTCGCGAACGACGTGATCATCATCCATTTGCCGAAGCCTAGCATCTCCCGTCCGAGATCGCGCCAGTCATAGGCAACGCGACCCCGGAGATTGCTGACGAAGTACACCGATACCACTCCCACCAACAGCGGCGCAATGGCGTACGAAGCGTAGACGAGATCCAGCGAAAACACCCCGGCGAATATCGCCGCGTAAATGAATCCGGTTTTCAACACCGCTTCGGCCATGCGCACGCCGGTGAAGCGTGCGAATTCCTGTCGTGCCTGCAACACCGCCAGTATGTATTCCATCAATCCCCCGCCGACCACTGCCAGCGTCATGATTCGCAGCGGATGCTGCAACTCGGGTGTCCGCAGCACGTCCACGGCGATCACGCCGGCACCGAAATACACGGCAACGGCGGTCAGCAACACGATGGCCGCCTTCAGGCGCAGGGTGAACTCGTAGTACGCCTGCGCGCGGTCGGGCTTGTCGTGCTTGTACAGCGCATAGAAACGAATGAAGCTCTGATGAATACCGGAGTCGGTGAACTGATTCACCGCTGCCAACACGGTGATGAACAACCCGTAAAGCAGATACTCTTCCGGCTGCAACAAGGCGAGCATGGAGAGCGTGATCAGAAAGGTGAGGAATTTCGAGAGGACGTCGCCACTGAAGACGATGCCTGCGTCCCGCGCACCATGCGGCAGACGATCGAGTACGTGCTGCACCATGCGCGGCACCGTCATGCCACCTCCACATGTTCGTCGATGCACGACAGCAGGCGCTGCACGCGCTCGGTCCAGGTGTTCTCCTCGGCGAAGCGCCTTCGTGTGGCATGCGCCTCTTCGCTGTCTTCACCCAAAGCGCGTTCCATAGCGCTGACAAAGCCCTGCGGCGTGTCGGCCAGTTCCACCAGCGATCCGAAATGCCGCAATTCGTCGGTGCGCGTCGCCACCACTGGCAAACCCGCGGCGGCGTATTCGTACAGCTTGAGGGGATTCACCACACGGGTGATGCCGTTGTTCTGAAAAGGGATGATCGCGAGATCGAAGCGCTCCAACCACGCGGGAAGCTGTTCGTGTGGGATGAAACCATGCAAGGCGACATTGCTTTCGGCTCCCAACGCAGCTATCACCGCGGGCTCCGCTGGTCCGACAATGTTGAAACGATGCTGTGGGAACGCCCGCGCCACATGGCGGACCAGTTGCGCATCGAACCAGCGGTCGGAAGTGGCACCGATATAGCCAATCTCCCGCAAGCCGTTGCTGCGATGCCGTGGTTGATGTTGCACGCTGGTGAGAAATTCCTTCGACACGGCATTGGGCAGGAACAACGAGCGTACTTGCGGAAAATGGTTTTCGATATCGCTCCCCATCTCCAGCGCACTGTACGTGATCACATCCACATCCCGCGCGATGTGCCGCTCGCACTCTGTCATGCGCTGCAAGGTGCGCGCGTTGCGACTCTGCACTTCGGGCGCGTCGGCGATGTCGTACACGAGCAGCCGGGGCTGGAAAAAGTCGCGATCGAGGAAGCGCCCCCACCACAGCGGCAACATGACCACACCGATGGCGCGGTTCATGTCGATGCTACGAAAGGTCGAGCGAAACCAGCGACGAAACACCGCCCTGTCGTAGTACGGCGTCAGACTGTTGCGAAATCCTGTCGGCAACAGCGGCGGTGTGTGTATGCACAGGTTTTCCACCTGGCGCCGCCGGGCGAAGCCCCTGTCCCGCGCCAGCGGCGAAAAGGTGCGCTGCAGCATGGCATGCGCCTTGCCCGCCATCGACGGTGCGATTTCAATAATGTCCACCTGATGCCCGAGCCGCGCGCATTCGGCAGCCAGGGCATGTTCCCGCTGAGGCAAGCTGTCCCAGGAGGTGAGGCCAAAGAATATGAAGTGATGTTGTCTCATGCTACCATTACCCGCCGGACATCCGCACGCCGTTCGCAGGCCGTGCCCGGCAATACCATTCCACAATATCGCTCGCGATGGTATCCCATGACAGCCCGCGCACAAAACGCTCGGCCGCCTCGGCACGCGCCCCCGCTCCGTCCTCGCTCTCGAGCAACACTGCCTCCAGTGCCTCCTCCACCTCCCCTTCGCACTCCAGTATTGTGCAGTAATCCTCCACAGCGGGAATGGAGTGAATGTACAGGCGTCGAATGTCGCTGAATGCCGGCACGATCACAGGGATGCCAGTTTGAAACGCATCGAACAATCCGAGAAATCCGCCGGAGATGATGAAGCGCGCTCCGGCGAGGACCGCGCTCACGTCGGTCACCGGTCCATGGTCCTCGATACGGAAGCGCTCATCCGATAGCACAACGAGCGTATCACGTAGCGGACCCTCGCCTGCCAGTCGCAGCACGATGTCGGTGTCGCGCCGATGCGCCAGCGTGCGCAGCGCCATGGCAAGCGGAAGCAGACCGGTGTCGCCGGCCAGCCGTCCCACGTACGCAAACACCGGCGCCTCTGCACGTGGCAACCGTGGCAGCGTGCGCACCGGGGCTCCCACCATGACATGGTCAACCGGATGACGGTACAGCGAGGTGATATACGATCCCACCCCGATGCGCACACGCGTGCAGCGGGCAGTCGCGCAGCGCATCCATTGATGCCGTCGTTTCACCGGCCAATGCTCGAAGCCATGGAAGGTGACGGCGTACAGCGGATGGCGGACCACGGCGCGCAAAGGCAGAAACCAATGGAAAAATGTGGTGTAGTCGTGAAAATGCAACACGTCGGCCGAATTCAACACTGCGCGCTGATTCCACATCCACCGCCAGTACAACAGCCGTGTGAAAGGTCTGAGCACGGGCACCCGAAAACGTGTGATATCATAGGGTTGCGCCTTGTCATCGAAGGTATTGTCCACCATGGTTTCCGTTATCACACGGACGCGATGACCCAGCCGCGCCTGCGCCTCGGCGGTGCGCGCCACGCTGTACTGCACGCCGCCGATGGACGGAAGGAAATGATTGGCGAAATGGATGATGTTCATTGCCATGGGGCGGATGACAGGCGCGTGCGGCCCCGTTCGCCGCCGTGCTTAGTGCTGACGGCGACGGGGCCCATGGACTATCAGTTCACGAGTTGGAAAAATTCATAGCGCGGAGGTTTGCCCTGCTGGGGCGTGTACCCGTAGTCTTTCACGAATACACCGTCCATCAAGTCGTCGTCGGGATTCCATGGCTTGTCGTAATCGTTGCCATCCTGAAACACGAAGCTGATGCCGCGGAAGGCGTCCCATTTCTTCTGTCGCGCCTGTCCCTTGCGGTCGAGATCCAGCACGTGGGTGATGCGATCATCGATGTTGTATTCGGGAAATCCGGTGAACAGCACATTGGGTGCCGTGCGCCGGACTTCGGCCGCGGCTTGCACGACGATGGTATGCAGCGTTTTGTGAAAATAATTGCCGTATTCGCCATTACGTCCATGCGTCACGATGACCTCCGGTCGTTCGCGCAGCAACATCTCACGCACTGCAGCTTCCATTGCCTTGCGCAACTCGGTGCCGGGTCCGTAACTCTTTTTGAAATCGAGGCCGGGATATTCACCCATCTGCACCACCGGCTTGCCGTCGAAGGTGAGGCGTACGGGCAACACCTCGATGGGTACGCCCAGGGATTTCGCATACGCGGTGAAAATGCGCACCTTCTCCTTCCCCATCAGATCGGTGGTGACACGAATGCTGCCGTCGGGCATCACGCTGGCGCAGTTGTATCCACCCAGCGCGGGATCGATATCGTTGGAGAAACCCTTGCCGCCATCGGCGCCATTGGAAAGGAGGTAGATTTTCGCTTTCAGGCCGCGCTCGGCGGCGTAGGCGAAGAGCCCGCCCGCAAGCAGAATTTCGTCATCGGGATGCGCGAACACGCCGACGATGGATTTTGCATTCGCCACCACATCATGCATTGAGGCGAATTTTCCGAACAATTCTTCTGGCGACTTCAGATACCCTTCGTGGTCATTGGCGTCGAAAACGCTCAATCCGTAATCGATCTTGATTTTCTCATTTGCATCGCCGTAGCGGAATTCCTTTTTGTACACCACTTTGTGGTCGATGCCGGGCCATTCGTCGAAATCCCAGGTGCCATGTTCCAAACCCGCGGGAATATCGTAACCACGTTTGTACATCGATGGATCGTTGGTGAAGGGAACGGCATTTTGGGCGAAGGCAAAGGTGGTGCACATGAGCAGCATCAGCGGAAGCGCACGATACATGTCGGACTCCATTTAGAAAAGTTGCACGCGATGTGTCGTCATTTCATTTCCGGCGAGCACATACACGGTATATGCCCCTGCGGGGACCGGTGTTCCGTCATCGGTCCGGCCATCCCATGGTATATAGTGCACACCGGCGGAATAGGCCCAATATACGATGTTTCGGACATTTCTGCCCGCGGCATCCACAACGCCCACGCGGAGTGTTCCGGCATTATCACTGCTGATTGCGCAGAGCATGCGGCCGTGATCCGCCGGGTGGAATGGCACAGGATACAACGATACCGCCATGGATTTCGCGGGTTCGGGCACGGAATCGCGCAGTGCGATCATCACCGGTGCGAGCAGCGCGGCTATGCGGCGGTGTCCGACCGGGGATGGATGCACGCCGTCCATGCCGAGTAATTGCGCGCCGTCTTCACCGAAATCGCATTCCACAAACAGGGCTCCGGTACGATGCGCCGTCTCGCGTAAAGCGTTGTTGTAGTCGCGATTGCCCGCTTCCACGCCGCCGAAGCTGGTGTACACAGTGGTATCGGTGAAGAGAGCGAAACGATCGGGAAGAATGGGCGGCAATCCCAACAGCACGGGGATGATGCCCACACCTCGCAGCTTGTCGATCATGAGCGCGATCGTGTTCTCGAAGCGCTCCCGTCCCACGCGTCGAAAAGGCGGCGCGCCCCACACATAGTAATCGTTGGACCCGAACGCGATTACCGCTATCCGTGGTCGGGCCTGCAGCACGTCTTCATCCATGCGGCGCAACCCGTCCTCGCTGGTCTCCCCACCCACGGCTCGTGCCGCACCGTTCCACGTCACACCGCGCGCGGACAGCATGGAATCCAGCACGGCGGGCCAGGCCTCGGCGGGTCGGCGTTCGGCATCGATCCATCCCTCGGTGATGGAATCACCAAAATACACGGCATCCGGACGCTGCGCGGCGAGAAGCGACGGAAGCAACAGCAGCAGGCACGCCAGACGGCGTGGGCGGTTCATCGATGCAGCGTCCTCGGGAGTTCGATACTGACAACGTCGCTGGCGCGCTCCTCAGGCGCGACGAAGCGGGGATGCGGTGCAGGCGTGCGTCCGAGCGCCGCGAGAAGCCGTGCTTCGTACGCACGCAGCGCGGCTTCGATTTCATCGCGCTTGCGCAAGCGCTCGGCGAGCGTATCGCGATAGCGGCGCAGGAAATAGCCGATGGTTTCCACACGAATGCGTATGCTTCCGCTGGGCTTGTTCTCGTCGACGTCTTTGAAGGAAAAATACGGGGTGCCGGAGGACTCCACGATCTCCTGCACCACGGCATAAATCGGACCATCATGCCCGCATTTGAAACTCGACAATTCGAGGGCCACCAGATTCGGATGCCGCGCTACGTATTTCGCCGCCCACACTTTGCGATTGGTGTTTTCGCTGTAGGAATTCTTCCACACATCATCGATGCTCATTGGATCAGCGATTAATCCCTGCCGCATATCCTCGCCGAACACGCGCTCGAGAATGTCCGCGTCCGTGGGCAAGGCATCCTGCGTCAGTACGGGATAACCCAGCTTCTGGAATTCGGCAAGTATGCCATGGTTGATGCCGGGATCGTTGTGATACGGTCGCCCGAGCAGCACAATGGCGATGCGTTGTTCGCGCTCCACTTCGAGCAGCGTTTCCCTCGCGCGCTCGCGCAATTGCCGATGATAACTGTGCAGCGCTTCATACCCCGCTCGCAGGGCCTCGGCATGCTCCCGTCGAGAGAGCTGGAACAACGGTCGCAAGGCCTCGAACAGTTGTCGCTCCGCCAGACGCTCGTCGCCCAGGTTGACGAAGGGATGCACGTAGCGCACGCCCGCCTCGGCGAACAGGTCGCGCTCCTTGATGAACGCCGCCTTCACCGATTCCACCGTGCCGGTGATGGTCGGGCACGCCTTGCGCGCCTGCGTGCCGTGCAGATCGCTGGGCATGTCGTCCACCATGGGGAAAAAGATCATGTGCAATGGTTTGCGAGCATGGTGCCGCGCGAGCAGATTGTGCACATGCGACAGCGCCAGCTTGCTCGGGAAGCAGGGATCGATGGCTCCCCTCTTGCTCCCCTCGCGGAACAGTGCATCGGTCGTCGGCGAGGAGAACACGATGTTGTCGAACGGCACACCGATGCTCTGCAAATACGCGGTGAACAACGGCGCATGGGCGAAGTGATTCAACGCCCGCGGCATGCCGATGCGCAATGCACCGCGTTGCAGCACGCTGCCATCCGCGAGCGTCACAGGGATGGAGCTTCGCTCGCTGTTCGTGCTTGTAAAGGACGTGAACGCGAGTCGCGCGGCGATATCGGCGTAATCGGGGAATTGCGCGCGTATGCGCGACATGTCCTTGGCCACAACGCGCATGTCTTCGGTGGCTTCCACGCCGCCTTTCTCGCAGGTGGCGATGATCAGGCGGCGCGTGCGCTGTTCGTCGCCCGACTCCACCGGAGTTTCCACATCGATGAAGGTGCGGAGGCAGTTGTTCTTGCAGAAGGTGCAGCGCGTGGATTCGTCGCGCCGCGCCGTGAAGCGAATGCGCGTGGCGGCGTCCAGTCCGATGAAGGTGGTTTCGCGTCCCGAGGCGTGCAGTCGCGCCGCTTCCACTGCCGCCCCGATGGCACCGGCTTCTCCGGTGTGCTCGTGGACGATGATACGGGGATTGAGCGAGCGGAATTTGCGGCGGATGAAATCCACCTGCGCTTTCACCGCCGCCAGGTTGCGCTGCGTGCCCCCTTGCAGCACGAAGGTGCCGCCGAGCATCTCGAGATTGCTGATCTGCGACACGTAGAGCCAGATATTTTTCGGCAATACTTTTGCCAGGCCCGCCATGATTTCTTCGCGCGTCCACCCCTGCCGCTGAAAGTCCACGATATCGCTTTGCAGGAACACCGCACAACCATAGCCGAATTCCGGCGCTTCGCGCGCGCGGAACGCCGCCTCCGCGAAATCGCTCACATCGTAGCCGAAGCTCTCGGCCGTGCCCTGTAAAAAGTAGCCGTTGCCCGCCGAGCATTGCGTATTCAATTTGAAATCCACCACACGGCCGTCGTGCAGGAGAATCAATTTGATGTCCTGTCCTCCCACATCGCAGATCACATCCACGTCGGGATAGAAACGGCGGGCCGCCTGCGTATGCGCCACGGTCTCGACCAGGGCCACATCCGCGGCCAGCGCATCCTTGAGCATATCCTTTGCATAGCCCGTGGTGCCCACACCGAGAATGCGCAGCGAAGCGCCCTGATCCTCGACCTGCCGCCGCAGCATGTCAATAATCTGCCGGGTGTCGTCGATGGGATTGCCATCCGACAGTTTGTAGGCCTTGAAGGCCACAGTGCTTTCGCGTGTGAGCAACACGCCTTTGGTCGAAGTCGATCCACCGTCTATGCCGAGATAGGCATCGAAACGGGATCCGGGGCGCAGCCGCAGTGGTGTGAAGCCCGCCTGCCGGTACTCGTCGAGAAATTGCCGGAGTTCCTCCTCCGTATCCCACAATCCCGTGCCGGCCTTGTCGCGATGCGCGGTGTGCCGACCCTCGGCCAGCCACGCGCGCAATCCCGACGCACCTTTATAGTGTGCGGCATCGTCATTGCGTTGTCCGTGAATCACGCAGCCAAACGCGGCGAAGTACTGCGCATCTTCGGGCACGTAAATGCGGTCGCGCGCCGCCACCTCGTCGGGCAACTCCACACCGCGTTCTTCCCAGACCAGGGGAATGGCGTGTTTCCACGCCTCCACCATGCCGGGGAGAAAGGTGTTCGGTCCGCCCAGCAACAGCACATCGGGGGGCAAGGTATTGCCACGGGTGAGAACGGAGAGGTTCTGCTGCACAATGGAATCGAAAAGCGAGGCCATGAGTTCGGCCGGAGGCACGCCTTGTTTCTGCAGGCCGTTGATGTCCGTCTCGGCAAAGACGCCGCATTTGCCCGCAACGGGATGCAGGCGCACGCCGTCGTAGCGCAGCGCAGACATATCCTCGGCGCTCAGACGCAGCTTCGCGCTGATCTTGTCGATCACCGCGCCAGTACCACCGGCGCATTTGTCGTTCATGGAGGTGATTTTCTTGGAATGACCTGTGAGCGGATCATGCTGGAAAATCAGGATCTTCGCATCCTGTCCGCCCAACTCCACCGCGGAACCGGCGCTGGGACAGCGGGCTTCCACGGCCAGGGCCACGGCATTCACCTCCTGCACGAAACGCGCGCCGATGGCGTCCATCAACACACGCGCACCGCTGCCGGTGACGTACGCACGGAATTCCTCATCCCCGCCTCCGAATTCCGTTTCGATGCGTTCGAGGAAATCCAACGCCGTCTCGGCTTGACGCGTCTCATGGCGGCGGTAATCCTTCCAGACAGGCGTAAGCTCGTCCTCCCGCAGCACGACGGCCTTCACCGTTGTGCTGCCGATGTCCAGTCCGATAAGGTAACGCGTGCTCATGCGCGGCGCTTCCTTCCACGCGTTGCGACCAGCTTCGCAAGGCGCGCGGCTGTGCCCGCGATCGTTCCGTCGGGCTGCAGCGGAAGCAACGGCGATCGGAGATCCGCCCGGCGTGCCTGCGCGGCGCGTAGTTCTTCGATGGTGAGCTCGTGTGTACGCAGCACGCGATCCATTTCCTCGCGCGCCCGTTCGCGCGCATCGGCCAAGGTCATTTGCACGCGGCTGTGCGCATTCAGCGCGCCTTCGCCCGACGTTTCGATGGGAAGGAACAGCACATCAGGATGATGCGCCACCACGGCCGATTGCACGCCGTCGGATTGCGTGCTGGGCAGGCAACCGAAGGGTTTGAGCGACAGCACCATGTGGCAGAGCGCGGCCTTCGGGTAGTAAATGGTCTTGGCGACTTCGAGATGTCCTTCTCCGCCCTCGATGCGCGTGTTGAAATACGGTGCGGCGATGCGGGCGAAATGGTACTGATCCGGCATGGCCTGGGGCAGATTGTGCAACGCCTTGCGGTGGCGACGGTATTCCCGTGCGTACAGTCGCTCGGCAAGGGTGAGCAAGCCCTGTGCCCGCAAGTAGCGCAAAGCACTGCGCAGTGTGTCGCGGGGTCCGCGCGCGTCGAGCAGGCGGCGGTCTCGCCGCGCCTGTTTCTCCTGATGCAGCAAATACATGAGCCAGGGGGTGACGGGCTCGATCAGCACCTCGGCTCCCTCCTGCTCGAGGAAGCGGAACATGCGGAAGTTTCCATCGCCTTCCGTGGTTTGCGCCCAGAACTCGCCGGTGATTTTCACCACGGGTTTCACACGCGTGCGATCCAGTTCCACACTCTCGAAATGCCGTGCCGCGCGACGTAGCGCACGCGGCAAGGCGCGGCCGAACAACTGCTGCGCGAATTTTCCCGTGGCGGCAAGCACGCCTCCCAGTCCGCTGCGTTGTATCCAGCGAGGAACGTCCACAATCGGCAATGCCTCTATGCTGGTGGCAACCTCCTCCATTGCTCGCGCGAGAGCCGCGTCGGTGGCGCCGGGTTCGACTTCATACGGACGACTCCTGTATGCGATGTCGTTGAGCACGTCGGCGATGATGAAGGCGTTGATGATGCCCAGCGTGAAATCGATGTTCATCTCCAGACCCGCACCGTCCGCGGCCTGGTCGAGTCCACCCTGCTGCTGCAGTATCAGCACGCGGAAGTCCTCGAAACCGGCGTTGCGCAGCGCGAGACGGTACTCGGATTCGTACATGCCGAAGCGGCAGGGACCGCAGGCCCCGGCAGTGAAAAAGACATGCCGCTCGATAATCTCCTCGCGCGACATGCCGCGACGCTCGAGATCGAGCAAATGCGCAATGAGATTCCCCACGGTGAAATAGGTGGGATTGCACAGTCCGTTGTTGCTGTATTCCTTGCCCACCTCATAGGCGCGGTTGTCAGGCGCGGGCAAAAAGGCAGCGTCGTAACCGAGGCGCCGCAGATTGGCCTGGATCAACCGTTCGTGTTTCCACGTCAATCCGCCGAACAGCACCGTGGTGCGATCGCGCTCGGCACGGGTGAAGGGACGTTCGGCGGGACGCGTCCACGGACGCGGAGTATCGGTGGCGAGTCCGGCGTCGCGCAACAGGTCGCTGCGACGCAAGGCGAGCGCTTCTTCCACGGTCATACGACCGGCGCGAATGGCTTCGAGCACTGCGGGGTCGATGTCGTCATTTCCCGCGTACGGAAGTCCACCGCCATGCGTGCTGTCATGCATCGCACTGTCTCCTGTACTGCGAGCAAGCTGTGTGACGAAAGTCCATACGTGTGGTGTTGCGCCGATACTCAATGAAGGTTCATGACATTCGATAAAATACGCTTTTCATCGGAGAATAAAAGATGCAAAAGGAAATACTCATCACCCCGTTTCCCCACCCCGCGCCAGCCCACCGTTTCTCCGCGGAACTCAGGCCCTGCCGCGCGTGCATTGCTTCTCTCTCGCGCCTTCGTTAGTATGCGGGTGAACTTCCGGAGGTTGTCATGCGACATGCCTGGCGCTGGACCATCCTTCTCCTGCTCCTTGCACCGAGTCTCGCCGCACAGATGCGCGTGCTGCTCATCGATATCGATGGCAGCATCAATCCGGCGTCGGCGGGTCACGTGCACGAACAACTCGAACGCGCCGAATCCGATGGAACGCATGCGGTGATTCTTCGCCTGAACACTCCCGGCGGACTGCTGCAGTCCACCCGCGCGATTGTGGCGGATCTGCTCGCCGCACCCGTACCCGTCGTGGTGTACGTGGCGCCCGGTGGAGCGCAGGCGGCTTCCGCTGGCGCCTTCATCACCATGGCGGCTCATGTGGCGGCCATGGCGCCGGGCAGCAACATCGGCGCAGCCCACCCGATCACCATGGGCGAAGGGTCGAATGTCGTCGATTCCACCAACATTCCGCTTGCCAAGGCCACCAACGACGCGGCCGCGTTCGCGCGCAGCATCGCGGCGCAGCGGGGACGCAACGTGCAATGGGCCGAGGCCTTCGTGCGCGGTAGCGCCTCGCTCACCGAGCGGGAGGCACTGGAACTGCGTGTGATCGACCTTGTGGCCCCGGATCTGCGCTCGTTGTTGCGGCAGCTCGATGGTCGCATCGTGCAGTTGCGAGGAGACAGTGTGCGTCTCCGCACGATTGGAGCGCAGATCGAGGAACGCGGGATGAGCTTTTCGCGAGCATTGCTCAACGTACTCAGCGACCCCACCATCGCCTACATTCTGCTCATGCTGGGCATGTACGGGTTGATTTTCGAGCTGTACAATCCCGGTGCGCTCTTTCCCGGCATCGCTGGCGGAATTTGCATCATACTCGCGCTTTACGCAATGGACACGTTGCCGGTGAATTACGCCGGGTTGGCATTGCTGCTGTTCGGTGTGATTCTCCTACTGCTGGAGGTGAAAATCGTCAGCCACGGCCTGCTGTCCATCGGCGGAGTGATTGCCCTGTTTTTCGGCTCGATCATGCTCATCGACACACCGCCGGGCGCGGACGTGCTGGAGATTTCCATGACAGCCATCATCACCGTCACGTTGTGCACCGCGGCGTTCTTCCTGTTCGTTGTGGGCAAAGGCCTAGCGGCGCAACGGGCAGCCCCGAGCACGGGCGTGGAGGCCATGATCGGCGAGCGCGGTGTGGCGCTGGAGCCACTGGCACCGGAAGGCAGTATCCGCGTGCATGGCGAAATCTGGAAGGCGCGCGCGCTGGGTACGTCGATACCTCAGGGCCGAAGCGTGATCGTGCGCGAGTTGCGGGAGTTCCGCATGCTCGTAGAAGAAGTGCCCGACAGCAATTCATCCACAGAGTGATAGAAATTCCCCCAAGGAGGCAGCATGAATTCCGCGGAAAGTGTACTCGGCATTGTCATCGTGTTCATCATTTTCATCCTCGGCAGCAGCATACGCATTCTGCGCGAATACGAGCGAGGCGTGATTTTCCGGCTCGGGCGCCTGATAAAGAGCAAGGGGCCCGGATTGATTTTCCTTATTCCACTGGTGGACCGCATGGTGAAAGTCAGTCTGCGCACCATCGTGCTGGATGTGCCGCCGCAGGACGTGATCACGCGCGACAACGTGTCGGTCAAGGTCAGCGCGGTGGTGTATTTCCGTGTGCTGGAGGCCTCGCGCGCCATTGTGGAGGTGGAGAATTTCCTCTTCGCCACCAGTCAGCTTTCGCAAACCACCTTGCGCAGCATACTCGGACAATCCGAACTCGATGAATTGCTTGCCGAGCGCGAAAAAATCAACAAGCAGTTGCAGGAAATTATCGATCATCAAACCGAGCCCTGGGGCATCAAGGTGAGTCTGGTGGAAGTGAAGCACATCGACCTGCCGCAGGAAATGCAGCGCGCCATGGCCAAGCAAGCCGAGGCCGAGCGCGAGCGTCGCGCCAAAGTCATCGCGGCCGAGGGCGAATTCCAGGCATCAGCCAAGCTGGCCGAAGCAGCCACCGTGCTGTCACGCGATCCCGCCGCATTGCAACTGCGCTATCTGCAAACACTCACAGTGATCGCGGCCGAGCACAATTCGACGACGCTGTTCCCCATTCCCATTGATTTGCTCAAGCCATTTCTGGAGAAGAAGTAACGCCGAAAGGCGAGAATTCAGGATTGCTGGTATCTCTCTTCACCGCTCGCAACGTATGCAACGCGTTGCGAGCATGCCGAATGTGTCGGATGTGTCATGTCATGTGCGGGAATGAATAGCGGTAGCGTCGGAAATGATCCTGCACACGAGCAAAGCACGATACACCGCGTACTTCGTGAGAATTGCTTAACGCTGGAGATGCGGAGCAAGGCGGGCATGCCGGAAGTGACCGCTCCGACATTAGTCACGATATCTCCATTCCTGCGACGAGCCAGTTTGTCGCGATTCTACGTTATTGATGCTTCTGTACACGACACCCTTCCCACGTCTTGAGATGTACTTCTCCCAGGTCAGCGGGAGTGTTGGTGGAGGATCCAATTTGAA
Organism: Bacteroidota bacterium; assembly: GCA_035362335.1. Classification (GTDB taxonomy): domain Bacteria; phylum Bacteroidota; class Ignavibacteria; order SZUA-365; family SZUA-365; genus JAOSJT01. Next base: position 51,207 of record DAOSDL010000013.1, read on the forward strand.
CGTGTACTCGAGGGAATCAACCGATGCATCGTGCCGTCCAGGAATCTCCGCTCTAATGAACGGTTCGAAATTTCCCCTGACAACCCGAAATATCGTGGTGTCCTGCCAGAGCAGACCCGAAGCTGTACTCTGACTTCCATTCTCCTCGGTGACGAGTATCGAGCAAGGGAATTCCGTCCGCTGGGGTTTGCGTACTTCCGAGAGTACGGAGATCGTGATCCATCGATTCTGCGTTGTTCTATTTCCATGGTAATCAATCGAGGAATACTTGTAGTCGTAGTGCCATTCCATGCCGGGTCGCGGTTGGAAATATTCCTGTACTCTGTCGACGATGGAAAATGGACCTGAGACCAATCGATACGTCACGTCGGGATGGCTTACACGAATGAATGCGGACGAGGTGACCTCCTCAAGCACGAACCATTCACGGTCGATGAACTTCCATGTCACGCCTCCATCCGTGCTGAGTTCGTAACGGGTTCGGGTCTTGTCCTTTCCAGGTGGCAAACCCAGCTGCATGTCTATCGCGACGTTCAGGAGTCGATACGCCGAGTCGCCGGGCTTGGGGAAACGGACATCGCCCGAGCGCACGACCACACCACGAACGTACGAGGCGTTCTTTGATCCCCTCCCCCGGATACGAAAATCCACCACGCTGTATAGCGGGATGGACATCGCCGGCCACGCCACGGCAGAGTCCCTTGCCGCCGCGAAACAAGCGAGATTCCATTTGTTCGTTCCCGTTATCGACCAGGACAACTCGACCTCTTCCAGCGTGGAAGCGAAATTTGTCCATCGAAAATACCGCGTCGTACCGGGGTCGAGTATGTCACCGCCGACTGGTTCGGTGAGTACTGGCACCAGATACTGTACGACAGCGGACGAGTCCCAGCGTTTTCCATCGATAGTGGATAGTGCGAAGCGATATCGTATGGAGGATTGGTCATCCAAATCCACATCGAACTCCCGCTGTTTCGGCGGAAATTCGAAAAGGTACTTCCACTCCGCCGTTCCCTCCACCTTGTAATGGAGAAGCCCCGCTTGTGCCATCTCGTCGGTCGCCTTCCAGCGTAAACGTAGCGGCAGTTCCGGGTTGTGGAGCAGTGCGGTCACAGGTTCTATGAAGGTGAATGCCGGTGCAACGCGAGGCAACTCCGGCGCAACACTCTCATCTTCCGAACAGGAGAGCAGCGCCAGCAGCGCGGCCACCATGCACAGTTGGTATACCTTCCTCACGTTCACTCCTCCTTCTCAATGGAGCGATGATTTGAGTATCGTCTGCTTTCTCGGACCTGTTACTCCACCAATCGCCACTGTTCTGTCGTTAATGAAGACGGTAACTCCTTTTTCACGTCACGTTTCAGAAACACGAGTCCCCGGTATCGTTCCGTGGTGTAATCGAAATTCACCTTCGAAGTCGAGCCCGGGAGCATCATGGAGAATTGTTTCCGAAACGTGTTGATTGTGATATCGTGTATGGCGGGAAGATCAGGCACGAGGAAGGGATCGAAATTCCCGCGTATCGATCGAAACGCGTTCTCTTCGTGCCACAGCATCCCTGTGGCAGTATGTTGTGTACCATTCTCCTCGATGTAGAGCAGCGAGCACGAATATTCCATGCGATCACCCTGTTGTTGTACGGACAGCACCGTCACGATTAACCGCCGCTTCATGGGCGTACCTCCACCATACCCGGAACTGCTGCGATTGAAATCGTACTGCAAGCGCATTCCAACAAACGGCTGGAAGTAGTCGTGCACCCGGTCGACAATGCTGAATGGTCCAAGCACATACGGTTCGACAAGCGCCGGATGATTGATGCGAACGAGCGCATTCGCCGTGGCTTTCTCGGTGATGAGATGAGTCTTTTGTATGCGCGTCCAGTTGCTCCCTCCGTCCACACTAAGTTCGTAGCTTGTCAACGTTGCATCACTGGTTGGAGGTATGCCGAGAGTGGCGAAGATTGTCATCGGGAGCAAACGATACACCGCTCTTTCAGGAACGGGAAAGCGCGCGGAATTGACTCCGATTCCCACGTTGCGGGTGTACGCCCAGAGCAAGGATCCACGCGCGCGGATGCGGAAGTCCACCGCGGTGTAAGGTGCGAACGGATGATTCGTAAACCAGGCGAAACCATCACCCGCAGGGGCATACATCACATGCACCCACTGATCCCGATCACGAGGTGAATACTGGATCTCCACTTCCTGCACATCATCGGCAACATTCTCCCAGCGCAATAGAATGCTGTCGCGCACGACAAACGAGCTTCCCTCACGCGGCTCGACGAGAAATGGGATGAGGTATTGCACCACGGCGGAGGAATCCCGCCGCGTGTTGTCTCGAGTAGTGATTGAAAATCGATAGCGGATGTCCGTTTTGTCCGGCAGGTCCACGGTGACCTGCGTCTCGCCTGGACCGAAATCCGCCAACGCTCTCCACAGCGACGATTTCTCGGCACGGTAGTGTATCCTCCCTCCCGTCACCGTGGGATCATTGATCCGCCATCGCAAGGTAATGGACTTGTGCGGATGCCATTGCTGCCATTCGACGGGGAACTCGAAAATAAACGCCGGAGGAATCGTACCCGCCGGAATTGGAGCTTCGTTCGTTTGTTCCCCGGTGCAGGAGCAAACGAGAAGCAGGACGACAATCAGGGGAAATGAAACAATGAAATTCCGCATCGAGTGCGCCACGCTGTTAGTCGCGTCAACCTCCCCTACGACACTTCAACCTGCGTTTCGTTCCCTTGCCGACGCGCCGAGCGAAAAAGGCCTCAGCTCTCGGCGCTGTGCTGATCATGATCGAGCGGGGCTTTGCCGTCGCGGCGGCCACGGGTGAATTCGAGCGCGTTGCGCTGCGCGTTCAACACCACCGTGTGCAGACTCTCCTCGGTGAAAAGCTTGCGCAACCGTCGCCGCTCCTCGTACATCTGCCCGACTTCGGCGGCAAACAGCAGGGTGATGCTGCTGTAATACACCCAGATGGCAGTGGCCACGATCACGGCGTAGGGTCCGTACACGGTGCCGATGCTCCAGAGATTGGCCAGATAGTAGGCGAAAATGGCCTTGGCGATGCCCCACAACAACGCGGCCACGAAGCTCGCAATCACAATGACGCGGAATCGCTGCCTCTTGTCGGGCACGAGCGTGAACACGATGATAAAGAGGAAAAAACTCAGCAGAAATACGCTTGCCGTATTCACCACACCATCGAACACCCAGGAATGCAGGCGCATGCCGAAGACGTCCTCTCCCAACCCACGCAACAGCGACGATGCATACATGAACGTGGTGATCAGTACCATGGCAATGCCCACCACCGAGAGCATGGCGAAATCCCGCAGCTTGGATGCGAAAATGTTGCGGTTGTCCTCGATGTGAAAGATCCGGCCAAACACCGTCCGCAGGGCGCCGAACAGCGCGCTGCTGGTCCAGATCAGACCGATGCCGCCGAGTATACCTGCCAGCTTCGAGCCCTGCACAAACTCGCGGATGATGCCCACGGTGATATCGCGCAGCTGCTCCCGTTGATAAGGAAAAAGATCGAGCTGTCGGATGGATTTTTCCACCATGACAATCGCGTCATCGGTGCCGAGGTAAAAGCCCAGCACCCAGAACACCAGAAGCAGCAGAGGGATGAAACAGAGCAGCGCGTTGAAACTCAGCGCCGCAGCGGAGAGAAAAATGTGGTTTTGTTCCATGCGCTCGACGATGCGCACCAGGTACATGAACATGTCGCGCACCCAGTTCAGGAGCAGGAAATCGCGCGCCATGGGCAGCGCGCGGTCCCACAATCGTCGCAGCGCGCCGGCCATCACTCCGCGTCGAGTAGTGCCGGCAAGGCCTGTGTGAACGCCTCGCGCAACGCAGCGACGGCGATGTCAATATCGTCGTTGATGCGCAGGCGATCGCCTCCGGTGAGGCCCAGTGTCGCGATGTCGAGTCCATGCTCACGCGCCAGCTCAGTCACGCGCATCACGTGCGCCTCGGCGCAACTCAGCACCACACGACCCTGGGCTTCGCCGAAATACAATGCGTCGCGGCGCAGTTCGTTCGCCTCCACGGCGATGCTCGCACCAATGTCCGCGCCTTCCAGCATGCAGCATTCGGCCAGACACACGGCCAGTCCGCCGTCGGACACATCATGCGCGCTGCGCAGCAAGCCCTCACGTATCGCGGCCAGCAGGAAGCGCTGCACGCGCAACTCCTCCTCGAGGTCGATCCACGGCGCATCGCCGGCAACAATTCCGTGATGCGTGGCGAGATATTCGCTGCCGTTGATGTCGTTGCGCGATTTGCCAAGCAGCAGCACCGCATCACCACCTCCCTGGAATGACGCCGGAGTGATGTGCCGAACATCCTCGATCAGTCCCAGCATGCCGATCACCGGAGTGGGATACACGGCACCGTCGGGATTTTCATTGTAAAAACTCACATTGCCACCGGTCACCGGCGTGTCGAACACGCGGCAGGCCTCGCCCATGCCGCCGCAGGCCTCCTTGAACTGATAGTACACCTCGGGCTTGTACGGATTGCCGAAGTTGAGGCAGTTCGTGATGGCGAGCGGCTGCGCGCCCGAGCAGGCCACGTTGCGCGCAGCTTCGGCCACGGCGATCATGGCACCTTTGCGCGGATTCAGATAGACGTAGCGTCCGTTGCAATCCGTTTTCACGGCAATGGCCTTGTCCGTGTCCTTGATGCGAATCACCGCCGCATCCGAACCCGGACCCACCGCCGTGTTGGTGCGCACGGAGGTATCGTATTGCTCGTACACCCAGCGCTTCGATGCGATATTCGGCGCGGCGAGCAATTCGCGCAACACCGCGTTGAAATCGGAGGGCACAGGGATGGATTCGAGGCGGAAGGCCTCGGTCACGTCCAGATACTCCGGTCTGCGCGTCTCACGCTGGTACACCGGCGCACCACCACCGAGCACGAGACTGTGCGCTGGTACCACGGCCTTGATCTCGCCGTGCTGCCGCACTGTCACCATGCCGTCGTCGGTCACATGTCCGATAGTCACTGCGTGCAAATCCCATTTGTCAAAAATTTCCCTCACACGCTGCTCGCTCCCCTGCTTGGCCACCACCAGCATGCGTTCCTGCGATTCGGACAGCAGAATTTCATATGCGCTCATCTTCTGTTCGCGCACGGGCACGAGATCGAGGTCGAGGTCCATGCCGCTTTCACCTTTTGCGCTCATCTCGCAGGAGGAGCAGGTGATGCCCGCGGCGCCCATGTCCTGAATGCCCACGATCAAGCCCTCGCGGATGATTTCCAGCGTGGCTTCCAGCAGCAGTTTTTCGGTGAACGGATCGCCCACCTGCACGGAGGGACGCTTGGATTCGCTGTCCTCGCTCAAATCCACCGAGGCGAAGGTGGCGCCATGAATGCCGTCGCGTCCGGTGGACGAGCCCACGATCATCACGGGATTGCCCACGCCCTCGGCGATGGCCGACGCCGTCTGCTCGTGCTTGACAATGCCCACGGCCATGGCGTTCACCAGCGGATTGCCCTGATAGGACGGATCGAAATAGATTTCGCCCGCCACCGTGGGCACGCCGAAACAATTGCCGTAATGCCCGATGCCGCTCACCACGCCTTTGACCAGAAACTGCACGCGAGGATTGCCCGGATCGCCGAAACGCAGCGAATCGCAGGCGGCGATGGGACGCGCGCCCATGGTGAAAATGTCGCGGAGAATGCCACCCACACCCGTGGCAGCGCCCTGAAAGGGCTCAACGGCCGAGGGATGATTGTGCGATTCGATTTTGAAGGCGATGGCGAGGCCGTCGCCGATGTCCACCAGGCCGGCGTTTTCCTCACCCGCGCCCACGAGCAGGCGACCTCCGCTGCGCGGAAGGGTTTTCAGCACGGCGATGGAATTTTTGTAAGAGCAATGCTCGCTCCACATGACGCTGTACATGCCAAGCTCGGTGTAGGTCGGGGTTCGACCGCCCAGATACTCGACGATGCGTGCGTATTCCTCCTCGGTGAGTCCCAATTCCCGTGCGACGTCCACGGAAACCACGGGTTCGCTGTGCTGCATGTGTGTCCTGCCGGATATGGTGGGTGAAACAATGGCGGTTTCGCCGTATCGTAAAAGATACCACTCTCCCGTGAGAATTGTAAGGGCGCCATCGGTCACGCATGACCAATGGCGCCCCTGACGTGCTCGCGTTTGTCTTCCGCGCGTCACCGCATGGGTGTCAACGCAACCAGGACGGCAGCAGCGACGGTACGCGCAGATCGGGCGACCAGGCGGAGGCCGGTCGTTTCGTGAAACGTCCAGGTCCGGGAATACCCGGCAGCGTATGGAGCTGCACGTAGTGGATATTTGCTCCGAACGCGCTGTTCATGGTCTGGATGAACTTGTTCGCCACTATCGCATTGCCCTTCGCACTCAGGTGCAAACCATCGAGCGAGAAAATGCCACCGGAAATGAAGGCAGTGGAAAACACTTCGCCGACCGCGGCGTAACCGTTCTTGTGGATGTCGTTGAAAAATCCATACATATCCACCATCGTGAAGCCGTTTTGCGCCGCCGCCGCATCCAGTGTGGAGTTGCAACTGCTGACAGCTTCGAGCACGATGGACACTTCCACATCGTCAAGCACGTAGCGCGATGGCAGCGGCTGTTGCGGCGAAAGGCCGATGCCCTGCTGGAGAAATTCCTGCGCCGTGAGCAACACATAGTCGTTGTCGCTGACCGTGGTCACCTGATCATTGTGATTGCGGTAGTAAATCGACAGGAGTTGCGTCGGGTTTTGCGGATTCGGGATCTTTCTCGGCACGGTAGTGAAAAACGGCGTGGACAGCGGATTCGGCAGATTGGCCACCAGCACCTTGGTGTTGGGCAATGCCGCCTTGATCTTGGCGAAGGCACCCTGCACCCTTTGCTGGAAAAAGGCGCGGTCGGTGGGACGCGTGCCCGGCGGATTGCCGTCGAGGCCCACGTTTGTCCCCTTCGTGCCTCCCGTAGCGGCATAGCCGAGGACGTCGTTGTTGCCCATCCAGAACGTCATCACCGTGGGATTGAGCTTGATGGCCTGGTCGAGCAGCGAGGCGCCGAAGTTCGCCTGATTGCGCATGATGAGCGCGTAGAAAGGATTCTGGCGGGTGACGCTGCGCTGTATGATATCCGATTCATCAATGGCGTCGGCCATGATGGCCCCCGGAATGCCGAGATTGTGATACGGCGCAGGATGCGTCGCATTGCTGGGCAATACCTGGCCCTGGGTTTTCGCTTTGATCACCACCGACGGCGACATCGATTCGAGATAGCGCAACTCGCCCGTGCCGGGATACGGCATGAGCGGTTGCACGAAGGTGACGCCGAGACGCTGCGCGATGAGGTTCGGATAACTGTAACGCTGGCCCTCTTCGAACAACGCGCCGCTTTGATAGCCGGCGGTGAGACTGTTGCCCACGGCAACGTAAGTGCTCGGATTGAGCGAACCGAAGGATTGATCGGCGACGGGTACGTCTTCACTGCACGCCGGCAGCAGCACGACAGCGGCGAGCAGCAGCGAGGCAAGGAATCTGCGATGTGTCATGATATTCCTCCTCTCAAAGCGCGTAGGTGATATTGAAGCCGATCAATTCGGCGGAGCCGGTGTACATGCCGTTCATGTGCACACCCTCGGGATACGTGGTCGCCTCGGTGACGCGATCCAGGAAAAAGAGATGCAGGTAGGAAAAATCCAGCGTGACATGCGGCAGCACGTCGATGCCCACACCGATATTCAAACCATGGCGGTCCGAATCCGGCAGCAGGGGTTCGAGGCTTTTATCCGGCACGGGATTGCGATCGAAGAAATAGCCGCCACGCAGAGCCAATCCCAGCATCGGTATACGGTACTCGCCGCCGAGACGCAGGATGAAGGTGTCCTCGTAATCCTTGGGGGCGCTCACGTCGGCCTGACGCACTCCTGGGTCGGTGGTGGCATCTTTCACGAAATCAATCGCAAGCTTGTCGTAGGACGACCACTGAATGCCCTGGAAATCGAATTCGAGATCCACATTGTCCATGGGCGACCAGGCCACGCCGGCGAACCAGGTGGCTGGGGCCGTGAGGCCTGTTTTCACATCGCCACCGGGAAAGAGCGGCTGCATTGCCGCCGTGGGATGGAAGTCCGCCGTTCCTTCGAAGTCGATGGCCACTTCCGAGCGCCAGGAGAAGCCCAGCGACACATTGTCCATCGGTTTGAAAATCACGCCCGCGTTCCAGCCGAAGGCCGGATCGCCGCTGCCTTCCAGTTCGAGATCCATTTCGGGATCGAAGTTCGTCACGGCGCGGCGCAACGACACATTGGAAAACACGATATTGGCGCCCACACCCACAGACAGCCAATCGGTGAAGGCGTACGACACGGTGGGCATGACGTAAAAGGTCTGCAATTCGATCTCGCGCGTCACGGCGCGACCCACCCAATCGTCGTCCCATTCCGTGCCGAGACCATACGGCGTGGACACGCCGAGACCCACAGCGAGTCCTTCCAGCATACCTTCGTTCCAGGTATTGGTGACGTAGAGGTTGGGCGGATAGAAGACGTTGCTGTTCATCTTCCATTCCTGATTGCTGTTCATGTTGCTCGGGCCGTAGTACGTGTAGCTCGGCATGATCAGCGTGGCACCCGCCATCACCTGGAATCCCCGCTGCATGGACAAGCCCGCAGGATTGAAGAATATGGCGGAAGGATCCGACGCGCGCGCGGCGAAAGCGCCGGCTTGCGCCATGGCGCGGGCGCCGTGTTCATTGAGTTGGAATCCACCGGCGTCGGCCACATATCCGGGAAGGAGCATGGCCAGCGTCAGGCATAGCAGTACTAGCTGTTTCACCGTACCTCCATGGTAAAAAAGACATCAGGAGAACTCTATGAGAATACCGTTCTTCTCGACCGCTGTGCCTTCCCGCACCTTGAGGGACTTAACGATGCCCGTTGTGGGCGACTGAATTTCATTTTCCATCTTCATGGCTTCGAGGATGATCACCCCCTGGCCCTGTTCGATCAATTCGCCTTCCTGCACGAGGATTTTCGCGATTTTGCCCGGCATGGGCGAACGCAGCACGCTGTGCTGCACCTTGGTGGCTTTGCCCACCTGCATCGAACGCAACAGCGCAGCGGTTTCGTCCTCGATGTCCACGCCAAGCACGCGGCCATCGATGGCCACGCGGCGCAGATCGCTGTCCGGCAGTGCTTCGAGCATGCGTAGCGAGTACACGCGCGTGCCCACGCGCAGCACCGTGCCTTGCGGCGTGCGGCGCAGTTCGGCTTCCACCGGCACGCCGTCCACTTCAACAGTGCCGTTGTCGGAGGTGACGATGGTGAATTCCTCGCCCATCACCCGGGCAGTGTAGCGTGCCATCAGTACCCTCCTCCTCTGCGATGCCGCAGCACCCAGGGCGAACAGGAGCGCTGTGCGCCTGTACCCGAGGACGACGACGCCGCGGGGGTGCCGCTTTCCCAACGTTCCTGCGCGAGAATGGCGCCAATGGCGGCCGCGATCTTCTCTTCGCTGCTCGGGGGCGTAAGCAATTGCGGTGCAAAGTGCTTCTGCACGAAATCGATGGCGAAATCCCCGGAGTTGAAATTGGGATGATCCATCACGAAGCGGCAGAATGGAATCGTGGTTTCCACACCGAGAATCAGGAATTCGTCCAAGGCACGACGCATCTTCCCTATCGCGTCCTCGCGGTCCATACCCCACACCGCAAGCTTGGCGAACATCGGATCGTAGTGTATGCTGATTTCGCTGCCGCTGGTCACGCCGCTGTCGTCGCGCACGCCGAAGCCGTGCGGCGGACGATACTCCACGAGCGTGCCGGTGGAAGGCAGGAAGTTTGCCCGCACATCCTCGGCGCAGATGCGGCATTCGATGGCGTGGCCGCTGATGCGGATGTCGTCCTGCGTGAAGGGCAAGGGCTCGCCCATGGCCACGCGCAGTTGCATTTTCACCAGATCGATGCCGGTGACCATTTCGGTCACGGGATGCTCGACCTGCAAGCGCGTGTTCATTTCGAGAAAGTAGAAATTGCGGTCGCGGTCCACGAGAAACTCGATGGTCCCGGCATTGACGTAATCGCAGGCACGGGCGGCATCCACCGCGGCGCGACCCATGCGCGAGCGCAACTCCGGCGTCATGATTACCGAAGGCGCTTCCTCCACCACTTTCTGATGGCGGCGCTGAATGGAGCACTCGCGCTCGCCGAGATACACGCAATTGCCGTGCGCGTCGGCGAGAACCTGTATTTCCACATGCCGCGGTTCGAGCACGTATTTTTCCATGTAAACGCGATCGTCGCCGAACGCACCGCGTGCCTCATTGCTGGCACCTTCGAACGCGCGTCGCAAATCCTCGGGCCGTTCCACCACGCGCATGCCCTTGCCGCCTCCGCCAGCGGCCGCCTTGAGCAGCACCGGATAGCCGATGCCCTCGGCGATGCGCTCCGCGTCCTCGATGGAGGTGATGGCGCTGTCGGTGCCGGGCACCACGGGCACACCGCGCGCGATCATCAGCGAGCGCGCCGAGGTTTTATCGCCCATCATGCGTATGGATTGCGCGGAGGGACCGACGAAAATCAGTCCCGCTTCGGTCACCGCCTGCGCGAAGGCCGCATTTTCGGAGAGAAAGCCGTAGCCGGGATGTACCGCATCGCAACCCGCCTTGAGCGCGGTGTCGATGAGCACGTCGGCGCGAAGGTAGCTTTTCGAGGATTCCGCCGGACCGATATTCCACGCGTCATCCGCCGCGCGCACATGCAACGCGTCGCGATCGGCGTCCGAATACACGGCCACACTGCGTATGCCCATTTCGCGGCAGGCCCGCTGAATGCGCACAGCAATCTCACCTCTATTCGCAATCAGAATAGATTGAATTTTCACAGGAGCTGGGAAAAATGAACGAATCAACTCGCGGACATAATACGCAACGATGCGGGTTTTTCCAAGATGCGCCGCGCGCCCGTCGCTACGGGCGTGCGCACGCGCGCGCGGCACAGAACGCTCATGGCGAAAACTGAATCGTCCCGCCCCGCGCCATCGTCAGGCCGCTCGCGAAACACCCTCGATCGCGAACAAGCTACCCGCAACCCCGCACGCCCCTCCCCTCGTCATCCCGCCCGGAAGGTCACGCGTGTCATGCCGGAGCCGCCTTCGTTCCATTCGCCGAGTTGGAAACTTTCCACAAAATGCAGGTCGCGCAACCATGCGTGCACACGGCTGCGCAGCGCGCCGGTGCCTTTGCCGTGAATGATGTCCACGCGCAGCAAACCCGACGACCAGGCCTGCAGGAGAAAGCGGTCGAGTTCGCGTATGGCTTCATCGCCATACATGCCGCGAATGTCGATTTCGTTGCTGTCCACCAGTTCCATGCCCTGCGTGCGCACCGGCTCGGGCTTGCCCGCGTCGCGGTAGCGGCGCAGCTTGTCCACCTCCACCTGCATGCGCATGCTGCCGAAGGCCACTTCGATGCGCTTGCCTTGCGCCACATCCAGCACGGTGCCGCGCGTGGCGGGCGATGCGGCGAGATACACCTCGTCGCCGGGCATGAAAGGTCGCTCCACCTCTTCGTGTCGCGTTTGCTCGGGGACCAACTCGCGCAAGGCCTGTTCGTTGGCGCGACGGCGTTCGTCGAGTTGTTCGTGCGCGGCGCGTATCGCTTCTTTCGACGCCTTGTTCTCGCGCAATTCACGAATCGTGCTTTCCACAGCGGCATTGGCGTCGTCGAGAATGCGCCGGGCTTCCTCGAGCGAGCGCTGTTTGACCTCACGCAATTCCTTGCGCACATCGCGCAACTTCTCTTCGTATTCGCGGGCGAGTTCGCGATACTCTCGCTCGAGTTGCTCGGAGGCGCGCAACCGGTTGCCGAGATCCTGCGACTGTTTTTCCACCTCGGCCAGTAAATGCTCCAGGGCATCGGACTGCGTGCCGACGATGGAGCGCGCGCGCTCGATTATCGCTGGCGTCATGCCGTGCCTCCGTGTGATCTCGAAGGCGTAGCTGCTGCCCGGCAAACCCGCGCGGAATTGGTACGTGGGTTGCAGCGTGCCGAGATCGAATTCCATCGCGGCATTCTCCATTCCTTCGTGCTCGTGCGCGAAGGCCTTGAGCATGCCGTGATGCGTGGTGGCGATCACGTGTGCGCGCAACGCGGTCAAATGTTCGAGAATGGCCGCGCCCAGCGCTGATCCTTCGGAGGGATCCGTGCCCGTGCCGATTTCATCGATCAGCACCAACGTGCGTTCGCTTGCGGCATCCACGATGCGCGCGAGGCGGCTGATGTGCGAGCTGAATGTGCTGAGATCGTTCTCAAGCGACTGCTCGTCGCCGATGTCCACGAGCACATTCTCGTACACCGGCAATGTGCTCTCCTCGTCGCAGGGCACGGGCATGCCCGATTGCGCCATGAGCGCAATGAGGCCCACGGTTTTCATGGCCACGCTTTTGCCGCCGGCATTGGGACCGGTGATGATGATGGTGGTGGCCGCATCGCCGATGGTGATGTCGAGCGGAATCACATCGCGCAGCTTTTTGTGCAGCAGCAGCACGGGATGCCTGGCCTGCTGTACACGCAGCGGCGCACCCCGCTGCACGCGCGGACAGGAGGCGAGCACGTCGCGGGCGTAGCGTGCGCGGGCGTACAGCGCGTCGATTTCGGCATAGGCCTCGAGTCCGCGCAGCACCGCCTCGACCTCGGGACGCACGCGAGCGGTGAGTTCGGTGAGAATGGTGGCGATTTCGCGCACCTCGGCGAATTGCAGATCGCGGATGTCGTTGTTCAGCTCCAGCGTCTCCGAGGGCTCGATGTACACGGTTTGCCCGGTGGCGGAGGTGGAATGAATGAAGCCCTGAATCTGCCGCTTGAACTCGGCCTTCACCGGCAGCACCATGCGTCCATCGCGCATGGTCACCAGTTCCTCCATCACCATGTCGCTTTCCGATACGCGCTTGAGAATGCCCTCCATGCGCCGGCGCAGATGGCCGGATTTCTCGATGATGTCCTGGCGTATGGCGCGGAGCTGCTTGCTGGCATTATCCTTGACATTGCCCTCATCATCGATCACGCGCTCGATGTGGAACTCCAGCGCCTTGTTCTCCGGCAACGCCTCCGCAAGCGAGGTGAGCAGTAACAGGCGCTCGCGGCGCTTGAGCAGGAAGGCGCGCAGTCCGCGCATGGTTTTGAGCCCGCGCACAATGTGCAGGCAGTCCTCGGCCAGCACCATGCTGCCTTCCTTTGCCGCGCGGTGCAGCGCCGGACGAATGTCCGCCACATCATCCAGCGGCGGCGTATCGTCGGCATCAAGCAAGCGACGCAGCTCGGTCACCCGCGCGAGTTCGTCATTGATCTCGGCGGGGATAATGGACGGTTCGAGCGCTTCGACGCGGGCGCGTCCGAAGCCCGAGGCGCAGTATCCCGCGATGTGGCTGCGGATACGCGCGAATTCCAGTGTCTCGATGGCGTCGGAAAATGGAGCGCGATCAGGCACCGGCGCCTCCAAGCAGCGAGCGCACGAGTGTTTGCACCTTGGCGCCGTCGGCTTTGCCCTTGAGTTCCTTCATCAGCGGACCCATCACGCGGCCGAGATCCTTCATATCCGTGGCATTGTCGCGTGCGAGTGCGGCCTTGATGGTTTCGAGGAGTTCCTCATCCGAAAGCTGTGCGGGCAGGTAGCGCGCGATCACAGCCAGTTCGGCTTCTTCCTGCGAGGCCAGATCCTCGCGGCCCGCCTGGCGGTACTGTTCGATGGCCTCGCGGCGCTTCTTCGCGGCCGTGGTGAGAATGGCGAGTTCGTCGTCGGGTCCGGGCGTGGAGCCCACCTGACGTTTCTCGAATTCGAGAATCGCGGCGCGCAGTGTGCGCAGGGTTTCGAGCGTGAGCTTGTCACCGCTTTTCATCGCCGCTTTCATGTCATCGGAAATGCGGGTGGAGAGTGTCATGATGCCTATCCGCGATGGTGAAAAAAAAGGAGGCAACCGTCGCCGACGCTTGCCTCCGATGTTCGGTACAGTGGCGTCAGAATTTGACCAGCGCCGAGTAGTTGATGCGCAAGGCGTCCGCGCGGCGGAGTTCCGATTGCACATCGTTCACGATACCCATGCGCGACCCCTGGTCGATACGCAGGGACATGATGATGTTCGGGTTGTTCATGCGCTTCTGATACGCGATGTCGGTGATGGCGGCAACCGGCACGATGCTGTCGTCGATCTGGATGCGTTCGTCCTCGCCGACCCAGATGTAGGAAAGCAGGCGTTTGTTGTTGATCTTCTCCACCGACACGGCCTGCGGCAGGGTGTAGCGGACTTTGATATCCACTTCACGGAGCACGGTGGTGACCATGAAGAAAATCAGCAGCATGAAAATGATATCCGGCAGCGAGGCCGTGGGAATGCCCTGCTGTGTCTGTGCGAGTTTTTTCTGGAATTTCATCGTCTCTGCTCCTTATCCCTGTTCCGCCTGGGCGGGTTCGGCCAGGGAAATGCGTTGCGGAATGGCCTCGCGGATTTCCTGAATCTGCTGTTCGGTGGCCTCTTCCAGCGAAATGCCGTACTTCTCGCGGGCGTATTCCTCGCGCAGCGAGGTGTACGCCATCTTGAGCTGATCCATCACGTCGATGTAAATCTTGTAGGGCGTGTCCCGCACGGTTTTGTAGGAGATGATCAACTTCGGATTCGCCTTGATGCGGGCGATGATTTCGCCCTTGATCTGGGGAACGCCGATGATCTTCTCGTCCAGCAGCACATCACCCACCTCGTTGACGAGGAGATTGGCGATATTATCGGATTTCACCGCCACCTGCTCTGCATTTTCGATCCACGGCGGCAGCACCAGATCGATGCCGGTGTCGACATCAATGGTGGTGGTCACCAGGAAGAAGAGCAACAGCAGGAAGGAGATATCCGCCATGGAACTGGTCGGAATCTCAACCGGCGGTTTTTTGCGTTTGCGAAACATGGTGCACTCCTGCTTGGATGGAAAAAAGGGTGGGGATGAACATCAACCCTTCTTTTTACGATCCAGCACAACGAGGGAATCGATCAGTTCGATCGAACTCTCTTCCATTTCCACCACGAGCTTGTCGATGCGGGCGACGAAGTAGTTGTAGCACACTTGCAGCAACATGGCCACGATCAGACCGAACAGCGTGGTGAGCAATGCCACGGAAATACCGCTGGCGACGATTTCCGGCGAGATGTTCTTCGCGGCCGCGATGGCGTCGAAGGCCTCGATCATACCCTGCACCGTTCCGGTGAAACCGAGCAGCGGAGCAATGGAGATGAAGGTGGAAATCCAGATCAAACCGCGCTCGAGGAAGGACATTTCGATCGAGCCGTAGCTGATCACGGCCTTCTCGGCGGCGTCGATACCTTCGTCGGCGCGCATGAGACCGGCCTGGAACACGCTGGCCACCGAACCGCTGCTCTTCGAGCACACGTCGATCGCTTTCGGCACGCCACCCTCATCCAGGGCCTTCTTCACTTCGATGATGAATTTCTTCGTGTTGACGCTCGCGCGCGAAATGGAGATGAATTTGAAAATCACGAAGGCAAGACCCAGCACGAGGCAGGCGAGGATCGGCCACATGAAGAAGCCACCCTGATTGAATTTTTCGACCAGGTAATTGATCATGCCGGAGTTGTCACCTGCATCCTGAAGGAGCAGGAAGAAGGTTCCAAGAAGATGCTGCATTGCGGTATGCCTCCATGAATAGGAAAAAAGTGTACGTTCGATTCTGTGTCTGCCGGGACGAACCGCGTCGAGCGCCGCTCTGCGCGTGTGCGATGAACCGTGGCAAACGGCCCATTCTCAAAAATACGCCCGATCTCCACGAAACTCAAGCACGATGTGTTAAAAATTGATGGGCCTGTCCTTTGCCCCTTCGACGTGTGGAGCCGCTTCCACGCCCCGCGCTCACTGCTCCGCCGCGGTCAGCGCGGCAACGAACATCGACGTCACCAGCCGGGGCCGCGTGATGGCCGAGCCCACCACCACGGCATGCGCGCCCACTTGCAGCGCCTCCAGCGCGTCCTCGGGAGTCCATATCCTTCCCTCCGCCACGACGGGCGTGGTGAGACTGAGCGCCAACTCGTTGATCAGCATGAAGTCGGGATGGCGGTAATCGTCGGTCTGCGTGCCGGGTGTGTAACCCGAGAGCGTGGTGGCAATCACATCCGCGCCGATCTCCGCGGCGCGCACACCCTCGCGGTAATTCGCGATGTCGGCCCAGAGCGTGCCGGTGAAGCGCTTGCGTATCTGTTCAAAAAAGACAAAACCATCCGTTCCATCCGGTCTCTTGCGCTTGGTCATGTCCACGGCCACCGCGTCGGCACCCGCATCGAAAAGTGCGGCGATATCGTCGGCGGCGGGAGTAATCAGCGAGGACCCGTCCTCGTAGCTGCCCTGCGTGAAACCGATGAGCGGGATACGCGTGCGTGCGCGCACGGTACGAACGCGCTCCACGCCCTCAATGCGCAGCGCCACGGCTCCGCCCCGCTCCGCCGCGTCCGTGAAAAAGCGAAACAGCGCATCATCCTCCACGCCTTCGTCCATGTGGCAGGAAACGACCAGGCCTCCGCTCAGGCGATGTATGAATTCCTCTGCCGTCATTCCTTCTGTCCTTGTATGCACGCGCCGCCAACCGCGGCATGATCCATTGCCCTGTGCTTCGCCGCATGCCACACGCGGCGTGAAGCGCACGGCCCGCCACCGGATGCCTCGCGCGGCCATCCGGTATCGCACCGTGTTTCTTTCCATTTCACAACATACATACACGCGGCGAATGATGCACGTGGCCGCTCACAGCCATGGCGTCATCGCCATCCACACAGCCACTCCCAGCAGCACGAGCAGTAACAGTGCCAGCACCGGCATCGCAATGCGCACGCGCACGGCGACGCTGTACGGACGGAACGCCCTGGCCAGCAAGGCGCCACTCCATACGAGGCAGGCAACATCCACACCCAGCAGCAGCCAGAACGGCAGCGGCTGCGTGTGCCAGGCGGCCGGGTTGCGGGAAAACATGGTCAACCCCAACACGCCGAGTTGCATGGGCAACACCAGCACGCCGGCCCAGGCCAGCGGCACAAGCGCCCAGGCGAGCTGCGCCGCGCGCTGCTTGTACGTCAACGCGGGAAGCAGCGCACGCGCGAGCAGCGTGAGAAGCACACCGTACAGCACACCGAGTACGGGACCGGCACTCAGCAGCGCAACGAACAGCGCGCCAAAACCCCGGCCGCCATCCCCTGCCGCGGCGAGGACAAACACCGCCGCGAGCAGGAACGGACCGGTGAGCGCAAAAAGGATGTGCGTGTAGTTTTTACGCTCGCTGCGCGCCACGCGCAGGAAGGCCGCATCCGGAGCGTCGACGAGGCGCCAGAGCGTGGAAAAAAGATCCACCACCGGCACGCGGTCGCGCACGAAGGCCCCGCAATGCGCACAGCGGAGAACCAGGGGTTGGTTCTCCGCTCCGCACGACGGACAGCGGTCGCCCGCCGTACTCATGCTCCGCTGCGCATCAGCGCACCCGGCATCGAAGATGGCATTATTCTTCCTGGCCGTGGCATTGTTTGTATTTCTTGCCGCTGCCGCAGGGACAAGGATCGTTGCGGCCCGGTCGCTTCTCCACGCGTATCGGCTGTCGCTTGCCGGCGATGGCTTCCTGCGGCGCCTCGAGGCCGGGAATGGCCTCGCGATTGCTGTAACCCATGCCCTCGGAGGATTGATGCGTGGTGATCAATTCCGACACGCGCGGCGCGCGGGGACGCGTGGGTATTTGCTGCTCGCGCACAGGATACAGGCGGAAGACCATGCCCAGCACTTCGCGGTTGATCATGCCGATCATCTGCACGAACATGTCGAAGGCCTCGCGCTTGTATTCGATCAGCGGATCCTTCTGTCCGTACGCGCGCATGTGAATGCCTTCCTTCAGGTCGTCCATCTCGCGGAGATGCTCCTTCCAGCGGATGTCCACCACCTGCAGCATGGCCATGCGCATGAGCTGCTGCATCATCTCGGGACCGAGATCGCCTTCCTTGCGGCGGAGGAAATCCATCGCGGTGGCCACGATCACATCCTTCAAATCCTGCGCACTGCTGATGCTGCGCTTGTTCGGATCGATTTCGAGATCGATGACGAGATTGCGGCGCACTTCCTCGCGCAACACATCCAGATCACCCGCTTCCCAATGGGCGTCGGCCAGATCCGAAGCGTATTGCTCGACCATGTCCTGGATTTCGTCCTTGAGGTTCTCGCCCAACAAGGCTTGTCGGCGCCGCGCGTAAATCACCGTGCGCTGCTGATTCATCACGTTGTCGTATTCGAGCAAACGCTTGCGGATGCCGAAGTTGTTTTCCTCGACTTTTTTCTGCGCGCGCTCCACCGACTTGGTGATCATCGAATGCGTAATCACCTCGCCCTCCTGCACACCGAGCCGCGTCATGATGCCGGCGATGCGGTCGGATTTGAACAGGCGCATCAGATCGTCCTCGAGCGAGAGATAGAAGCGCGACACGCCCGGATCGCCCTGGCGTCCCGCGCGACCGCGCAACTGCCGGTCAATGCGGCGCGCCTCGTGGCGCTCGGTGCCTACGATAACGAGACCGCCGGCTTCTTTCACGCCCGGACCGAGCTTGATGTCGGTTCCGCGTCCCGCCATGTTGGTGGCGATGGTGACGGCGCCGGGCAGACCGGCGTTTTGCACGATTTCGGCTTCGCGCTGATGCTGCTTGGCGTTGAGCACGTTGTGCGGCACGCCTTTGCGCTTGAGCATGCGCGAGAGCGTTTCCGACACTTCCACGCTCGTGGTACCCACGAGCAGCGGCTGACGATTGTTGCGGCATTCCTCGATGTAATCGATGACCGCGTTGTACTTCTCGCGCTTGGTTTTGTAAATGTGGTCTTCCTGATCGTCACGGACGATTGGCCGATTGGTCGGAATGACCACCACGTCGAGCTTGTAAATTTCGTAGAATTCGCCGGCCTCGGTTTCGGCGGTACCGGTCATGCCCGCCAGCTTGTTGTAGAGGCGGAAATAGTTCTGCAGTGTGATGGTGGCCAACGTCTGCGTGTCGCCTTCGACCTTCACGTTTTCCTTGCTCTCGATGGCCTGATGCAAGCCCTCGGAGTAGCGGCGACCGGGGAGAATGCGTCCGGTAAACTGGTCGACGATGAGGATTTTGCCTTCCTGCACCACGTATTCCACATCCTTCTCGTAGAGGCAGTAGGCCTTGAGCAACTGATGCACGGTGTGGATGCGGTCGCTGCGTTCGGCGTACACTTGCTGGAAGCGATCCTTTTCCTTCTGCATCTCGGTGGGATCGAGATTGCGGGCCGAAAGCTGGCTCATTTCGCTGGCGATGTCGGGCAGCACGAAGAAGTCGGCTTCCTCCTTTGAGGGTGCGAGGAATAGCCGGCCTTTCTCGGTGAGATCGACGGTGTAGGTTTTTTCATCGATGGAGAAATACAGTTCTTCGATGATCTCGGGCATGCGGCGAGCGTTGTCGGCGCGGTACACGTTTTCCGTGCGCTGCATCAGGGCCTGATTTTCCGGCTCGCTGAGTACTTTCAACAGCTTCTTGTTCTTGGGCAAACCGCGCTGTGCGCGGTAAATCAGCACACCCGCCTCGTCCTTCTTGTCTTCCTTGAGCAGGCGCTCGGCCTCGGCGAGAATTTTCGCCACGTAGGCGTTTTGCGCATTCACCAGGCGATCGACACGCGGCTTCATCTCGTCGAATTTGTGGTCGCCGCTGTCGCCCACCGGACCACTGATGATAAGCGGCGTACGGGCTTCATCGATGAGCACGGAGTCAACTTCATCAACGATGGCGAAGTTGTGATCGCGCTGCACGAGATCGGCGGTTTCGATCACCATGTTGTCGCGCAGGTAATCGAAGCCGAATTCATTGTTCGTACCGTAGATGATGTCGCGCGCGTAAATGTCGCGGCGATCCTGCGGCCCCATCCAGTTCTGAATGCAGCCCACGGTCAGGCCGTGCCATTCGAACACGATTCCCATCCACTCGCTGTCGCGGCGGGCGAGATAGTCGTTGACGGTCACCACATGCACGCCCTTGCCGGGCAGCGCATTGAGGTAAATGGGCAGCGTTGCCACGAGCGTCTTGCCTTCACCTGTCGCCATTTCGGCGATTTTACCCTGATGCAACACGATGCCGCCGATGAGCTGCACGTCGAAGGGCACCATGTCCCAGACCATTTTATTGTCCACGACATTGTATTCGGTACCCACCAGACGGCGGCAGGTCTCCTTCACCACGGCGTAGGCCTCGGGAAGGATGTCGTCGAGCACGTCCTCGATGGTTTCCTTGAGGGACTCGCGCAATTCCTTCATGCGGTCGTGCAGCCATTCCCTGTCGATGCCCGCGGCATCTTCGCTGAGTTGGCGCTGAATGTCGGCGATTTCCGCCTCGATGCCTTCGGTTTCCTGGCGAATGCGTGCGCGGAACTCCTGCGTCTTGGCCCGCAGCTCGTCGTCGCTCAGGGACTGGAATTGTTCGAAATGCCCGTTGATCTGATCAACGAGCGGCATCAGCTCCTTGACGTCGCGTTCCTTTTTGCCGCCGCCGAAGAGCTTTGCGATGAGATTCAACATGGTATGATGCTTCCTTGTGTTTCGCTTGTCGTCAATGAAGTACAGGTTATGGCGTGAAAATCACACCAACGACGGCGCGCGAATGGGATGGGCGGGATACCGCGGAGTAGCGTGCGCCCGACCGGCACCTCCTGTACTGGGCAAGCGCGTGCAGCGCTCGTCTCCCCTTCCGGCGACACCGGGCAGCGCTATCACCGTCGCCACCTGTGCGCGCGGTGTGCGTGGCTGCACGTGTACCTGGCGCATGGCGGCCATGGCGCGCTCGATGCGATGCCGGAGCTGCGGAACCGCGCTGCTTTCGACCGCTGTCGCGTCGAAGCGCAGAATGGAGCCACACAGGAAGGAAACAGTGAACAGAATACCGGTCATGCACACAATCACGGATTTTACATAAAAAGAAAATGTAGGGAGTTTCGTCCGTGGAAACAAGGCATATCCACGACACATCGCACGGGGCGGGTGTTTCGCGACGCTTGGCTCAGGGCAACAGCCCCGCTCGTCGCAGGGCGCGGGCAAGCGTGCGCGTGCGCAAATCCAGTCGCTCGAACTCTTCCTCGGGATCGGCTACGAGGCGCAGACGCCCCCAGCTCTCGGGACGATCGCTTTCAAACTCCCGCGCCGTTGCCAAAACGGTGTACCAGTCTCTGCGCTGTGCGTGATCCACGTCGTGATACACCGCTGCAAAGCCAATACTGTGCGTTCGTGCGTTGCGCAGCAGTAGCGATCGAGGTATGCGCATGCCGAAACGCCAGGTGTTGTAGCTGCCTTCCACCGCCTGCCTGCTCACCTCAACACCGCGCAGCAGGGAGTCGGCCTTGCCCTCGCCGCGCAATTCCACCACGCTCCCCTCGCCCGTGCCTTCGCCCATGCGCAGCAACAGGGCGAATGTGCTCTGTGCCGCATAGCGCTGCCGGCTTCCGTCGGGGCGGAGCTTCGGCTTGCCACCGATGTCGAAATACAGCGCGAAATGGTCAGCCGAATCCAGATTGCGATGCGCCAGCAAGCGGTCGTCATGCACGCGAAGCTGGAAGTACACGTCGCTGCTGTCGTAGCGCGCGGAAAGAAAAAAGTGGCTGTCATCGGCGCCGTACCAACTGCTGCCGCCTGATGCCACAGCGAGGCCGCTGCTGTCGCCAACCCACTCCGGTATGTCTTCGGGCAACTCCAAACCGAGCGGATACACGGGCAGCGCCTGATATTTTTGCTCGAGATACACCTTGCCACTGTTCGCCCCGGTGAATCGCTCCCACTCTTCATTCGTCAACAGATCGAGCGAGCGCTCATGCCCCACGGAGGTGCTGCTGCCTCCGGATACCATGCGCCGCGTGGTCCATTCGCTCACGCGACGGAACAGTCCGCGATCCATGCTGTAGCCCGTGATGCGCCAGTCGTACTCGCCGGTTTTCTCGGTGATGTAGCACACGCCCTGCTCGATGGAAAAGCCCACCTCGATGGGTTCCAGCATATACTTGCGCTGCAAACTGCGGACCAGATCGAAGCTCGCTCCCTCGTTCACAAACACGTGAATATCCAGTACGCGCGGTGGCGCATCGCTGCGGCGCGTGGACAGTACGAGGTCCATGCCGTCGTCGCCGGAGATGTCGCCGTAATCGTAACCGTAGATTTTGGACGTTGGAGGAAGTTTCGATAGAATAGATGCGATCTTCTCCTTCGAGAAGATGGTCTGCAATTCCTCGGCGAAAGCCGCGAATTCCAGACTGTCGGACCCGGCCACACCGCTTCCGCGCTGCGGAGGACGCAGGGTGTGTGATTCTGCCGGGGTAGCCGAAAGCAGCACACAGAACAGAACAAGCAGGCCTATGAAATGTGATCTGTATCGGTTCTCGCGCATGGTGGCGTTTTCGCTGCTGTTGTTGATGCACGTCGCCCAGGCGCAACGGGACGACACGCCGTTGGATGTACTCTCGAAAGCCCTGGACACGGAACTGCGTAGTCGGGCTCTGCGCAATGCCCTGGTGGGTGTGGAAATCAGCGATGTGCGCGGCGGTACCATTCTGTACTCGCGCAACGCGGACATGCTGCTGCGTCCCGCGTCCACCACCAAACTGCTCACCTCCGCAGCTGCGTTGCTGCGTCTGCCGGACAATGCCGGCTTCACCACGCGTTTGCGCCGCACGGCTTCGGGCGGTACGCTCATCTGTGTTGGTGGAGGCGACCCGATGTTCTCCATGCAAGATATGGAAAAGCTGGCGGATTTCGCGCGCGACAGCGCGATAGCACGCTACGACACGTTGCTGCTCGATCCCTCCGTATTCGACAGCACGGTGTTCGGAGAAGGATGGATGTGGGACGACGAGGCGGATCCCTTCATGCCCGCGCTTTCCCCTTTCTGCCTCGAACGGAATATTGCTAGAATCAACGTGAGCAAAAGTACGCAACGTACTGGTAATATTGCGGTTGACTTTGATCCACCAAGCTCGATTCTCTCATGGTCGCGCGGCGGAAGCAGCGGCGAGACCGTCATTCGCAAACTCCCCCGCGGCAACCATTTCGTGATTCATGGCGCTGTACCCGCAACGCCTGTGCGTGAACGCTTTGCGATCTGGGATCCGCGTGCGGTGTTCGCCGATGTGCTGCGAACGAAGCTCTTGCAGCGAGGTCTGGTGGACAGTACTGTGGTGCTGGCCATCGGCGGCACGGAGGCAACGGTGGTGGAGTTGGGCGCCATCGTGCGTCCGCTGGACGAGGTGCTTGCGGAGATGAACAAGCAGAGCGACAATCTTTGCGCCGAAATGACGCTCCGTCTGCTGGGGACTTCCCTGCCCGGTGGCGCAGCGAGTGCGAAGTCGGGTTTGGAGGCCATGCACGCGGCGTTTCGGGACAAGGGCTTGCCCACAGGTCCGCTCGCGTTGGTGGATGGTTCGGGAATTTCCTTCTACAATCTCGTCGGCGTGGGATTTCTGGGAAAGGTGTTGCGGCTGATGGCAGTGCAGACGCAATTCGAGCGTTACCGCAGCACGCTTGCGGTACCGGGCGGCGAGGGAACAATGCGCAACCGTTTGCAGGGAGAAAAACGCGTGGCTGGCGTGCGAATGAAAACCGGGACGCTGCGTGGAGTGAGCACGCTGGCTGGGTATGTGCAGGCGCCGGGGGGACGACTACTGGCGGTGGTATTGTTCATGCAGAACTTCACGGGCTCACATACTCCCTTCCGCGAAGCGCAGGACAGGATGGTGAGGCACTGCCTTGACTACAGTGCCTCACCGCAAAACACTACGCGACCTCGATGAGGGTACGGTACTCGGTTTTTCCATCCTTGACGAATTCGTCAACGATGCGGTTGATCAGCTGATCGGTGATATCGTCGGCGTCGTCCTCGAGAGCATCGTACTCTTCCATCGAATCGCAGATATACACCTCGTTGAAGGTATTCGGCTTGGTCATGCTTTCGTACACCGAATAGTTCTTCTTGCGCTCGTGCACGAGGTAATTCTTGAGCGCCTCGATGGTTTCGAGATACTCGTCACGCTTTTCCTCCCGGATCGGGTAGGAAATCATGAAAATGACCTTGGACATCGGGTTCTCCATTGAGTCGTTGCGAAATTGGTCCGATCAGCGTCGACCGCCGTCGTTTCGGCCTCCGCCGCGGCGGTGACGATCGCCACCACCACCGCTACTGCGCCGGGGCGGATTGTCTTCGGGCTTTTCTTCATAGCCCTCGGGCGGAGTCATCAAGGCCTTGCGGCTGAGAACCATTTTGCCATTGTCCTCGACACGCAGCAGCTTCACCGTGACGATGTCGCCAACCTTCAGCACCTCATCCACCGAGCCAATGCGGCGGTAGTCGATTTGCGAGATGTGGAGCAATCCTTCCTTGCCGGGAAGAATTTCCACGAATGCGCCGAAGTCCGCTATTTTCTTCACCGGGCCGGTGTAGATTTCGCCCGCTTCGGGCACAGCGGTGATGCGACGAATCATTTCCACCGCTTTCTCGCTGGCTTCACCGTTCACCGAAGCGATGATCACGCGGCCATCATCCTCGATGTTGATTTCGGCGCCGCTCTCGGCCACGATGTTCTTGATGTGCTTGCCTCCCGGGCCGATCACCGCACCGATCATGTCCACCGGAATGTAAATGGTGGTCAATCGCGGAGCATAGGGCGAGAGATCCGGACGCGACTCGGTGATGGCCTCGGCCATGCGCTCGAGGATGTGCAAACGCGCCAGGCGTGCCTGCTCGAGGGCGGTTTCCATGATCGCGATGGTGATGCCCTTGATCTTGATGTCCATCTGATAGGAAGTGATACCATCGGCGGTACCAGCGACTTTGAAGTCCATGTCGCCCAGATGATCCTCGTTGCCGAGAATATCGGTAAGCACCGCGACCTGCTCGCCTTCCTTGATCAGACCCATCGCCACACCGGCCACGGGCTTTTTAATGGGCACGCCGGCATCCATGAGCGCCATCGAACCGGAGCAGACGGTGGCCATGGAGGACGAGCCATTGGACTCGAGAATATCGCACACGAGGCGGATGGTGTAGGGAAATTCCTCTTCGGGCGGCAGCATGGCCTTGAGCGCACGCTCGGCCAGATTGCCGTGACCGATTTCGCGGCGGCTGGTGAAGCCGAAGCGGCCCACTTCGCCCACGGAAAACGGCGGGAAGTTGTAGTGCAGCATGAAGCGCTTGCGGAATTCCTCAAGCAGACCGTCGATGATCTGCTCGTCGGATTTCGTGCCCAGCGTGCAGCTCATGAGTGCCTGCGTCTCGCCACGGGTGAACAGTGCCGAACCATGCGCGCGGAACAACAGACCCACTTCGCTGCTGATCGGCCGCACATCCGTCAGGCCACGGCCGTCGAGGCGCTGGCCTTTTTCGAGAATGGTCTGGCGCATGGCCTTTTTCTCGATATCGTGCACGATACCGGAAATCAGTTTTTCCTGCTCCGGAAACTCTTCGGCGAGGGCGGCCTGCACTTCCTCGTAGATCAATTTGGTGGCCTGCGCGCGCTCCTGCTTCTCCATCACCGTGCCGGCGAGTTCGAACAGGCGCGTGTAGCACAAGTCGTGAATGCGCTGCTCGAGACCCTCGGGCAGCTCGCGTGCCTGCACGTCCATGCGCGGCTTGCCCGCCTCGGCGGCGAACTCGTTGATGGCAGCGCAGATGGCCGCGATATGCTTGTGGCCAAAGGCCAGGGCATCGAGCATGTCGCGCTCGGAAATCTGCTTGGACTCGCCTTCCACCATGAGAATGGAGTCGGCGGTACCGGCCACCACCAGTTCGAGATCAGCCAGCTTGAGCTGGGAGAACGTGGGATTGATCACGAACTCACCGTTCACGCGGCCGACACGTACCTCGGCGATGGGACCGTCGAACGGCGCACCCGCGATCATGAGCGCGGCCGAGGCCGCCGTGGCGGCGAGCACGTCGCCGTCATTCTCCTGATCGGAGCTGTACACCGAAGCGACGATTTGCACTTCGTTGCGAAAATCATCCGCAAACATCGGGCGGATGGGACGATCGATGAGACGTGCGGAGAGAATTTCCTTCTCCGACGGTTTGCCTTCGCGCTTGAACCACCCACCAGGGATTTTTCCTGCGGCGGAGATCTTTTCCCTGTACTCGCAGCTCAGGGGGAAAAAGTCTATCCCCTCGCGCGGCGAATCGGCAAGGACCACAGTGGAAAGCACCATGGTTTCACCAAACGTGATGAGCACCGAACCCGAGGCCTGTCGGGCCAAACGTCCGGTCTCCAACGTCATGGTCTTGCCGCCGATCTCAATTGTTTTTCTTGTCATATCTTCCTTCTTCTTTTATGTGTTCCCTCGATGGGGGTGGCGCATTACTTGCGCAGCTCGAGTTCCTTGACGATGGCGCGGTAGCGGTTCATGTCCACTTTCTGCAGATAAGCGAGCAGACGACGGCGCTTGCCGACCATTTTCAACAACCCGCGACGGCTGTGATGGTCCTTTTTGAATGCTTCGAAATGAGGCGAGAGTCCGTTGATCGTTTCGGTGAGGATGGCAATTTGCACTTCCGGCTTCCCGCTATCCTTCTCATGGTCACCGAATTTCTTGATCAACTCCAGTTTGCGTTCTGTGGTCAACGGCATTGTGTTCTCCTTGGGTACACTGAGTTATATGATGTCGTTATCGTTGCAATGTGCGTGCGCGCCATTCCTGGGCGCGTTCGATGTCGGAGCGGATTTGCGCCTGCAACTGCTCGCGCGAGTCGAAACGGATTTCATCGCGCAGGCGGTCGAGCACATCCACACGAAGGCGATTTCCATACAAATCGCCGGAAAATTCTAAAATATGAACTTCCAGTGAAAGATGCATCTGTTCTGAGACAGTGGGACGAATTCCGATGTTCATCACGCCGGCGTGAGGAGCGCTTACCCCACTCTCGTCCAACACATGCACATCCACCACGTACACACCGTGTTTCGGCAGAAGCTTGCCCGGATGGGACACGTCGATATTCGCCGTGGGAAAGCCCAGCGTCGAACCCACCCCTTCACCGCGCACCACTACACCCGTGAAGGAATACGGCCTGCCCAGAAACTGCGCGGCCTGTCGCGGCATGCCCTCGCCCAACGCCCGCCGAATGGCACTGCTGCTCACCTTCACGCCGTCCATAAGCCGCTCGCCCACTACCTGCACATCCACGGCATGCGTCTCGCCGAGGCGACGCAATTCGTCCACCGTACCCGAGCGACCCTTGCCGAAAGCGTGATCCACGCCGACGACAATGTGTCGCGCATGGAGACGTCCGATACAGTAATCGTGGAAAAACGTTGCCGCGTCGAGCATGGAGACATCGCGGGTGAAGGGCAACACCACGCAGGTGTCGATGCCAAGCGCGGCGATACGTTCGATGCGTTCCTCTATGGTGCTGAGCAGATACGTGGGTCCTCCCGATCTGCCAATCACCTCGCGCGGATGCGGATCGAAGGTGAGCAGCACGGAAGGCAACGCCTGAGTACGTGCCGTAGAGAGCACGCGTTCGAGAATTTTCTCATGCCCGAGATGCACGCCGTCGAAGGTGCCCAGTGTGAGCACGACAGCGTGGTCGTGTGGATACTCCGCGAGATCACGGCAGACGATCATCCCGCCTCCTCGCCATGCCTGCGGTTGCGCAATTCCTGCGCCTGCTCGTGCAGGCGGTCGATATTCCATGCTTCGTCCACATGAAATTCGCCGATGGCCACGCGCCGTAATTCGCGCAAATAGGCGCCACAGCCCAGCCATGCGCCAAGGTCGTGCGCCAGGGTGCGGACATAGGTGCCTTTCGAACAATGCACCACAAAGGACACGTCGTCTCCTTCGCGAGGGCCGAGTTCAAAGGAATGCACCATTACTTCCCGCTGCTTGCGCTCCACTTCGAGACCTTTACGCGCGAGATTGTACAGACGCTGTCCATCCACCTTGACAGCCGAAAACATGGGCGGCAACTGCATGATGCTGCCGGTCAGCAACGCGGCGCCTTCGCGAATGCGGGCGTCCTCGATATGGTCGGTGGGCCGGTGGTCGCTTTCCTCACTCGCCGCGTCGTAACTGGCGGTGACGGCGCCGAGGCGTAGCACGCCCTCGTAGACCTTGGGCAACGCCTGGAAGGCATCGATACGTTTGGTGAGCGTCGAGGAACAGAGAATGAGCAAACCCGTGGCGAGCGGATCGAGTGTGCCGGCGTGGCCGACCTTTTTGACACGCAGCATGCCGCGGACCTTTTTCACGACGTCGAAGGACGTCCAGTCACGCGGCTTGTCCACGAGGAGCACCCCGCCGGTGCGGGAAATGAAGCGATCGACGCTATTGAATCCCTCCACGTCGGTCAACGGTTTTTCTCGTCCTCGTGAATTTGCTTGAACAATTGCTCGAGGCGTTCGGCCCGCTCCAGCGACTCGTCGATGACGAATTTCAGCTCGGGCGTAAACTTGAGTCGAACCCCGCGTCCCACGGCCATGCGCAATTCCTTGGCGTATTGCTCGAAAAACGCCAGCACCTGCTGATTGCTCTTACCGCTGTGATAGTGGCTGACGAACACGCGGGCGTTGCGCAGATCGGCGGAGAGCGACACCTCGGTGACGGTCAGCAGACCGAAGTCGCCGGTGTCGATATCCCGCGCAAGCGTTTCGCTCAGCACGCGACGGATTTCCGCCGCCACACGTTCGGTGCGAATGGACATGCTACTTGTGCACCTGGTCCAGTGAGCGTTTGATTTCGAAACTCTCGAAGGCCTCGATCACATCGCCCACCTTCAAATCGTTGAATCCATCGAGACTGATACCGCATTCGAAGCCCGCATCGACTTCGCGGACGTCGTCCTTGAAGCGCTTGAGCGAACTGATCGAACCCGTGAACATGACGATGCCATCGCGCAGCAGACGCACGCGGTTGTTGCGGTTGATCTTGCCGTCCTGCATGTAGCAACCGGCGATGGAACCCACGCGGGAGATGCGGAACACTTCGCGCACGAGCACGGTGGCGATGATACGCTCGGAAATTTCCGGACGCAGCATGCCTTCGAGCGCGCTGCGCACATCCTCGATGGCGTCGTAGATGATCTCGTAATTCCGGATGTCCACTTCCTCGCTCTCGGCGAGCTTGCGCGCGTTGAGATTCGGACGCACGCGGAAACCGATGATGATGGCGTTGGATGCGCTGGCGAGCAACACATCGGACTCGGAGATCGCGCCCACGCCCTTGTGGATGACGTCGATGCGCACCTCGCCGGTAGAGAGTTTGAGCAGCGAATCAGACAGCGCTTCGACGGAGCCGTCCACATCGCCCTTGACCACGATGGCAAGGTCCTGCACGCCGCCGAGTTTGATCTGCTCGGAAATATCGTCCAGGGTTTTGCGGCGCACGCGACGGAAATCGCTTTCGCGCTTGATCTGCTGGCGCGTGGTGGCGATCTCGCGCGCCTTGCGCTCGCTCTCGACCACCGTGAAGGCATCACCCGCCTGCGGCACGCCGTTGAAGCCCAGCACCTGCACCGGAGTGGCAGGCGTGGTGGCGTCCACGCGGTTGCCGCGCTCGTCCATCATTGCGCGCACCTTGCCGTATTCATTGCCCGCCACGAAGGAGTCGCCCACACGCAGCGTGCCTTTCTGCACGAGCACGGTGGCGATGATACCCTTGCCCTTGTCCAGCTCGGCCTCGATAATGGTGCCACGGGCCTCGCGGTCGGGATTGGCCTTGAGTTCGAGAATGTCGGCTTCGAGCAGAATGCGCTCGAGCAAATCCTCGACATTGGTACCTTCCTTCGCCGAAATGGGCACGCAGCCGTAGCGGCCGCCCCACTCTTCCACAAGCAGGCCGCGGTCGGCAAGCTGCTGCTTGACCTTGTCCTGATTGGCCTCGGGCTTGTCGATTTTGTTCAGCGCCACCACGATGGGCACCTTGGCCGCTTGCGCGTGGCTGATGGCTTCGACGGTTTGCGGCATCACGCTGTCGTCGGCCGCGACAACCAGCACCACGATATCGGTGACCTGGGCGCCGCGGGCGCGCATGGCGGTGAAGGCCTCGTGACCCGGCGTATCGAGGAAGGTGATTTTACGGCCGGATTCCAGCGTCACCGTGTAGGCACCGATATGCTGGGTAATGCCGCCGCTCTCGCCCGCCACCACGTTGCTCTTGCGGATGAAATCGAGCAGCTTGGTTTTTCCATGATCCACGTGACCCATGATAGTGACGATGGGCGGTCGTGCAGCAAGTGTTTCTTCCGCATCCTCGATGGTATCCACCAGCTCGTCCTCGGCGAATTCCTCATGCGGTTGCAATTCGAAACCGAATTCGGTGGCCACCAGCTCGATCACTTCCATGTCGAGGCGCTGGTTGATGGACGCCATCACGCCAAGACCGATGAGCGATTGGATCACCTGCCCGACGTTCACATTCATGAGCGAGGCAATTTCGCTTACGGTGGCGTATTCGTAAATGCGCAGCGTTTTCTTCTCGCGCTCGAGCTGTTCGAATTCGCGCGTCTGTTCTTCCTCGCGGCGGGCGCGTTTGCGCTTGCGCAAAGCAGCGCGCTGGGTTGCGGTGCCGAAATCGGACATGGAGGCGATGGTTTTCTTGATCGCGCTGGCCACTTCGGCCTGATCCACTTCGCGGGGTTTGCCCTTCTTGAGCGCGCCCTTTTTCGCGAGCTTCTTCCGCGCTTCGGCATCCAACGGCTCTTCGGTGCCGGCGGGGCGCACAGTGCCCACTTCTTTCTTCTTTTTCTTTTTCTTCCGCTTGGGATGCTCGTCGCCACCGGTAGTGCTGCTTCCGGTCGTGCCATCCGCGCGGGTTTCCTTTTTCCCGCGCTCGGCGGCGGCGGCTGCCGCGGCGTTGAGATCGATCTTGCCCTTCACGGTCAGGCCGCGCATTTTCGGCACGGCGGCCTCGATCGAGAGATCGAGTTCCTCTTTCTTGGCTTTTTTCCTGACCGTCTTCTGCTCCTCGCTCTCGGCGACTTCGGGTTGCGCCGCGGGTGCTTCCACGGCGGGAGCCTCGGCGGGGATGTCGGCGCCGACAACTTCGCTCACCGTTTCCGCAACAACCTCCACTTCGGCGGGAGTCTCGGCAACCACCTCTGCGGGAGCGGGAATTTCGACAGGCGCGGGAAGCTCCACCACTTCGGGTTCGGGCTGGGGAGCGGGCGCGATTTCCTCGACGACGGGCTCCTCTACGACTGGAGCGGGAATTTCCTCCACGACGGGTTCGGCCACCTCGGCGGGAACGGGAGCTTCCGGCACGGGTGCGGCCGCTTCGGCCTCCTCGTCCTTCTTCTCCTCGCCGCGGCGCTTGCGATCGAGTTCGTCGAACTCCTTGCGCTTGCGTTCGTGCCGCTCGGCGTCGGTACGTTCCTTCTTGTAGTGCCGCTCGATGAGTTCCATCATATCCTCATCGATGATGGACATGTGATTTTTCACATCACAGCCCTTCTTGATAAGGAAATCGATGAGTGTCTCGTGAGAGAGATTGTACTCCTTCGCGACCTTGTACAAGCGAGTTTTCTTGTCAGTTACAGCCATGCCGCCAGATTACATTAGTGAGAGAACAGGTGCTCCGCCGCTGCCTAGTCTTCGTCGGCAAATGCCTTCTTCATTTCTATCACCACGTCGTTGATGCGTTCGATGGTGATACCAGGGACTTTGGAGAGAATATCGGACACGGGAGCGAGAATGATGTCGTTGGCCGTGCGGTAGCCGGCGCTGATGAAGCTGTTGATCAGCTCCTCGCCGAACTCGGGCACGAATTCCGCGAGATCGATCTCGTACTCGGCCATGGTCTTGGTGATTTCCTCGCCTTCCTTGACGATCTCGATACGGAAGCCCGTGAGTTCGGAAGCGAGGCGGATGTTTTGTCCGTTGCGGCCGATGGCCAGCGAAGCCTGCTCGGTGTCCACATGCACACGCGCGCTGCGTGTTGCGCGGTCGAGCTTGATGTCCATGAGCTTCGCGGGAGCCAGGGCGCGTTGAATGAACACGAAGGGATCCTCGGTGTAGTTGATCACGTCGATGTTCTCGTTGTTGAGTTCCCGCACGATGGCGTGGATGCGCACGCCTTTCATGCCCACGCAGGCGCCCACGGCGTCGATGCGGTCGTCATGCGACTCCACCGCCACCTTCGCACGCTCGCCCGGCTCGCGGGCGATTTTGCGAATGGAGATCACTCCATCGTAAATCTCGGGAATTTCCTGCTCGAACAGCTTCTGGAGAAAGAGATTGTCGGCGCGGGACACGATGACCATGGGCATGCCGCTGCCCTTGCGCACAACTTCCTTGACCACGCAGCGAATCACATCGCCCTTGCGGTAGCGTTCCTTGGCTATCTGCTCGGATTTCGGCAGCAGCAATTCCGTGCGGTTGTGATTGATCAGCACGTCGTTGCGGCGCACCTGATACACATCACCCACCACGATATCACCCACCTTGTCGGCGTATTCGTCGTGAATGAGGTCCTTCTCGATTTCCTTGATGCGCTGGTTGAGATTCTGCTTGGCGGTGGACACCAATCGACGGCCGAATTCCGCCAGGTCGATGATTTCCACGAATTCCTCGCCCACTTCGAGTTCCTCGCCCGATTTATTCCGCGCGGTTTCAATATCCACTTGCAGCGTGGGATCCTCGACGGTATCCACCACTTCGCGGATGAGGAAGATTTCGATATCGCCCTTGTCCATGTTGACAACGATTTCGAAGTTGGCTTCCGGCCCGTATTTCTTGCGGACCATCATTCCGAAAATGTCCTCGATCACCGAGACGAGACGGTCGCGATCGATTCCTTTTTCGCGGACCATCTGGCTGAACGATTCGACGATCTCTGAATTCATTCGGCTCATTGCTGTACTCCTGCTTCCGGCACGGTGGTGTTCCTGGTACTGATCAAAGGGAAATGAGTATCATTGCGCGTTCGATATCGGCGAACGGGACGACGCGGCTCGCGTCGTCGACACGAAGTTCCACCGATTGGTCGCTGGCCGCGACGATTTCGCCGACGACGGTGGCGCTGCTCTCGCCCTCACGGATGACGAGTTCCACTTCACGGCCCGCGTGGCGGCGATACTGCCAGGCGTAGCGCAGTGGACGGTCGAGACCCGGGGAGGAAACGTTCATGGTGTAGGCGCCACCGAACCAGCCGCGCTCGTCGGCCGTCGCGCAAAGGGCGCGATTGATATCGGCCAGCATCTCGCTGCCGATGCCCTCTTCGGTGTCGGTGTACACATCGACAACGGTGCGCTGACCGGCCCTGCGGAACGTGATGTCCACCACATGGGCGCCGCTGGTTTCCACCAGCGCTTCCATGGTTTGCGCTATGTCCGTTTTTGCTTCCACCATAACAAAAAATGCGGGTCGCCCCACATCATCCGTAACAGACTAATATAGTTAGAGCGCCGTTCGTTTGCAATTTCCCCCGCATCTTTTTTCATTAGATACTCGAAAGTTCTGATGAATCTTCAGGTATTCCACCCATGCCGACGCCGAACGAGGCAGTGAAAAGTATCTTGATCAACCGTCGGGCGCGGCACGAGTACCATGTGCTGGACACGCTCGAGGTGGGCATTGTGTTGCGCGGCACCGAGGTGAAATCCATACGCGCGGGCAAGGTCAATTTGCAGGACAGTTATGCCGCCATCGACAAAGGCGAGCTGTACCTCCACAACATGCACATCAGCCCCTTCGAGAAAGGAAATATTTTCAATCACGATCCCGTGCGCGTGCGCAAACTTCTGGCAAGGCGGAAGGAAATCCTCAAGCTGGCGCAGAAAACCAACGAGAAGGGCCTGACTCTCATACCGTTGCAGGTCTACTTTCTCGGCAGGCATGTGAAAATCGAATTGGGCATCTGCAAAGGCAAGAAACTCTACGACAAGCGGGAATCACTCAAAACGCGCGATATTCAGCGCGAGATGGAACGCGACAGGTGACACCTACCCATTTTCCCCCCATCAACGAACAGATGGATCTCATCCGCCGCGGGGTATCGGAGATACTTCCCGAAGAGGAACTGGTCCGGAAGCTCGAACATGCCGCAAGCACCGGCACAGCCCTCAACGTCAAACTGGGATGCGATCCCAGTCGGCCAGACCTGCATCTCGGTCATTCGGTGGTGCTGCGCAAACTGCGCCATTTCCAGGACCTCGGTCACCAGGCCATTCTCATCGTCGGTGATTTCACCGGCATGATCGGCGATCCCACGGGCAAGAGCAAGACGCGTCCCTCGCTCACACTGGATGAGACGCGCGCCAACGGGCAGTCCTATTTCGAGCAGGCGGCCAAAGTTCTCGACATCGAACGCGTGCACATCCGCTACAATTCGGATTGGCTCGCGCCGATGACCTTCGAGGATGTGATCAAGCTCGCCGCGCGTTACACCGTTGCCCGCATGCTCGAACGAGACGATTTCGAGAAGCGCTACCGCAAGCAGGAGCCCATTTCCATACACGAATTCCTCTACCCCCTCGCGCAGGGCATGGATTCGGTGGCGATTCGTTCCGATGTGGAATTGGGCGGTACCGATCAGAAATTCAACCTGCTCGTGGGTCGGGAACTGCAGCGCGAGTACGGTCAGTCGCCGCAGGTGATTCTCACCATGCCGCTGCTCGAAGGCACCGACGGCGTGGAGAAAATGAGCAAGTCCCTCGACAACTACATCGCATTCAACGATACACCCGAGGACATGTACGGCAAAACGCTGTCCATTCCCGACACGATGATTCTCCCCTACTTCCGCCTCGTCACCGACGTGCCCGCCGAGCGCGTGGCTGCAGTCGGTCGCGAAATGGAAGCGGGAGCAAATCCCCGCGATTTCAAACGCGAACTCGCCCGCACCATCGTGGCCGCCTACTACGACGCTCCGGCGGCCGAAGCTGCCGAAGCGCATTTCGATCGTGTGATCAAAAATAAAATGGCTCCCGAGGACGTGGAAACGTTTATTCTTGATCGCGCGAGTGATACATTGCTACTCGATATTCTCTGCGAGGCCGGACTCGTCCAGTCCAAGGGCGAAGGACGCCGACTCATGCAGCAATCCGCTGTCAGCGTCGGCGAGCAGCGCATCACCGATCCCCGTGCGCCGGTACCCGATGGCGACGAGGTGATTGTGCGCGTCGGGAAGCTTCGCTTCATCAAGATTGTTCGTCAATAATTTCTTTTCACCGCTCACGCGCATACACAGGAGGAAGCCAGGGTGTTCGTACCGAAGCGCATTTTCTTCACCAAGGGTGTCGGCAGGCACAAGGATTATCTGCAATCGTTCGAGTTGGCTCTGCGTGACGCCGATCTCGAGCAGCAAAACCTGGTCACGGTGTCCAGTATCTATCCGCCGAATTGCAAGAAAATCAGCAAGCAGGTTGGTCTCAAGGAATTGGAACCGGGGCAGATCACCTTCGTGGTGATGGCGCGCAATGCCACCAACGAGTGGAACCGACTCGTCGCCGCGTCCATCGGCGTCGCCATTCCCACCGACGGCACCACCTACGGCTACCTCTCCGAACATCATCCCTTCGGTGAAACGCAGAAAGTCGCCGGCGATTACGCCGAGGACCTCGCGGCCACCATGCTCGCTACGACACTGGGTGTGGACTTCGATCCGGACAAGGCCTGGGACGAGCGCGAGCAATTGTACAAGGCCTCGGGCAAGCTGTTCAAATCCTTCAACGTCACTCAATCCGCCGAAGGCAAGCTCGGTCTCTGGACGACCGTGGTGGCCTGCGCGGTGCTGCTCCCCGAATAACTCTCCGTTTGCGGGGGCGGGTCAGTCCCGCCCCTGCGCTTCGTAGCTCTCGATCAGTGCCCGTAAATGCTCGGGCACGGGCGATGGCGTATTCGTTTGTTCATCCACATGCACCAGCACATGCGTGCCGCGCGCGGCCACGCTTCCATCCGCTTTCAGCGCCACATGCTCGAAGGTGATGCTGCTGTTCCCCACCGCCGATACGCGTGTACGTATGTCCAGCAACTCATCGTACAGCGCGGGTGCGGCGTAATCGCAGGTGTTGCGCACCACAAAAAATTTGTCGTGCGTGACAAAGGTGCCTTCGTCGATAGCCATGCCGATCGCGCGCACATACTCCACGCGCGCCTCCTCGAAGTAGTAGAAATACCAGAGATTGTGCACCACGTTCTGACGGTCCACGTGATAGGAGCGCACCCGTAGCGGGTGGCTGTGGCGAAAGATCGCGCCCGGGTCGGTGCTCATGCGAATTCCTCCTGACATATCGCGCAGGCTTCGTCCACCTGCGCATCGGTGAGATCGAGGTGAAACACGGCCCGTAGCGCATTGCCCATGCCGCGGCCGATCAGCACGCCTCGGCCAGCAAGGCGCTCCAGCGCCACACCCGCATCTGTGCCGCCTTCCGGAAATTCCAGCAGCACCATGTTGCTCTGCACACGCGCCATATCCACACGCACGCGGCCGCAACCCTGCAATGCCGCGGCAAAGCGGCGCGCGCGCGCATGATCCACGGCCAGCAGCGGCAGGTGTTCGCCCAGCGCATGCATGGCCGCCGCAGCCAACACGCCGGCCTGGCGCATTCCTCCGCCGAAAATCTTGCGGAATTTGTGCGCGCGTGTGATCAGTTCGCGCGACCCCAGCAGCATCGATCCCACCGGAGCACCAAGTCCTTTGGAAAAACACACGGCTATGCTGTCCACCAACGCGCCGTACTCGTGCAACGGAGTGCCCGAGGCCACATGCGCGTTCCATATCCGCGCGCCATCGAGATGCAGCGGCAGCGCGGCGTCGCGGCAGGCGGCGGCCAGAGCGCGCAGCTGCTCGATGGGATACAACGTACCACCCCAGCGGTTGTGTGTGTTTTCGATGCAGAGAAGCGCGGTGCGCGGATAGTAATAATCGCTCGGCCGCACTGCGGCCAGCACCTGCGCGGGATCGAGCACACCGAGTGTGCTCGGCAAGGGATGCAACTGCACGGCGGACATCATGGCAGGAGCGCCGGTTTCGTATCGAAAAATGTGCGCCTCGCGTTCCACCAGCACCTCGTCGCCCGGCACGGTCCATGCCTTGATGGCAATCTGATTGGCGAGCACGCCCGTGGGCGTGAACAGCGCCGCCTCTTTGCCGAACAGCGCCGCCACGTGCTCCTGCAAGGCGTTGACCGTGGGATCCTCGCCATACACATCATCGCCAACGGGCGCCCGCATCATGGCTTCGAGCATGGCGTGCGTGGGGCGAGTGACGGTATCGCTTCGAAGATCTATGCTCATGATATCACTTCCTGTAATGGATGACGATCACCGACAGCAACAGCAGCAAACCGCTGGCCACGGTGGTGCCAATGGGCAGCCAATCGCCATGCCGGGTGTAAAAGGTGCTTTCGGTACTCGTTCGAATGGTGGACACAATGGCCGTGCGCGTGTACAGCTCGGTCTCGTCCCATACATCGCCATAGGCCGAAATGAAACAGCTGATGCCGTTGTTGGCGCAGCGCGCCACATCGCGGCGATTCTCAATGGCCCGCAGCACGGTGTAGCGCTGAAGTTGGTACGGACCTGATGTCGGACCGAACCATCCGTCATTGGTGATCACCGCGAAGGCCTGCGCGCCGCGCGCGGCGAAGCCCGCCACGAACGAGGGATACAGCGTTTCGTAGCAGATCATGGGCCAGAGGCCGACCTCCCCCCGCGCCGTGCGGAGGCGCAGCACAGTGGTATCATTCCCCAACCCCCAGTTGCTGATGCCCACACCCCAGGTGAGTGCATCCTGCAAAAACGGTAGCGCATCGAGATATGGTATGCGCTCGCTCAGCGGCGTGAGGCGCGACTTCTTGTAAATCTGCGGCATGCCATCGCCCGGCTGCGCAAGCAAGGCGGAGTTGAAGTCGTGGTAACGGATATCTGTGCCCGATATCTGCCGTGCGCTGCCCGGAGCAGTGGCCGCGTCGGTATAGAACACGGTGTGCGGGAAGCCGCTGAGCAGCGGCACGCCCACGCTGTCGATATGCCGCCGCAGGGCATTCCACTCTTCTGCGAACGAGGGTTGGAGTATGCGGAAAGGAATGGCCGTTTCCGGCAGCAGCACCACATCCGGACGGAACGCAGCCAGCGAATCGTACAGCCGCAGCAGGCCGCGCAGCTTCATCATCGGCGTTTCGCCGCTCCCCCACTTGTCGTAAGGATCCACGTCGGGTTGGATGATGCCGACGCGCAGTGTGCCGCCCTCGTCCACGCGGGCCTCGCGCACCGCCACGCCATGCAACAACGGCGCCGCTTGCAGCAACAGGAATACGGCGAGCGTAAGCAGCGCCGGACGCGAATTCCATGTCCAATCTTTCTTCTGCAACTGCCGCGCAAGCACGTACAACAACGCGTTGATGCAGGCAACCCAGAATGTGATACCGAAACTGCCTGTGGCGGTGATGAACTGTATGGAGAGCTGATTGTAGGTCTGCGTGTTCGCAAGCACCATCCATGGGAACGACAGTTCGGGTAAATGCGCCAGCCACTCCCAGGTGGTCCACACGAAGGGAAATCCCGCGGCCATGACAAGCGGGCCCAGGCGCCGACGGATGAAGTACAGAGCGAGCGAGGGAATGGTGAACAGCAGCGGATGGACGAAGTTCACCACCACGCCAGCGACTTTCAACCAGGGATCGTCGCCCGCCCAACCGCTGATCCAATAAATGGTACCGAAATTGGCGATGAGAAATGCCAGATACGCGTAGCGGAACGCGCCCGCCGCATAGCGCTGCTGCTCGAGTACGTAAAGCAACGGCACGAAGGCGATGAAGGCGAAATAGCCGAAAGGAATGGGGGGAAACGAGGCGGCGAGCAAGACGCCCGCAAGCGCGGCGAGCAGCAGCAACGTGCGCCGCGAAAACGGCTGCAGCGCGGTGCGCGCCATGTAATCGTTTCGCGTAATGATTTTCATGATGCCGGCTTCGTCCTCCGTTGTTCGCGCCATTGCCGCAGCAACGGGGCGATGCGTTCATAACTCCACGCCACTCCCGCCGCCACAGCGGTGCCCAGCAGCGCGCCTCCGAGCAAATCGGAAAAATAGTGCACACCCACGTACACGCGCGAAAACGCCACCAATACCGCCCAGAGCAGCAGCCACGGACGTGCCACGGGATAGAAATGCGCCACCAGTACCGCCATGGCGAAATTGTTCGTGGCATGCGACGAGGGAAAGGACTTCCCTCCCCCGCAGCCAACCAGCAAACGTACATCCTCCAGCGTGTGGCAGGGACGCAGGCGTCCAAACAGCGGCTTGACCACGAAGCTGCTGAGTTGATCGCTGATGGTGATGGTGAGCAGGAGCAACGCCACGGTGATGACGCCTCGCTTCTTGCCGAATACCATCAATGCAATGAGCGTCACCGCGTAGATGATGTAGAAATTCTTGACTTCGGTGATGAATGGGAAAAAGACATCCCCCACCGGATTGGCCAGCATGCTGTTGCCGAAGCGGAACAGCGCCACATCGATGCCGTACAGCCACTCGGCCATCACACCGTCTCCTTGCCGTTCGCATCGCCGTTCCGGCGCGCACGCGATTTCCACCACACGCGCACTCCCCAGATGGCCAGCGCCAGCAGTACCACCACGGTGATGATGCGGCTGTATGTGTCCATGTAATCGCCGATCATGCGCCAGTTGTCGCCCACCGCATAGCCCGATGCAACCAGGATGCTGTTCCACAACAGCGCGCTCGCGGCCGACAGTATGGTGGTGATCACGAGATTCATTTCGGCGATGCCGGTGCAGAAGCTGATCACCGCCCGCGTTCCCGAAAGGAAGCGGTTGGCGATGACCACCCAGTAACCGTAGCGGCCAAACCAGGCGTGCACCTTTTGTATCAGCTCGTGGGAAATGAATTTGATGCGGCCCGCCTCCAACACCCTCTCGCCGAACTGATAGCCCAGCCAGTACATGGTGACGAAGCCCAACGTGCTGCCCGCTGTGGCCGCTATCACGGTCAACGCCAGCGTCCCTTTGCCGATGGCTACGAGCGACCCGACAAATACCACGACCACATCACTTGGAAACGGTGGGAAAATATTCTCCAGATATGCCACGGCAAAGACAATGACGTACAGCCACAGCGCATCGACACTGGAGAGCCACGCGATCAATTCCTCCATGCGTCCTCAGGCCTTCCTGTACAGCATGGCGACGGCATGCGCTTCCACCCCTTCGCCTCGTCCCACAAATCCCATGCGCTCGGCCGTGGTTGCCTTCAGCGACACCGCATCCTCCGGCACACCGCAGGCCTCGGCAATGCAGGCGCGCATCGCGGACTTGTAGGGCAGGATTTTCGGGCGCTCCAGCACCAGCGTGGCGTCGATATTGCCTACCGTCCAGCCGGCCTCGCCGATGCGCCGCACGCAGACGCGCAGCAAATCCACACTCGACGCAGCTCTGTACTGCGCATCGGTGTCGGGAAAATGTTCTCCGATATCGCCCAGGGCGGCTGCGCCGAGCAGGGCATCGCAGATCGCGTGCAACAGCACATCGCCGTCGGAATGCGCCACGGTGCCGAAATCGGAGGGTATGGTCACGCCCCCCAGCACCAGCGACTCCCCCGCCGCCAGACGGTGCGTGTCGTAGCCCAAACCCACTCGAAATGGATGCATGCTCAACGAACCTCGAAAGTGGAACACTGTTCACCGACCGACGGCCAATCCACGCGCACATCGCGCACGTGCGCCGAGCGTGGACCCACGCGCAGATCCCGCAGCAACTGCTCCAGTGCCGCACGTGGACCGTGCGCCAGCACCTCCACCGAACCATCAGGCCGGTTTCGTACCCAACCGCACAGCCCGAGCGCCTCGGCGTTCCGCAGGACAAACCAACGAAAACCGACACCCTGGACAAGACCCTGTATCACCGCGTGCATTGCCTCGGTCATTCCCAAATATACACGGAAATCGTGAATGGCGAAGGCATCAGGCGAGCAGTCCATCGACCCCGCTGCGCGCAGCGGGTGTGACGAATGCGAAACGGGCGCGAGGCCTCGCCCCGCGCCCGTTCGCACACGCGTGTTCCGCGTTATCAGTTGCCGATGCGTCCCGCGCGCAATTCCTTCGCGAGGCGATCCAGCTTGTAGATGTGGTTGATCGCTTCGATCATGCCCGCGCTGTGCACAGACACGGTGCGATTGCCCATCTCGGGCGCGAAAATGAATTCGCCCGGCAGACTCTCGATGTTGCCATCGAATGCCAGACCCACCACTTCCTTGTTGCGGTTGATGAGCGGACTACCGGAGTTGCCACCGATGATGTCGTTGGTGGACACGAAGTTCAGCGGCGTGCTCATGTTGAAACCCGCCGGCGGATTGAGCCAACGCTCGGGCAGTGCCCACTGCTCGTCGCCCGGGAAGGAGAAGTGACGGTCGTACATGCCGTAGAACGTCGTGTATGCCGGCGCCTTCGTGCCGTTGTACTCATACCCTTCCACCACACCGTCGCTGATGCGCAGCGTGAACGTGGCATCGGGAGGAATGGAGGTGCCGTAGATTTCGAACAGTGCACGACCGAGCTGCGCGTTGTTCACTTCGTCGCGCGCGGCGAATTCCTGCTGCACCTTCTGCGCGGCCTGCTGACGCGGCACGGCCATGCGGGCGATGACCACGAGAGGATCGTTGGAACTGCGAATGGACTCGGGGAAGCCCGCGGCGAATTCCATGAAGCGCACGGAATCCTTCAGCATGGTCTCGTTCAGCAAACGCTGCGCCGCCTGCTCGGGCGTCTGACCCTTGAGAGCGAATTGCACGAGGGGATCGCCATCACCCAGCCATTTCACCATCTGTCCGAGTTTTTTGGCCAGCACCATGCGCTCCATTTCCATATCGGGCGCCTTGAACTTGCTCATGTTGCGAATGGTCAGCTTCAACGCGTCGCCCTTGTACTGCTTTGCGCGCTCCTCTTCGGGTTTATCAAGCGCAACCACCAGACGGGCAAGACTCATGGCCTGAGTCAAATATTCCGGCACGCTCAGCATTTCGAAACGCATGCCGAGCAAATCCGGCGCCACGGCGCGCACCTTGGCGCGCGATTCGGCGATCTCGTTCCAAAGATGACCGTACTTGGCTTTCAGCGACGGATCCGCCATGACTTTGGCGCGGAACTTCGCGTCGAAATCCTTGCGACGCTGCATCAGCACGTCGTTGCGCAGGCCTTCGAGCTGCCCCTTGTAGGCCTTCTGACCGTTGGCCAGGCTGAACACCTGATTGATCATCTCGTCCTTTTTCTCGGGATGCTTGGCGATGTAGGTCTTCAGCACATCCACCTGATCGTCGAGCAGGCCGGAAATCCACGGGAACTGAATGTCGCGATTGAACTCGAGCTGGTCGCTGGTGCTCAGACGGCTGGTGCTGCCGGGATTGCCCACGGTGAACACGAGTTCGCCTTCCTTCGGGCCATTGGCGCTCCATTTGTAAAAATGCTTCGTCTTCAGCGGCTTGCCATCCTCGCCGTACACGCGGAAGAAGTTGCAATCCAGGGTGTATCGCGGATAGGTGAAGTTGTCGTCATCGCCACCGAAAAAGCCCAAGGACAATTCGGGCGAGAACACGAGGCGCACGTCGTCGTAAC
This sequence comes from Bacteroidota bacterium, assembly GCA_035362335.1. Classification (GTDB taxonomy): domain Bacteria; phylum Bacteroidota; class Ignavibacteria; order SZUA-365; family SZUA-365; genus JAOSJT01. The sequence goes on from DAOSDL010000013.1 coordinate 93,823, forward strand.
GCTTGAACACATAGGCCGAGTACTTGCCGCCGTTGAAGAAGGTCACGAGCTGGCAGCGATTGCCGGTTTCTTCGGCGATCTTGCCTTCGAGTTCCTCCAGCTTCGCATCACGCGCCTTCAGTTTTTCCGTATCGCCGGTCACGGCGTCGATCGCGGCATTCACTTCGTTGGTGACGTCGCGAATTTCCACCAGCTGCTCGACAAACAACTCGGGCACCTTGCGCTCGTCTTCGAGCGTCATGGCGATGAAGCCGTCGCGGGTCAGGTTCTCGCCCTCACGCGAAACGGCTTCCACCGCGTCGCGGCCGCAATGATGATTGGTCATCACCAGACCGTCCTCGCTCACGAAGGAAGCCGAGCAGTACGTGGCAAAACGCAGCGCCGACATGCGCACGTCGTCCATCCATTCCTGATTCGGCGTGAAGTTGTACTGCTCCTTGAAATACTGCATCGGCGGATAATCGAAGGTCCACATGCGGCCATTGTCGAAACGGCCGGCTTCGATTTTCGCCAGTTCCTGCTGCTTCTGTTGCTCGTACGGAGTCAATTCCTGCGTGCCGCCACAGCCGATAATAAACAGCGTGGCCAGGAGCAGGTACAAACCGTTGTGTAGCGTTCTGCGCATACGATATCCTGTAAGTGAAAGGGTTGTCAGCGCTCGATGCTCCCCGAAAGGAGTAATATGAAATGTACGAAAAACCGGAATGCGGATGGAATGGGCGCGGGCATCGAGATTGCGCCGAGTGTCGCATCGAAACCGATACGATGCTGTGTGGTGGAAGTTGCGCTTGTGGTGAGAAAAAGTAAAAACACAAATCGCACGGATCGGGTGGGATTGCTCACAGCTTGCTCTGTGCCAATCCGCACTCCATCCGTGCGATCTGTTGCTCTCGACTTCGCTACCGGAGCGGAGCCAGCTATCTGCTACTGCATTTTGCCACTCTCAAGCTCGCGTGCCACACGCTCGGCCTTGAAAATATGGCGAACGGCTTCGAGTATGCCCGAGCTGTGCACCGATACGGTGCGATTGCCCATGTCCTCGGCGAAAATGAAGTCGCCGGGCAGACTCTCGATATTGCCGTCGAAAATCAAACCCACGATCTGCCGCTCCTTGTTGATCATCGGACTGCCGGAGTTGCCACCGATGATATCGTTGGTGGAGGCGAAATCCATGGGCGTGGCGAGATTGAAGGACGCGGGGGGATTCTGCCAGCGCTGCGGCAAGTGCCACGCTTCCTGTCCGGGGAAGGAATGGAAACGATCGTACATGCCATAGAACGTGGTGAACGCCGGCGCCTTGGTGCCGTTGTACTCGTAGCCCTTCACTATACCGTCGGCGATGCGCAGCGTGAACGTGGCGTCCGGCGGAATGGCGGTGCCATACACATCGAACAATGCGCGGCCCAGCAGCGTGCGGTTCACCTGATCCGAGGCGCTCACCTCGTTGCTCACCGCGGCAGCAGCTTCGAAGCGCGGCACAGCCATGCGTGCAAGCACGATGAAAGGATCGTCGGACTGTTCGATGCTCGCAGGTGCGCCGGCAATCAGCGCGGCCAGCTTGAGCGAATCACCCAACACGGTCGACGCCAGCATGGCACGTGCGGCTTCCGTGGCCGGACGGCCTTGCAGAGCCTTGAGCACCACGGGATCGTTCGCACCCAGCATCTTCACCATCATGCCGAATTGACGCTCGAGCACAAGTTGCTCCAGCGCCTTGTCACTGCTCACCGGCTTGCCCAGTGTGCGCTTGGTCAGCTCGATGGCGTCGGCTTTGTACGGCTTCTGACGCTCGGCATCGGGTTTGGCGCTTTCCAACACCAAGCGCACCAACGATCCGGCCTTCGAGAAATGGTCGGACACGCCGAGTCCGCCCGGACGCAAACCGTAGAGTTCGCCGGCCACGGTGCGCAGACGCGCGCGCGTCGTGGCAATATCGTCCCATACCGACCCGTATTTCGCGGCCAGCGCGGGCTTGGCCATCACCGCGGCTTTGAACTGCCGGTCGAAATCGCGGCGGCGTGCCATCAGCACGTCGTTGCGCAGACCATCGAGGCGACCCATGTACGCTTTCTGCGAATTCGACATGCTGAGCAAATCGGTGCGCAGTTCGTCACGCTTGGCGGGGTTCAATTCCGAGTAGCGCAGCAGCACCTCCATGCGATCGTTGATGAGCTGGAATACGGCGGGATACTGCACGTCGCGGTAGTATTCGAGTTGCTCGGTGGTGCTCAGACGATTGGTGCTGCCCGGGTTGCCCACCACGAACACCAACTCGTCCTCTTTCGCACCGGCCTTGCTCCATTCGAACCAGTTGACGGGCTTCACCGGCTTGCCATCGTCATCGTACAGACGGAAAAAGGTCACATCCAGGCCGTAACGCGGATAGGTGAAGTTGTCGTACTCACCGCCGAAATGCGCGGCCTGCAGCTCGGGAGCGAACACGATGCGCGCATCGCTGTAGCGCTTGTAGAGATACAGCGAGTACTTGCCACCGTTGTACAGCGTCACGACTTGCGCGCGCAGCTTGCTGTCCTTCTCGACGTTCTCCTGAATCTCCTTGATTTTCGCATCACGTGCCGCGATGGCATCCTTGTCCGATGCGGCCGCGTCCATCACCGCATGCACGTCCTTGGTGACGTCGCGGATTTCCACGAGCTGGTCGAAATACACTTTCGGCACTTTGCGCTCATCACCCGGCGTCTCGGCGAAAAATCCGCTGTCGAGCAACTTCTCGCCGTCCTTTTGAATGTCCACCAGCGCTGTGCGCGAGCAGTGATGGTTGGTCATCACCAGGCCGTCGGCGCTGACAAAGGCGGCCGAGCAGCCGGTGCTCATGCGCAGCGAGGAGAGGCGCACATCCTCCATCCAAGAGTTGTCGGGACGGAAGCCATAGGCCTCGGCGAAGTAGTCGAGCGGCGGATAATCGAAGGTCCACATGCGGCCGCTGTCGAAGCGACCTGCCTTGACCTGCGCGAGTTCCGCCTGCTTGGCCGCCTCGTAGGACGACACCGCGGTCGAACTTCCGCCGCAACCCGAGATCACCGCGAGCACGGCGAGCAGCGAGACGATTCCGGCGATTCTGCGTAACGATTGCATCATCATGTACCTCATACTGGATCTGAACGGAAAAGACTGTGTATGAATGCTTCTTTCAGCCAATTTTGTAAGGTAAGAAAATCCACCGGACTTTCGGAGCTATGCACAGCTTCCTCGGATGAACATGGATTCACACGGAGGACGAGCTCACTGCTCTCCATCACATCCGCGCAGTCGAAGCCAGCTTGTTACAGCCACGGTGAGCGAGCGTTGGATTTCTTCTCCGCCGTCAATGTACTCGGCTGCTACCGGGGTTCCACGATACATCTGTGATAATCTGAGTGAATTCCGTACAATCTGTGGTTTTGCCCTTCTGTCACATCCACTCCAACAATAATCATAGCACCCGCACCGTTTCATACTCCCGCGAGTGTCGAAAAAACATGAACGTTTGTACGTATTCGCTCCGATCATTTATCGTTCATCCTCGCGCAGAAGGCTCAGTATCCACCACCGACGGCCGTCGTAATACAACTGCACGGTGTTGTTGCACGTGCGGAGGGCGAAGGGATCGTCCGGCGCACGCAGAATCACCGAAGTGCTCAGCACCTGCGCCGCATGCCCCACCTGTTCGCAGCGCCGCGCGATTTCACGCTCGTAAAAGGACTGCGTCGACATGTACTCCGCCGCCCGGCGTATGAACTCCTCCACGCTCACACTCTCCACTTCCACGCGCTCTCCGCCCTTCCACAGCACCGTGTGGACGCGTGCCTGCTCGTGAAATAGCGTGCGCAGCCGCTTCCAGTCGCGCGGGGTGCCCGCCGGACCCGACAGCGCGCCGTACAGCGCCGCCAACACCCCGTCGATGCTGCGCGTGTCCGAAGCGCGGAAGGATTTGTCCTCGCCTCCCGGCGCCGCCACCGCGTTCGCCATTGCCACAATCATCAGGAGAACACCACAGGCCACACGTTTCATACCCGCAACTCCTTCATTCGACATATCGCAGGGTATTCGTAATTCCTCGAAAAAAGTTGCCCCAATGGCGGATAAACCACAGAAATCCCTGCGTGCACCGGAGCTTCAGCGCTCGGTCGCGATCCCACACAGCGCGTATGTGCCCGCAGGGATTGTCTGGACGCAATTCATGGAAGGATGTATATTGCCTTCCACTCAATGCTTCGTGATCATCCGTGTACGATCCGTGTAATTCGTGTTTATCGATCCCAGCATCATGATCGCTCGTCCACCGTTCGAAGAGTTAGATCACACCGCCGATGTGGGACTGCGCGTGTATGGCGCGGATTTCACCGCACTGTGCGTACATGCGGCGCGCGGCATGACGCGGCTCATGCTCGATGCCGATGTGCCCGCCGTCGCCTCGGTGAGCGAAACCATTTCCGTAGCCGCCGAAGGCCACGAAGCGGTGTTGCACGCCTGGCTCAGCGAGCTACTGTATCATTGCACGGTATGCAAACTGCTGCCTGTGGACTTCCAGCCCCGCAACTGCGACGAGCACGGCCTGAGCATGGAGTTGCGTTCGGTGCAGGTGGACGAGGCGCTACGGCGCGATATGAGTGAGATCAAAGCAGTAACCTGGCATGCACTGCACGTATGGCGCGACGAGCGCGGCTGGGTTGCCACGGTGATTTTCGACACCTGAGGAAAGGATGTGGCTATGGAAATCCGTCAGCTTTCGCCCACGCTCTGGGAAATCCCCAAACACGGCCGCATGCGTGTGCCGGGACGGGTGTACGCCAGCGCCGCCATGATGGAAGGCATTCGCAAGGACAAAAGTCTCGAGCAAGTGGCCAATGTGGCGCAACTGCCGGGCATTGTACGTTACTCCTTGGCCATGCCCGACATTCACTGGGGCTACGGTTTTCCCATCGGCGGAGTATGCGCCACGCATGCGGAGGATGGTGTGATTTCGCCCGGAGGCGTGGGCTATGATATCAACTGCGGCGTACGATTGCTGGCTACAGGCCTGAACGTCGAGGACGTGCGTCCACGCATGCGGACGCTGGTGGCCGAACTGTTTCGTCAGGTGCCCACGGGCGTGGGTGCATCCAAAGCCATTCCGAAGCTCGACCGCAAGGAGTTGCGCGCCGTGGCCACGCAGGGCGCGCGCTGGGCGGTGCGCCGCGGCTTCGGAGACGACCGCGATCTGGATTTTATCGAAGAACACGGCTGCCTGGCCGACGCCGATCCCGAAGCGGTGGCCGAGCGTCCCTGGGAACGCGGTGCCGATCAGCTCGGCACATTGGGCTCGGGCAATCACTTTCTGGAAATCGGCATGGTGGAGGAAATTTATGACGAGCGCGCCGCCGCCGTGTTCGGATTGCAGCGCGATGCGGTGGTGCTGCTCATTCATTGCGGATCACGCGGTTTCGGCTATCAGATCTGCGACGATTATCTGGCCGTGACACAGCGCGCCAGCGAAAAATACGGCATCGCCCTGCCCGACAGGCAACTGGCCTGCGCTCCCCTGCGCAGCGACGAGGGACGCCGCTATCTCGGTGCCATGCGCTGCGCGGCCAACTACGCCTTCGCAAACCGGCAGATTATCATGCAGCTCGCGCGGCGCGCCTTCGCCGAGGCGCTGCGGCGCGAGGAGAGCGAACTCGGTTTCCGCCTGATCTACGATATTTGCCATAACATTGCCAAATTCGAGACGCATGAAGTGGACGGCGATCAACTGCGCGTATGCATGCATCGCAAAGGCGCAACACGCGCCTACGGTCCGGGCAATGCGCACATCCCCGAAGTGTACCGTTCCGTGGGTCAACCCGTGCTCATACCCGGCGACATGGGCCGCTACAGCTATCTCTGTGTAGGCACCGAGCGCGCCATGCGCGAGACCTTCGGTTCGTCCTGCCATGGTGCCGGCAGGCATTTGAGCAGAAAAAAAGCCCTCGACGCCGGCAAGGGCCGCGATATCGTGGGCGAATTGCGCGAACGCGGCGTGGAAATTCAGGCCACCGGCTTGCGCACCATCGCTGAAGAAATGCCGCAGGCCTACAAGGATGTGGCCGATGTCGTGGGCGTGATGCACGACGCCGGCATCAGCACCCGCGTGGCACGCTTCAAACCCCTCGGCGTGATCAAGGGCTGAAGCGGGATTGAGGCGGGATTGATGACACTAATACCGCGCGAATGTCACGGCTCGCAGGCGAAAGCAGGCACGATGATGTCGACTGCACCGATCCTGCTGCGCGCTCGCTTCGGGTGAAAGCTTAACAAAAATTAATCCGTGAAATCTGCGGATAATCAGTGGAATCTGCGTTTTTTACACTCCACTTGTGAGGAACGAATTCCAATCCGCAGGCGTAGAACGAAAATTGTGCCTGCCGAAGAATACAGGACAAGTCTTTTCATAATCGAGGTACTGTGATGAAACGCATCCTTCCCCTTCTCATCCTCCCGCTGCTGCTTGGCATGGCGGCGTGCAGCGACGACGACAGCAACGGGCCGCCGACCACCGGTACGCTCAGCATTCACATGACCGACGCCCCCGCCGATTACGACGCGGTGCGCATCACCTTCGCCGAAATTTCCGCGCATATCAACGGTGAGTGGGTGGTGGTGAACGGTAATCCCGTAACCGTCAATCTGCTGGAGTGGAATAACGGCAAGAGCATCGAAATCGGTCGCAACGAACTTGGTCCGGGCAAGTACACACAAATCCGCCTCATGGTGACCAAGGCCGAAGTGGTGGTCGACGGCGTGACGCACAACGTCACCATTCCCAGCGCAGAACAGACCGGCTTGAAGCTCAACGCCAACTTCGACATCGTGGCCGGCTCCACCTACGAGCTGATACTCGATTTCGATGCGCATCAGAGCATCGTCACCACCGGACCGCCCAGCAATCCCACGGGCTACAAACTCAAACCCGTGATTCGCGTGATCGAGCGCGCACTCACCGGTTCCGTGTCTGGCAAGGTGTCGCCCATCACCGATCCCGCGGTTGCCATGGCCTTTCAGACCGGCGTGGAAATCACCTCCACTCCGGTGGATCTCAACACCGGTGTATTCAAACTCGCCTTCCTGCCTCCGGGCACGTACGACATTGCCATCGAGGATATCAACGGCAAGGCCTGGTCAACCTACGATGTGACCGTGGTGGCCGGCAAGGATACCACTCTCGGCACTGTGCAGTTGCAATAGCAGCCATCCGTCACCGGCGGATCGCGTAGACACAGCGAGTCCGTGCGCAGCCCTTTGGGGACCGGCGCACGGACTCGTGCATTTCTCGCGATTAGAGTGCTATTCCTTCACCACCAGATCCATGCCGCACTCGGGACAGCTCCCCGCCTCGGCGTAGGTTTTCTCGCCTTCGCACTTCATCGGGCAGTAGTACACCGAGGCCTGTTGTTCCTGTTTCACTTCCTTCTTGGACGCATCCCCCGCCGGTGCCTCCTCCTTGCCGCCCCCGCAGGCAGCAAGACCCAGTCCCAGCAGCAACGTCCCCAGAGCCATCATGCGATATATGCCTTTCATGCGCGTATCCTCCATAATCGTTACCAGGCGATGCCCATCACCGCCGCTTCCGCAGTATGCGAAGCGAAGACTTGGGATGCAAGGGGGAGCTGCTCTGATATCCACGGGTTGCACGGATTTCCCGCAGATTCTCACAGCTGGAGGCGATTCGTCCATTGGCATTCTACTTCACAGAAACGTCGAGGTGATGACTGCGCCACGGATTAACCAGGACGGCCAAGGCTCATCCATTCGAGTCGCGGCAATCTCCATGCAAGGTTTCCGGAAGTATCGTGCCCTGATGATATCGTATGCGCCACCCAGTAGCAGTGCGTATCCAGATCGAGCTGCGCAGCGTGCGCCGAACCATGGTGCCGCAACGATGCTCGGCGATGTAGGTCAGCAAGGTGACGTCCGGAGCGAGGTGATGAAGGGACGCCTCATGCATGCTCTGACACACGTCGGCATCGCCGGGCAGGAGGCGCAATACGTCGGCGCGGTCGTAGACACGTCCGCTGGCTCCGACTTCGTGGAAGTCCTCGGCAAGGAGAGCAGCAAGTCCAGCCCTGTCCCTGCGGAAATCGGGATTGAGGAGGTCGCACTCCAGTTTAATGATCGTCGCTTCGTGGTTTTCCATGTCGCACAACGTACGGAATGTGTCTGAGATGAGAGTATGCTCGGGCCACGGGGTGCAGCTTGGCTCCTGGTGGCTTCCTCGAATCGTCCTTTACTCTTTACTCTTCACTCTTCACTCTTCACTCTTCACTCTTCACTCTTCACTCTTCACTCTT
>DAOSDL010000014.1:0-99220 GCA_035362335.1 Bacteroidota bacterium
CACAGATGGATCGTGGAAGTCGGCGAGGTGCCGGGCGAATCGTCGCAGATGAAGCAATCCAACGACCGCTGACGGCAGCGACGCGGATCGATGTCCAATGCCTGCGGCGGCGTAGGGTACGGGTTGGCTCCTGCGGCTACCGTCAAAGCGTTACTCTTTAATCTTCACTCTCTACTCAACTCATCACCGCGCAGATGAGCATGATGCAGGCGGCGAGTCTATGTTCAGAGCAGATCCCCGATGCAATGATGCAATCGCGGCGCGCAATTCTGCCGGCCGTCCGCCGCCAAGGGCCATGCATCGATACTGCGTGCTGTGGTACATGTGTAGTGCTAATTCTGGAGATCGGTAGTCATCACCTGCGACATGCGCTGGTGTATACTTGACAACCTTGACCGATTTCCGTATTCTCGGTCAACGATTTCGTCACATGCTTCGGGAGAGTTTCCATGGATCTCGTACAAGGGCTTTTCGACCGCCTGGATGACTGGCGGCACTTGCCGAGTTATCAATTGGAACGGCGCGCGGATATCTTCTTCTCGCTGTACCTTGTGGAAGCGCTCGAGGAGAAATTCGCTTCCGCAGTGCATCCGATTATCGTACCGGAATTCCCGGTGCATAAAGGATCGATCCGAGATGGACAAGGCAGCAATGAATCCTTCAAGATCGACTATCTGGCCATCAGCCAGGCGCGGGATGTTGCGTACTTCGTGGAATTGAAAACCGATATCGGCTCCCGTCGTGGAGAGCAAGACCGGTACTTGCATGACGCGGCTGCCGCAGGCCTTCCCAGGCTGCTGGAAGGTTTGAAGAAGATTTTTGCCGCGACCAGCGAGAAGCGGAAATATCTCCATCTGCTGCGGAAACTGGAGGAACTCGGATTGATCGCCTTGCCCGCGAGTATGGACGACGGGATCAAGCGGGGAGTGACAGCAGCATCCCGCGAAATCGACATACTCAGCCCGCCCATGCGATGTGAGGTTGTGTACGTACAGCCCACGGGAGACGGGGACGCCGATATCAATTTCACGCAGTTCCACAGCATCGTTGCGAAGCATACCGATCCCTTGTCCCGGCGATTTGCGGAGTCGCTGAGCGCATGGAGCGAGCGGGCGGACAGCGCCGATGCCAGGTAATTATGTACGCCAATACAATCAAATGAGCATGAGCAAGCAATGGTGAAGACCCGGGTTAAGAAAGACACCTGCGCGATTTGTGGCTGCCGCGTCCATCGCGATGGTGGGTATGCGAAGCCAACCGTGCAGGGCCGCTCGCATGCCACCAGGCACCATGTGGTAGCCGAGCGCTTCTTCGGCCGTTCGGCCAACAGACAGGGCACTATTCGCGAGCCGATTTTCGCAAAGTGCCCCTGGAATCAGGAAGGAGTGACCGTGCTCTTTTGCTACGAGTGCCACGAGGAACTCATGCACAATCCCGTGCTCCTGCGCGAGGACATCGAGCGCTTCGCCAATTTGGTCCGTCTCCGCAAATTAAACGAAGGTAAAAAATCCGCCGACCGCCGCCGCATCGCCAAGCGCATAAAACTATTGCACGAAGTGATCGCCGCAGGCCTCACCTCGCTGCTCTCCGCCGAAAAGGAGAAGGAAGCTGATGGAAGCCACTGAGTTGAGAGCGTGGTTGCAGTTTGCATTTATCGCAGTCGGAGGCGTGCTCGGACTTGCGGCCTACTTCCAGAATATGCGACAGAGGAGAATCGAAAATGCTCTCAAGATGATTTCCTGGTTCAAGGATGCACTTCGCGAGGGCGACTTGGCCGCATGGGAGGCCACCTTTCGTGGATCCCACGCTTGGACGTCGAAGGAATATTTGGACTTGGAGTTTTATTACTCCGAAGGCGCGTCAGATGGTGGGGCGTTGGCGCGAATTAGTGATAATCTCGAAGTGCTGTGCGCCGAGCTACTGAGAAAGACAGTGGAACCGCGTTTTATTTGGTTTGAGCTGGGGCAGGTGCTCGGCACAATCAAGGACTGGACGAGCCATGTGGCAAGTCACCGGTCGCCATCAAAGACACTGCTGCAAGATTCCTTTCCAAATATCGACGGAGTCTTCCGGAAATATGGTAGGAAATTCGAGACCTGGGCTGTGAGAACGATAACTTATGTCGAATGAAACAAAACAATCACTGTAAAGTCGCTTGGCTCGCGTGTGTAGTACTGCTCCCCGTGTCGGCTCCTCGCGCGAATCTGTGAACGACGGGGAGGAGGAATGAATTCCGTATATTTCCACCATGTGAAACGAGCGTGAGGGGCGATGACTCCCAGCACTGACAAGCAATTCCCCCGCGGCGCGGAATGGGTGCGGGCGGATTTCCACCTGCACACACTCGCGGATCCCGGCGCGTCGCTGAAGCCGTTTCGGCAGCGCTATAGCGGTGAAGACGAGCATGGTCACCTCAAGGCCAACAGCTTTGCGAAAGATTGGATCGCACGGCTCAAGGAGGAGGCGATTCGCGTGGCGGTGGTGACGAATCACAATCATTTCAACCGTGACGAATACAAAGCATTGCGCCAACTTGGCGCAAGGGAGGGAATACTGGTCCTCCCCGGTGTGGAACTCGGTCTGAAGGATGGAGGCGGGGGAATCCACGCACTTCTGGTGTTCAACCCCGAGGGTTGGGTGGACAACCCGCCGAACGATGACCGGATCAACCGTTTTCTCAACGCGCAATTCGCTGGTCCACCGGACGAAGGTACACGTACGAAGGATGATTTCTGCCGTTGCCTCGAACAACTCGACGATGTGAAAGAGGATTACTTTGTCGTTTTCGCCCATGTGCAAAGCGACAACGGCTTGTTCGAGGAACTGCTTGGAGACAATCTTGCGCACATGATCGACCGTTGCGGGAAGCGATGGAACGAACGCGTCCTGGGATTGCAAAAAGTGAAGAATCCCACTCTCGCACGTGATCGCTGGCCGGCTACGCAGCCATTTCCCGCGTTGCTGGAGGGCTCCGATCCCAAGAGCATTGAGGAGGTGGGGAAGAGTGATCGCACGTGCTACCTCAAGCTCGGGGAACTCTCGTTCGATGCGGTCAAGTTCGCGCTGTTCGATCACACGCACCGGGTTCGCACGGAACCTCCCAAACCCCGCGAGGCCGTGCAACTGCGGAAAGTGCGTTTCGACGGCGGCGCTCTGGATGGCGTAACGGTCGCATTTTCTCCATCGCTCAACTGCCTGATCGGCCCGCGAGGGAATGGCAAATCGGCGGTGATCGAGTGTCTGCGCCACGCCCTCGGATTTCCGGAGGTGTCGGACGAGAACTACAAGCGCGGCCTCGTCGAGCGCATGCTTTCTCCGGCAGGCAAGGTTGTTGTGGAGGCGGTGGATGAATTCAATCGCGCAGTGCGAATCGAGCGCGAACGAAGCGGCCAGCCCTCGGTGTATCTGGATGACGCGTATCGCGAAGTCCCCCCCGGCAGCGTTCTGAAAGACATTCTTTATTTCGGCCAGAAGGACCTCTCGACAAGGTCGGAATCGTTCGACGAGGGATTTCTCGACAAACTCCTTGCGGATCGGCTCGACCCGAAACCGCAGGAGGAAGCCGCGCTCATCGAAAGCGTACGCCAGGCAGCAAGGCAACTGCTTGAGACGCTGGATGCCACCGAGAAAATTGCGTTGCTGCAGAAGGAAAAGAACGAGCTGGATGTACAGCTCCAGATTTTCATCGATAAGGGCGTGGACAAAAAACTCGCCGACATGACGCTCTTCGATGCCGACAGGGAAGCCATCGTTTCATGGCAGAAGGGTTTGAAGGAGCTTGGCACAAATCTCAAGGAGTCGACGGATTGGGACGATGCGGATGCGGCCTTCCCCGTGCTGAAATCCACTCGGGCCGAATTCATCGCCGCCGACCTCGCGACAGCCAGGACGAAGTCCGACGAGGCCAAGATTGCTGCTCAAACGACACTGCAACACCTGCGGGAAGCCTTCGTCGTTGTGGATGAAGCGCTTCGGAAACTTGCGCCCGTGCAGGAAGAGATGAAGTGGGAAGTGGCCGAACTGCAAAAAACGCTGAACGAACCCCAACTCGACCTGGAGCTGTTCCGCAATAAAAAATCCCGACTCGATCAGTTGGTGAAATTGCTGGCGGCCGGTGCCCAACGCGCCAAGTCCGAACAAGTGGCACGCGATATGCTCGGCGCCGCCGTCAATAAACTGCATGATTTCTGGCGGGAGAGGTTCGCGGAACGTGAGGTGGAGATTCGCGGCCTCGAAACGGAGTTACCTCCCGAGATCCGGATTGCGACCGAGTTCAAAGGAAAGCGCCGGGCATTCGGGGAGTTCCTGCGTTCCAAGTTCCGCGGGAGCGGTTTGCAGGGCTCGACCTACGATACGATGCAGGAGGTGTTTACGGACGGCCGCGAGCTGTATCAAGCGCGTGCCGAGTTGGAGAAGCACATGAGTGAAAATGCCGCGGCCAAGGTGCGCTCCATTTTGTTGGAACAGTTGGCGGATTTTCTGACCTTCCGTACGCCGGATGAGACGGTCATCCTGTTCAAGGAGAAACCGCTGGGTGAATACTCGCTCGGGCAGCGCGCAACAGTGATCCTGCACATTCTCATGCACCTTCATCGCCACCCGGTCATTGTCATCGATCAGCCCGAAGACGATCTGGACAACGAAACTCTTTACAGTCATTTCATCCTGCAATTGGTGGATCGGAAAGACAAGACGCAGTTCATCTTCGCCACGCATAACCCGAATATTCCAGTGCTGGGCGATGCCGAGCAAACCATTGTCTGCCGCAAGCAAGGCGAGACCTTCTCGTTCGATCACGGCAGCATCGACGACAAGGACATTCAGCAACGCATTGTTACGGTGATGGAAGGCGGCGAGGAAGCTTTCAGGCGCAGAAAGGAAATTTACCAGCTATGGACGAATTCGAACTGAGAAATCAGATACTTCTTGGGGAGGACAGCACCCGACAATTCAAGCGAGAGCCTTCGGCCGACGCGAAAATGGTGGGCGAAATTGTGGCTTTCGCCAACAGCGGCGGGGGCCGGATGTTTATCGGAGTCGAGAAGAATGGGCACATTGCCGGTCTCACAGGCGAAGAGGCGGAGAAAATTGGCGAGGATATGGCGGCAATGGCGTGGAATAGCGTCCGTCCGCCCTTTTCAATCCTGTCGAGATCCATTGCCACCGCCGACGGCATAGTCGTCGTCATCGAGATCCCCGACGGGTCGTCGAAACCTTATTGCGACAATAAAGGCGTTTATTGGGTGAAAAACGGACCCGACAAGCGCCGGGTGCAGAGTCCCGAGGAATTGGCGCGGCTATTTCAAGCCGGAGAAAAGCTCTATGCGGAGAGCCAGGTCGTGGCAGCCTCGACGCTGGAAGACTTTGACCATGATCGTTTCGAACGCTTTCACGAGGTGAAGTATTCGGAGACGCCACCCAGTCGGAACAACGAGGGTGAAGCGTACCAGCGATTGCTCGAGAATCTCGGTTTTGTGGATTCCGGTCGCGTAACCGTGGTGGGGTTGCTACTCTTTGGCGACAGGAGACGACTCCCCGTCCTGTTGCCGGAAATGAAAATCGACGCTATATGGTTCAAGGGGGTCGAACGAGCATCGACCGAATGGCATGATCAACGGAGCATCACCGGCACCTTGACGGAACAGTATGAAGAGTGTATGGGATTTCTCAGGCGATGGAATTCCCGCATTCAGGGTGAGGGCTCGTTTAACCAGAAAGGTAGTCTCGAGATCCCAGAAACGGTATTTGAAGAACTTCTGGTCAACGCACTCATTCACCGCGATTATTTCATCAAAGATTCCATCAAACTGTTCATTTTCGATGATCGTATCGAAATTCGTAGTCCGGGAAAACTGCCGAACAGTCTCACGGTCGATCAGATTCGAAGAGGCATCCGGCGCAGCCGGAACGTGGTCCTGACATCGTTCGCGCCCGACGTCCTCAATTTCCGAGGAGTAGGAAGTGGCATTGTCCGGGCAATCAAAGCCTGGCCATCGATTTCCTGGATCAACGACACGGAGGGCGACGAAGTGGCGGCGATAATCCGTTTGGCTTCAGCCGCTGCGGCTGCGTGATCCGGAGCATGCACAAAGGTTCGCAGAACTCGCCACGCTCACATTCCACTCCGCCCGATAGTGGGCGCGGAGCACGTTCACCCATGTGAACCCAACGAGAATATTTCAATGACCGACACCAACCAAAAACAACTGGGCAACACGCTCTGGAGCATCGCCGATCAACTGCGCGGGGCGATGGACGCGGACGATTTTCGCGACTACATGCTGTCCTTTCTCTTCCTGCGTTACCTTTCCGACAACTATGAGACGGCGGCGAAGAAGGAACTGGGGCGGGATTACCCCAACGTGAGCGGAGACACCCGTAAAGTGCCGTTGGCGCTGTGGTATGTGAACAACGTGGACGACATTCCGCAGTTCGAGAAGCAAATGCGGCGCAAGGTGCATTACATCATTCAGCCGCAGCATCTCTGGAACAGCATAGCAAACATGGCCCGCACGCAGAACGCGGAACTGCTGAACACGCTGCAGGCGGGCTTCAAATACATTGAAACAGAGTCCTTCGAGAGCACTTTCCAGGGCTTGTTCTCCGAGATCGATCTGAGTTCTCCCAAGCTGGGTAAATCCTACACCGATCGCAACGCCAAGTTCTGCAGCATCATTCAGAAAATTGCCGAAGGGCTGGCGGAATTCTCCACCGACATCGACGCGTTGGGAGATGCTTACGAGTATCTGATCGGGCAGTTCGCCGCAGGATCTGGCAAGAAGGCTGGCGAGTTCTACACGCCGCAGCAGATTTCGGACATACTCTCGGCCATAGTGACACTGGACAGCCAGGAACCGAAAGCCGGGCCGAAGAAGCGCCTGGACAATGTGCTCGATTTCGCCTGCGGGTCGGGATCGCTGCTGCTCAATGTCCGCAAGAAGATGACAAGCGCCGGTGGCACCATCGGCAAGATCTATGGTCAGGAGAAAAACATCACCACGTACAACCTGGCCCGCATGAACATGCTGCTGCACGGGGTAAAGGACACGGAATTCGAAATCTTCCACGGCGACACGCTGCTCAACGAATGGGACATGATGCGCGAGCAGAATCCCGCCAGGAAGCCGAGCTTCGACGCTGTAGTGGCAAATCCGCCGTTCAGCTACCGCTGGGAACCCACCGACGCTCTTGCGGACGACGTGCGCTTTAAAAGCCATGGCCTCGCCCCAAAGTCGGCTGCCGATTTCGCCTTCCTGTTGCACGGTTTCCATTACCTCAAAGACGAAGGTGTGATGGCAATTATCCTGCCGCACGGCGTGCTCTTTCGTGGCGGCGCCGAGGAGCGCATTCGCACCAAGTTGCTCAAAGACGGTTGTATCGACACAGTCATCGGGCTGCCGGCGAATCTCTTCTACTCCACCGGCATCCCCGTCTGCATCCTCGTACTCAAGAAGTGCAAGAAACCCGACGATGTGTTGTTCATCAACGCGTCGGAGCACTTCGATAAGGGCAAGCGACAGAACTCCCTATCCGCCGAGCACATCGAGAAGATCATCAAGACGTACCAGCAGCGTCCGCAGAAGCCGATAGAGCGCTACGCCAGGCGGGTACAGATGGCCGAGATCGAGGCCAACGACTACAACCTCAACATCTCCCGGTACGTGAGCACGACAAAGGCCGAGAGCGAGATCGACCTTGAGGCGACCCACGAGGAGCTGGTGCGGATCGAGAACGAGATTCAGCAGGCCAAGGCCAAGCACAACGCATTCTTGACAGAACTCGGGCTGCCGACGCTGCCATAGTGCGAGTGCGGCCCAACAACCAGTTACAGCAAACCGTCCACTCCGCGGCATGCAACTGAATCGTAGCGTCACCCACCACCACCAAGCACCATCATGCCCATCATCAAAAAGAATCCGACTCAGGAGCTGCGTTTGGTGGCTCGCAATCTGGGCTTCGTCGCTGTGGCGATCGTGCTCTTCATGATGAAGAGACAGTACGCGGGGCCCTTTCAGCAGTTGGTCTTCGCATACGGGGGGAACGTCACAGTCTCGTTTGCACTCTACTTTTCGTCTCTCGGGTCGTGTATTTTGATCTCGCCGCGATTCGGGGGCGTCATGGCCGCGGTATTGGTGTTGGTATGCGTGGAGTCGTTCGAGCTGCTGGATGGTTTTGCACTTACGGCCAATACGTATGATGCCTTCGATTTGCTGGCCAATGCGATCGGGGTGGGTCTCGCCTTCGGTATTGATACGGTACTACGCAGGAAGAAAAAACATTCGGAGAGCAACGTCGAGGCCTGATGCCTCCGCGCGCCTCTGCCGGCAGCGGTCGCAACGCAGCCGCACCCGGGGGATGGTGTTGGGTGCGTCGCTGGGCGAAGCCGGAATCGATCCGCAAACGGTCCAGGCTGAGTTGCCGGCGGCGGAGCGGGACAGCAAGGCCGCGCGGGTCAAGCGCAATGCTTTCCTCAAGGAACGCGGTCGTCCATTCCTACCCTGAAGCACTGTGCGTTTCTGTATCGCGCCGACTGTGTTCCCGCCGCGCCTGGTTGCGCACACACATCGCTCCGATGTATCGCTGCGCTTCGCAGCCAACCCGTGATTCTCCCACGCCGCAAGAATCTTGCCTCCAGCGCAACTTTCGGGGCGCGCGTCCTTATACGGGGGAATGCCCCGGTGATAGCGGTGGGCGCTTGTGTTTCGTGGAAGAGCAGGAGGAGTGGTCTATGAAAGTGTGCATTGTCGGTGCGTCGGGGAAATTGGGCAGGTATATGCTGCGGCATGCCCTGCAACGTGGCTATGAGGTGGTGGGGGTGTGCAGGGAGCGCAGCGTGGAAAAACTGGCGGATGTGCGCGATCGCATCACCATCATGCCGGGTGATACGAACAATCGCGAGGTGATACGCGCGGCTGTGCGCGGCTGCGACGGCGTGCTCACGGTGCTGGTGCCCTGGGGCCGGCGGCAGTATGCGACAGGGACGGCGCAGGCGGTGCTGGATTTCGCGGAGCCCGGAGCACGTCTTGTGTTTTCCTGCGGCTGGCATATCACGCGCGACGAGCATGATGTGATTTCGCGCACGCTGCGCTGGCAGGAGAAATTCGCACGCCTCGCGGGAACGGTGACCCGCGTCATCGACATCGACGATCAGATCGAGGCCTGTCGACGGGTGTTCGCCAGCGATACGCGCTGGACGGTGGTGCGCGGCTCCGATCTCGAGGAAGGAGACAGCGAGGGTCTGCCGGTGTGGAGTAAACATGTAGGCGATCCATTGCTCGAAAGCAATATCACGCGCCGCGTGGACTACGCGCTGTTCATGATCGAAGCTCTGCGCAACGATGCCCTGATCCATGAGGCTCCCGCCATCGTCGGCTGCCGCACGCCATCGGCGCTGCTGCATGGTGGGTGAGGTAAAATCTCAGGGGGAGAACCACAGATTGCACTGATATCACACAGATTAGCACAGATATATCGTGGAAGTCGGCGAAGTGCCGAGCGAATCGTCGCAGATGAAGCAATCCAACACCCGTTGTCGAAAGCGACGCGAAACACGCGTACATTGCCTGCCGCGGGGGTACGGGGTGCTTCCTGACGGCCGCAAACTTTACTCTTTACTCTTCACTCTTTACTACTCCTTACCGCGCAGATCAGCATGATGCAGGCTGCGAGACTATGTTCAGAGCAGATTGTGCCCATTCACCTGCCGCCTCCGTAACGTTGTTGGCATGACATTAGACAGCGTCCAACACTTGACATCGTCCATGGCGTTGCGTATCTTTGCTTCATGAAAAACGCCATCACCGTTCTCAAGGATCTCGGTATACAACCCACGGCGCAGCGGGTGGCCATCGCGGAAGCGGTGCTGGACAACACGCAGCATCCCACGGCGGATGAGATTCTCGTGGACGCGCAGAAGCGCTGCTCCATCGTCTCGCGCGCCACGGTGTACAACACGCTCAACCTCTTCGTGGAAAAAGGGTTGCTGCGCACACAGGTGCTCAAGGAAGGCACCGTGGTCTTCGATCCGAATGTGGAGAACCATCACCACTTCATCGACGAAGAAGACGGCACCATCATCGATATCCCGTGGAATTGGCTGTCCGTGCACGGCAAGCAAAAGCTCGAAGACTTCGACATACGCGACTATCAGGTGATTCTGCGCGGTACGAGACGCAGCCGCTAGTTTTTTTTGCCAAGAAATTAGACAGTTTCCAATAGTATACACGATCTCGCGAACAGGAGGCGAAAGCCGCCAGCACTTCGCAGCGCGGGCAGGAGCCGTTCCCGCGGCAGGGCGGAATCACGCCATTCATCGATTCACACAGGAGGACACGTTATGACAGGAGAAGGCAAGTGCCCATTCACGGGAGCGCACGGCGCGCGGACCACGGCCGGCGTGCAGTCCAACAACGATTGGTGGCCGCAGCGGCTGAATCTGAAAATCCTCAGCCAGCAGTCATCCAAAACGAATCCCATGGGAGAGGATTTCGACTATCGCGAGGAATTCAAGAAACTCGACTACCAGGCGCTGAAGAATGATCTCCGCGCGCTGATGACGGACTCGCAGGACTGGTGGCCGGCGGATTGGGGGCATTACGGCGGTCTGTTCATTCGCATGGCCTGGCATGCCGCGGGCACCTATCGCGTCTCCGACGGCCGCGGCGGTGGCAACACGGGCAATCAGCGCTTCGCACCGATCAATAGCTGGCCCGACAACGGCAATCTCGACAAGGCCCGCCGCCTGCTCTGGCCGCTCAAGAAAAAATACGGACGCCGCATCTCCTGGGCCGATTTGATGATTCTCGCCGGCAACGTGGCGCTGGAATCCATGGGCTTCACCACCTTCGGTTTCGGTGGAGGTCGTCCGGATATCTGGGAGCCCGAGGAGGACATTTACTGGGGTCCGGAAACCACGTGGCTCGGCGACAAGCGCTACACCGGCGATCGCGAATTGGAGAATCCGCTGGCCGCCGTGCAAATGGGTCTCATTTACGTGAATCCCGAAGGACCGAACGGCAATCCCGATCCGGTGGCTTCGGGACGCGATGTGCGCGAGACCTTCGCGCGCATGGCCATGAACGATGAGGAAACCGTGGCCCTGGTGGCTGGCGGCCACACCTTCGGCAAGGCCCACGGCGCGGGTGATCCCGGACTGGTCGGTCCCGAACCCGAGGGCGCGGCCATCGAGCAGATGGGCCTCGGCTGGATCAATGCCTACGGCTCGGGCAGGGGAGCGCATACCACCACCAGCGGCATCGAAGGTGCGTGGAAACCGAATCCCACGACCTGGGACATGGGCTATTTCGACATGCTGTTCGGCTACGAATGGGAATTGGTGAAAAGCCCCGCCGGAGCCTGGCAGTGGCTGGCCAAGGATGTGAAAGAGGAGCATATGATTCCCGATGCGCACGATCCCTCGAAAAAGCACCGTCCCATGATGACCACGGCCGACCTCTCCCTGCGCTTCGATCCGATCTACGAACCCATTTCCCGCCGCTTCCATCAGAATCCGGAGGCCTTCGCCGACGCATTCGCGCGTGCCTGGTTCAAACTCACGCATCGCGACATGGGTCCGCGCGCGCGCTATCTCGGTCCCGAAGTGCCCGCGGAAGTGCTGCTGTGGCAGGATCCCGTGCCGGCGGTGGATCACCCGCTGGTGGACGCCGGCGATATCGCCGCGCTGAAAGCCACGCTGCTTTCCTCGGGACTTTCCACCGGCGAACTCGTGCGCACGGCCTGGGCCTCGGCCTCGACCTTCCGCGGCAGCGACATGCGCGGCGGTGCCAACGGCGCGCGCATCCGTCTCGCGCCGATGAAGGATTGGGAAGTGAATCAGCCGGCGGAGCTGGCCAAGGTGCTTGCCACGCTCGAGAGCATCAAGCGGGATTTCGACGCCGCTCAGACGGGTGGCAAGAAGATTTCGCTCGCCGATCTCATCGTGCTCGGCGGCTGTGCCGCTGTGGAGGATGCGGCGCGCAAGGCGGGCCTCGGCATCGCCGTGCCCTTCGCGCCGGGCCGCACCGACGCCACGCAGGACATGACCGAGGTCGACTCCTTCGCCTGGCTCGAACCCATGGCCGACGGCTTCCGCAACTACAAGCGCGCCGGTGTGAATCACGCCGACGAGGAGTTGCTGCTGGACCGCGCGCAACTGCTCACGCTCACCGCTCCGGAGATGACGGTGCTTGTGGGTGGCCTGCGCGTATTGGATGCAAATGTCGGAAATGCGAAGCACGGTGTGTTCACCCACACGCCGGGCGTGCTCGACAACGCCTTCTTCGTCAACCTGCTGGACATGGGCACGGAGTGGAAGCCCTCCGCTGCAGGTGATGGAAGCTACGAAGGCTTCGACCGCGGCAGCGGAGCGCGGCGCTGGACCGGCACGCGCGCCGATCTGGTCTTCGGTTCGAACTCCGAACTGCGTGCCTTGGCCGAGGTGTATGCCAGCGATGACGCCGGTGAGAAATTCGTGAACGACTTCGTCGCCGCCTGGAACAAGGTGATGAATCTCGATCGCTTCGATCTGCGCTAATCGCTGCTGCTGGGTGGAAAAACCACAGATTTCACAGATTGCGCACAGATTATCACAGATAAAATCGGACATGCTGCTCCGGACTGATCTGTGAATATCCGTGCTTCGATCCGGGGGATCTGTGGTTTTTCAACCCGGCTGTCCGGAATAATTACGCTCCGTTTGCATGTGGTGGGAATGATTGCTACGTTGCCGTGTCATTGAATCGATGCGCGGTTGCTCCGGGGGGAGCGCCACAGAGGTTTGTTCGACGGAGGCCTGATATGTCCACGGTGATTCGTCATTGCGTCAGCATTGCGTTCATGCTGTTGCTGTTGTGTTGTTCCGGCGCCGCCCAAATTCTGGACACCATTCCGCCGCCGAGCAGACCGGCGTCGGTTGGCGCGTTTTGCCAGCACGGAAATACCCATTGGGCTCTTCATACCGAATGCGTATCCCCGCAGAGTCCGGACAATTTCGGCTATCTCTATCGATCCACCGACGATGGCGCCGTCTGGGAGAGGGTGGAGAGTTTACCCGTTCTTCCCACAGTGCATTTTCGTTTGCAGCATGACGGCGGCAATGGGCTGTACTATGCCATGGACACGGCGGTTTTCCACAGCAGCGACGACGGGCTTTCGTGGACGAATATCACGCGGTCGGCTCCCGTCTCCAGCCGCTTGTACTTCTACATGCACATGACGGGCGCGCCCGGAACGTCGTACATCCTGCACTATTGGGAGGGCTTGCTTCACACGAGCGACACGGGTCGGAGCTGGAAGAAGCGCACGCTCCCGCGTTGCACGCTGGACGAGCGTTTGTCCGACCTCCGCTTGGCCTACGCAGGCAATGCGCTGTTCGCCTGGTTCGGTAAACGGGACACGTTGTACCGGAGCACGGATGCGGGCACTACCTGGGAGTCCTACCTGACGGGGGAATATCCCATGGATGTGATCGATGGTGGCAATGGTTCCGTTTTGCTGAGTTGCTCCGTGAATCCTCCTTCCGGTCCACGTCCGATGCGCATACTGTCGCAATCCGCCGGCGTGACGACCTGGGACACGCTGGCTTCATGGATACGTCCCATGGTGAACGGCACAGCGGTCAAAGCCCGGAGCAGTTTCGTGAGCTTCGGTTCGGACGTGCTCGCCTTGCTGCAGACCGACAGTCTCGGCTCTCCTTCCATTCTTATCTCGAGAAACGGTGGGCGGGACTGGACGGACATCGTACCCGACGTATCCGAAGACATCGCGTCTGTCGCGTTCGACGCCAGTGGGCGCGTGCTGATTTACGGACCCGCACTCGGTTTGCGGCGACTGACGGATGATATCGGCGGCAGTGAACAGTTGTTTTACACGGTGGCCCATCTCAATGGGAGCATGCGGGTGGACGAAGAGGGCAATATCGCAGCGGTCTCCGAACTCAATGGAACGGGACTCATCCACGTATGGAAGCGCGACACGAAGTCCTGGCACACCGTGCCCGATGTGAAATTGAGTGCTCCTTTTAACATTGCCTACCTCGCTCCCGACACATTGATCGCTCCAACGCCCAAGTTGTCGCGGAGCAGCGACCTCGGCACGCACTGGAGCCCGCTGCTCCCCGACCAGATTCGTGTGATCGGCGGCACCGGCCGTCCGCACGAACTGTTCGCGGCATCATACAGGAACACGTATGTGTCCACGGATGACGGATGGACCTGGAAGCAACTCGGATTACCTGTCATGTATCATATTCCGACGTTTATTGCCGCGAGCGATGGGGTGTTCTACGTCAAAAAGGGGTCGAGTGCCCAATTATGGCGCAAAATCGACAGAGACGGCGACTGGGATTTTGTATCGGCACCATACACGACGGCGGATATGGTTGGCGGAGAGAATGGTTTGCTGTATGTACTTGATAGAGACAGGACGCGCATCGATTACACTTCGGATCGCGGTGAATCATGGACGCCGGGCTCCAGGGGTTTCGGCAAGGCACACGTACTGCTGCCACACAAGGGCGACACGCTCGTTGTCCTCGATACCACGAGGGGTTTGGTCATCAGTCCCAACCGCGGCGCATCCTGGAGCCTGGTGGATTTGCATTCGTACATCCCGCGAAC
Source organism: Bacteroidota bacterium (assembly GCA_035362335.1). Taxonomy (GTDB): domain Bacteria; phylum Bacteroidota; class Ignavibacteria; order SZUA-365; family SZUA-365; genus JAOSJT01. The sequence goes on from DAOSDL010000014.1 coordinate 14,616, forward strand.
CGTGGCCTCGCGCAGTGGCGAGCTGTATGTCGGCACGCAGAACGACGGGGTGCTCGTGATCAGGACGGAGAGCTTCCCGGTTGCCGTCAAACTGCATACGCCGGTATCGGGCGTGGAATGTCTTCCGAGTGACGTTCGACTGGCATGGTCCTCGCCGCGCTCGGCCGGTCCCTTCCGTGTGCGTTGCGCAAACGAGGACGGCATGTGGCCGCACAGCATCAAGGTCGACACGCTGGTGTACGACACCACCATGGTGCTTCAGCATTGGCCGCCGGGCAGCAAATGCTACTGGACGGCGGATGTCGAGGACAGCAGCACACAGGCCATGAAAACCGCGCCCTCGGATTTCCGCGTTGCTCCGCTGCCCTACGCCATGATGACCAATCCACCCATGGATGCGCAATGCCACCCGCTCCGAGGCACGATGGACTTTGTCGCGCAGGAGTGCGCCCTGTACTCGGAGTTGGAACTCACGCGGGATTCGAGTTTCCAGACCGTTGATTGGTCCTGGCGTGTGGGAGGGGATGTAAGCTCCGTACCATTCGCCGTAACCGAAAGCGCACGCTATTATGCACGCGTTCGTTCGGAAACGGCCTCGGGTCTCAGTCCCTGGTCGACCACTCGCACGTTCAGCACCGTCGCGGACTCGCTTCCGGCACCACAACTGCTCTCACCGTCGATCAACAGTATCGTCCAGTATTTCGATTCACTTCGATGGTCTCCTGTGGACTGTGCAACGCACTACGTTGTGCTGTTTTCACTCACGGAGGATTTTGCTGAAATTTTTAATCGCATCTCTCGCTCGGAACCATACAGGTACATCCAGATACCTTGGCTTTTCGGTAAAGCCGGTGAGTACTACTGGAAGGTTCAAGCGTTCCGGGGCACCGCGGCGGGCTACTATTCGGAAACCCGTGTATTTACGCTGCACGTGCCGGTGGCACACAGTACGAGCATAGCGAACCCGAGCGGAGTGCGTATCGAGAGCATCCATCCCATGCCCGTGTTCGCACCCCGTGATCCGATCACGATAGAGTACAGCAGCGCATCCATCCGTCCCATGGAGGTGATACTCACGGATATACTTGGCCGCGAATGTTTGCGCAGGCAGGTGGACGTCTCGTCCACCGATCGGCAATCCCTCATGCTGGATGCATCCTCGCTGCCCGGTGGACGCTACATTCTCCGCTTGCGACAGGGCGAGCTTCAGGATTTCAGCATACTCACCGTCCTTCGTTGAATACTCCGCTGTCGCGGGGCCGGGGCCGGGGCCGGGGCCGGGTGGAAAAACCACAGATTTCTCAGATTAAGTACAGATTCACACAGATGGTTTCGTGAAAGCTGCTCCGGACTAATCTGTGAAAATCCGCGCTTCAATCTGAGTAATCTGTGGTTTTTAAATTATGCCCCATCTGAATTTCTACCCCCATCTTACCTCGCTCGGAAAATATCCGTACATTATAAGCGCAACTCACTGAAATACATCCCGGCCAGCCGGGACCACCATGTGCGCGAGGGTTCCATCGGCATCGCCGCGCGCACGATTGGAAAGGACAGCGTATGGACACTTCGTTCACCCGACTCGCCACGCTGCGTTCGATGGATCCGGACCATCCGCCCGTGCTCGAGGAATTGGGCATACACACCATTGGCGATCTCCTCGCCTTCCCGCCATGGCGCCGCGCCCGCTACGTGATGGCGGCGCGCGACCGCCTGCTGCGCAAGGAAGAGATTCTGCACGCCATCGATGATTCCGTTCACGATCGGAGTATCGAGCAGCTCGCCGATGCTTCGGTGGAAGTGCTGCGCGGCGTGGGACGGCAAACAGCCGCGCTGCTCGAGCGCATGGGCATGGGCACCGTGCGTACACTCGCGGTGCATCCGCTCTTTGCCGAGGCCGAAGCGCTGATCGCACCGCATGTGGATGGCGACACCGATCCCTCCGCTCCGGGCTGCGTGATACCGCGCTGCAGGAATTTTTCACGCAACAGCAAAAAGTACGTCAGCTTTTTCCGACAGGAAGAAGTTCGCGGACTGAGCATTCGCAGCGCGGCCGGCGGGGGACTCGGCTCGCTCTTCCATTTTGGCGACAAGGACATCCGTCTCATCCATCTCGGCTATTCCGTGTCCTATGTGCAGGACTGGATTTATGGCGGCATACATCTAGGCGAGCCGCAGGGTTCGGTGAATCTGTTCATGGGGCAGGACACGCAGGTATCGACGCTGGATTGGCGGCGCGCGGTGAGCGCATTGCGCAGGGAACGCAGCGGAGTGTCCGAGCAACTGAGCAGCACACTGTTCCATCAGCGTGCGGTGGACGAGGTGGCGCGCGCCACAGCCGAGGAACATCAGCATGGCGCGACATCCGCGTTCGGAGCGAATGCCGCCGGCGCCGGCAGCTTCGTTGCGGCGGGCGCCATACTCGGCGGGGTGGGCGGCGGCGTGTCGGGAGCCCTGGCGGGCCTGGCTGTGGACGCCCTCACCGGCGGAGCCACCGCGGGACTGGGCACCTTGTCCGGCGCCGTGGCGGGCACGGCGGTGGGCAGCATGGCCGGAGCGGCGGCCGGGAGTCTGGTGTTTTCCGGCGCCACCGCGCTGGGCTTTGTCGAAACCGATGCCGAAGGCGACCGAAGCATCGTCGGCCGGTCGGCGCAGAACATCCAGCAGCGCACCGTGCAGAATTCCTCCTCCATCCGCTCGTTCTGGTCCACCGTGATCAGCCAGAGCGTGCAGGAGGAGCAGCAGGAAATTCGCACCGACCGTGTCACCAATCACAATCGCATACACGCGCTCAACGCGCTGTACTTCGAGGTGCTCAACGAATATCGCGTCAACATCAGCGTGGACGAAGCCGCGCCCCTGCTGTTTCTGCCGTTCAAGCCCTTCACCTTTACCGAAGATACGCTGCGGCGCTATTGGTGGATCATCCGTACGCTCCTGCGGGATCGCGCGCTCGTCAGCGCATTGGACACGCGTTTCCTCTCGTTGGTCAACGCACCCAGCCCGGCGGTGGAACTCGCCGCCATGCCGGATATCGAGGATATCGAATCCTCGGAAATCGAGATCGATGTCAACATCGACGGCTCCATGCTCGAATCCCTCATCACCTCGATGATCGAAACCGCGGCGCTCGGCATTGCGGTGGGCCCGGTCGTGGCCTTGTTTCATCAGCTCTTCGATGCCGCCAAGCGCGAGAATGTGCGCGTGGAACTGCTCACCAGCGACGGCACGGTATCGCTCGCGCGAGTGAATTCCCCCAACCAGGATCCGAATTTCGTGGGACGCTACCGCACCCGACGTACCATCGCCCTGCACAGCATACGCGCGCTTCGCGTCAGCAACGACAACGCGGAGTTCGACCTCTTCGGTATGGAACTCGATAAGCTCGCCTTCGAGGGCTTGCTTGCCCGCGTGGACATTCGCAATCGCAACCGCTTCTCCGCCGCGCTGCCCGATCTCGGGCAGTTGACCACGAAGCGCGCCCTGCCCGGCGGTTCCTTCACCGTGCGCGCGAACCGGAGCAAGGACATCGCCTGGGATATCGCCGACCGACTGCGCGCGCAATTCGACGGCATCAACGCCGAGCGCGCGGAGCTGGAAGAAGAGCTGGGCGAGCAGGCCTTGATCGACGCGCAGGTGGCCTATCTGCTCGATTTTCTGAATGCGAACAAATTCGGTTTCACACGGATGATACTCGAACACACCGAGCGCGAGCAGCTCATCGCCGTGTTGGAAGGCGTGAAAGTGGGTGGCGTGGATCTCAGCCGCTTCGCCGGAACCACGCCTGTGGGCTTTTGCGGCAATCACGTCGTGTTACCGCTGCGACGCTGCGCACTTCCCGCCGCCGGCGACGCCATCACCATCGAAGTCCGCAAATTGCTGGAAATGCTCGGCCGCATCGACGAGGCCGCGGAGGGTGGCGATGAGGGTATGAACGAGTTTGTTCAGAGCGCGGCGTCCTTCCTCGATCAGTTCCTGCCGCTGCACAGCGGCGCGGTGCTGAGCGCGCGCGACACGGCCTTGCTCGAGCAGTTGCATGCCCTGGCGGGAGTACTGGAGCAATATCTTCGTCTCGGCGGAGGTGGTCGTCGGGGTAGGGCCACCGCGCGTCCCGGCGCGGCCCAACGCCTGTTGCGTCGACGTATCGAGGAAGCGGTGCGCGACATTCTCGCCTTCATACTCGCGCCGGTGGAGCAGCGGACGGACGAGCACGCCCTGCTGTGCCACTATCATCGCGACACCGTGGACGCGTTGCGCGCGCTGCTTGGTACGGTGTTGTCCAGCAGCGAAGTGAGTCTGCCCTCGCCCGCGGTGTTCATGGAACCGGTACTGAGCAATGCGAAGGGGGCGGAGCTGTACGACATGCGGAGGAATTCGCATTACGAATTGCTGCAAGCACCGGGCATCGGCGTGGCCGATCCGAATGTGCAACGCGCCAACGATCCGCAGCTCACGCCCACGGTTCCCGCTGCGACGCTGACCATACAGAACGCCCCGAATCTGCCCTTGCCCAATGCGCTCAACGCCGTGATCGCCGAAGCGGGCAAACTCGATCTCTCCACACTGATCAGCAGCAACGCCGGAACCTTGACCAGCACGCTCGCGAATCTCGCGAATGTCGCGGGCGAATTGGCCAAGGCCTCCACTCAACTCACCGGCGACGCGCAGCAACAGGTGCTGGAGCAGGCGGGACAGCTTGCGCGGCAGGTGAGTGATACCATCGGCAGCGTGATACGCACACCGCCGTCGCCTCCGCCAGCGGCACCGCCGAGCACACCGCAGGAGCGCAGCGAAACCGTGCGCGAAGCCGAGCGTATCGACAGCGGACCCGGTACTCCGGAACAGAAGCGCCAGCGCAAGCAGGTGCTGGGCCTGCCGGCGTCGGAAGAGCGGCAGCGCGAGTATCGCCTGTCCATCGTGTTCCTCGACGAGCGCAACGCGCCGTACCGCAATGGCGAATTCACCACGCGTCTGAATCTTCCGAACGAGGATTTCATCGTCGACATCAATGGTGGTCTGCCGGTGGGCATGGATCGTGGTCAGTTCCGTTTCCCGGATGTGTTCACCCTGCCCGTGGGACGGTCGGCCAGCGTGCAAATCGACGCGGTACTCGAGCAGGCGGCGGTGCCGGGATTCCGCGAATTCGTACTTCCCGACAAGCCCGATCTGCTGTTCAAATGCCGCATGCAAAGCGAGAAGCACAGCATCAGCAGCACCGATGTGAAGTCCGCCGTGGACGAGGTGGTGAAGAGCAGTTCCTTCGGCGCGGCGATCAATCCCATTTTCTCGCGTTTCCTGAACGCCGGTGTGGAATTCCCCTTCCGCATTTTCGAGATCAAGGCCGATGGAGGCGGCAAGGCCGAGCTGAACCTGCGTCTCGAGTACAACCGCGCCTCCAGTCAAACGACCACCACCACCACAGGCAACACCACGGTGACGCAGTACGAAGTCATCATTCCCCGCAACGCCTGGGACATCGAGGTGATCTGAGTCGCAACTCGTCTCTCCTGCGCAACGCGGGAGCACACAGAGCGAAAACACACAACCCCCACGGGTGGCAGGGATGCCGCCCGTGGGGGTTGTTTCGTTGCTTCTCGTTGAAGACAGTCGGTTCAGCTAAAATCAGTGATGTGGCATATTCCACCCATCCAGGTGCTGCAATCAGAACCCGCTGCGGCATGCAGCACTTGCGCGTTCTCCACAGACCATTACAACTCGATTACAAAGTTGCAAGACTCTTGACAATCATATCCGGAATCATTACCTTATGCCGTCCCGATTCGAATAGCCGGCATCACGCTCGCATTGTCCAACAATGTAGTGTGACTGTTCGATGGCGCGGGGGCAATGGTGCAGGGTGCACTGTGCGGGGACTGGGGAGTTAACTGACGGATACGCTTGGTGATGCGCGTGTTCGCTTGATCGAGGAGAGTGCGTGGCAGTAAACGCAGACAGCAGATCCATTTTCCATTGGTTCCGGAGCCGAGCATAGGTCGACTTCCAGCGAAGTTGATTCTTCGGTAGCAGCCGTGCGAGTAGCATTTGCATGGCGACTGGAGTCCATGCTGGTATCCAGCGTCGCATAATACGGCGCAACAGGTGAGGTGTATCCTGTAAGCAGGATGGTGTTGGATGGCGTCGAGCCATCGACAATGCGTACCCGAGTTGAACGTACCGGGTCGGCGGAGCCATGCTCGAAATGACCGGACACTACTTCCCGAGATGACTTGGTGAAATAATACGATCTCGGCGAGTACCACCCTTCCGAATGTGAGAGATAATAACTACTTTCAACCGAAGGAATGAAACAATGAGTAAACCTCAGAACCTCCTTGCAAGCAAGCAAGCAAGCAAGCAAGCAAGCAAGCAAGCTACTGCTACTAGCGGCCCTGTTTGCTGCGCTCATCATGGCTGATGGTGTTCTCCACGCACAGCCGGTACAGAAAAACATCGTGATGGTCATGGTGGAGTTCTCGGATGCGGCGACCAATCCCGACGCGCGAGGCTCCCGCGGACTTACCGCCCAGAACACCTACCAAGAGTTCAAATACCGATACCGTGATTACTACGACATCATGTTCCAGACCACGGGGAATGTGACCCACCCCGACGCCGCCCTGGATGTTACGAAGTCGGTAAACAATAGCGGTTGGTTTCAATACGGAAGCTTCAAGCGCTATATCGCCGACAACAGTCTCGGAGCCTGCGAGATTGTTCCCATGGAGGTCAATTCCCAAACCGGACAATATGGCATTTTGAACACACTGGACTACGACGGTGGATCGGATATACGCAATGCCAAGGTGATCTGGTTACCGATCGACATGGCCAAACCCACCATCGGTGTAGACGATCATCGTACCATCGGCGATAAAACATTCGAAGCGATCGGTGGCATCCTGCCCACTGGATGGGATTGGGCCGATGTTGACGCACTGCTGATTGTGTACGCGGGCAATATCATCAAGGGCGCCTGGACCGAGACATTCGATGTCGATGGTGAGGATGTTGCCGTATCGATCTGTTCGGAACGGCGGACTGACTGTTTCGCCGCGCCCGCTGTCTACTTCCATGAGTTGATACACTCCGCCTTTGGTGGCATCGATATGTACTACGACCACGCGGGTCACTACACGTTGATGGGTAGCTCTACGCTGGCCGGATACACCCCGCCCATGCTCGATCCGTGGCATCGATTGAAATTCGGGTGGATCTCGCCGCAGGTGTACAACACCGCCGGTGAGTGGTCGAATATCGAATTGCATCCCGTGCATCAACTTGACAATGGCAATCCACCGTCGGTATTGGTGATTCCCGTCACCGGAGCGAATCCCGCTGATGCGGGATGGGAATACAACAACAAATCATATCTCATCGTTGAAAACCGACGCACGGTTGCATGGGATGCCGCGCTTAAAGTGAACGACAACATCAACTCGGTGGGATACGGACAGGTCTCGCAGGACTTCGAAGGTGGCTTTCTGATCTGGGGCGCTGGCACGATCAAGAACGGCAAATTTCGCCCCTACGAGGCGGACGGGAACTTCGTCCTGAATTATGGAACCGATAAATGTGGTGATCCCGGAGATTTTTTTATCGGCCCGCAAGGGAATGATCGATTCGGCGTCTGGACCAGCCCCGGACTCATCGATAGAGACAGGAGCGGCGATCCCGCCTGTGTTTCGGAGCTGACGCGCAACGTCTTCCTGACATTTCCCGAATGCGAAGCCGGGCAGGATCGGAACACCATCGGTCGGCTTGTGCTCGATCATTTCATTGCCAACGAGCATGAATATGGTGGGAGCAAGCTGACGGACAAGTCGCCAAGCAAATACAACAATCAGCAACGACTTGCCTTCCTCGGAACAGACCTCTACGCGGGTATTGTCTCGGGTGATCTGGCTTACGTTCTGAAGAGCACGGACCAAGGTACATCGTGGCGCGATGTCTATTTGATGACGGCGATGACAGGTATGGGTAATGGCAGGATATTCGAAGCGGCAGACAACATCAGTGTAGCAACCGCTGGCAACACCGTCTGGGCGGTGTGGGAAAAGTACTACGACACTTTATCCTACATCGCGCGCAGGCAGGTCTCGACCTCGCCATGCTCCTACGTCAGTGATCCCGTGAAACACAGCACAATCAATCCTCTCCGGATGACCATGGCATCACTCGACAACCAGATCATGTACGTGACATCGCGCTTCAACAGTGCGACACTGTCCGACGAGCTTGTTGCCTGGCGCAGTACGGACGCTGGTACAAATTGGACCGCGCCCTTCGCCATCCCCGTGCACGACAGGAATTGCGGAGTCGCATCGCTGACACTTCGGAAGGAGTATGACCAACAAGGACTGCCCATATACATCTATGACATCGTCTACGATGACATGAGTAATCAACTCAGGAGATACTCCTCACAATCGGGTTGGTGGGCCGTTACAATCCCGAATCGCTATCTATCGGATCCGCATCACGCGATTGGACAGGCATGGGGTACGATCAATATCGTCGCCGCAGCAAGAACCAGCTCACCTGGTCTCCCATTATTCTCAATCTCGTTTCAGCAGTACGACCTCTGGTCTGGAACGGCACTGATCAACCCAACAGATGTTTTCCATACCAGGATTGATAAAGTTCAGCGTGATCCGCGCGTTGTCCCTGTCGGAGTAACCGTAGATCCAAGATTCATGATCACGTGGATTTCCGGTGATGGCGAGGCATTGTTTACTGCTGACAATGTTGAGAACGCTCAAACCTGGTACAAGGGTCGTCGCAGTTCGTTATGCGCGAGTTCGCTTACATCGTATCCGCTCGCTGCCACGCTCGACAACGGAGAAGCGCTGCTCGGCACGACGCGCGTGTCGACGAGTATCTTCGGCTGGCCCAGAGATCTGTGGAAGCTCACAATGAAGACGCGTGCTCAGGATATCGCCGACGCGGCAGTGGAATACGAGCTCGAAACCGGCAAAACTGTAGTTGTCGAGGCCACAAACGCTCGTCAGGAATTCCGTCATCGCGAACCGACGGTACATGATGGCGTAGGCGCAAAAATCGGTTCGGTGCGATACTCGTACGTAAGCCCCATTCGCTACTGGGGTGCGCCTGGTGGTACACCTTTCGATACCTTGACGACGACGGAAGAATTTACGCTCACCGGGCCGGAAAACGTACGCTTCGCTCTGCAGGTGGTTACAGATTCACTTCAGGATACCACAGTCGTGGAGTCGTATTTGCGTGACGTCCTCACCAACACCGTGCTTGTACGTGGTGGCGAGTACCGCATACCGCCCGGTAAGGCCGACACCACGCTTATCATGGGACTGGAGCTTCCGAGCGGTGTGCCGCAAGCCACGGTGACGTTGCATACAACCGCATGGCGTGGACCATTTGTGGATGGTGGATACGGCATGACATTGTTCCGCGATCACTACTTCCAGGAACCCGCGACCCCGAAGGACAACGCCGGACTGCGATTGCCATTGGATGTCGATAACAGTAAACTCTCCTTCTATCCAAGCAGCAGCAACTCCGGTGCAACATTGACGCTGACGCTACCGTTCGAGGGCCGGCAATCTGTGTGTATTCACAGTGTGCTCGGTGTGGAACTGCAACGTCAGGAGTTGAGCGGGACGAAGGGTGGGCATCGTGCATTGCGACTGCCCGCATTGATGCCAGGTGTGTATTTCCTGCGTGTTACGTCGCCTGAAGGTGGGCGTACGGGGCAATTCACGGTGAAGTAAAATACGATATGGCGAGCCCATCGCAGTCAGACACGGTGGGCTCGCCGTATGTATCAATTCTCGTGCTTTCCCAAGCTCTCACGTGCATTCTGCTATGTTGGTCGGTGAATGCACAGTGTACTCCGCAGTAATGCGAGAATCATCATTTATACAACGTGAGTTTTACATAATAGTATTTTGCATGAGGCACCCGATGAAATACTTCTATACACTGCTGCTGTGTTTGCTGTCATTGCAGGGCAACCGGGCGTTTGCTCAAATCGCGGATAAGGAATTGCTTAGCCTTATCGGTGGTTCAATCGGCAAGAATGTGGAAACGGGGGTCGTAGGGATCCTATGCGATTCGGTTCGTTCGCACATTTATGTGTTGGTTAATACATCGGATACCAGTTTGCCAGTGACGGAAGATGCGTATCTGGACGGGGACTCAATTGGTGGATACTATAATTCCTATCTGGCAATATACGATATGGAGATGAGAGAGCTGTTGTATGGCAGTTATCTCGGGGGTAGCAGAGGCGCGACAGCGAGCGAGATGATATGGAGCGATTATCCCAATGAAATTCTTATCGCAGGAAGTACAGAGTCCAGTGATTTCCCGACCACGGAGAATGCGCGACAGAAAAGGTTGTCGGGATTTTCTGATGTGTGGTATGCTCGATTTTCGCTGTCTGATCGACGGTTCACATACGTTTCTTTCCTGGGTGGGAGGGATCATGATTATTGTGATGCGGCATATATCGATTCGGCCGGCCGCCTGCTGCTCGCCGGCTCAACAAACAGTATAGATTTTACGTTGTTACGAACACCTGTAACCAAACCGTGGACTGATGGTTACGGTGATGCCTCACTATTTGTCCTCAAGGGAGACAGTCTCGAGTATGCTGTGGCTTTAGGCGGCGATAGTTACGATTGGATCGAATATGTCTTCGAAGTTGAAGACTCGTACATACTGATTGGCCATACGCGATCAGCGAATTATCCAACCACTCCCGGGTCACTTCAGCGAAATTATGGCGATGGCGGCGATGTCACTGTGACAGAGATCAGCAAGGATTTCACATCGCTGCGATACAGCACAATGCTGGGTGGAGAGGGTACGGAGTGGGTAATGAACGCACGGCAGTTTGGTTCGAAAATCCATGTTGTAGGGGAAACCACTGGTGGGGTTGGATACTTCCCAATGAACTACCCCGCGATTGGCTTTGATACCTTGGCGTTGTACAATGGCTTTCATGTCATTTATGACGCGGAGCAGGACTCGATCGTCTATTCGAGTCTTATCATTGGGAACGGAGGCGAGTTGGTGTTTGATGTGTGTATTGCGGACGAACGCAGCTACATCTTGCTGGTGCATGCGGAATCCGACTCGCTGATAACTATCGCGAATCCCTACCCTGAGCAGTACAATAAATCCATGGATGTACTTGTTCTCGTGGATCTATTCGAGTATAATCTGCTGCGGGTTCAGTTGCTTTCGGCTGGCACAAGAAGAGATGGCATATCAAAAATTTGGCCTACTCCGTTTGGGTTGTACTTCTCCGGGTATACAACTATCCCCGTGCCAGTACGGCAGGGCGGTCACCGCACAACCATCCTTGGCGGCACCGAAGCATTTATCGGCAAATTGCATTTGAACATCAATGCCCAGGAGGCGCTGCGGCCGCCGGTGGCGTCGCTGTTGAGCTTGAGTCCCTTTCCCAATCCGGCGCGGGCGGCGGCCACGGCCCTGCTCACCGCCGCGCCTGGCGCGTACACGCTGCGCATACACGGCAGCGACGGGCGGGAATTGCGCAGCCAGCGCGTGTACTGCGACGGCGGTGGCGGCAGTGTGTCTGTGCCCCTCGACGGCCTCGCCGCCGGGCATTATCAACTCAGCGCCGTCGACGCGCAAGGCCGCATCGTCGCCCGCTCGGCGCTGGTGGTGGAGGGGAGGTAAAGCGCGCCGAACTGCTTCTGTGTCGATGGTGTAGCGACGCCTTGGAGTCGATATGTTCCTTCCGTCACACCCGGGAGAATGAAAATGGTGCAGGTGTCTTGATTACTGTCGGAGCGGCTCAACAGAGTTTCAAAACCACGGATTGCACAGATTTCACACGGATTAGCACAGATTATTCGTGGAAGTCGACGAGGTGCCGAACGCACTACCAAAGATGAAGCAATCCAACGCCGGCTTGCAGCAGCGACGCGAAAACGGCTTCGATTGCCTGCGGGGGCGGCGGTGTACGGGTTGGCTCCTGGCGGTTACAGTGTAACGACCTTTACTCTTTACTCTTCACTCTTCGCCTTGAACTGCGCTGCCTGGCTATCGCAACACCATAAGCCGCCGTGTCGCCACCTCGTCCGCGACGCGCAGGCGCAGGAGATACACGCCGGGTTGCAGCGATGCCGTGCCAAAGCGCACTGTCATGCGCTCGTTCGCGCGAACTGCGCCATCGTGCAAACGCGCCACTTCCTGTCCGAGAATATTCTCGAGTGTCAGCAGCGCTCGATCATTCGTTTCGCCGCCGAATTCCACCCGCAACTCTGTCATGGACGACGAAAGCAGTGGATTGGGGTACAAGGAGTGAATCATCGCCGCATGCGCGGGTAGAGCGACATCGACGGCGATGCTGGACGAAAAATGCTCCGTGCCATCGATGTCCACTTGCCGCAAACGGTACAACCAGCGTCCGCTGGCGGGCGGTGTGTCGCGTTGCTCGTAGCGCGCTCCGGCATTGCCGCCGGCAGCCGGCACGAAATGCGCATCGCTCCATTGTTCCTTGCCCGCGCGGCTGCGCTGCACGAAAAAGCCGGCATTGTTGTATTCCTCCGTGCTTTCCCAACGCAACAGCACGATACCGTGCTGCTCGGTGGCCTCGAACAACCGCAGCGTCACCGGCAGAGGCGAGGCACCGTCGCCCACGGCGAATGGTGAGAACGTGCCAATGCCGCTCACCGTGCGCTGATGGGGCGAGGCGCTGGCTGCCGCCACCGACTGTTGCGGCGTCCAGGCGGCACCATCATGTCGCGCGATGTAGCATTGCGTGCGGTCGAAGCCGGACCCCTCATCGGCCGCCGTCCACTGAACGGTGATGGTGGCGAGCGAACCCCCGGCCTGGGCTTCGTCGATGGTCCAGGTTTTCAGGACCACGTTGTCCGTGATAGCGCTGCCGCCCGTTCCTCCGGTCTGCACGCCATCGCGCACGGAGACGCGAAATTCATCCGCGGTGCCGATGTTTGCGAGCAACACGGGCGTGTAGCTGCCCGGCGCGCTGCCGACGGGGAACAGCACCGTGCCACCGCGGCCGCCGCTTCCTATGCCCTGCTGGCGCAAACTGCCGCTGCCATTGGTCACGATGAAGCTCGACGCTCCCGCACCGCTGATACTACCGCTCTGCGCGATGGTGAGCTGCGAAGCGCCGAGCGTGAGCATGGCGCCGTTGAGCGTGAGTTCGCCCGTGATGACGAGATCGGTGCTCAGTGTCAGGCCGTTCGGATTGCTGAGCAATAGACGCGACAGGGTGATCGGCGCCGTGCTCGTGGGTGGCGTCATGTTTCCGGAAATCACCACCGTGTCGCCCGGTCCCGGCACAGCACAGGGATTGTCCCAGTTGCCCACGGTACCCCATTCGCCGTCGATCGCACCCGTCCAGGTCAATCGCGTTGGATCATTCGTGTACACCACCACTCGTTCGGCCGTGGATGTGGTGGAGCACGCGCCATTGGACACGGTAACGGTGTACAACCCCGCCTGTGTGGCCTGATAGGATGCCGACGTGGCGCCGTTGATCTGCGATCCATTGAGGAACCAGGTGTGGGTCAGCCCCGGACCGGTATTGGCGTCGAGCATCACGCTCCCTCCCTGGCAAAAACTCGTGGGTCCCGCAGCGGTGATGTTGGCCGCCGGAGCGCCGAGCACGGACAGATTCGTGCCGTTGTTGCTTCCGGTAACCGCCGGACTGGATGCCATGACGCGGATGCGGTATCCGGTGCCAACGGGCGTTCCCGCGGGAATGGTGGCGTTGATCGTTCCCGAACCCGTGGCGGCCAAGGTACCGATCTGTACCGGGGCGGAGAAAGAACCGAACGCGTCGGAGAGTTGCGCGGTGAACACATTGCTGCCGTTGAAGGTACCGGATACAGTAAACGGCACCTGAACAGCGGAGCCGCCGCAGAACGAGGTCGGCGCGATGCTGCCGGTGGTCACGGCGAAACTCACCACACTGATCTGCCCCTTCATCCCCATGCCGGCGTGAGGGCTGCATACGTAGTAGTACGTACCCGCATTGGGAAAAATGAGCTGACCGCCGCCGAAGGGGAGTTGGAAGCCGCCGTTCGAGGTGTTGCCGTTTGCGTTCCATGTTGCGAGCGACACTTCGACGACATTGTGACCGCCGCCGATGGTAAAATTCACCGTGTCTCCCACAGCGATGGTGAGCGCCGCAGGACTGAAGGTGAAGCCGGCATCAACAATGGTGTGGATTGTTCCCTGCGCGCGCTGGCCGCCGAGGCACAGCAGCAACAGGGCTATAGTCAAGCACGATTTCATATCTCCTCCTGGAAACAGGCCTATGCGCGCTGCCCGGCGAGGGACGCGCGTAGTCTCGATGATGTGGCGGGTGCGGGAGGTATGATACGACGCCCGTCGGAGGAAAGCAAGAGAAAAAACTTAAAGGAAAAAAAATTCTGATAAGATTCGTCACCTCGCCGTGGCGGGGTGACGGTGATTGAAGATGCGCGTTACGAACGGCGCGGACAGCTTGCGCGCGCCTCTGGCTGCTCAGCGGCGGAGGTAGCGCCAGAGGGAGAGAGCAATCAGCAACAGGAGCAACAGCGTCGCGGCGATGATGAAGGTCCAGTTCACGCTGCGCGATTCGGCGGTGAGAGTGATATCCGTGATCAGGATGGGGCCGATGAAGTCCTTCCACTCGCAGCGTCCCGCGCGCAACTCGCGGGCATTGGTCTGTTGCAGCATGCCGGGCATGCGCAGACCTACCGCGTAACTGTTGTACAACAAGGTCTCGTAGATGTGTTTTTTTTCAATGAACTCTCGGAATCCCTCGGGATTGGCCGCCAGGGCCCGTCGCACTTCGGGTGTGGCGAGTAAACCCGGCAAGGTTTCGGGTTTGGCGGGATCGGCATCGCTGTCTAATTCCTCGAGGTTCTGAACAAGCGAATCCTTCTGCGAGCGGAGCGCGTGGATGTCCAAGGACGTTGTATCGACGATCCGTCGCGCACCTTCGTCCACTATTTGCAGGAAGCGCTCGCTCATGTTCCGTTGCTGCCACTGCTCCAGGCGCTGCTCTGCGTCGGCGAGTGAGAGACTGTCGGCTTTCGCCATGGGCGTCTCGTCGCCATGATGTTGCCGAAGGGCCTGTATCTCGGCTTCGGTGAGGAAATCGGTCACCGGCACGGCGTTGAACGGATCGAAGCGCTTCCATGTCTCTTCATAGCGATGCACGGTGTAGAACCAGTCGAAATGCCGCGTCAACGTCGCCTCGATCTCGAACGTACGGCCCTCGCGTCCGCGGAGTGCCGCATTCATCTCCGCCACATCTTCGAAGCGGCGTTCGGCGCGTCGGTACACTCTGCCCCCCTCATGCGTCCGCGTTGCGACGCTCCACCCCGAATCGAGGTCGAAGGGCAGGGGTCCGCGAAACAATTCACTGCTGTCGCCGCTCATGGCGATGGAGCGTACGATGGAGCCATCCTCGTACACCACAGTGGTACTGGTCACTTCGAGACAGCCGCCGAGCAGCACCGCGCCGGCGAGCGCGAGCAGAAACATCGCTCGTGTACACATTTCACGCTCCTTCTTCACTGGTGAGAATGGCAAGACGGGGAATGATGGAATACTGTGTGATGAGATGCCGGATGCGCGACTCCTCCATATCCGGAACCATGGAACGCAAGGCAAGTCGCCACACCCGCTGTGCATCGTCGCGCGAAAGATCACGGTCTGTCAATGCCGCGTGCTCATCGGACAACACCAGAGCGGCATTCGGTTCAGATACCTGTGCCTCTCCCCGCAAACTTCGCGGCAGCAGCGCGTAACGCAGCTCGACCACGACACGCTCCTGCACGGCGCTGCCGCTCCCGCCAAGCTCGGCGTAGCGCGCGAGCACCGACAGCGATTGGCCGAGAAAGGCGAGCACAATCAGCACCGTGGCGGCGGCGGGAACAAGTCGCGGCAGCAGCGAAGGCCGGAACGCCTGTTGCGCACTGTGCCTCGCACTCGATGCCCCGCGCAGGTCCGGACGCGGCGCAAGCTGCGAAAGCACCGAAGCCAGAAGTGCTTCGTCCGCAAGCACCATCGTCGCATCGCGCAGTGCGAGCGTACTTTTCTCGAGTTCATCGCGGATGTGCCGCGCTTCGGTGGCGCATGCCACGCACACGCGGAGATGCCGTGCCAGGCGCCTGTCCTGCCAGGCCGTGCGCTCACCGGGCCGGTGCAGCAGCAGCAATCGTCGGGCTGTGGAACATCGCATGTCAGAACTCCTTTCCAAAGCGGGCGCGCAAGGCGGCACGCATGGCGCGTCGCGCATTACAGAGATGTGTTTTAATCACAGTGGCACTCATGCCGGTGATGGCGCGGACTTCATCCACCGAGAGATCCTGCATGTCGCGCAGGGTGAACACCACGCGCTGTGCTTCGCTGAGGCGATGCAACAGCGAGGGCAGCTCCGCGAGTAGACGCGCACCGTCCTGCAACGCACCCGGGTCGCTGCTGTACGTGGCCGCATCCTCGGTGAGCGGTACGAATACCACACGTCTGCGCTTGCGGGCGCGCAGTCGATCGATACAGACATTGGTGACAATGGTGTACAGCCAGGTGGTGAATGCCGCGCGGCCATCGAAACGGGGGAGGTGTTCCCACACGCGCACGAAGCTGTCCTGCGTGGCTTCGCGGGCTTCCTCATGGTCGGCGAGCAGGCGCAGTGCGAGCGCCTGTGCGTAGCCCTGATAATGGCGCATCAACGCGGCAAAGGCCTGTGTGTCGCCGGCCTTGCCGTTCTCGATGAGCGTTTCTATTTCCGGGGAAGCAGCCATACCCTCCGCGTGAGGCAGTGAATCGATTGACAATGATACGGCTGAAATGCCTGGAGGTAAACACCGGAAGGTAATGCCTGTACCCGAGGCCGTGTATGGAGAGTCGGGAGAGTGGTGAGAGTAAGGAGGATAGGTGAAATATATGCGGCAATGTGTTGGCGAGTGTCGATCACTGGCTCAGCAGGGAGATCATAGACCATGGAGGATCCAGGATCCCGCATTTACCTTATTCTCTTGTCCTCCCTATTCTTCTCGGCGTACTTGTGCGGCGAAGTTCATCGCACAGCATCGAGCATCAAAACTGCTGGTCGTCGATATACAGATGCACGCGGCGCATGCCGGAAACGCCCTGCAACTCCCGGATGAAGGCCTGATTGTCGGTATCGGCGCGGAGCTGTACATAGAGAGCGACATCCATCACATCGGAATCGCCCTGCGCGCTCACATTCACGATGCGCTGTTTTCGGCAATGGCGCTTGAGCACATCGGTGTAGGGCGGGGGAGCGTCGTTGCCGCCGACATAGGAAAACTGGAGTAAAAACTCCTTGCGCTGCGTTCCGAAGAGCGGCGCGCGTGAGAGCAGGAGAATGATCGCGCCGATCAGCACCGTGCCGATGATCGCCAGCGAATGCGCGCCCGACCCCGTGGCCATGCCCGCCGCGAGCGCGAAGAAAATGAAGACGATGTCGATGGTGTCCTTCACGGCGGTACGAAAACGGATGATGGACATCGCACCCACCAATCCGAACGCCCGTGCCAGATTGTTGCCAATGATCATGATCACCATCGAGGTGATAAGCGTGAGGATGATGATCGAGGTGATGTAGGACGGAGAGTAGCCCGGTCCCCGGTAGGTGAGGCGGTACAGCGTGGCGATGAGCAGGCCGCACAACAAGGCCACCAGCAGATTGAGCAATATCTCGCCGGCGGCAAGAGGGAACAGATCGATGTACTGTAGCTCGGAAAACATGGGGTCGGACCTGTTTCACATGAGGGGACGCAACACGGAATATCGCGGCAGGCGTGCGCCCGTCCCACCCGCGTTCGCAAAGCCGGGAGGCAACACGTGCTGATGCGATTCAAGACAAATGGTGTATTTCGACAGGGCCATGCGGCGCAACTCGTAGCGCTGAATCACCGCCCGCATCCAGGCGGGAACGCCGGCGATGAACTTCACCTCGAGTATGCCGTGCGTCGCCATCGCCGGGCGCGTTGCGGCATCGTTCCACAGATCGTCGATCGCTTCGGCCCGCGCCGATCGCAGTCCGCTGTCGATGGTGATGCGCACATCGGGATTGCCGCCGTCGGTGAACGCCGCACGTTCATACACGATGTTGATCACCGGTTGCAGGTTGCGACTGTCGTAATGATAGAAAAATCGCCGCGCGTGTTCCCGCACCACCTCGCTGTCGGAGGCCACATACATGTGCACATCGCGGGTGTCGAACAGCGCGCGCACATCGGCGGGACGCACCGGCGCGCGGTATTTGAAGAGACGATTGTCCGCTTTTTTCTTGATCTCGAGGAAGAGCGACGCTTCGTCCTCCTGCCGATTGTAGCCGCGGATGCGGAACTTCCGACGCAGCGCTTCGCCCTCGCGCTTCTCCCGATAGGCGATGAGGTCGGTCGTGTCGTAATACACGGAGCGCACGGTGTATGCCACGCCGCCGGCCTTTTTCACATGATCATCGACTGTGACGAAAGGAGCGATGTCATCGCGGACGCGATCGATAAGCGCGTTGGGGAGCAAATACTTGTATTCGAATTTCGGATATCCCATGCTCACCACCACTGTCTGCGCACAAAGGTCCAGATTTGTCCGGCCACGGTCATGGGTTCGCGGCCGATGGTGCAGCGCACGTGCATTCCCGGCAGGAGTGCTGCTGCTCCCTTGTCAATCCGCACCATGCACAGGCGCACGGGCCGCCCGTTCATGTACTGCACGGCGTTGTCCACACGCACGATGCGGCCCTGACCGGCATGGTTCACGTGCAGGGCGGTGAAGTTCACACGATGTCCCTCATGCAGCCCGTTCTCCGGCCGGAGTTCCACCGGAAGCACAAGAAGCAAGGTGGACACATCGTCGATGGCGAGCAAGGTGTCGAGACTTCTGCTGTGCCGCAGCGTGCCGCCGAGCGGCGCGATCAGTGTGTATTGCCGGAGGCGTTGCTGCAAGGCCTCGCGCTGCGTTCGCAGGGACAGCACCTCAGCCTCTTTCTCGCGAATGTAGTCGTCTTTCATGCCGGTGGTGGCGACGGCCAGTTGCGCACGGGCGATATCCACCGCGATGCGCAATTGCCGCAGTCGTTCGGCCGAAAGATCGTACTCTTCGTCCGAGATGGTGCCCTTGTCGTGCAGAGCTGCGCGGCGTGCGTGCAATCCTTCCTGCTCGGCGAACGCCGCCTGGGCGAAGGCGAGTTGCTGTTGCGCCTGCTCGACGATGGATTGTTTTTCCCCGCTTTTCGCGGCACGCAACCCCGCTTCGGCCACGGCCAGGGCGCCCGCCAGCGCGGCATCCTGCTGGGCGAGTTCGGGCGAGGATATCCATGCCACCGTGTCGCCTTCGGCAATGCGCTGCAAGGCGCTTCCTTGCGCGAGCTGAAGATTCATAGCGTCGCCGCGCTCGGCCTGCGTGACAGTATATCGTTCGGCGGCGCCCGTTCGATTGTCACGCAGGACCGAGACGACCTGACCGTTGTCGTTGCGCAGAAGCACCCATTCCCGTACGGGAACGACTGCTCCGTACGTGCTGAACGCATGCGGCACGGGCACGAATAGCACGATCAGAATCACCGCAAGCGCGGCGACGTAAATCAGGAGCGTGATAACTGAATGTCGGTTCATCGTCTCAGGCGGCACCGGAACGGCACCGCGTTCCTGGCTTGCTAATGTGCGTGCAGCATGCTGCCGATACGTTCGACACCCGCCATGCGCACGCGGTAAAAGTATACTCCGGAAGATACGCGATTTCCCAGCAAATCCCTTCCGTTCCATACCTCCTGAATTGTTCCGGAAACGGCCATCTCACGTGTGACCTGATGGACGATACGGCCGAGCGCATCGTGAATGCACACGCTCACCGTACCAGCCGACCCGCTCTGGATGCTCAGTACGGTGGAATTCTGGAATGGATTGGGTGCGTTCGATACACGCAATTCCGGACTCGTGGGCAGCACGTCGGTCGCTGTGGGATTGAGCGCGGCCACACCGGGATAGTCGCGCGCGTAGCGCAACGCCCGCGCTATCTCGCGCCCGAAGTTGTATTGCCACACCACCTGTCCGTCGGAGGTCACTTCGAAGAGAAAGCCCGATGTCGCCTCGGTGATGAAGGTGTTGCCGTTGGGAAGTCGCTGATTTCCGCCGAGATGATTGGAGAAAAACGTGCTTCCGTTGGAGTATTTCCATACGGGCTGCGCGGGACCAAAGGCGGCCCCCGCTTCGCGCGTGTAGTTGCCCTGGGGATCGCGCGGAGGGGTGAGTTCGAGAATCTCCGAGGCGAGTTTGCGGGCACCGTTGTTGAACACCAGGATATTTCCCTCGCCAGCGAGTCCGCGGGGTATCCACCACGCACAATGCACCACATCGAACACGGTGCTCCCGCTCACACCGTAGTTGGACGGCTTGCCCCAGCGATAGAGGAAGTCGCCGCCTTTGCCGCGCTGTCCGCCCGTGCTGCCAGCCGCTTCGGCCGTGGTGGTGCTGTGGTCGATGATGTAGAATTCATTCATGAAATGCGAGCTGAAGACGATTTCATCGCGGTCGGGATTGTAGCTCACCGCATTCACATGCTGCCAATCGCCTCCCCACGGTCCGGACGACCCGCCGATGAGATTGACGTCGAAGCGCCCGGGATGCTCGGAGATCACGCCGTAATTGGGTTTGTTCGCATCCTTGTTCTGCACAAGATGATCCCAGATGTGCCATTCCCAGACGATGCTGCCACCCGAGGGAGGTTCGGGACGCACTTCGATGATATGATCCGGCCACAACGTTGATGCGTTGCTTCTGCCCATGGCGGCGGCCTCGCTCGCGCTCTTCACTTCCCACGCGATCATCAGCACATTGCCATTGGGCATGGGCTCGATGTCGTGATGGGCGATGTATTTCGGACCGGAATAGGTGTATTGCCAGACCACGCTGCCATCCCAGTCGAATTCCTGCAGCAATCCGTGATAGGCGCCCCCACGCAACTGCGCGTTCGGCGCCATGGCGGCGCGTAACAAATGACCGTTCGGAAGCAGATAGGTTGCATAGCCGCCGGAGTAGGTGTGGCTCCATGTGTGCACGGTTTTTCCGGCCATGTCCACCAGATAGGTTGTGCGACCATTCAGAGCGCTGAACAGAGTGTAGCCGTCGAAGGCGCTGTTCTGTGCCTGTGCCGCCATGCTGAGCAGCAGCATCGCCGCCAACAGACCGTACAGGTTCCGTCGTGTGAAGGGAAGGGCAGAGGGCAACATGGGTGTGTCCTTTGTCGATTAATTGCACCGAGATGCGTTCGTCATGGAGCGATGCATCCGCGTCAATGAGCAACGGTGAAGGTGAGCGATTTCGTCGCGACGAGTCCTCCGGCGGAGCGCAGTTGCACTTCGCAGTGATATGCGCCACTGGGGAGTGCCGACACAGGGAGCAGCACCGCGTAGCTGCCGCGCGCGCCATCGGCCACGTCGTAGCGCCATACCTCGGCTCCCAGCACATTCCGCACGAGTACGCTCAGCGAGCCTTCGCCACGGAGCGTGAAGGACAGTGTGCTGTGCGTCACCGCGGGATTCGGGTACAACGCCGCGAGTTCAATCGCGTCGGGCAACGTGCCGGGTGCTCCCTCAACCGCCAGATACCCGCCGAGCTGCGTCTCGATGCTCTCGTTGCGCAATTGCGCGAAACGCAGCAGGCCGGGCACAGGCTGATTGATGCCGATGAGTACATCCTTTTCGATATTGTCGACGAATTGCTGGTAGGTGTAGAGTTTGTATTGATCGGCCTGCACATGTGGCGCGAGGAATTGCTTCCAGTGATCGGTTCGCGCGCGCAGGGAGTCCAGCGCTGCGGGCCCGCGGATGATCGCGCGAATGTATCGCAGGTACAGCGCGCGCAGTTCGTCGTTTTCCAGCATTCGGCGCAGTATCGGACGTCGTTGCAGATTATTGGGCGCGGTGACGTCCTGTGTGAAAATGTTCCAGTTGTTCGTGTACGCACCGAAGGCCTCGTTCGCATCCCAGGGAATGAACACGAAACGCCCGTCGTCCACATTGTCGTACAGATAGAAATTCCGTCCCGAGCCGGTGTAGCTGTCGAAATTCGATACCGCCATGTTGAATGCCAGAATGCGGGCGCTGTTGTCGAGATGCAGCACGTTGCCCGCTTCCGTCTGGAATGTGCCCGCGCTGCTCGTGCCGACGATGCGCAGCATGGTGATCAGCCGCGACCAATCGTCGGCCTTCTCGTTGGTCTTCAGTTCGAGTTCGTTCTTGTACGGTGTGCTGTCCTCGCCGCGGTATTCCAGCGAGGCGCCATTGTCGCCCGCCTTGTACAGATTGCCATCGTTTGTGGTGAAATGACGCTTGAGAAAGGTTTTATCCACCTGCTCCACCATGGTGTACACGCCGAGCGCCATGCCGTTCACCGTGAGTGTGGCATAGGCGCAGCGCGGCGAAGGCATGAGCGTGCGCAGCATGTCGTAGGCGAGTTTCTCGCGCATGAAGGTCGGGTCCTTCACGGCGTTGCTGAAATTCAGTGTTTTCACTCCGAAAAACGTCTGCTTGCCACGGTATTCATCGAACTCGATTTTGAACGGCTTCTTGGGCGTGCCGCGTGATTGCATGTACGACGAGTTTCCTTTGTAGCGTATGCCCACACTGTCGAACACCAGCCCGCCGTACTCCACGCGCGCGGGCAGGGATTCATCGCCCCGCTGGAAATACACGGCGAGCGTGTCCTGCCAGTTCTCTTCGTACACGGTGATGCGGAATTCGTGCATCACGCTGTCGTCGAACAGCGCCGCGCTGGAATCGGCGGTCTGCGCCAGAGCGGAACCGGCGGCGAGCAACAGCAGGAACGAGGAGAACAGCACACGTTTCATGGCGGAACCTTTCATGACTGCGAAATCATCGTGCGGGTCGGACGGTGCGGAAGCCGATGAAGTTGAAGAGATAATCGGGTACGACAAACTCGCGGTTGGCGGAGCGCAGCTGCTTCGCATCGTTGCCCCAGCTTCCTCCACGCAGCACATGCCACTGTCCATCCGAAGGTCCGGCCGGATCGGTGGATGGACTGCCCGCGTAGTAATTCGCGTCGTACCAATCGTGGCACCACTCCCAGACGTTGCCGATCATGTCGTACAGGCCGAAGGCATTCGGCATGCGGCCCGCGACCGGGTGAATGCCGAAAGCGGGATTGTCGGAGCTGAGATTCCACGAATTGCCTGCCCACACGGCGTACATGGCGAATTCGGTGCTGTCGGTGCTGCTCGCGGGATATCCCGGCCAGGTGCTGCCCCAGGGGAACTCCGTGCTTGCTCCGGCGCGGCAGGCGAATTCCCACTCGGCCTCGGTCGGCAGGCGATACCCGTTGCTCGCAAGCTTGGCCTGCACATTCTGGAGAATGCATCCGTTACCCGGAATGCCATCGATGGCGCTGTAGCTGTACACCGTGTCCAGACCGGCGGCCTTGCTGCGCGCATTGCAGAACAAGACGGCATCGCCCCAGTCCACGCGGTACACGGCAGTGCGTGCGTCGTTGCCGTAGGTGCTGAGCCACGATGGCGCGGCATAGCCCGGATAGGCGGCGCGCATCACCTGATCGTATTGCGCGATGGTGATTTCGGTGCTGTCCATCCAGAAATCCGCGGCGAAGCTCACCGCATGCGTGGGCCGCTCGTCGTCGTTGCCGACGGCCGAGCCCATGAGCAAGGTCTTGCCTTTGGCTGGCACGCGCACCATGCCGCCGCTGCGTTCGATACCCGGCGTTGGCGTGGGTGTGTTGCCGCTGTCGTCATCGCTGCATGCGCCGGCGAGCAGTGCGACAAGCAATAGCGCTGTCGCTGTGTTCAGGACATGGAATTTCATCAGTGTGTCTCGTGTAAATATATGCTGGAGATCGGTGTTTGTCACAGCATGTTTTTGAGAGACAATCGAAATGGAGAAAAGTTTCACCGCTCTGCGGGATTATCCTCCGCAGCGATCTCCGATACGAAGCGGCCGCGGAAACACGCAAAAGCGAGTGCCGCGGCCGCTTCGGTGGAGAGGAGGGGAAGTTCAGCGGAGCAGCACGGCGCTTTCCCTGCCCGGACGGCTCTCCTCGCCCGTGGTGGAAACTGTGGTGACATAGTAGAACACCGGCGAGGTGCTGCCCGGTCGCGTGTCGAGAAATTCGCGCTGATCGAGTGGTACCGTACCCACCGCTTGCGGCGTGCCTCCGCGGGTGTAGCGGTAAACGCGGAATTCCTTCGCCCCCGGCTGCACAATCTCGTCCCAGGTCAGCAGTACCTGCTTGCCGTCGCGCTTCGCCTGCAGGTTCGCCGGCGGATACACCGCTGGCCCCGCTATGCGAACTTCGACGATGGCGCTGGTCTCGCTGCTGTCGCCGCGAATACTGTAAGCGCGCACACGGTAGGCATACGTTGCGCCGGGTTTCGTGCCCTCGTCCAGCACGTGATTCACACTGGCCTCGAGCAGGCTGTCGCCCAGCGCTTTCCACGTGCCGGAAGCGCCATCGCGACGGTACACGCGCCAGGCGGACAGTGCGGGATTGTCTTCCTGCATGGTCCATGTCAGATACACGCGTCCTTTGTCCACACGCGCAAGCAAGCCCTGCGGCGCGGGGATCGACAGCGGGATGTCGGGTGTGGCGTAGGCCGTGTCCGAAGCCACGCTCGGAACGTGGCTGCTGTTCACCGCGCTCACGGTGTAGAGATAGGTCCAATCTCCCCGCAGCCCCATGGTGTCGATGTAGCGCGCCTGCTTCACCGGGAGCACGTCGGAGATCTGGCGGAACATCGCGCCGTAGCCATCGGCGCGATGCACAACGTATCCCGCGATGTTCTGTATCGTGTCTGGTGTCCATTCCACGCGCACACCGCCCCGTACGGGTTCCGCTTTCACATGCTGCGGAGGTGTCGGGATGTCGCTGCTTTTCCAAATGCCGATGAGCACGGCGCTCGGCGCCGAGCGCAATCCACCGGGGCCGACAAGGCGCAGCCGATAGTAGTAGCGTTCCATCGGCGTCACCGTCTGGTCCAGCCAACTGGTGTCGCTGGGCGAAGCCGCGAAAATTTCCACAAAGCCCGTGTCGATCGACGGACCCCGCTCGATCACAATGCCGTGTACGGCCGAGGGCTCGCGCAGTTGCCAACGAAGCAGTAGACCGAGCGAATCCACCGAGCGGACGGCCATGCGTTCGGGTAACGGGACATGCGACATCCGAAATGCGACTATCGTGGCGGTGTCGCTGGCGAAGCCCTCGTTACGGAAATAGTCCAACGGCACAACGTAGTACTGGTAGACCTTACTGTGCTGCACGGTTTTGTCGTGCAGCACGGCGAGTATGGAGTCGCCACTGCTGGTCAGTCCCCGCGCCACGAAACAGCAACTGTCCACCACGGCGGCGCTGAGTTCGCTGAAGGGACCGCTGAGTCCCTCGCGCCGGTACATGCGGAAACTGGTGGGCGGCGTGCCCTTCACATACCAGCGCATGGTGGCGGATGTGGGTTCGGCCTCGGTCTGCGCGAGTTGCAGGCGCCCCACATCACCAACCCCCGGCCATGCCACGGCGGGCGTGACGAAGGCCTCGGTGGCCGAACCATCCTGACCGACATGGGAAATGCGGTACTCGTACGCAACGGCCCGGCTGGCGCCTGCGTCCATCCACCGCAGCCCCAGCGCGAGTTGCACGGGGAGGAAGCGGGTCACGGCACCGATGCTCCGCACGTCGCGACCCGTCTGAATGCGTTGCCACAATTCCGCCGCTCCGAAGCTCACGCCCGAGATTTCGGGGAAGCTTTTCTGATGCGTCGCGATTGCGGCTTCCAGTTCGCCTTGCGACGCGGGGCCGCGCACGTCCGCGACCTGCGTCCAGTTGCGACTGCCGGTTTCGCGGCGCTCCACGCGATACGATGCCACCGCTCGACCATTGATGCTGGCGGGCAGAACCCAGTTGCCGAGATCGACGATGATGCCGTCGGCGCCGCCATGCGCCAGACCTTGCTGCGCGCGCGCGGGCGATGTGCACACGATCGCGGATACGAGGAGCGCGAGTCCGGCGGCACAGGAGAAAATGATGCGTTGCATATCCGGCCTCGCTTATTTGAAGTAGAATCTGAAATACTTGTCGTCGGAGCCCACGTACCCTTGCATGCCCAGCGTGATGCTGGCGCTGGCACTGGATTTGTCGCACAGCGCGCCTTCACAATCGCTGTCGCACAAACCCCAGCCCGCATACGTGGTGCCGTAGAGCGTGATGGGGAAGTCGCCGAGCACATACCACGTGCCATCCGACTGGTACATGCCTTCGATGTTGGGTTCGATGAGTATGCCCGCCGACACACCCGCACAGGCGATGCCCACGGACATGCCCACGCCCGCTTCGAGTTTGCCGATACCGCGGATTGCGATGAAATACGTATCCACGGGTCCGAAATTCATGCCGAAGCGCGCGTTGGCGCCGATCTGGCAAATCATATACGCCGACACCAGTCCGAAATCGAAATCGAAGTTCGGACAGAACACCGGCGGTGGTATCAACACCGTGCCTTCGAAGAAGAAGCCGTTGAAATTGTGGAATTGCGGCGGCAGGCCCTTGTTCTTGTAGGAATACTCGGCGAATTGGTCGAGTTGCTTCTGCGTCAGTTTGAAATGCCCGACGGCGAAGGCCGCCGTGCCGTCCACCTTTGGCTGCGGCAGCGAGAACGATGCGCCGCAGAAGAAATACCAGCCCTTGCCCGCTCCGCTGATCAGCAGTGTGGCGTCGCCCACGATTTTCGTGCCCGAGAGATCCTGCTCCACATGCAGGGTGCCTTCGAGCTGCTGCTCCTGGAAATTGTAGATCAGGGAAATGTCGCCGAACGGCGTTTCGATTTTATCCACACCGATCTGCTGATCGTTCGCCACGATGTCGCCCATCACAGTGAACTTCAGACGGCCGCCCTGATCCTTGTTCTGCAAATCGCCTTCGAACCAGAACAACTCCCAGGCATTGTTCGCCACCTGCATGGCGCCCACCACATCGGTCATCTTCACTTCGGTGCCGATCTGTACCTGCTCGCCTTCGTTGACCACGATATACGTCTTCGTCGGCGTGCGGTGCAGAACGGAATTCAGGGCGAAGGCGCCATCCTCCGACACCACCACGCCGGCATGCAACCCGGTGTCGTCCCAGATCTGCTGACCCTTGGCGGTGTTGAATTTGATCTTGATGCCATTGACGGCAATGGTTTCGTTGATGGGATCGGGCTGGAAAACGATGTTATCGTCCTCTTCATAAATCGTGGCGATCTGATTCATCACCGGGAGGTTGGGAATGCCAAGATCGAGCGTCCCGGCGATTTGCACAAAATCCTCTTTCGGTATGAACTGATTGATCGCATAGGCGCCCACCTTCGACAGCGTGACCGCATTGCCCGAAGGCATCTGGAAGCCCTTCGAGCCGCTGCTTTGCACAAAGAAGTTCTGGAAGAGGATTTTGTCCGTCGGGGCCATCGGCGGCATCGACGGCATCCAGCCGCAGAAATCCTCGCCCGGTTTGGGACCAACGGCCAGCGACCAATGCTGCGTACCCGGATCGAAGCCGAACGCCGCATTGCCGGTGACGGTGATTTGCGCCACGCCGGAGAGCACGAGCTTGTCCAGCGAGAAATCGCCAAAGGCGATCTGTGTGGGGAAAATTTTCAGTCCCGTGAACGGCACGCCGATGTAGCCGGCTTTCACCGTGCCCTTGTCGAGCACGAGCCCGTTGTGATCCAGCGACCACGAATCGCTCGCGATGCGCCATTCGCCTTCCAGTGGAATGTCGAGCTTGGACGCCGAACCCAAATCCTCCACATAGGCGCGGTGAATACGCAGCGTGCCCACATCGAGCGCAAGATCGGCGGTTTCGATGTTGGCGATGTTCGTGTGCAACGTCAGCGGTACGCTGAGTGTGTCGTTGAGGAAAAAGGACTGCGTTGAATCGCTTGTCGTTTCAAAATCGTAGAGCCGCAGCCGCAGTGCGCTGCCGTCCTCACGCACGGCGTGATAGCCCGCCGCCAGCGTGCCCGGTGCCGAAGCATCCGATGTGAGCGTGGGCAGGATCAGGGCGGCGGTGCTGCCCGCGGCGCTGGCCAGCGCGATGCGCTCGCTGCCCATGTCCAGCGTCCCGCCCGGGAAGGTGTACGACGAGGGCTTGATCGATACCGCGCCGAGTATTTCTCCTCGCGCGCCGTTGACGCCCACGCGGATGCCGGCCATCTGGTCGTGCTGCTCGGCCTGGTACTGTTCGAACACGCGGATGTCCCAGGAGTTCACAGGCGTGCTCATGGGAAGCGTGGTCGGCTCCGCGAAGGGTATGCCGTTGGCGTTGTTCTGCGCCGAGGGCTTCACAGCGATGTTTGCGAAGGGCAAACCGATGGTCGAATCCTGCGCGGCGAAATGCGCATTGCCCGGCAGATCGATCATGCGTCCGCTCAGCAGTACATTCCCGGAGCTGGAATCCAATCCGGATACCTCGATCGGAAATCCGAGCAGCGTGGTGATATCCATCCCGTCGTACATGCTCAGGGTGAAGTCCAGCGTCGTGCTCGCTCCGGCCTGTATAGGCGCTGAGGCGGTGTCGCCGATAAACTGACTCTTCGATTTCGCGGCCAGAAACACGCGCGTACCCGGACGGACGCCGCGCAGCGTGTAGACGCCGCTGTTGTCGGTGAAGGTCTGCAAGGGTTCGGTCTCGGCCGGATTGTCGTACAACGACACGCGTGCGCCCGGGATGGGCACATCGCCGATGGCCACCGTGCCGGTCAGGCGACCGCCCATTTCCATGGGCACCGTCATCTCCTGCCACTGCACATCCTCGTCGCCCACCGTTGCCATCACGGTTTTGGGAATGTAGTCCGAGTCGGGCGGACCGCTGACCTTTACTTCGGCATCGTCGCCGGGCGACATCCACACAAAGTAGTGCACGCCGTCGGCGTCCACGGAGTCGGCGTCCATGCCGTTCACCGTGATCACCGCGTTTTTAATCACGGTGGCTGTGAGTAACGGTTGCAGAAACTGGTTGATGGACATCACCGCCGTGTATTGCGGACCCGATGGTGTTTTGGATAACGTCGCTGTCTGCTTGGGTGGAGCTTTGCTCACCTGGCCCTGCTTGGCTTTCACCTTCTTGTTGCTCTGCAGCGGCGGAATGGATGGCGGCGGGGAAGTCACGGCGCGGACAGCGAGTCGGTGCGCGCGCAGGTACACAGTGAATTCGCCCAAATCCTCCTTGCCGTCGGGCAGCAGCAGCAGCAAGGTGTCGGGATGGTACAGCGCGATATTGTCCGGCATGATGTACAGCGTCTGCAAGCCGGTGGGTGCGGGCGTGGTGAACTCCTCCTCGTAGCTGATGTTCTTGATGTGCACGTCGCTGATCTTGGGCTTGGTTTTGTACTTCACCTTGGCCGCGACAGAGGACTTCTGCACCAGAGGATTCGCGGCGGTGACCAGTTGCGCCACCTTTTGCATTTGTCCCACGGTCAGGCCGCCTTGCTGCGTGGCCTGGGTGAATTTGAATTTTTTCACCGTATGCACATCGCTTCCCGTGCCGATGCGTATGGTGGCCGCCACGGGCCTGCCTAACTCGTCCACGAGTTTGCCCTTCACCACCAGTTTCGGTGTGAGCGGAATCTGGGGAAATGTTCGCTGCTGTCCTTTTTTCAGAAAAATCCCGTCGCCGATGAAATCCGCCGGCTCGAAACGCGTCTTGTAGCCGTAGCGTTCGATTTTGAGGAAGTAATGGTTGTTCGGCGTGGTGGGCGCGAGGTTGTCGAACACGAAACCACCGGAGTCGTTGGTGTTGCTTTCGAGGAACTTGTACGGCTTGCCGTCGGCCCAGCGCCAGAGCGCCACCTTCGCATTTTTCAAGGGCTGAATGAGGTTGTCCGCGCGATACACCTTGCCTTTGATGCGCGGATTTTTCGGCACCATGCTCAACTCCACCGTGGCCTGCATGGCGCCGAGGTCGTAACCCTCGTTGACCGTTGCCATGTCCCAGGGCAGGGCGGTTCCGGCTTCGTCCTTTTCATTCATCATGAAGCTGAAGCGGAATGTGCGCACGGTGGTCGCGTAGTAGTAGACACTTTCCTCCGGATTACTGACGATGATGTCGTAGTAATCCGCGGCTCCCACACTGCGCACCATATCCTTGAAGGTGGCCACGCCGTCGGGATTGGTTTCGCCGCGGGCAATGATGTCGCCCTTCAGCGGCCAGGGCAGGCTCTCGGGCGGTATCAGCGTGCCTTCCGTTTCGGGCACGCCCACCGGCCGGTTGCGTCGCATGATGGTGACATTCATGCCGGAAAGGCTCAGATCCGGATTCTCCTTGTCCACCACATGCACGGTGACCTGATAGGATCGCGCCAGCGTGTAAATGTCGCCCACGTTCACGCTCTCCATGGGTTGCGCCGAGAATTCGTCGGACGGACTGAGGAGATGGCCGTTCACCACTTCCACCTGATAGTAGCGGTACACATCGCCTTTGACATAATTGGCGAATTCACCGCCGCCGCAATTCACATCCACGTTGCGGAATATGCGGCCGGTGGAATCCTTGGCGAAAAAGCTGAACTCGAAGCTGCCATCGCTTTTCGTGGTGGTGGTGGCAACGAGCACGCGTGTGTCATAGGTTTTGCCGTTCACGCGAATGGGGTAGTAGCCGCAGAGGGGTTCGCTGCGCATGCACTGATACAGTTTGAGCTGCACGCCCGGCATGGGCTGATCCTGTTTGCCCATGTACTGGAAAATATTGAGAGCGGTGACGGCTTTGATTTTCGGACCGGCCTTCACCTTCACCGCTTGCGAGGCGGCCTGCGCCTGCTGCACGGTTTTGGATCCGGTGGTCGGTTTCACCGTGGTGGATTGCTTGGATCCGGGTTTAACCGGCGCAGGTCCCGCGATGGTCAGCGATTTGGGAGTCGGCACGCGGGACGGCGAGAACGTGGCGATCAGCCGTCCGCTGACGCGTGTCATGCCGGCGAAGGTGAAATGCGGTGTGGTGTTGATGAGCTTCGTGTCCACAACAGGCGAGACTTTCGGTCCCGTTTTTCCCGGTATCACCTTGCTGTCCGATGCGAAACCCGGCGGCACGGGCGGATCATAGGTAAACGACCAGATTTCGCTGAAGCCGTCGTTCTGGAACATGTAGCGATCGCGGGGATCGAAAGCGCGCACCTGCCATGCGTAGCGGTGGCCCTTCTCCAGCGATGGATCCGCCGGCAGCACCTGATAGGTGGGGATGCTCGTCTCGCGCTGCATCAGCGGGATGTTACTCTTCATCGCCTGTGCAACGTTGTCCTGACCCGGGTCCAATTCGATCAGCGTCAATTCGTAGCGCGCCATTTCACCGGCGCTGAGTGGCACGACGGACCACTGGAAATTGGGCGGCACGGTGACCTTTGCCGTGTTAGCCGGTGCGATGAGCGTCGGTGGCAGCAGAAGGCGGATGGCGAAGCGGCTGCACGTTTCATTTGAAATCACCGGCGAGGGGAGGTCGTAGGCGATGAGCGTGACGCAGAGGCGGAAATTGTCCTCGGGCAGACGGCCGCTGCGCCGGGTTTCGTCGCGTGCGGAGCCCATGTACTGCACGACGCCCTCGTCGAGCAGTTGCGCATCCACGGCGTTGAGCATGCTCGTGCCCGGTGGAATGATCACCGGGGGCACGGGTGCATTGTCCACTGTTTGCGCAACACGTCCGCGCGTGTCGCCTTCGATGTAGCCCGAGAAGCGCACGGGCACGTCGCGTCCCGTGGGATTGGTGACGATGAAACGCAGCGTGTTGGGATTGGATTTCCAATCGGACACGTACGGTGAGGGATTCGGGTCCATCTGTATGGCCACGGTAAGCTGTGCGTATCCCGCCGCCGCCGGAAGCAGCAGCAACGCGATCAGCATGCGTAACAGTGAGTTCATGGCCGCTCCTTTATGCAATCGTGCAACATTCATTGTCAGGGTTCATTCAGCGCGCCGCCGCTTGCTGTGTGCCGAGGGCGAAGGTGCGCGAGTATTGCAGCCGCGACATCGTGCCCGCATAGGAACGGCGCGAGGGATCGACGGCGTGATAGTCGTTGTATTGCACGCGCAATTCCAGCGCGTCGGCGCGGGAGAAGCGATAGCGTGTGCCGAGTGTCACCAGATGCTGCGTGTCGGTTTCGCTCTCGGCCGAAGCGCGCGTGAGATTGAGTGTGTAGGCCAGGCTCGCGTTGAGCGTGTTTTGGAAAAATCCATTGCTGACCTCCACGGTCACGCCACGGATGATATTCGTGAGAAATGCCGTCTCCACTTGCGTGAATTGCAGCGCGCTCGAGAATCCGAAACCGCTGGCCAGCGTGCCGGTGTAACTCAATACCGCAGTAAGGACGTCGTTGTCCGAATTCACGCCGGTGAGAAGGTTTTGATCCGTATATAATTGCCGCGTTGCGAGCAGCATGATGAAATGCTGTATCGATCCGCCGGCGAGCACCAGCCGTGGCGAGAGGGACCAGGACTCGGACACGTTGTCGAGGCGGGTGCTGTCGTTGACCTGAATGGAGCCGGCGCTGTTGGACATGCTGTAGTTCGAATACTGCCCGTCCATGGAGAATGCCTGTCCCGCAATCCACGAGGCCGAAGCCGAGCCGATAACACGCCGCGTGGTGTACTGCCTGTCGTCGAACAGATTGTCGTGTCGCACGCCCACCGAGCCGTTGAGGCGGAGATTGCCTTCCAGCAAGCGCAACGCGGGTTTGACGGTGATGTCTTCGTAGTCGTTCTGTGTGTGAATGGCGCCCATGGTTTCGTACTCCGGCTCGACGCGCGCATATTCGAGGCGCAGCGACCACAACTCGTCGTTGTACGTGACGCCCGTGCGCGCCGCGATGGCGAAGCGCGACGAGATGCGCGTTTCCATCAACCCCGCTTGCGGCACATCGATGTCGCTGACCACGGGCAGCGTGATGTCGCGCGAAAAAATGCTCCCCGCCATTTCCGCATCCAGCACCACGCGGTCGTCGCCGAAGGGCAGGCGGCCGTTGACGCCGAAGGCCACGTTCTCCGCGGGAAACACATCGCCAAAGCTGGGCCGCTGTCGCAGCGAGCTGCTGTCGTCCCAGGCCTGGAGGAGATTCACATCGAGGTAGCGCTGCTCGTCGCCCACGCCCGCTCCCACGGCGTAGCCCATGCGTGAGTACATGCCGCGCACGCCGGTGACCGTGTCTTCGTCGACAGCCCGACGGAAGCGGCCGTACATGCCGCGAAGGCGGAACCAATCCTGCCGCACTTCCGCCCCACCGCCGAGAATCACCTGATCGTTGAGCGTGAATTCCGAAAAGCGCAGCGAGCGGTAGCCCGCGTGCAGGGTGAGCCATTTGTACGTCGGACTCACACCGAACTGATTGAACGGCTGATTGTAGCTGCGCTCATGCGTGGAAATCAGAAAACTGAAGGGCAACTGCAGTCCGTAAATGCTCAAGGTGGGATTGAAATAGAGGCGCGCACTGTTCACCGGACGCTGTGTGTCCATGCCGGGAATGGAGTAATTCTCCGCAGCCGTCACCAGCGATCCAGTGAGCGTCACGGGAGGCGTTCCCTCGCGTGAGAGATCCTGGGCGTGCAGGGCGGGAGCCAGCAGCAGCGTGTACAACAGCGCGGTACGGAGAATGTATCGAAGCATGCACATGATCATGCCAATGTCGGGGGCAAACGGAAATGCGTTCCAGTTCATTGCTGCCTTTCCACTCCGCTATGCTTGCCGGAGTGATGAGGATGTACGGAGAATGCTCAGAATGTACGCGCTATTTGGGAAAATATCCAGTGCCAGCGATTCGGTAGGTCGGCATCGACCGCGCGCAGGAAGGTGCTGTGTAGCGGTACGTGCACGATATGTAACCGGGGCGATACACGGCCGGAGCGGTACGCGGCCGGCTCTGGCGGCGGGATCGACGCACGGCGCGGCCCGCAGTCGCATTGCACCTTCGATGTTCGCAAGGCGCGCACGGATGAGGCAACACGAAAAAGGACACTTGATTCTTGAAGAGGGAAATTTTATCATGCGGAGGCAATTGAGTTGACCATCACTGTGAATCGAATGCTGCTCCTGCTCGAGTGTGGAGAGGAAAAAAGGAGCAAAGTGCGATGAAAACACATCAGGCGGCAGGTACGCTCCTGTCCGGTCTTTGGGCGTCGATGGACGAGGGAATCGAAACCCATGCCGAATTCGACGCTTTCGCGCGCCGCCTGTGTTCCTTTACCATTGACAGTTCTGTCGCCTTCGACGCGACGCACATTCCCAAGCATCCCCTGTACGCTGTTGCTTCCAACCTCGTCTCGCGAGGTTTGCCGACACGCGCCGATCGCGCTGTGGAGCGGGCATGCGCGGCCATCTCCGCCGATGTCGCCTCGCAGTCGCAGCGGCTGCACGCACTGGCGATGCAATGGTTGCCGGCCGATCCACGCATCACCGTGGCGCAGGCGACCAGGCGATTCACTGGTGGCAAACATGCGACGATGGTCAAGCTCGTGCTGCCGGTGCTGCAAGCCGCCTTCGGCCCGCTCGTGCCGCAGCTTCTCGACGTGGACGAACACGGCCTGCTGCTGCCCTTCATTGGTTCCGGCTGGCAGGGCATGCGCTTTGTCGCACCCGGTCAGCATCCCGCGCTGGAAGGGTGGCATGTGGTGGAAGTCGCGCCCGACGGGAAGGGCTTGCGCGAGCGCATCACCGCCATCGCGAAAGAATCCGCGCGTGCGATGCGTCTGCTCAAGGCGGGCTTGCTCGCCGTGCAGGAGTTGAAAGCCGAACTGCTTCCCGATCTGCAATTGCTGCTGGCGCCATCGGCTGTCGCACGAGTGCGCAAGGCGTTGTTCGAAGCCGTGCTCGCGGGTGTGCTCGATCCCGGTGCCGCCACCTGGCGCATCGTCGTACTTGAGCGCGATCTGCCCTGCGCGCGCCTCGCCATCGATGGTGGTTTGGAATTGCTGCGGCGCCTGTTGCTGCTGCATCAGGGCTCGGCAACGCTGCCGGCGGTGGACCTCAAGGTGTTCGGAACGCGCGAATTTCTCTCCTGCGCATTGCACGGCGACGCGCAGCCGACGGTGTTCGACCCCGCCCACCCAGTGCCCGACTGCGACCTCTGCATCGACGTGGCCATGCTGCGCTGCGAGGATATGGACGAAGACGACGCGAAACCCGAGCAGGGCGCGCTGCTCCGCCTGCGTTCGCAGCGCGTGCCGCAGGGCCAGCGGATGTTGCGGCTCGGACCCGTGCTGCGTTACGCCGGTCTGCGAAGCGGCAAAGGTGCCAAGCGCGAGCCGCTGCCCGAAGCCGAGCACGCCGCGCTGGAATTGCTGCGTGACCTCTTCGGCGTCAGCGACGCGCGTCCGGATCAGCTCGCTTTGCTGGACCACGCACTGCGAGGCGAACAGGTCATCGCGGAATTTCCGCCGGCGGCCGGCAAGACGCTGCCGCTCCTGCTTGCAACCTTGCTGCAACCGGCATGCACGCTGTTCACCGCCCCCACGTCCGCGCTTTTGGGCGACATGATCGCTGGTGTGCGCCGTCTGGGCGTGGATAGCGTGGGAATGATGCATGAGGCCGAACCGCATGATTTACGTTTGCGCGCGCTGCGGTCCATCAGCGGCGGGCAGGTTTTGCTCGCCTGCATTCCGGCTGCATTGCTGCGCAGCGACGAAGTTCGCGCCGCCTTCGATGACATGCGCAAATCCTCCCGCAACGTTGCGCGCGTGGTGGTGGACGAGGCGCATTCCATGTCGGAGTGGAGCCACGATCCGCGTCTCGCCATGCACGACCTGCCACGGCGTGTCGCTCGCGCGGTGGTGGCCACACCATTGCACACGGTGCCGGTGGCCTGTCTCACCGGTCCCTGCACCGCAGCTGTGCGCGCGCATCTTCGCGAACAATTGCGCGCCGCCGATCCCAAGGCCGCTCCCGACGAACCCTTCATACTTCGCCAGCATGGCGTTCTGCCGCCCGCCTGCTTCCCGAAGGTATTGACCATCGCCGAGCCGAACGGTGGCGGCGTCGCTGAGCGAAGGGCATTGCTCAAGCATTGCCTCGTCGATGCGACCGCGATGTTGCAGGAATGTCGGAAGCTGGTGTCGAAGCAACAGCGCGTGGCGTTGCCCGAGGGCGGCATGTTCAGTCGTCCCGACAGCGGGCACGCGGCGGTCGTGTTCTGCCGTGATCTCGCGGGGGTGAATGGTGTGTCGCGGCGTTTCACACCAGGCAGCGAAGCCGGTGTGGCTGAGTATCTCGAGGACGAGGGTTTCATTGTGGGGCGCGTCGCAGGCAGCGATGCCGATGGACGAAGTGTGGGGCGTCACGTGTTGCGCGAGTCGAAGTTGCGGCAAGACGCCTTCTCCCGTGGCGAAACCGCGGTGCTCGTCACCACGCGCACCTACGGCATCGGTACGCATCGGCCGGGAATCCGGCTCAGCGTGCACGATCTTCCGCCACTGTCCCTGCGGCAATTTCTCCAAGAAGGTTCGCGGGCCGGACACGATGGAAAGGTCGCACTCGCCGCGCTGCTGGTGAACGAATCCACGCTGGGCAAGCAGCGACTCACCGACAGCGAGCGACGGTATGCGCTGACCATGGCGGGCTTCAGTTCTGCCGCCCGCGAAAAGCAGGTCATCGCCGATGTGTTGCGCGAGATCAGTTACCCCGAAGACACCAACACCGCCCGTGTGTCCAACATGCTCACCGACGAATTCGGTGTGCCCATTCTCGCCACGTATTGGCAGCGCGGCCTCGACGAGCGTCTGCTCGTGCAGGAGCGCAGCGGACGGATGTTCGGGCACATCGATCTTGTGACACACGACATCGCCGTGGACGGCGCGTATCCCGATGCCGCCATCGCGCAACGCGTGCTTGATGTGGCCTACGCGCACTGCCTCGCCGAAGCGGGGTCGAATGCGCTGCTGAGTTCCTGGGTGGCCGCCACCTTCCCCTCGGATGTGGAGGATGGGATTGTCCGGCAAATGGAGGACTTCGAATCGGGCGCCACGTTCACATTGCATCTCGGTTTCGAGAATGACCGCGAGCCTATTCTCACACAGATCCATGGTTTGCTGTGGCATAAAGCCGACATCGAGGTACAGCGCAAAATCATGTCCGAGGTGTCCACCGATTCGTGGGAGATTTTCTGCGCGCAACTCGAGCGACGCATGAAAAATCCGCAGCTCTTCGCCTCGCTCGAACCCGCTCTCGCCCAGACCCTGCGCCAGTTGTTCCTCCGCATACGCACGCGCAGCGACACCGAGCGACTCATCGCGCGTTTGGCCACGATCGGAGTGGTGCGCGACTGTGTGGCAAATCCCGCCGCGCGACGTTTCGCGCTGCATATCGCTGTACTGCGCGACGATGAATACCACGACAACATCGCGCGCTACTTCCATCTGCTGCTGCCGAAAACCCATGCCGAGCGCATCCTTCAATCACTACCGGGTTATGAAGGCGACTCGGTACTCGAGCGCTGTCTGGCGTTTCTGGTGGACAATCTCTACCTCATGCTGGATGATCGTCTCGGAGCCGATCATGCCGCCATGCATCGCTTCCTCGCCACGGCTGGGAAACGGAGTGGTGATGCGGCGCCGTTCGACACCCGCGAGCTTGCTTACTGCGCGCTGGCCGCGCGCCACGCTCTCCCGATGGAATGGCCCGAGGCCATCGCTCAGGGAGGTGCCGCAGTGGGCGAGGCGCTGGTGGATACTGTGCGCCGACTCGAAAGCGATGGCTCGCTGGGAATGCTGGACCATCTCGATCAATTGCGCAATGCCAGTCGGCTCCTACGCGCACGTACTCCCCGGCACCCCCTGCCACAAGCCGCCGAGTCGCTGGCAGCGCTGCTGGAGCATGCGGACGCCGTTGCGTGGAAGGAGACAGCAGACACGTTCGTGCACTACGCCGCGGATTGCCTCGCGCTCGATGAGCGCGCCGCCACGACGTACAGCACGCGTGTGAAAGAAGTCCTCGCGCAGCTGCAGCGCCACTGCTCCACCGATGTGCACGCGCGGCTGGTCACAGCCTTCAACGAAGCTGGACGCGATCTCACGGGGCGACGCGCACGCGCGACGACGGAGGCCGCTGTTCACTCCGGCCCGGTCGCACCCACCGTGGCGACGGAGGAGGCGACTGCCGCCGTTGCCGACAGGACAACGGCGCCACCACAGCCCTCGGAGCCGGTTGCGCCGGGAAAAACTTCGGACACTGTCGCGAAACCCGCGGCGCCCCCGGCGCAGCGGCCCGGCGGAGTGACGTCCGGCGCAGGAGATGCTGGCAGCGCGTCAACGGCGCCTTCAGCGAAAGGTGGAGCGGCGGACGCACAAAGCGCACCTCCACCTGCATCGCCGCGAAAGGCACCGGATGTACCGGTTTCCCGCAAGGAAGTCCCGCCCACGCATCCGGCGCCCGCTGCACAAAGTCCGGCGACGCCACCAGCGGTGCCGCCGACACGGGTCCGCACCGAGGGCACGGCAGCGCCCGTGCGCGTGCCGTCACCGGCGGAGGAGGAGTTGGCGCGCGCCGTGGCCGAACTCGAAGCACTCGATGCCGTGACCGCGAAAAACGCAGTCTCGACGCGCGAACAAGCAGACGATACACCAGCATCACCCGCGCCGGCGACACCCGCGCCCGTGACGCCCGCGCGTGGCAAGGGCCCCGAGCAACGCAAGGAAGCGACGCCCGCGTCCCGTGCCGTGCAGACACCTGCTCCACCCCCGCCGGCAAAGGAGCCGGCCGATCCGATGGTGACCCGGCACCTCGCCTGGTTGCGTGCTTTCAACAACAGATTCCTGAGTGGTTATGAATCCTGAAACTCTCGCCTCACTCCAGTCGCTCGAACAGGAACTCGACCGGCTCCGCAGCGCCATCGATCATATCGAACAGGCGAAATCCGTTGCGCAAAAAGTGGTGGGTGCCGTGGCCGGCGTGCAGAAAAAATACGGCGAACACCTCGACGCGCTGCTCGCCTTGCAGCAGCAGGGACTCGAGCAATTGCATGCGGCTTCGACCATGCATTTCGAAGAGTGGAATGCCGGCGCGAAACGCCACATTCTGGAGTCCGCCGCGCGGGCAAAGAAGCAGCTCGAAGAACACGACGCCGATGCGCGCCGCGCCATCGCCGAAGCGGGCGAAGCCGCCGCGCGCACCCTTCTGGAATTGACCCACCGCGCCGAACAACTGCTCGACAATGCCGAGCGCTCCATGGCGCGCGCGGTGGAGGACTCCTCCAACGCGGCGGGACAGCAGGTGCGCAATCTCGGGACGCAGGTCAAATCCCTGCTCGAGGAATTGACCGCGCGCACGTCGCGGCTCATGGACGAGGCGGGCGGCGGCGTGTCTCGAAAAATCGAGGACATAGCCAGTCAGGTGCATCGCAACATCGAGGAACAGACCACCAGCGCGCATTCGCACATCGTGGACCTCGCTGCACGCGCGCATCGGCATGTGGAGGATTTCGGCACCAAGGCCGGGAGTCAGATCG
Organism: Bacteroidota bacterium; assembly: GCA_035362335.1. Classification (GTDB taxonomy): domain Bacteria; phylum Bacteroidota; class Ignavibacteria; order SZUA-365; family SZUA-365; genus JAOSJT01. The sequence continues at coordinate 54,087 of DAOSDL010000014.1, forward strand.
AACAGCTGGGACAGCTCGCCGCAAGCAATTATCGCGATGCCGTGTCCGAATCCCGCAAAGCGCTCGATGAGGCCTCGCAACAGTCGATTCGCATTTTCGCCTCGATCAAAAAAACCTACGATCAGCAGGCGATGGATTTCGAAAAACTGTCCGTGTCCACCGACGCCGTCATCGCTTCCTCCGCCAAGCTCGTACGCACGATCGATGCCATCGATTTTCCCGAGAAACTCCAGACGATTCAGTCCGACATCCGCTCGCTGCATTTCAACCTCAATGGCGCCATGTCGCGCATCGACGCATTGGATAAATCGGTCGAGGCCTCGCTGCGCGCTCTTGCCGATGACATGGTGGCAAAGCTCGGGCGTCTGGAAATGTTCACCGAGCGCACGGTGCGCAATCTCAACGACGAGAACGAACGCCGCTTCCGCGATCAGGTCGGAGATATTCAACGCACGCGCACATTGGTGGCCGTGCTGCTTGTGCTGCAAATCCTCACCCTCATCGGTCTGTTTCTCGTTTGGAACAAAGACGCGGACGAGCCGGCGCAGCCCGTGCAGCAGCGCATCGAACAGGCACCGCCCGACACCACTCCCGCGCCCGTCGAGCAACCGAAGAAGAAGCGCAACCGTTAGAGCAACCATCGGTCGTTGATCCACACCCTCGCGGCGCGAGGGCATGGATCGTGGTATTGACCGGAAGATTTCTCCCATTCTATATTTTTACTTCGAAGTTCTCGCGTCTGCCGCGACGGAATGGGATTTCCCACGCGACACCCGCCGACCCCACGAACCCATTTCCGCACAACGTCGAGGCTGTCCCGGCGATACGCGCGCAATCGCGCCGCTGTGGTCGCGGCATGGATCGAGAGCTGCGATGCCAGCATGTTTCACCATTGTGGAGATACGAAGCGATGACGACACGACGAGGTCTGCTTGCCGCGATGCTTGTCCTTGCCATCACCGCCTGCTCCGGTGGGTCGACCGGAGAAATTCTCAGCGACAGGAATTCCGACATGGATTTCCGAAGTTACCGCGCCTTTCGCTGGTTTGACGGACCATTCCTCCCGGGCGATCTCGCGCAACTGATGCCCGCGAATTATCACGCGCTGCGCGAAGCCGTCAACGCGCAACTGACGCGCCGCGGTTACGAGTGGCTGCAATTCGACAAAGTACAGTTCGTGCTGCATGCCCACGGAGCGCCGGCTGTTCCCGGAGCCGTGGAGCAGTGGAGCGCGATCAACTGGTACAAACCCTGGTGGGGCGCCTACATGGGCATGACTCGCGTTGATCGCTACGCGCCCGGCGATTTGCTGATCGATATCATCGACGCCCGTAAGCCGGAGCTGGCGTGGAGAAGTATCGTGCCAGCATTTTTCAATCAGGATGGGAGCATACGAAATCCCGAACGCATGGACGAGCACATCGCGCGCGCCCTCGCGGATTTTCCAGCACGACGGTGAAGCAGCGCGTACACTCCGAATAGTGGTCGCATCACGTAACGTCCGACGCTCGTTGTGTGGGTGAAAAAAGGTGAAAAGGGCAATGGACAGTGCCCAGTGCCAATCGATGCCGCATCGGGTTGCATTGTATGCGATGGTTGTGCCGCGCTGTCGATCGGACGGCGATCGGACAGCGCGGCACAGGATTTGTTTTCCTCGGTGCCGCAAGCCAATTTACCGGCTGTACCCCGAGTCCTGGTCCGCAAACTCGATGACGTCCGTCCCACAACAGGGAAGCGGCGATGCCATGCGGGCACACGGGTAGCATCCATCCCCACAACAACCATGGAGAAGCGTCGCTGATGAGTAATCAACCTGAACGCTGGGGTTCGCGCGTAGGGCTGGTGCTCGCTGTCGCGGGCAATGCCGTTGGTCTTGGAAACTTCCTCCGCTTTCCGGCGCAGGCCGTGCAGAACGGTGGAGGCGCCTTCATCATTCCGTATCTCGTGTCCTTCGTACTGATGGGCATCCCTCTGCTGTGGATAGAGTGGGCCATCGGCAGACACGGCGGCCGCTTCGGTCATCACTCCACGCCGGGTGCCATGCACGCCATGGGAAAACACTGGTGGTGGAAGTACATCGGCGTGTTCGGCATTTTCACCAATCTCACTGTTGCCGCCTACTACGCCTACATCGAGTCGTGGACATTGGGTTACGTCTGGTACTCGCTTATCGGCACCTTCGCCGACAAAACGCCGCAGGGCGTGTCGGACTTTTTTTCCTGGTATCTCGGATCGGATCAGGGGCTGATCAGTTTCTCCGGACCGGCAGTGGTCTTTTTCCTGATTACGCTCTGTCTGAACCTCTGGATACTCAGCCGGGGTCTGCAAAAGGGTGTGGAATTGGCCAGCAAAATCGGCATGCCGATTCTCGTGATTTTTGGCGTGTTCCTCACCATCCGCTCCCTCACACTGGATGCGGGCGAGCAGGGTGCTGTGTTCGATGCCATGATGGGGTTGAATTTTCTCTGGACACCGCAGTTCGATTCGCTGGCCAATCCCAAAGTGTGGCTCGCGGCGGCGGGACAGATCTTCTTTACTCTATCCGTAGGCATGGGGTCCATCCACTGTTACGCATCGTACCTGCGGGAAAAGGATGACATTGCCCTGAATGCCGCCACGGCCGGGTGGATGAACGAATTCGTCGAAGTCATTCTCGGCGGTTCCATCATCGTTCCCATCGCCGCTGCCTATCTCGGCCTTGATTGGCTCAGCGCGCACGTCGGATTCGAAATGGGCTTCCGCACCATGCCCACGCTCTTCCAGCAATGGGGCACGGTGCTGTCGGTCTTTGCCGGGGTGGCATGGTTCGGTCTGCTGTTTTTCGCCGGTATCACCAGTTCACTGGCCATGGGACAACCCGTGCTGGCCTTCATGCAGGATGAATTCCGCATGCCGAGGAATCGCGCCGTGGTGGTGTTCGGCATCATTCTCGTAATGCTGTCGCTGCCATGCGTCATTCTGTACAATGGCGGAGCGTTCAACGAATTCGACTATTGGGCGGGGACATTCTCGCTGGTAGTCTTCGCACTGGCGGAGGTGATTCTCTTCGCCTGGGTATTCGGCATGAAGAAGGGTTGGGAGGAAATTACTCGCGGCGCGGATTTAAAGGTACCGCAGGTGTTTAAGTACGTCATGCAATACGTGACGCCGGTGTTCCTGCTGGCGGTGTTTGTGGGCGCGCTGATCAAGCCGGTAGCGGGTGATTGGGGGGCCGCCTTCGCCTCGCTGTTCTCGGGCCATGGCTGGCCGCTGGAAGCCGACAGCGTGATCGGCATGGTGCTGCACCTCGGCGTGCAGGACACGAGTTGGTTCGTCAACGGCGAGCCAACGCAGGTGTTCATACTCGATATGACGCGCATCCTGCTTCTTGCAACCTTCGTGGCCATCGCGCTGGCCGTGTGGGCGGCCTTCCGCAACAAACCCTCGCGCATGTATCTGGAGGACGCACGATGAGTACCGCTGGATTGATCACCATGCTCTGCACCTGGACCGTTGTGCTGTTCATGGTCAGCCGCTTGTTCGTCCGCGTGCTTCGCACGCCGGCCGACCCCAATGACGACTGAAGGCGGATGCCTCTGTCCGTGGATTTCCTCGCTCAGCGTGAACACGTGCGCTGAGTGCGGCAGTGATGCCGATGCTTTCTGATGGCAACGGTGGGCTGCGTCGAGCGTTACGCGCCGGGTACGCCGGCTCCTGTGGCTGAGAGCATGTTCAGCGCAAACGGTTCCTGTCGTCCCAGAGCGGATATAGCAGACGATAGTCTCCGAATCCCGATTCGTCGATGAAGACGAATCGGCGGTTGATGTCGTAGTATTCCCACACTTCGTAGGGCTTCGATTCCACGTCCACCGGATGGCGGTCGATGTAATCGGGTGCGCCATACACGATGTACGTCATGCCGCGGTCGGTTTTCCATCCGGCGATGTAGTGGCCGAACTGTTGATTGGCGTAGGCCACGCGATTGTAATACTCGATCATCGCGGAGTTGTTGCCGGAGCCACTCGCGGGATTGTGTTTTTCCCAGAAGGCCTCGAAGCGCTTTCTCCGTTCCTGTGTATCCTCCGCCGCGCGGATATACTCGATGTCCTCGGATTTCGCGAAATAGCGGAGCTGGTCGATAGCTTCGTCGAGATCGCCGAGCGAAATCGGTGCACCAGCCGTAAGCCACTCGATCATGAACTGCCGCTCGGCCGAGGCCAGCAATCCCGCGGCACTGCTGTCGTTGACTTGCCGCACGCTTGTGGTCAACGTGTAGGCGCCGATGCCGAGGCCAGTGCTGTTGATTTTTCCCAAAAACGTGTTCACCCCGCGCTTGAGCGGCTGCACATCTTCCTTCGTGAACACCTCCTTCCCTCCGCGCCGTGTGATCACATAGTCGATTTGCACACCGGCGAGTTGATACGGATTGTACACTTCATAAAACACATCGAAACCGTTTTCCAGCATCGCCACATTGGGATTGATCTGCGGTGAAATCTGCCGCCGCCCCTGTACGAGCTGCGCATCGCGCACGAGCATGATGTCGCTCATGCCGGGCAGATTGCCGTCGTAGCCGCGCACGGTGAAAGAACGTGACAGGCGGAATTCCTTCTGCGACTCTTTATCCTCGAAGCGCACTTCCAGATTCACGGTGCCGGGTTCCAATACGAGTGAACGCTGGGTGAGGTCGTAGTAGGCGGGATTTTTCGTCCGCTCGAAGGAAAGCAACTCGAGCTTGCGCTCCCAGGTTTCCTCCTTGATCAGACGACTGTTCTCCGGGTCAGTAACCAGCACAGTGACCGTATATCCGCCGACGTAGAACTCATTGTTTTTCACGAAGGTCACGATGTCATTCGGGACATGCACAAACACGTCCACCCGGCCCTTGAGGCCGAAATCATCGTACTCGGCGAAGTTGAACGCGTCGAAAAAAAATGGTTGCACGCGCATGTTATGCACTGTGCGGCCCTGATCCGGCGCCTCCTTCTGAGCGCGCAAGGTGCCGGAAGCAGAGACGAGGAACAGAGACAGCAGTGTGCATGCGAACAGGCGGTAGCGCAGTGTCATGATTCACCTCCGGAGCGTTGCGTGCAAATCGTACTCGAAAGCGTCGGTAATGATGGCGTCCACGAAGTTTCCCACTGGAACGGGTCCGTCGAAAGCCGACACAGGAATCAATACCTCATTGTCCACTTCGGGCGCGTCGAACTCCGTGCGCCCCACCGCGTACTCGCCCTCCACGCTGTCGAGCAGCACACGCATCGCACTGCCTACGCGCTGCTCGTTTTTGCGCTGCGAAATTTCGCGCTGCAATTCCATGATGGCGTCGCGACGCTCGATTTTCACCTCATGCGGAATGGGATCGCCAAGCACCCAACTGCTGGTGTTTTCCTCCTGCGAGTAGAGGAATACGCCGAGGCGGTCGAGTTCGAAGTCCTTCACGAAATCATACAGCGTTTGAAAGGCCGCGTCGCTTTCGTTCGGATAGCCCACAATGAGCGTGCTGCGCAGGGCGATGCCGGGCACGCGTTCGCGCATGGCGAGCAGCAATTCCTCCGTCGCGCGGCGCGTGATGCCGCGACGCATGGACTTGAGTACCGCGTCGTCAATGTGTTGAATGGGAATGTCGATGTAACGGCAGAGCGCGTCTTCGTCGCGCAAGGCGTCGAGTGTTTCCAACGGGAAATGCGAGGGATACGCGTACATGAGGCGAATCCACTCCGCGCGGCGCAAACGGGCGAGTTCGCGCAGCAACTCCGGCAGCCGCCGCTCGCCGTACAGATCCAGGCCGTACGATGTGGTGTCCTGCGCGATCAGCACGATCTCCTTCGTCCCGAGTTCATGGAGAAAGGCCGCCTCGTGTAAAATGTCCTCGATGCGTTTCGAGGCGTGCTTGCCGCGCATCAGGGGAATGCTACAAAAGGAGCAGGGACGGTCGCAGCCCTCGCTGATTTTCAGATAGGCGGTATGCGATGGCGCACTCAGATGCCGCTCGCCGAGGAGTTCGCGCTTGAAGCTGCCGCCCAGCGATTCGAGAATGGCGGCGAAATCCGTCACACCAAAGAAACGGTCCACTTCTGGAAGTTCTTTCTCCAGATCGGCGCGATAGCGTTCGGACAGGCAGCCCGCCACGTACAGCGTTTCGATGCGCCCTTCCTTTTTCATCTCCGACGCTTCGATGATGGTGTTCACCGATTCCTCTTTCGCCAGATCGATGAAACCGCAGGTGTTGATGATCACCGTGTCGGCGGTGTTGGGATCGTCGACAAGCGTGAGGCCGTTGACGTCGAGCTGCCGCATGAGCACTTCGGAGTCGACAGTGTTTTTTGAACAACCGAGCGTGACAATGGCGATGCGTTGCGGAGTGGTTCGGGACATGAATGCGCGTGTCAATGATACATGGTGTGGGTACAACACGGAACTGCGGGGAAATGCTCCCCAGGAATCTGCTCCTGCATTGGCCTTGAATGCTGCTCACCACCATCGTCACCCCGCCTCGGCGGGTCTTGGAGCCGAGCGGACAACCAGCGGCAGGGACGTTGCGTGGGAGACAATCTCCTTCGGGCTCGTAGCCGAAGCGTCATGCTCGATCCAAACTGGCATAGAAGCTTGTTACATGACTCAACATGCCGATTGGCGAGATATACGCAATGTGGCGATAGGGCGCGACCGCCGCAAGTCATTCCCGCGTCCCATGGCGGGGCCGGGCACATCGCCGCGCGGGAGGAAAAGCGAGGATTCACTCCATCAGCGCGCGAACCACATCGAGATCCGAAGGCGTGTCCACGGCCTGCGAATCATGCGCCACCAGCGCCACATGTATGGACATGCCATGTTCGAGAGCGCGAAGTTGTTCGAGCTTTTCGTATTGCTCGAGGACGCCTGCGGGGAGTGCGGCAAAGCGCGCGAGCGCGGCCGAGCGAAAGGCGTAGATGCCGATGTGCTTGAGCCACGGACCCGACCAGGGCTCGCCGTCGCGCACATGCGGCACACGGGCTCGGGAAAAGTACAGTGCTCGTCCGTTCGCCATAAGCACCACCTTCACCACATTGGGATTTCCGGCGGCCTCGGCCTCGGGCAGCGGACAAGCGGCCGTGCCGATATCGATGCCAGCGTCCCGCAACATTGGTTCGATCACCGCTGCGATGGTGGCGGGCGGCAACAGCGGCTCGTCGCCTTGCACGTTGACCACGATGTCGGCTGTCTCGCGCGCGGCAACCCAGGCCACGCGCTCCGAACCCGAGGCGAGATCCTCCGGCGTCATCACGCACGCGCCGCCAAAGGCACGCACCGCGTCGGCGATGCGCTCGTCGTCGGTGGCGACAAGCACGCGCCCCACGAGCGGGGAAGCGACGCAGCGCTCCCACACATGCTGTATCATGGGCTTGCCGTGCAGGTCGGCCAGCGGCTTGCCGGGGAAACGCGTGGACGCGTAACGCGCGGGAATGACGACAAGGACGGAGGGTGTACTCATGGGCAGTGCATCGGATGAATGTGTGCCGGGGATGTTCATTGACTCGCTTGCGGACTCGGCGCGGGGCGAAGTCGCTGCTGGAAGATTTCACGAAACGGTGGCGGGACTGTTTCGCATCACGCAGCGGCCTTGGCAAGGCAGCTGCTACTCCACGCTCCCCGCGTCGGCCCCATGCTCCCCGGTTTTCAACCGGGCGGAGCGTGACCACGACAGCGCCGGCATGCTCACATGCTCACCGCGCATGACGGGGGCGAGAGTGCGCAATGCTTCCGGCGGGAAGGTGGCGGAGGGAACATCCTCGCGCAGGGGACAGGCACTTCCACTGCTGACCTCGGGGTGGAGCCGCGAGTCGAGCTCGTCCAGCGCGTCGAGTCCGTCCAGCGCGTCGAGTCCGTCCGGCGAGTCGAGTCCGTCCAGCGCAGCGCTTGCCGCTCGAATGTCGCGGAGATCGGCAATGAAACGCGGCAGCTCGGCATCATCCAGCGCAAGGCGGGCAATGCGGGCGGCGCGGCGGACATCCTCTTCCGTTACTTCGCCGGATGCGATACTCTGCGGAATGTCGGATAGCATTCAGCAGCTCCGTCAGGGAAATCAGATTGCCAGATCGTAGATGCGATACGTTTTGTAGGCCTCGGCGTTCATCATTTTCGCGCCGCGGTTCATCATCACATTGTCCTCCAGCACCCACGATGCTTCGGCGGTGTAGATGTTGTGTTTGGCGGCGCGTTGCAGCACCTCCCAGTACATCACCGAATCGAAGCCCTTGCCACGGTACTGCGGAATCACACCCAGCACGATGATGCGCGCGAAGCTGATCATGCGCGTGCCGGTCAGCATGTGGTACAGTGCGGGGAGCAGACGCCCGGATCCATTGTGCTTGAGCACCTGATTGAGATCCGGCAGGCAGAGCGCGAAGCCCACGGGCTCGCCGTGACGCTCGAGAATGAACACGAGGTCCTTGAATTTTCCCACCACCTGTGTGAGATCCTTGGCGAGAAAATCGAATTCCTCGTCCGTCATCGCCACGGCGCCCCAGTTGGCTTCCCACGAGCGATTGTACAGATCCTTGAGAATCACCGCCTCGCGCTCGATGTTTTTGAAATCCACATCGCGCACGGTCACACCGTAACGCTCGCGCACCAATTGCTGTCCGCGCTCCAGCTTTTCCGTGGCCACGCGTTCGTTCTCCAGCAAATACGCCAGCAAATCCTTGGCCTTCTTCATCCCCGCGCCTTCCATGAGCAGGGGATAGTAGCGTGGATTGTAGGTCATGAGAATGACGGGCGGGCGGTCGAAGCCCTTGACGAGCATGCCGATTTCATCGTTGACCGAGGGATTCATCGGGCCGCGCATGGTATCCATGCCCTTGGCGCGCAACCACGCCGCCGCCGCGTCCACCAGCGCATTGGCCACATCCTGCCGATTGATGGCTTCGAAAAAGCCGAAGAAGCCCACCTTGTCGCCATGCACCGCGTTGTGGTTGCGGTTGATGATGGCGGCGATGCGACCCACGGCTTCGCCCTGATCCTCGGCAATGAAGAGCTGCATATCCGAATGCTTGAAGAACGGGTTTTTCTTCACATTCAGCAGCTTCATGCGATCCATGAGCAGGGGCGGCACCCAGTTGTGGTCGCCCTGATAGAATTTCCACTGCAGTTTGACGAATTCCCGCGTACCGGCTGTGCCGCTCACGGGACGGATGGTGACCGCCATGCAATACTCCAATGAAGCTAGTTGATCACGCCCAGCTTGCGGCCGATGTCGCCGCAGATTTCGAGAATGCGATCGAGGTGCTCTTTCTCATGCGTGGCCATGTAACTGGTGCGCAACATCTGCATGCCCGCGGGCACGCCCGGACTGATGAACACGTTGACGAACACGCCGGCGTCGAAGAGCTCCTTCCAGAAAATGAAGCTTTTCTCATCGTCGCCGATGATCACCGGTACCACACCGGTTTGCCCATGAAGAACTTTAAAGCCGAGCTTCGTGAAGCCCTCGCGCATGTACTGCGCATTGGCCTGAAGCCGGTTCACCAGTTCGGGATGCTCCTCGAGAATATCGAGGGCGGCGAGGGCGGCTGCCACGCTCGCCGGCGTCGGACTGGCGGAGAAAATCAAGGCGGGGGAGTGATGCTTGATATAATTGATCACCGCGCGCTCGCCCACCACGAAGCCACCGAGACTGGCGAAGGTTTTCGAGAACGTGCCCATGGTCATGTCCACCTCGTTCTCGAGGCCGTAGTGGCTCGCGGTGCCGCGGCCGCCCACACCGATCACGCCCGTCGAATGCGCGTCGTCGATGAGTATGCGTGCGTTGTACTTCTTCGCGATGTCCACCAGGCGCGGCAAATCCACAATATGGCCGGTGGTGCTGAACACGCCGTCCGACACAATGAGCTTGCCCTTGTCCAACGGCAGCTTGGAAATGATGCGCTCGAGATCGTCCATCTCATTGTGCTTGTAGCGCTCGAAGGTGGCAAAGGCGCCCTTGGCCATGAGATTGCCGGCCACGATGCAGGCGTGATTGTCCTTGTCCGAAATCACATACTCGCCGCGCTGCACCAGGGTGGGAATGATGCCCTGGGCGGTCTGATAGCCGGTGGAAAAGAGCAGGCAGGATTCGCGGCCGAAAAACGCGGCCAGACGATCCTCGAGCTCGTTGTGCAAAGTGAGCGTGCCGGTGAGGTAGCGGGAACCCGAACAACCGCTGCCGAAGCGGTCCAGAGCGTCGTGCGCGGCCTGCTTCACCTTCGGATGGGCGGTAAGACCAAGATAGTTGTTCGATCCGGCCATGATGATCTTCCGACCCTCGATGGTGACCACGGGACCTTCACTCTCCTCGATGGCGCGGAAATACGGGTAATACCCCATGGCCTTGACTTCATCGGCGCGTGTGAACGCCCTGCATTTGTCGAATAAATCCACTCGGACTCCTGATGTATTATCGAAAAAATTTGTTCGCGTCGTGTCCCCGTAACCTGCGAGAGGGAAGGGTGCTGTTTGTTGAATCTTCGTTCAGTAATGAGCAGAACAAGGTGTAATATACCCCCGGACGGCTGTAAAAACAACGGAGCCGCGGGCTTCGCAGCGGTATCGGGGCGTGCGGGGGTATGGATGCCTTGCGCTCGTCCTGCCGTCCCACGCGATCACTCTGAAAGGTGCGAAGCGGAAAAACGCGGCAACGGCATCGCTGCCGATAGGCGCGCTTGCCGTTTCCTCCACCGACGTAGCAGCGGGTCGGATGATTGATAGTGAAGAGTTCTCGGTTGACAATCCGGCGAGGCAAACAACGCAAAGAGCGTCCACCCGCTTCCTTTCGCGCTTTTCGCGTCATTCGCGATTGTATCCCATCCGCGGTGGCATTCCAAGAATTACGAATGGCTTTTGTATGTTGCAATCATGTTTGCGATCGTATTCGTCTGATTACCAACAAGGAGCAGCGCAATGAAAGACGTCGCCGAGTATTTCAAAGCCAACCATGACCGTTACATGAAGGAGATGACCGACTTCCTGGCCATCCCCAGCATTTCCGCCGATCCCGAACATGCCAAGGACATGCTGGCCACGGCCGCCTATGTCGAGGAGCAGCTCACGGCAGCGGGTATGACCAATGTCAAGCAGTACCCCACCAAGGGCAATCCGATTGTGTACGGCGAGTGGATGGGCGCGAAGGACAAACCCACTGTGCTGATCTACGGCCATTACGATGTGCAGCCGGTCGAACCGTTGGAACTGTGGAAGTCCGATCCCTTCAAGGCCGAAATCCGCGATGGAAAAATCTTCGCCCGCGGCACGGCCGACGACAAGGGCCAGGTGTTCATCCACTTCAAGGTTATCGAGGCGTGGCTGAAAACCGTGGGCGAATTGCCTGTAAACGTGAAGGTGATCGTGGAAGGCGAGGAGGAAATCGGCAGTACCAACCTCGCGGACTTCGTGAAAAAGAATAAGAAACTCCTCAAATGCGACGTCATTCTCGTGTCCGACACGCACATGCTGGGTGTGAAAACCCCGAGCCTTACCTACGGTCTGCGTGGCCTCACCTATCTCGAAGTGTCTGTCACGTCCATGAACGGCGATCAGCACAGCGGTACCTTCGGCGGTTCCGTGGCCAATCCCATTCAGGTGCTCGCCGAGATCCTCGTGCAGTGCAAGGATCCGAAAACCGGGAAAATCAAAATCCCCGGTTTCTACGATGATGTGGTGCCCCTTACGAAGAAGGAGCGCGCCGAACTGGCCAAGCTGCCGCACGACGATGCGAAATACGCGAAATCCCTCGGCGCCACCAAGGTGTTCGGCGAGCAGGGCTACAGCACCAACGAGCGCACCGGCGCGCGTCCGACCTTCGAAGTCAACGGCATCTGGGGCGGCCACACGGGCGCCGGCGTGAAAACCGTGCTGCCGGCCAAAGCCCACGCCAAGGTGTCGATGCGCCTTGTGGCCAATCAGCATCCAGCGAAAATCGCCCAGCTCTTCACCGAGCATGTGAAAAAGGTAGCTCCCGACACAGTGAAAGTGCAGGTGCAATGCTACGACAACAACGGTCACGCCTCGCTGTCGCCGCTGGAAGCGCCGGGCATGAAAGCCGCCGCGGCCGCCATCAAACAGGTGTACAAGAAGGATCCGTATTTCACCCGCGAAGGCGGCTCCATCCCCGTTGTGGCCGACTTCCAGCAACTGCTCGGTGTGGATGTGATTCTGCTCGGCTTCGGTTTGCCGGATGATAATCTCCATGCACCAAACGAGAAATTCGACATTGCGCAGTTCAAGAACGGCCTGCTCACCACCTCGGCCTTCCTCGAGGAGTTCGCCCGCCTCTGATCGTCGCGCCTCCCTTGTTTCACGGCCCGGTCGCGTCATCGCCGCCGGGCCGTTCGTTTTTTTCCTGAGTGGTCGAGCGGCAAGAATTTTATGAGCTGGCTGAGTGCGGAATACATTTGAAGAGATGAAAGAGAGCGGAGAGAGCGGAGAGGAAGTGTTGAGGGCGCATCCCGCTCGAATCATGCGGGCCGGCTGAGTGCGGAATACATTTGAAGAGAGCGCGGAGAGCGCAGAGAGCGCAGAGGAATGTTTGAGGTCGCTTCCCCCTCGATCCGTGCGTCCCGCCGCAATCGAGTTAACGCTAAGTCGCAGCGACGCAAAGCTGCGATCCCTCTGGGCCCTCGGTGTGGCGAAGCCCTCCGGGTACTCTGTGTTCCCGCGAAGCCCCTCCTTACTCTCGCCACCTCACTACTCTCATTCTTCACTGGCAGCGGGTTGCGTGGCCGACTCCTCACGCGAGGCGAGCACCATCACATGGCCCGTGCCCTGACGAGCGATGAGTATGACTCCGGCGCGATCGCCGCGCAAAGCGAGTCCGGCGCGGAGCTGCTCGGGTGTATCGGGAAAGCCCCGCTTTTTGATCTCCGTGCCGGGACCGAAACCATGCGCGCGCACGGCCTCGCGCAGCCGTTTGCGATTGAACGGCAGCAACTCGAGAATGCGGAAGGATTGATGCAGCACGCCGTCGGGAGGACGCTCGTCCGCCAGACCATAGGCGATGCGCGGATCGATGGGCTCGGCGCCGTATTCGCGGAAGTACTGCGCCACCGCCCCCGAGCGCACCACCGCGTTGTGTGCTTCCATGATCCAGGCGGGCTGGCGGACGGCGACCGGCGCATGCTCGCCCGGGGTCCACAGCGAAGCATCCTCAGCGCGCAACACGCACACAGGAGGCAGTCCCAGATCGCGGTGCAGCAGTTGCTCCTTGCATTCGCGCCCGGCGGCCACGAAGGCGCGTCCCCAGCCCGGGGCATCCGCGTCGGCCGCCGGGGCGATTTTCACCAGCGACGGCACACCGGGCAGTACATCGAGCAGCGTGGGCAGGGGCGGACTGTAAAGGGACCCGCGTACATGGCGGCCGCCCTCATCGCGTCGCGCGGGATCGGCGAACAACGCGGCCACAGCATCGCGACGCAACGCGGGCAGCCAATGCTCGGCGTTGCCCGCGAGCACCGCTCCCCGGGCACTGACGAGTCCGAGATTGTGCCGGCAGAGACGGGCGAGCAGGGGGTCGGCCTCGATGGCCAGCACGGGAGCGAGTTGCGCAAAGCGCACGGCATCGCTGCCGATGCCCGCGCAGCAATCGACTATGACCCCGCCGTGCGAGTCGGGCTGGCCTTCCATGCCCCTGCGCAACAGCATGCGATGCAAGGAGGCGGTGGCGGCTGAGCTGGCCATTTCAAAGGTGGCTTCGGTGAACAGCGCATCGGGGTGCATACCGCATTTGCGCGCAGCGCGCGCCTGCAACGCTGATTGCGCCGCCGCTGCGGCCAACTGCGCGGGAGTGTGATCCGGAAATCGCAGCCGCAACGCGGTTTGCAATCTGAGCGGATCGGCGTATTTTTCTGTTTGTCCCTGAATGTATGCCCGTATTTCGGGATACGCTGTGGACGTCAGAAACCGGAAGTCGTCGAGTGTGAAGCGAAAGGCCATGCATCGGTCGTCAGCTGTACTGCTTCGAAGGTACGACAAATCGCCTTTCTTTTTACCGCCCGCGCGGTGTACTTCCATGATTCTTTCCGCATTCTCCAAGTGGTGGTAATGAGACGTTGTTTCCCGATCTTCCTCTTCGCATCGCTGCTCGCGCTGCTGGCTGTTTCTCCCCTCCAAGCACAACGACAAACCGGTGGTATCCGCGGCATGGTCTCGGACTCGCTCACCGGTGAACGTCTCTCCCTCGTCAACGTGTACCTCACGGACGTGGGCATGGGCGCGGCAACGGATGCGAACGGCTTTTTCTTCATCGGCAACATTCCCGCAGGCAAGCACACGCTGCGCGCCACGCTGATCGGTTTCGCCACGCTGCAACGCGAGGTCACCGTGGAAGCGGGGAAAATCGGGACGGTGAATTTCAGTCTCGCACCCACCGTGCTGGAAATGGAGGCCATCGAAACCACCGCCGAGCGGCGTATCCGCTACGATACGGAAATCAGCACGCAGCCCATTTCGGCCGCCGAAATATCCGTGGTGCCCAAAGCGGTGGAGGCGGATCTGTTCCGCACCATCGCGGTGCTGCCCGGCGTGGTGGCCACCAGCGATGTGAGCAGCCAGTTCTATGTACGCGGTGGCGGTGGCGATCAGAACCTCATCATCCTCGATGGCATGACGATTTACAATCCCTTCCACGCGCTCGGCATTTTTTCCATTTTCGATGCCGACGCGGTGAAGGAAGCGGAAATTCTCAAGGGCGGCTTCCCGGCGCAATGGGGCAACCGCCTTTCCTCGGTGATCAACATCCGCACGCGCGAGGGCAACAAGAATCGCTTCTCGGGTAAAGTGAATGTGAGCCAGGTGGCGGGCAAGGCCCTGCTCGAAGGTCCCACGCCCTGGGATGGCTCATGGATGGTCTCCGCGCGCAAGAGCTTTCTCGACGATGTGCTGCAGAAATTTGTGCGCCAGGAAACGCCGTTCAATTTCTGGGATGTGATCGCCCGCGTGAACGTGGCCACCGGGGAGAGCGGACGCCTGTCGCTGCATTCGCTGTTCAGCGGCGACATCATCCGGCCCGAATCGGGATTCGATCCCGAGTATCAGTGGAGCAATGGCGCCTACGGATTGAGCTGGTTCCAGGTGCTGGAAAACAAATACCTCATCGAGACCACGTTCAGCTTCAGCAATTTCAAAGGCGAGCTGCTGCCGCGCGACAACGCGCAGATCACCCCGCGCAGCTCGGAAGTGAACGACGTGTATTTCAACGGCGCGGTGACGTATTTCCAGGACAATGGCGATCAATACGGCGCGGGCTTCATGTTCCGCCTGCCCGAGTATCACTACAGCTTCGTCAACGCGGCGAATTTCTCGCGCAACGAATTCCGCAAGAGCAGCGAAACCGGCGTGTGGTTCAAATACAAGCTCAAGCAATTCCAGCCGTTTTCCGTGGAGTTGGGCGTGCGTTCGGATCTGTTCAGCATTCTCTCGCCCAACAGCTCCGATGCCTTCGAGCCGCGCGTGGGATTCAGCTACGATGTGTCGCAATTCCTCGCGTTCAAGCTCTCCTACGCGCGCGTGCATCAGCGCGTGGTGACCATCACGAACGAGGACGATGTGGTGTCGCTGTTCGAAACCTGGATCCCCATCGACGAGGACGAGCCCTCGCAGCAGGCCGACCATTACATCGCGGGTATCGACGGTTCGCTGGGCTTCCTCCCCGGACTGACCTTCAATCTCCAGGGGTATTACAAGGATTTGTCGAATCTCCTCGAATACAACCGGGATAAAGTGGATTCCTCCGATCCGGATTTCGTCCGCGCTGACGGCCGTTCCTATGGCTTTGAGGTGTTTCTCGAGGAACGTCACCCGCGCTACTACGGCATGGTGTCGTACACGATGAGCATGACCGAGCGCACGGTGGGGAATTTCACCTACAATCCTCGCTACGACCGACGCCACAATCTCAATCTCATCGCGGGCTACAAGCCCTTCGATGGCTGGGATGTGAATGTGCGCTGGGAGTACGGTTCGGGCTTGCCCTTTTCGCAGATCATCGGTTTCTACGATCGTCTGCGTTTCTCCGGCATTTTCGATGGCGGCGGTTACGCCACCGAGCCCGGCGAGCCGTACACCATGCTCGGCGCGAAGAACGGCGGACGTTTGCCATCCTACCATCGGCTCGACATCAGCGTGTCGAAGGAGTTCCAGTTCGAGTACGTGCGTCTCGTGGCCGAGGCCAGCGTGCTGAACGTGTACGACCGCAAGAACATGTTCTATTACGACCGCAGCACCGGCGAGCGCATCGACATGCTGCCGATACTGCCGACGGTGAATCTCCGTGTGGAATTCTAACGGGCAATGCCGCGTCAACGAAAAAATGACATCCTGATCCCGTTTCTCGCGGTCGTCGCCGATGTGCTGTCGGTGATGCTCGCCTTCGTGTGTTCCTACATCCTTCGTTTCGACAGTCCGCTCGTGAAGCTCATTCCGGTCACCAAGGGCTATCCGCCCATGGAGGCCTATGTGCTGGGTGGGACCATTGTCGCTCTGATCTGGGTGCTGATGTTTCAGCGGCAGGGTGTGTATCGTGTACGCCGCGACACCGACCTGAGTCTCGAGTTGTTCCGCATCGTTCGTCAGGTGAGCTTCGGCATGCTGGTGGTGCTCAGTCTGACGTTTTTCTTCCGCGCCTTTTCCTACAGCCGCATCGTCTTCGCCTTCATCTGGGTGTTGGCCATGCTTTTCATGTTCGTTGGCCGGTCGGCCGTACTGGCGTACGAGAAGCGCCTGTACCGCAAGGGACGCGAGTTGCGCAATGTGCTGCTGCTGGGCAGCAATGCCATGGCGCAGGATCTCGCGGTGAAAATCGCGCATCGTCCCGAGCTGGGGTACCGGCTGTGCGGTTATGTGTCCGAGGCGGGCGAGCGCATCGAGAGTGTGACCACCGAGCGCCTTGGCGGCATGGACGATCTGGTGGCGGTGGTGGATGCGCAGCGCATCGAAACGCTTATTGTGTGTTTACCCGCGGGCGAGACCGCGCGACTGGCCGAAATCTTTTCCCGGCTCGAAGGGAAGAGCGTGCAGATTCTGATTCAGCCCGACATTGTGGGCATCACCTCCACACGGCTGCGGGTGATGGAGTTGTTCCGTACGCATCTTATCGCCGTGAAGGATGTGCCGATGACCTCCTGGGCGCGCGTGGCCAAGCGGGCGTTCGACATCGCGTTCAGTTTGCTGGTGCTCACCTTGTTCGCTCCCTTTGCGGGAGCCATCATGGCGTTGATTTACATCGAATCCGGACGTCCGATTTTCTACCGGCAGATCCGCGTGGGGTTGGAAGGGGAGGAATTCGAATTGTTGAAATTCCGCACCATGCGTGTGAATGCGGAAAACGAAAGCGGCCCGACGTGGACGCGCCGCGGCGATCCACGGGTGACGCGCATCGGGCGTGTGCTGCGGCGTTTGAGCATCGACGAGGTGCCGCAGTTCATCAATGTGTTGCGCGGCGAGATGAGCGTGGTGGGACCCCGTCCCGAGCGGCCGGAGTTCGTGCATCAATTCCGGCAATATGTGCCGAAGTACCTCGAGCGCCATCGCCTGAAAACCGGCCTCACCGGTTGGGCGCAGGTCAACGGCTTGCGTGGCGAAGTGCCCATCACCGAGCGCACGAAGTACGACTTGTATTATATTGAGAATTGGTCGCTCGGACTCGACCTGCGGATTATTTTCAAAACCCTGTATACCGTACTGTTCGGCAAGGATGCCTACTGAGCCATGATCGCAATTTTCATTTTCTATCTGCACATCGTCGGAGCCGTGTACGCCTTCAGCAAGGGTTATGTGGAGCACAAGCTCGCCGACGCCTTCATGTCCGTGGCCTTCGTGGGCGTGATATTCTCCGTCAGTTGGACGCTCGCCGGCTTCATCGTGCGCTTCTTCTTCCCCGAACAAGGGCTGGCCACCTGGCTCGACAACGACACCAGTTCGCTCATACTCGTCACCATGTTCGAAGCCATACTCTACGGCACCTACTTCCGTGGCCAGCGCCGCAAGCGCATCGCCGTGGCGTAGTTAAAAGCTGAAGAATGAGAGTAGTGAGGTGGTGAGGGTAAGGAGGGGGCTTCGCCAACATGGGACTTCGCTAAGACGGAGAACCCGGAGCGCTTCGCGAACACGGGGCTTCGCTAACACAGAGAACCCTGAGCGCTTCGCGAACACGGGGCTTCGCTAGCCCAGAGAACCCTGAGCGCTTCGCGAACACCGAGGGCACGGAGGGGGTCCCGGCTGTGCGTCTCTGCGTCCTTGCGTTTACTCGGTTGCGGCGGGGCGCAGTATTCGGGGGGTCTGCACCCTCAACAAATCCTCTCCGCTCTCTTCGCTCTCTTTCATCTCTCCAAATGTATACCGCACTCAGCAAGCTCAGACGAATCACACCACCTGACTCGCGAGTTCGATGCCCAGACCTTCGCGGGTGATCACGGGAAGTTCGCCGGTGAAATCGATCATGGTGGAGAGATGCTCGCCGTCGGGCGAACGGTATTCGGCATCGAATTCAATGATCATATCCACGTGGGCATCGAAGAGGTCGAACAGTTCATCGTTCGTCGTGGGTTCGTCCCAATTCGGCAGTTTCGCCGACATGGAGATGAGCGGGTTTCCCAGTTCGGCGATGAGCAACTGGCAGAGGAAATGATCGGGGACGCGGATGCCTGTGGTTTTGCGCCGGGGATTGAGCACGAGATTCGGCACCATTTTCGTGGCGGGCAGAAGGAAGGTGAACGGCCCCGGTACGAGTTGACGGATAATCTGATACGCGCTGTCCGAAATTTTCGCATAATCTGAAATCTGCGAAATGTTTGCCGCCACAAAGGTCAAGGGCTTGTCGTCGGGAAGATTGCGGATGCGACGGATGCGCTCCTGTCCCGCCTTGCTGTTGATGTCGCAACCGATGGCGTACACCGTGTCGGTGGGGTAGAGCATGACGGCGCCGCGGCGAAGGCGTTCCACGACGTTGTCGACGAGACGTGCCTGCGGATTTTCCGGATGAATGGTGATTCGCGTTGCCATGTTGGTACAGAGTGTAACGGTGATACTTCGTTAATTCCGCTCCTCGCGCCGCAGGGCCGCGTACAGCAGCTCAAGTTCCTGCAATTGCTCGACGGTGTTCACACCGCGCAATTCGTCGAAGGAGTCCACCACACAGGGCAGCATCACGCGATGCTCGCGCGCAAAGATGGCGAACACATCGGGCAGGTAGTACTCGCCCTGGGCGTTGTCGTTGGTGATGCGCGCGAGCGCGTCGAATAGCGCGTCCTTGCGGAACACATACATGCCGCTGTTGATCTCGCGCACGCCTCGTTCCTCGTCGCTGGCATCCTTGTGCTCGACAATGCGCACAATACGACCGGCCTCATCGCGCAACACACGGCCGTAGCCGGTGGGATCGGGCAGCACGGCGGTGAGCACGGTGGCGTCGGCGCCGGCGTCGAGGTGCAGTTCGATGGCGTCGCGCACCGTGCGCACGCGTGTCATGGGCGCGTCGCCGCTGAGAATGAGGATGTCGCCATCGAAATCGCGCAGCAGGGGAATGGCTTGCTGCACGGCATGCCCGGTGCCGAGCTGCTGCTCCTGCACGGCGAATTCCACATCGGGTTCGGCCGCGCGCAAATACTCGATCACACTGTGCCGCTGATGTCCGACGATGACGATGATGCGTTCGGCGCCCGCCGCACGAGCGAGGCGGACGACATGTTGCACGAGAGGGAGGCCATCGAGCGTGTGCATGACCTTGGCCATGTCCGGATTCTTCATCCGTTTGCCCTGGCCGGCGGCCATGATGATGGCTGCGAGGGAACGGGGTGTCATGATGCGTTGCGCATGATTGTGCGTGGGTGGCACGTCGCTCCCGGCGTGATGCACAAAGGCCGCCGGTGGACGCGGTCAGAGAATGGTCTTGACGGAATTCGTCTCATCGACCAGAACGATGGTGGGTTTGAATCCTTCAAGCTCGGCGGCGTCGAATTCCGCGTACGTAATGATGATCACCTGGTCGCCCACGTGACCGAGACGTGCGGCCGCGCCGTTGAGGCAAATGATGCCGCTGCCGGCCTCGCCGCGCAGGGCATAGGTTTCAAAGCGATTCCCGTTGTTGATGTTCACCACCTGAACCTTCTCGTATTCGAGAATGTCGGCCTGATCCATCAACGTGCTGTCTATCGTGATGCTGCCTTCGTAATAGAGTTCGGCCTGCGTCACGCGCGCGCGGTGAATCTTCGATTTGAACATGATGCGTTTCATTGTGCGAACGCCTGCTCTCCAAGTATCGTATTGTCGATCAATCGTGTCGTTCCGATGCGCGCGGCTATGGCGACGAGCACAGGCCGGTCATCGATGGTGGTCACATCTTCCAGTGTTTCCGCATCCACGAAGGCGAGGTAATCGAGCAACAGCGTGCCGGTGGCGGTGAGTTCCTCGGTCATGCGTTCGCGCAAAGCGGCGACACGGTGCTCGCCCGCCGCGAAGGCCTCGCGCGCGATGCGAAGGGAGCGCGAAATAGCGAGGGCCTCGTTCCGCTCCGAACCCGAAAGATACGTGTTTCTTGAACTCATTGCCAGTCCATCCGCTTCGCGCCTTGTGGGGACGATGCACAGTTCCACATCCATGTGCAGGTCGCGCACCATGCGGCGAATGATCAGCGCCTGCTGCGCATCCTTTTGTCCGAAGGCGGCCATGTGCGGCTTCACGATATTGAAAAGCATGGTCACCACGGTGGCTACGCCACGGAAGTGGGAGGGACGGAAGGCGCCTTCGAGCACTGCGCCAAGTCCCTCCACCGTCACCCACGTGCGGGCTCCGGCGGGATACATTTCTTCGGCGGTGGGTACCAACAGCAGATCGCAACCCGCGTCCTCGGCCAGGTTGCTGTCGCGCTCAAGATCGCGAGGGTAGCGCTGCAAATCCTCGCCGGGACCGAATTGTGACGGATTCACGAAAATCGACACCACCACGCAATCGCAGAGCGGACGCAGGGTGCGAATAAGATCGAGATGGCCTTCATGCAGGTATCCCATGGTGGGCACGAAGCCGATGCGCTTTCCTTCGCGGCGCATTTCATCGGCTTTGCTCCGCATGGCCGCTACAGATGTCACATGTTCCATGTCAACTGGCGAGCATGTGGGAAAGAAGATTGCTCACCGTGGCACGCATGTCTTTGCGCGGCACCACCAGATCCAGGAAGCCCTTTTCAAGCAGGAATTCCGCGCGTTGAAAGCCCGGCGGCAAATCCTTGCCGATGGTCTGCTTTATCACGCGCGGTCCGGCGAAGCCGATCAATGCGCCCGGCTCACCAATGTTGACATCGCCCAGCATGGCGTAGCTGGCCGTCACTCCGCCCGTCGTGGGATCGAGCATGATGGAAATGTAGGGAAGGCCGGCATCGTGCAACTGCGCGAGCTTCGCGCTGGTTTTGGCCATTTGCATCAGCGAATACGCGCCCTCCATCATACGAGCGCCGCCGCTGGCCGAAACCAGTATCAGGGCGCAGCTGTGCTTGATGGCTCGATCGATGGCACGGCTGATTTTCTCTCCCACCACTGAACCCATGCTGCCACCGATGAAGGCGAAATCCATCACCGCGATGGATACCGGTCGTCCATCGATTTTGCCCATGCCGGCGCGTATGGCGTCGTGCAGGCCGGTCTTCTTCACTGTATCGTGTACGCGATCTCGGTAGGGTTTCGTATCCACAAAGCCCAGTGGATCGGTGGCTTCGAGTTTGCGGTCGTATTCCTTGAAACTCCCTTCGTCGAGCAGGACGGCGATGTATTGCTCTGCGGAAATGCGGAAGGATGCACCGCAATGCATGCAGGTGTGCAGGGACGCGGTGAGTTGCTTCTGATGCATCATCTCGCCGCAGGCCTCGCATTTCACCCACGAGCCGTCGGGGACGTCGCGCTTGCTCGGTGCCGCGTCGATGTTGCTTTTACTGCGTTTGAACCAGGACATAGTGTATCGTGAATTGTGGTCGATGCGTTATGGGATGCGCGGACTGTCCACGGCGCTTCGTGGGCGCGTGACCTGAAATTCGCGCAAGTACAGGGGCTCGCACGCGGCGCGGTCGGCGATGTCGCCACGCGCTATTGCGCGTTCGCCGAGCAAGGCCACACCATCGCCGCTCCAGGCGTCGCGGTGGCCGGGGAGCACTGTCGTACCCTGCGCGCAGTGACGCGCGATAAGCTCCGCGCCGTCGCCCGTAAGTACTGCCTCAGGCAGCACGAGCGCGGCGGCTTCGGTGGTCGACAGGGCCGATACGGGGTGCTCGCGCACGGCTTCGCCGGCGTGCAGACGATAGGTGGCCATATATACTTCCTCATTGCGCGCGTCGAAGGCCACCACCAACTGTCTGCCCTCGTCGCGCAGGAAACGGGATACATTGTATGCAGCCGCATCCGTCGTGGGTATGGTGGCCAGCGGCAGATCGAGTGCGGCGGCGATGCCCTTGGCCGCAGCCATGCCGATGCGCAGTCCGGTATAGGAGCCGGGTCCGGCCGACACCGCCACGCCACGCAAATCCGTGCGGGTGATGCCTGCAATGCGCAGTACATCGTCGCAGAGCGGTACAAGCAAGGCGTCGTGCGCGTGCTTGCGATGGACGGTGACGGAGGCGAGAATGCGTTGCTCCGTCGCCAGAGCCACAGCCAGCAGCGTGCCCGCTGTTTCGATACCGAGTATCATGCGCCGACCTCCGTGCCGGGTGGCGCCGCGAGAATGCTGACCATACCGGTCTCGAAGCGCTGAAGGCGGTAGCGCCGCTGTTGCTCCATCGTCCCGTAATCGGCGAGGATCTCCAGTCGTGGCGCGGGTAGCAGGGGAAGGGCGCGTTCGGCCCATTCCACCACAAGCAGACGCTCATCGAGAAACAGTTCGTCCAAGCCCAACTCGAGCATCTCGTGCAGACTGTTGAGTCGGTAGAGATCCACATGTACGAGCGGGAGATCGCCTTCGTACTCGTTGACGATGGTGAACGTGGGACTGCTCACCTGATCCTCGCAATGCATGGCCGCGCAAATGCCGCGAACCAGCGCAGTTTTGCCGCTGCCCAGGTCGCCCGACAGCGCGATCATGCGGCAGTCGGGGAAGCGGCCGGGCAAGGAGGCGCCGAGCGCGTGCGTCTCCTGTTCGCTGTTGCTGACGATATCGAGCGAGCCCTGACTCATCCCCGGGATTTCAGTGTGATGACGGGGAGGATGAGTTCTTCGAGCGACATGCCGCCATGCTGAAAGCTGTCGCGGTAATACGTGAGGTATTTGTTGTAATCCGTCGGATAGACGAAGTAGAAATCCTCTTTCGCGATGATGTAGTTCGTGGTCATGCCGCGGCGTGGCAGGCGGTATTGCTCGGGCCGACTGATGTGCAGCGCATGCCGCGCGTCGGCCTTGACGTTGCGTCCGTACTTGTAGCGCAGATTCGTGGAAGTCTCACGGTCGCCCAGCACCTTGCTGCCGCGCAGGCAGCGCACGCTGCCATGGTCGGTGGTGACCACGATGGTGGCGTTGGGCGTGCGCGCGAGTTGCTTGAACATGCTGAACAGCGAGGAGTGGGTGAACCAGGTGTTGGTCAGCGAGCGGTACGCGCTTTCGTCGGGAGCGATTTCTTTGAGAATTGGAAAATCCGAACGGCTGTGCGCGAGCATATCCACGAAATTCACCACGATGGCGGTGAGATGGTTTTTCACCAGCGACGAGATATTGCTCACCATCTGCTTGCCGTACTCGGGATCGATGATTTTGATGTACTTGAGATCGCTGCGCAGCTTCACGCGACGGCGTTCGAGCAATTTTTCCAGAAATTCCTTTTCATACTTGTTCATCGAATAATCGTCGTCGTCGCCCGTGCTCCACAGCGCGGGGAACACGCGTTCGATATCGCTGGGGAAATAGCCGCTGAAAATGGCGTTGCGCGCGTAGGGGGTGGCGGAGGGCAGGATGCCGAAGTAGAAATCCTTTTCCACCGTGAACATGTCGCGCAAATGTTGCTCCATCACCAGCCACTGGTCGTAGCGCATGCAGTCAATGACGAGGAAGAACACCGGGCCGGGTGCCTCGAGGCGGGGAAGCAGAAAGTTGTCCACCACCTGCGGCGAAAGCACAACGTCGCCTCCGTCCATCCACTGGGTGTAATTGCGCTCGATGAATTTGCAGAACTCCTGATTGCACTCCTTGCGCTGATCCGCCATGGTCTGATGCAGACCGAGTTCGGGGTGACGGTCGAGTTCGATTTCCCATTCCACCAGTTTGCGATACACATCGATCCATTCCCTCGCATCCAGCGGACCCTGCAGAGCGGTGGAAACGGCGTTGAACTCCGAGATGTAATCCTGCGCGGTCTTGTTGCGGACGATGTTGCCGGCTTCGAGGAATTTCTTGACCACCAGTAGAATCTGGCTGGGATTCACGGGCTTGGTCAGATAGTCGTTGATTTTCTCGCCGATGGCTTCTTCCATCAGCGCTTCCTCCTCGTTCTTGGTCACCATCACCACTGGAAGCTGTGGACGCATTTCCTTGAGACGCGCGAGCGTCTCCAGGCCGCCCATGCCGGGCATGGACTCGTCGAGCAGGACGAGGTCCACCTCGGCGCTTTCCACGAAGTTTATGGCGTCCTCGCCGTTGGTCACCGTGTGCAACGCGTAGCCGCGGCTTTCGAGATGGAGGATGTGCGGACGGAGAAGTTCGACTTCGTCGTCAACCCACAGAATACGGCCTTTATGTTCCGGCATGGAATAGTCTCACAAATGAATCGATCTGCCAATCAGAAAACATACGATGTAGCGGGGGGGGATGCAAGGTGCGCGCGGGGCGATAATTCGGCGCCGTGCGGCGGCATCAACGTTGTGCAAAGGAATCCTGATCGGTCCGCGAGGCGCGAGCTATACGACGTAGCGGGTGTGCGCGTCGGATTTCTGGATCGCTGCCGACGCGGCGTCGATGTCGAGGGCCAGGCTGCGTTTTCATGAAAATACAGAGCCCCGCACCGCGGCGCGAAACACCGCGCCGGGTTGATTCTCATGCCGACGTGGGATAGATTCGTTCATGACCTTGCTTGTCTTAACCTGTCTCGGCATCATCGCATTGTCCTTCCTCGCATCGAGCATGGAGGCCGCGTTGTTCACCGTCACCGCGGTGCAGATCGAGCAAATGATCGGGCGGGGACTTGCGGGGGCCGAACGTTTGCGGGAGAACAAACAGCGCATTCAGGAATCGATCATCGCCGTTGTCATCCTCAACAATCTGGCGAATATCGCAGGCTCCATCCTTGTGGGAGCGTTGGCGAGCGAGCTGTTTCGCGATGTGTGGGTGGGTGCGTTTTCCGGAGGCCTCACCTTCGCGATTATCGTACTCGGAGAGGTGGCCCCGAAAACCGTGGGCGAGCGCCACGCGCAGAATTACGCCCGTATTACCGCGCCGCTGGTCTTTTTTCTTCGCATTCTCTTCAAGCCGGTCATCCTCTTGATCAACGCATTCATCCGGCCCTTCGGTGGCTCCACGGATGCGGAAACACGTCTCACCGAGGAGGAAATCACGGTATTGGCCCGCATGAGCAGCAATCATGGCGCCATACTGGAGACGGAGGACCAACTCATCCGACGCGTCTTCCAACTCGACGACATCCTGGCGCGCGACATCATGACGCCACGGACGGTGGTCTTCGCTTTACCGGCGGACAGCATGCTTGCCGCAGTGGCCGAGCGTCTCTACACCGCTCCCGTCAGCCGCATCCCTCTCTACGAGGAGGACCTCGACGATATCGTTGGCGTGGTGCATATACGCGACGTTCTGGCCGCGCTGGCGAAGGGGAAATCCACCAAGGCGCTGCGCGATTATGCCGACGAGGTGAGCTTCGTGCCCGACACCGCCCGCGCCAACATGTTGTTGTCGCTGTTTCAGAAAAACCGGGAGCATCTCTTCGTTGTGGTCGATGAACATGGCGGCATGGCTGGCGTAATCACGCTCGAGGATGTGCTCGAGCAACTGGTGGGAGAAATCGTCGACGAACACGACCGCGATGTGGACCTGCGCGTCAAAGCACGCATGCTGGAGGAACAGCGGCGCACGCGCCGGAAAGGCGGATGAGCTGTTGCGCTGCATGCCGCGACGGCTTCATCGAACCGCTGAGCCGGTGGGTAGGAAGCGGGAAGTGAAAAGGGAGAAAGGGGAGAAAAGGAAAAATGGTGTCTATGCTCCGTGCGCCCCGCCGCATGAGAAGCAACGCAAGGGCGCAGAGACGCAAAGCCGCGATTCCTCTGGGCCCTCGGTGTGGCGAAGCCCTCGGTGATCTCTGTTTTTCCCAGCCCCCGTGTTGGCGAAGCCCTCGGGGTTCTCTGCGCTGGCGAAGCCCCGCTATTTATTCCATCTCCAGGCCACGCCGCCGCTGAAAATCAAATGCTTGGCGATGCCCATGCCGGCGAAGATCTGTGCCGATCCCACATGGGCGGTCACACCGATGGTGCCTTTAATCGCCTGATCTTCAAGAGAGACGGGTACGGTTTGAGGATCAATGTCGTAGCCGATTTCCTCTTTGATATTCGCTGGCAGAGTGAACGTGTAACTGCCTTCGGACGACAGTGATTCGAAGGAGAAGCCCACGTAGGGCTCGATCCAGTTCCAGCGACGGCTCGCATGCACGTTGATGGCGAAGAGGTCGGTACTGGCTTCGAGCTTGGCCTTGGTCACGCCGACTTCGTTGGTGATGCGGCTGTGTTGAAAGCCGATCTGCACGGCGGCATCGAACGGAGGATTGTCCAGCCAATTCGTGAATGCATGCTTGACAGCCACGCCGTAGAAGGAGAATTTTCCCACATTCTCATCGAAGACCACGGGCGGAATGTAGCGCAGGAGCAACTCGGTGCTATAGTACGAGCCAATGGTGATCTGCGGCACGGCCGCGACGACCATGTCCTGATTCGTGCCGGCGGTCAGTGCGAGTTGACTGGGGAGGCGGGCGAGTGTGACACTGTCGATGCCCGCCACATTCTCACGAATGTAATCCTTGGGGATGGTGAAGCCGCTGCCCGCGCCTCCAAACACCGTGGCCGTCTGGACGCGGGTTTCCAGTTCGCCGGCCGCCACCGCGCCGCGCAACTGCGCTTTGAAGTAATTCAACTGAAACACGCGAAACCATTCGGGCGAGAGTATGGGGTGAGGATTGGGTTGATCCTCCAGCGGGAGAATTGCCTCGAAGCTGCGCTCCTCGTCCAAGACCCAAGCCATCATCGAGCGCACGGATACGTCGACGTACAGGCGGTTCTCCTTCGGCACGAAGGCGCGATTGTAGAAGGCATCGTTGGCGCCGACGTTGGAGACGATGACCAGCGGACTCATAAAGCCGGTGGCATTGGCCGAGAACAGCTCGCGGGAGTAATCCTCGAGCAGGGCCTTGGTGTCGATTTGCACAGTCTGCGCGTTCACGGCCGCGCTCGTCCCGAGCAGCAGCACGAAGGCGATGATGGCGGTACGCATGGTGTTCCCTTTCAAAACGTGAATCCGGCTCCGATAGTCAGATTGTCCTGTTCGCCAAAACTGTAATCGGCGGCAATGTCGATGAAATTCAATATGCTGAGTGCCGCGCCCGCGCTGAAGCGGAGATTGCGTCGGCGGAACTCGAGATTGATGCTTGTGGGCGGAAGTGTCCCGGTCGCATCGTTGTACGCGTAGCTCACATCGATGGCGTAGGCCTCGTAGCCGATGCCGCCGAAGAGCGTGATGGAACCCGCGTCCACGCTGGCCTGCGCCATGCCGGCGAGCGAAGTTCCATTGATGAGGTCGCCCAATTCGAAGCGCTGCCAGGCGGCCACGAAGGCGAGGTCGAAGGGCAGATCCGCGAAATATGTGGGTGCGTGTTTGATGCCAACTCCCCAGAAACTCACCTTGCCGATATCCGTGTCGTAGGTGACGGGCGGCAAGCCACGGAAAATCAACTCCGTGCCGAGCAGGGCGCCCACATGCACCTGCGGAACGAGCAGGAAGGTGCTCGAGAGATCGGCGCCGCCGGGAAGGACGATGTCGGGCCGCTGCTGCTGCGTGGAGCGCAACACCGCGCCGGCACCGCCGACAATGGTCGCACTGGTCACGCGTTCCGGATAGCCCTGCTCCACAAGAGCGGCGGGCAGGGCGGCGCTGAACGTTCTGTCGGCTTCGGGGATGTAGGTGATGATGAAACGGCTGCCGACCCAGAGGCCGAAGCCGCTGTCCACGCGAGCGCGATGCGACAGACCGCTGTTGATGCTGTATCCCACGGCATCCACACCGGGACGAAGATAGTCGCGCGCCAATTCCTGTATACCCAGTTGGCGGAGAAGATCGTTGACGGATTGAGGGAGCGCACGATGCTGCGGAAAGGAAGCGAGCAACAGCGCAAACAGCAGCGCGGTCGGAACTCGGGAAACACGCATATCACACCCGCGCTTCGATGGCCGAGAAAATGCGATTCGTAATGTCGTCGATCGAGCCCACGCCCACGATGTCCACCAGCAGTCCGCGTTCCCGGAAGTAATCGGCAATGGGTTCGGTGGTGCGATGGTAAATCTGTAGACGCCGGCGCACGGTCCCGTCGCTATCGTCGATGCGTTTCCGCAGCGTCAGTCGGCTGATGATTTCCTCGTCGGGCACGCGCATGTTCAGGACAGCGTTGAGCGAGATGCCCATTTCCTGAAGAAGATTCTCCAGCGCGCCGATTTGCGAGGCCGTGCGTGGATAGCCGTCGAGCAGAAAGCCGTTGGCCGTGTCGTCCTGCGTGAGGCGCGCGCGCACCATGGCGTTGGTCAGCGAATCCGGGACAAGCTCGCCCGCCTCCGAATAGCGCTTGGCTTCGACGCCGAGCGGAGTTTCGTTGCGGATGTTCTCCCGAAAAATGTCTCCCGTGGAGATGTGCGGAATGCCAAAGCGTTGGGAAATGAATTGCGCCTGGGTTCCTTTCCCGGCTCCCGGGGGACCGAAGATGATCAAACGCATGGTGTCCTCAGGTTGAAAAAATAGTAGACTGCGGCGTGGGTCTGCCCTGCCAACTGCTGCAATGTGTGTCCGAAATGTAACGGATTTTTCTCAGGGGTTCAACTATTCTCCTCGCGCGCGGCCTGCCGCACGTGACGCACCGCGAGTTGCCCGCAGGCGGCATCGATATCCTTGCCCGAGCTGGAGCGCAACATCACCGTGACGTGTCGCTCGCGCAACGCCTGGGCGAAGGCCTCGATGCGCGGTCGTGGCGTGGGGAGCAGGCCGACCGGCGCGCCGTCGGGCCAGGCATTGTCGATTGGGTGAAAGGGGATGATGTTCACCTTGCTCGGGATGCGCCGTGCCAGTTTCACCAGCCGCCGCACATCATCGTCGCTGTCGTTGACGCCATCAAAAAGGATGTATTCGTACGTTATCCGCATGCCGGTGCGCGCGTGATAGTATTCGAGCGCGTCGATGAGCGCGCGCAAGGGATACTTTTTATTGATCGGCATCAGGCGCAGCCGCAGTTCGTCGGTGGTGGCGTGCAGCGAAAGGGCGAGCTTGATTTTCCGCCCTTCGTCCGCCAGCCGGCGGATGCCTTCCACCATACCCGCAGTGGAGAGGGTGATCCGTCCCGCCGCGATGCCTCCGGTTTTCTCATGGGTGAGAATGTCGACGGCGCGCAACACGTTGTCATAGTTCAGCAGGGGCTCGCCCATGCCCATGAACACCAGGTTGGTGATGCGCGAGGGAGTAAGCCGCTGCGCCACGCGCCATTGGCCGACGATTTCGCCTGTCGTGAGATTGCGCTTGAGCTTCATGGATGCGGTGGCGCAGAAGCGGCAGTCGAGCGGACAACCCACCTGAGTGGAAACGCACAGTGTGAGACGCTTTGGGGCGCCATCCTCCTCGCTCTCGGAGGGGATGAGTACGGTTTCGATGTTGCGGCCATCGGCGAGGGCGAAGAGGAATTTGCGCGTCCCGTCGGCACTGTGTTGTTCACGCAGCAGTGCGGGATGGCCGATGCGGTACTGCGCGGCAAGATGTTCGCGCGCGCCTTTCGGCATGTTGGCACAGGCGGAGAAATCGTCGATGCCGCGATTGTACAACCAATAGAAGAGCTGCTCGCCGCGATAGCGCTCGAGCCCCGCGTCGACGCAGGCGTCGCGCAATTCCTCAAGGGAGTATCCGAATATATCGGGAAGAGCTGTGGTGGTCATCACGCAATGGACGATAAAAATGAAAAATACGCTAAATTGACACAGTCTCATAGCGTCGCGAGGCCCGCAGGTCCGCCGGGGGTATGCACGGCATTCCCGTCCGCGGAGACACCTCCGTGTTCGTCGCCGGATCCCGGCCGCGCTTCGCACCGCGATCACATCCATCACCCCATCGACACAGCCATGCACCCGGTATCATTCGTCCTCTGCCTGCACAATCATCAACCCGAGGGAAATTTCGACAGCGTGTTCGCCGAGGCCACGGAGAAATCCTACGCCCCGTTCCTGCGCTTGCTGCGTTCCTTTCCCGAAGTCAAGGTCAGTCTGCATTTCACCGGCATCCTGCTCGACTGGCTGGAGCGCAACGATCCACGCCTGCTGGAACTGCTCGCGGCCCTGGTGGAGCGGGGCCAGGTGGAAATGCTGGGCGGAGCGTTTCACGAACCGGTGCTGGCAGCCATACCCAGAGCGGATCGCATCGGACAGATGAGAAAATTGTCCGCTTGGATCGATGATCGATTCGGAAGCGCGCCGCGAGCGATGTGGCTGGCGGAGCGTATCTGGGAGCAATCGCTCGCATCGGACATTGTCGAAGCGGGGTATGAATGCACCTTGCTCGATGACAGCCACTTCCTGTACGCGGGCGTGGCCGAGCAGGATTTGCATGGCTACTACATGACGGAGGACCAGGGGCGAGCGATGGCGCTGTTCCCCATCAATCAACGTCTGCGCTATCTCATTCCCTTCGCCGCACCCGAGGAAGCGATCGCCTGGTTGTATCGTCTCGCCTCGACCACGCCCGATGCGGTGGCCGTGTACGGCGACGACGGTGAGAAATTCGGTCTCTGGCCACGCACGTTCGAACACGTGTGGGCGGGCGGTTGGCTGCGTCGTTTCTTCGAGGCGCTGTCGCGCAACCGCTCATGGCTGCATACCGCGCATCTCGGCGAGGTGCTGCGCACTCACGCGCCGCGCGGACGCCTGTATCTTCCCGACGCTTCGTACGAGGAAATGATGCATTGGTCGTTGCCCACGGCGGCGGGCTATCAGCGCTATGAATCGTTCAAGAAGGAACTCACCGCCCGAGGACAGTGGGGCGCGTTTCGATCCCTGGTGCGCGGGGGCTTTTGGCGGAATTTCATGGTGAAGTATCCAGAAATCAACCAGATGCACAAGCACA
Organism: Bacteroidota bacterium; assembly: GCA_035362335.1. Classification (GTDB taxonomy): domain Bacteria; phylum Bacteroidota; class Ignavibacteria; order SZUA-365; family SZUA-365; genus JAOSJT01. The sequence goes on from DAOSDL010000014.1 coordinate 85,394, forward strand.
TGCTGCGTGTTTCGTCGCGCATCGAAGCTCTTGCGCCCGTCACAAGCGATACGCGTTACGTCGAAGCGCGCGACGCCCTCTACGCCGCCCAATGCAACTGTGCGTACTGGCACGGCGTGTTCGGCGGCGTGTATTTGCCGCATATCCGCTCGACGGTATTTCGCAATCTCGTGCGCGCCGAGGCGCTGCTCGACGATATCGAATCAGTCGATGCTGTGCGGACAACGGTCGGGGACGCCGATCTCGACGGTCGCCCGGACATCATCGTGGACACGCCCTCGCAGCAGTGGTGGTTCACCCCCGCCGACGGGGGCAAGGTGGTGGAGGTCGACAGCAAACGCAGTGCCATGAACATCATCGATGTGATGACGCGGCGGGAGGAGGGCTATCACCGCCTTGTGCGCGACGCGGTGGTGACGGGCAACGGTGATGCCGAAAGCCGCAGCATACACGATGTGATCGAAGCGAAGGAAGAAGGGCTGCACGAGCATCTCGCCTACGACTGGTACCGCCGAGGTATGTTCATCGATCACGTGCTCGATGCGGACAGCACGCTGGCGCAATTCCGCGCGGCGCGCCATAACGAGTTGGGCGATTTCGCAAATCAGGCCTACGAATTCAGCGTGGATGAAGACGTGCGCAACACCGTCGTGCGACTCTGGCGTGAAGGTGGCGTATGGCGCGATGGTGTGCGGCATGCGCTGCGTGTGGAGAAAGAATTCCGCTTCACCGCCGATAGCGATACGGTGGAAATGCGCTACGCACTGCATAATCTTGCTGAGTCACCGATTGCACTGCGTTTCTGTATTGAAGTCGATTACAATCTCCTCGCCGGCGATGCGCCGGACAAGTATTACGAAATCGAGAACACCGATCTGGGCAGCGACAACAAGGCCGGCAGCGAAGGAGTATCCGAAGGCATACAAGCTTTCGCGGTGACGAATGCCTGGGATGGCTGGCGGGCGGAACTGCGCTGGGACGCGCCCGCCGCGCTGTGGCGCTGTCCCATCGAGACTGTTTCGCTCTCGGAAGCCGGCTTCGAACGCAGCTACCAAGGTTCCGCGGTGCTGCTGCTGTTCGATGTGCACCTGACCGATACGTGGGAACTGCGCGCGCAGCATACGGTGACGACGCTTCCTCCCGGCCAAGTGTAGATCTGAGAAGGAGAAGCAACCTGCCGCGATGGCGCGGAGCGAGTATGGCGGATTATCGGTCGGTTGCGTCCATCTCCGCCATGTGATGCCGAGCCGCTGCTTGTTGCAGGCAAATGTTCGCGAGAAAGGCAGGTTTCGCGTGACACAAACAGGCGCGCTGGATATGCTTTTTTGTTGCTGACGAAGACAGGCGAAGGGAACTGGGCTATGGGGATGAAAAAGAGGACTTGCCTTGTCCACAAATCCGTTTTAGATTGCATTCCGTTAACTCTCAGCTACATACCGCGTCGTGCTGTCGTGTGTATGGTCTTGATACAGGGCCTTCGCACGCATCCATGAACGTGATTCTTCCACCAGTCACCCGGTCGCAGGTATCGGGAAGGAACGGAGTCCATGGTTGCATCCCACCACGTGTTCCTCGCACTCGCCAATCCGATGGTCAAGTCATCGCTTGAACTGCGCATGCGTGGATTTCTGGATCTCGTCGTGGTGGGAGAAGCGGGAAATGGGCAGACGGCGCTGGAGGAAATCCTTGCATCCCGACCGCAAGTGGCGGTAATCGAGGACACTCTCCCGATCGTCGACGGCCTCTCGCTCGCCGAGGCGCTGGATGCGCAGGCAGCACAGGTGCGCACGGTCTTACTCCTGTCGCCCGGTCGCAGGGACCGCCTCTCGGATCGTTTGTTGCAGGTGGTGGATGCCGTATTGTTTTCCGACGACAACCCCGGGCATATCGTGCAGGCGATTCGTTCGGCGGCGGTGGGGAAGGCGTTCATCTGTCCACTTCTCGGTGTGTGCAATGCTTGCGAGGGTTTCGGCGAGATACAGGAAGGGACGTGGAGCGGATTGACGGAGACGCAGCGCGACATACTCGGCCTCATGGCGGAGGAACGCGACGCGCATACCATCGGGCGCATGCTGGGCATCAGCTACCGCGCCGTGCAGCGCGAGCGCGAGTTGATCTGTCAACAGTTGCAGGTGTCGCCTCAGCCGGGCATACTCGAAGTGGTAGCCGTGCGGCATGCGGGTGGCTCGCCCGCGCGTGGAGCGCGGCCGGACACGGGGAATGCAAGCACGAACGAACGCACGAAAGGCACGTCGCAGCCGGAGGTTTGAGTGCGTGGCGGGGAATCCCCCGCGCGTCGTACATTGCGGCGTTGCGCAAGCGCCCACGCTGCGTGCCGACTGTTGTTCCAACGCCGATCATGACCATCACCGACATCGCTTCTCTTGCCATCGCTGTACTCACCCTGATGGGTGTTGCTGCCGGGCGCTTTCCCGTGCTGCGGATGAACCGCGCCACCATCGCCATCGTCGGCGCCGTGGCGGTGGTACTCGTCGGAGGACTGAGCTTTGACGAAGCCATACAGTCGGTGGACGCGCACACCATTGCGCTGCTGTTCGCGATGATGGTGGTGAATGTGAATTTGCGGCTCGCGGGATTTTTCCACGTACTCAACACACGCATTCTCTCCGTTGCCCGAACGCCACGGCAACTGCTGCTGCTCGTCATCTTCGCCTCGGGAGTATTGTCGAGCCTTTTTCTCAATGACACCATCGTGCTCATGTTCACACCGCTGCTGCTGGATGTGGTGTTGGCGTTGCGACGCAATCCCTTGCCCTACCTGCTCGGATTGATGATGGCGGCCAATATCGGATCGGCGGCCACGGTCGTGGGCAATCCGCAGAATATGATCATCGGCGTGGCTTCGGGTATCGGGTTCATCGACTTCACAGTCGCCTTGCTGGTACCGTCGCTGCTCGGAATGTTGTTGTTGCACGGGATGCTGGTGCTGGGCTTCCGCGAGGAATTCCGCCGCGGCCGATTGACCGCTCCCGCCTTGCCCCGGCCACGCGTGTACCTGCCGCTGCTGAGAAAAAGTCTCGTCGCGCTCGGCATCATGCTCGTTGCGTTGATCGCGGGCATGCCGGTATCGCTAGCGGCGTTGGGTGCCGCTTCGTTGTTGCTGCTGACACGGCGGTTGAAGCCGGAGCGCGTGTTCCGCGAGTTGGACTGGTCATTGCTGGTGTTTTTCGTCGGCCTGTTCATCACCACCGCCGCGTTGCACAAGGGCGTCGCGGGCGAGGCATTGCTTGGTTTTTCAACGACGTTCGGTGTCGATGAAATTCCGGGCCTGGCGCTGCTATCCCTGTTTGCCAGCAATCTGATTTCCAACGTGCCTGCGGTGATGCTGCTGGCCCCCATGGTCCGTGCGCTGCCCGATCCCACACTCTTGTGGCTCACGCTCGCCATGGCGACAACCTTCGCGGGCAATCTCACCATTCTGGGATCAGTGGCAAACATGATCGTGGTTGAAGCGGCGCGCGGACGCGGTGTGCATGTCGGATTTCTGTCCTATTTGCGCCTTGGTGTTCCCGTTACCGTGGTAACCCTGCTTCTTGGTACATTGTGGATGCTTTGGCTGGCGGGATAATTCGCTGTAGTGAATTGCCAGCGCCGTCCACGCATTAGTCTTTCCATCACTCTCGCGGATTCTCCTCCATGAAAATCATCACCTCGCCCCGGTTGTTCATCTACGAATTCGACCCCGCGCACACGGAGATGCTGGTGGACTGGTTGCCCACGAAGCGCGCGGTGGCGGAATTCGGCGGCGTGCATCTCACGCATCCGATCACCACGGAGCAATTGCTCTCACCCCCGTCGACCGAGGCGGCGCCCGCAGGGCGACGTGTGTACAGCGCTTCCTCGCGCGAGTTGGGTATGCTCGTGGGGCATGGGGCGCTGTTCGGTATCGATGACAAAGCGAAACACTGTCGACTCGCTCACGTCCTCATCGCACCGATGGTCCGAGGCGAAGGACTTGGCCGCGAACTCGTGGCGCTGTTGTGCACTGCGGCGTTCGATATACTGCGCATGGACAGCGTGTCGCTGCGCGTATTCGAGCACAACGAAGCGGCGGTGGCGTGTTACGGCGGCGTGGGCTTTTTGCCATCCGCCGAGGCGCCTGTGGAGAGGCGGTTCGGCCGGCAGCGCTGGATGTTGCACTCCATGACACTTGAGCGCGATCGCTGGTTGAAGTTGCGTCCAGAGTGGGCCGTGGCCGCGCGCGAAGGCGACGATTGCTGTTCGCATTGACTCCGTGCTGTGAGCAGGTGCGCGACCGGCGTGTAGCTGGTGGAAAAAAGCGATGCGGGAAAGCGGCACATTCCGACCTTGCTTTCAATCTTTCATGTTCCTTCGTCAGACACGGGAGGATGAAAACGGTGCGGGTGCCATGATTACTATCAGAGCGGATCAACAGAATTTCAAAACCACAGATTGCACAGATATCACACAGATTAGCACAGATTGATCGTGGAAGTTGGCGAGGTGCCGAGCGAATCGTCGCATATGAAACAATCCAACTCCCGCTGACAACAGTGGTACGAATCTGCGGACATTGCCTGCGGTGGCGGCGGGAGTACGAGTTGGCTCCTGCGACTACCGTCAAACTTTACTCTTTACTCTTCACTCTTTACACATCACCGTGCAGATGAGCATGATGCAGGTAGCGAGACCATTTTCAGAGCAGTTAGTGCGCCGAATCACGGAGGCGCTTGCCTCATGCGTGAAGGATGATCCCTGCGCCGGGTGTTCCAATTGTCCATCCGGAGCTGCGGAAGGACGATTCCGTGTCGATCAATGCACCTCGAGGATACTTGTATGAGCACAGCGGTGGGGTATCGGCTAACGGCGGGTGGTTCGGCGTCACGGCGCGAATACGTCGCGCGGATGAATCGCGTGCTGGATTACATCGACGCGCATTTGGCTGAGGATCTTCGGCTCGAAACGCTGGCGGCGCTCGCGCATTTTTCTCCGTGGCATTTTCACAGGGTGTTTCACGCCATGGTGGGAGAAACGCTCAACCGCTTCATCGCACGCGTACGCATCGAGCGGGCGATGATGCAGTTGCGGGCGTATCCTTCGCGCAGCGTTACCGAGATCGCGCTGGATTGTGGATTTTCCGCATCGCAGACCTTTGCCCGGGCGTTTCGCGAAGCCACCGGCATGACCGCCAGCGAGTGGCGAAGCAGCGCCGAGACGCCGCGGCAGGGAGAGCATGTGCCCGAAAGCAAGATGCGCACCATGCTTGGCAAGAACGGCAACATGATCGGCAACATGTGCAACGACGGCGTGATCGCCACAGACGATATTGCTCCTGACCATCAATCAATCAGGAGTTTCGCCATGTCATCCACACTTCCTCTCAATGTCAGCGTGCAGCGGTTTCCGGAAAAGCATGTCGCCTATGTGCGTCACATCGGACCCTACGCGGGCAACGAAGCCTTGTTCATGGATCTGTTCGGCAGACTCGGCCGCTGGGCCGGTCCACGCGGGCTGATCGGCCCGCAATCGGAATTCATCACCATTTACCACGACGATCCCAACATCACCGATCAGGACAAGCTGCGCACAAGCGTTTGCGTGACTGTACCCGCCGGCACGCCTGTGGACGGAGAGATCGGCGCGATGAGCATTCCCGCGGGAAGCTACGCGGTGGCGCGCTTCGAAATCGACGCAACACAGTACGGCGAGGCCTGGGATGCGCTGTGCGGCAATTGGTTGCCCGACAGCGGCTATGAACCTGCCGACGGTCCCAGTTTCGAGATCGGCAGAAACGATCCGTCCACGCATCCCGAACGCAAGCATATCGTGGACATCTGCATCCCTGTTCGTCCCGCGCAGGGTTAGTGCGTGGTCGGAGTGTAGACTCGTACAAGACGTTCCCACTGAAGCACACGAAGGCATGCCGCGGCATGCCTTCGTTCGTTCGTCAATGTGTGCGAACCCGTTCGCGCCGAAGGCGCTGTCTCAGGTGAAATGCCGCGCGGCGGCTTCCATCACCTGTTCGAACGCGACCTCAACTTCCGCTTCATGCGTCGAGGTTGGTGGAAAGGGCTGCACATGCGTGTAGGGATGGGCGAAATCCACCACGTCCACCTCCACGGGGATGTCGCGAAAACTCCCTTGCAGAGTATTGAGGACTTCGCCGGGTGGAATGACCGTGTCGCGCAACAGCGCCACCGCCCGCAGACGCGGAGCCATTTCGCGAAAGCGTTGCTCGCGTCGCTCGCGCAACACGTTGTGCGTGAGCATGCTGCGAAACCACACGCCGGCCGGATGGCTGCCGCCAAAATAGTGCGCCAGGCGCGGGTCGCGGCGGAATTCCGCCTCGAGATGTTCGTTGAACAGCGCGTACATCGCGATGGTGGCTTCGCTGTCGAGAATGTAGCGCGAGGTGGGATACATGCGATCCAGTGTGGGTCCCCCGCAGAACAGAAAGAGCCGGGAGGAGGCGAGGACGCTTTCCTCGGCTGCCATCAGGAGAATTTCCGAAAGAAAGGCACCGATGGAGTAGGCGAAGAAATCCACGCGCGCATCCGCTGACACTTCGGCGATGCCCCCGCCGCGTGCGAGGCGGATGACGGCGAGCACATCCTCGTAGGATTGCAGTCCCGACCAGAAAAAGCGCTGCGGCATTTGCGATATACGTGTGCTGATGGCCGCGTTGGCGAGCGACGATTCGGCGATGGTGGGGAAGACCGCGCGCCGTTCGGCCGACACGCGGGCCATGCGTCGCGCGTCGGACCACGCCATGGGCGTGCGCGTCATATGGAAGGCGATGGGGAAGAGGAGCACGGCCTTGCCGGTCAACTCCACCAGACGTTTGGCCCAGGGCAGATATTTCTCCCAGCGCTTTTCGTTCAGGCCGTGCAGGAGAATGATCAGTCCATCGGCGCGTCCCGCCGCCGGCGATAGTACTGGGCAGCGAAAGCGGACATTGCTCTCCACGTCGCAGTCGGGCAGTTGCAGACTCCCATCGCTGGGCTGGAAGTGTGCGGCGCTCGCAGACCCCGCAGTCGCGTCGAAACGCAGGCCATGTGAGACGCAGGATTGCGACGCTCCCCCTGGCAGTACCTCGGTGGCCTGAGACGCCATGTGAATCTGACGGAGATGCACGTTATCGAACGACAGGCGTTCATCGCCTCCGGAATCCAGCAGCGACTGCAATGTGTGATAATCTCGATTGTATCCCATGTGCGCATCCAAGCATGAAGGAAGCTGTCGGCACAAGCTAGCGATTTTCCCGCTATGCATTGGCATGTCACTGCGCGGTGATGCCGGTTCAATGGCTGATCACGAAGAGGCGCTAGGCGAAATGTTCGGCGGTAAGCGTCATGACAGCGTCAAAGGCGCGCTCCACTTCCGCTTCCACCGCAGGAAGGAGAGGGAAGGGATGGACGTGTGAGTATTCATAGGGAAAATCCAGTTCCCGCATATCCACAGCAACTGCATTACCCGGGCACAGCGTAGCGCGCACGGCATCGGGCGGCATCACCTCGTCGCGGGTGAGCGCGATAGCCCGCACGCGCTGAGCGATGGGAGCGAGCATGGCGAGGCGTTCCGCAGCGCCATCATTCGCGGATAACATGCTCCGGAATGCCGCGCCGGCGGAGTGGCCTCCCGACAACACGCCCGCCACACGTGCATCGTTGCGCATCGTCGCCTCGAAGTCGGAAATGAAGCAGCGCAGCAATGCTTCGTGAGCAGCGCTGTCGAGAATGTAGCGCGAGGTCAACGCCATGCCGTCCAACGCGGCACCTCCGCTGAAGGCCAATAGGCGGCTGTGCGCGAGCAAAGCGTCCGTATCGGCCATAAGCATGATCAAAGCGAGAAAGGCACCGATGGAGTAGCCAAAAAAGTCTACACGCAGATCGGCGGCGAGATCCGGCCAGGCGCCACTCCGCAACGCGCGTATGAAATCCCGCACATCCTCGTGACTTTGCACGCCCGACCACAGGAAGCGCTGCGGCAGCGCCTGTATGCGCGCGCTGAGGGCCGCGTTGGACAGTGAGGATGCGGTGATCCCTTCGTGCAGCGCGCGGCGTTCGGCCGAGAGGCGCGTCATACGCCGAGGATCGGCCCAGGCGGAGGGTGCGCGATTGAGATGAAAGGCCAGCGGAAACACCAGTACCGCACGACCCGTGAGTCCGAGCAGCCGCAGCGCCCAGGGCAGGTAGCGGTCCCAACTCCGCTCGTTCAATCCGTTGAGCAGAATAATCAGACCCCGGGGTGCGCTATCCGCTGGAAGCAGCAAGGGACAACGGAAGTGCAGGTTTTCCTCGATCAGCGCATCGGGCCGGCGCAGCGTTTCCTCGCTGCGCTCGGGCGGGATACCCGCGAGTGCGTCCCACTCCGCGACGAATTCCCCGTTGTTCTCCTCGGCGTGGCTGGCGTGACCGGGAAGAACGGAAGCCGCACGCGACTCCATGCTGAGCCAGCGCAGCCGCAGTTCGGCGCGGTCCACATCGTGTCCCGTCGCGAGGAGATCGAGGCCATGGTTGTATTGCTCAAGAAAAGTTGTGTTCACCACGGAACTCCATGTGCTTCGGCAAGCTACGGATAAGCCCGCTGCGTGCGCAAGCTTTTGGTGCAGGTAAACGCACGGCGCGCTCCGCCATCAAACAGCGATGACGGAAGCGCGCCGTGTTGCGCAGGGGAGGAGAGTACTCCCTGCGCGGAACATGGGGTCAGACGCCCACTTGCACGTCGACACCTTCGTTCTGCCTGTCCTGCCGACGGAAGTTGTTGAAATTCCAGCTCAGCGACAGATTGACCATGGGCACTTCGGGTTTGATCACGAAGGAGTTACGGAAATTGGCACCGGCGGCGGCGATGGTGTAGTAGGAGGTGCGAAGGAGATTGTTCGCCTGCAAGGTGATGGCGAGTTGCCGATCGAACAATTCCTGCCGGGCCGAAACGCTCAGGTAAAACAGAGGATCGGTTTCGCTCTGAGGATCGATATCGCGGCTGATGTACATGCCGGTGACCTGTAGCCGCGTACTCGCACTCGCGTTCACTGTAGCAGTGAGACGGGCGGTCCAACGGAACGCGTCATCCTCGAAACTCTGGCCGACGGCCATTCCTTCAATGCGTTGATGGAAGAGATTCACGTTGGGATCCAGTCGCAGCCATGCCGCCGGCCGGATACTGGCGGAAATCTCACTTCCGATCGAGGTGGAACCGCCGAAGTTCTCAAAGGTCTGAATCATTCGGCCGGTGCTGTCGGCTCGCTGCGATTGCCAACTGGAATTGGAGGCGTCTCGCAGATAGGTTTGCACGGAAACGTACACAGTGCCGAACATTTTCTGATAATTCAATTCCACCGCATCGGTGTATTCGGGCAGAAGGCGGGGATTGCCTGATGAACTCAGGTAGCGATCGGTGTAATACGGGAAGGGATTGAGCATGTTTTCATACGGTCGGCTGATACGGCGGCTGTAGCTCGCCTGGAACTGGTGATCTCCGAATTTTCTCGAGACACTGGCACTGGGAAACCAATCCAGTTGTTCGTAGCTGAAATCCTGTCCGAGCGTACGCTGCGTGAGAAGGCGGTCCATGTACTCGGCGCGCAAGCCGAGTTGAAATTGGGCCTCGGCTATCACGTTGGTGTAGGTGGCATAAGCCGCGTGCACGAAGTTGGTCAAATCGAAGCGATTGCTGAGCAGCGGATCGTCCACCCAGTTGACGGATTCCCAATCGAGCAGGCGGCTTTCCACATCGTAGAGGCGCGAGGAGTAGTCCGTTTGCAGACCCGCTTCAAGCGTGCTCAGCTCGGAGAATTTTTCCATGACGTTCAATTTGACGCGGTATTCATAACGGTCGAGCTGCGTTTTGAGGTAGCTCGTCACGGGTTCGGGATCGCGAGCGCCGAAGTTCGCATCGGTGACGGCTTCCTCGGTGTATTGCGAATACGGAGCGTCAACAGTGGTGTAGCTGCCTTCCAGAGTGATTTCGCGTTTTCCCGGAATGGGTTTGAACATGTAGGCGAGCGAGCCGGAGTAGAACTGTGCTTTCAAGTCGAAACTGTTCTGAATGCGCTGATACAGCTCCTCGCTCGGCGACACATTGTGCACATCGAAGGTGAAGGAGCGGGGTGTGCCGATATCTCCACCGCTGAGCGTGAGACTCAGCGCATGTTCGGGACTGAACTGCTGCTCGAGCCCGGCGCGCAGGTTGAGTTGTTTCCTGCGATCACGCCGACGGAGATCGGTGGTGTTGACAATGGTACCAGTAGGAATGAAGGTGTTGCGGTCCACATCCTGCACCTGATGGTAGATAATGCTGCGGTAATCGGCTCCCACAGTGAGCTTGGTGCCGCCGCTGTTCCAGCTCAGCGAGCCATCGGTGTTGTACTTGTCGCGAGTGCCGGCACCGACGTTGACGATGGCGCTGGTGTTGTCACGCTCTTCCTGCTTCAGCACGATGTTGATGATGCCCGCGGCGCCTTCGGCCTCGTATTTCGCGGAGGGATTGGTCATCAATTCGATGCTCTCGATGGTATTGGCGGGGATGTGGCGCAAAGCATCCGAACCCTGAAAGGCACTCGGGCGGCCGTTGACGAGCACGGTGAAATTACCGCTGCCGCGCAAGGTCACGTTGTCGTTTTCATCCACGCGTACGGAAGGTTGTTCGCGCAGCACATCGATGGCGTTGCCACCTCGCGCGTGGAGGGATTGGTTGACACGAATGACTTTTTTATCGAGGTGGAATTCCTCGGGCGCGCGTTCCGCGTTCACCTGCACTTCGCCCATGTCCACGGCATTCTCTTCCAGATGGACGGTACCGAGATCGAGCTGCGTGGTTTCGCTGCTCACGGCGATTTCGCCGATATTTTTTTTCTGATAGCCGATGAAGCTGATGGTGAGCGTGTAGCGTCCCGCAGGGACGGAGCTCAGGAGAAACTCTCCCGTTTCGCCGCTAACCGTGGCGGCGGCGAGGGAACCATCACTTTCATTTTTCAACACCACGTTCGCGTAGGCCAGTGGGCGCTTGGCTTTGGCATCCACGACAATGCCTTTGATGAATGGACCCTTGAGTTCGCCGGCGAAGGCCGGTGCGATTTGGAAGAGGATGGCGAAAGCGGTGAGCGTGGAAAGCAGGAGGTACGAGCGAAACTTCATGATAAATCCATCAACTGTGGCGATAGCACGCATACGAGTCCACAGTGTCCGAGTTGCAGAAGCCTGCGATATTTCCGTGGCAGGTGTTCGCCCGGGTGAATGATGGAGAATGCACCCGGATACGACGTCGTGTTGCCCCGAAATGGCCTGTCGATGCGGTTGCACAATTTTCTCATTGACCATTGCTATTTCATCAAAATTCGCCGAAATTCGTGCATAGCAACATCCACACCCCCTGGAGGTTCCCATGCAAGGACGCAGTTCCCTTGTCATAGCGCTGCTGCTTGTGTTCGCGGCATGCAGCGACAATCCCGACGCCCTGCAACCCACGGCACCCGGAGCTGCCGCGATCGAGAAAGGCGCCACGGATCAACCCGACGTACGCGGGCGCTACATCGTCGTGTTTCACGATGCCGTATCCGACGTGGACGGAACCATCGATCGCCTGGTGCGCGACAGCGGCGCGCGTGTGCATTACCGGTATCATCACGCGTTGAAGGGCTTCGCCGCCACCATCCCCGCGCCAGCCTTGGAAGGGATTCGACGCAATCCCATGGTCGCATTTGTTGAAGCCGATGCGATTGTTACGAAGAACAACCAGAGTAATCCACCGAGTTGGGGGCTCGATCGCATTGATCAGCGTACTCTGCCGCTGGACTTTCTTTACAGTTATCAAAACACCGGCAGCGGCGTGCGCGTGTACATCATCGACACGGGCATCCGTTTCTCGCATCAGGAATTCGGCGGTCGCGCGGTCAGCGGTTACGATTTCGTGGACAACGATGCCGACGCATCCGACTGTGACGGTCATGGTACGCATGTGGCGGGAACCGTCGGCGGCGCGAGTGTGGGAGTGGCCAAAGGTGCCACGATGGTGGCGGTGCGTGTGTTGAACTGCAACGGCAGCGGGACGGTCAGCGGAGTCGTGGCTGGAATCAACTGGGTTGCGGCGAATCACATCTCACCCGCCGTGGCCAACATGTCGTTGGGCGGAGGAAACTCCTCCAGCATTGTCACCGCTGTGGAAAACGCGATTGCCGCTGGTGTGACCTTTGTGGTGTCTGCGGGCAACAGCAACGCAAACGCCTGCAATTACTCTCCTGCCAACGCTCCGAGTGCCATCACCGTCGGGGCAAGCACGAGCGGCGATGTGCGTTCATGGTTCTCGAACTATGGAAGCTGCGTGGATATTTTCGCGCCCGGTTCGAGCATTTACAGCAGCACGAACGATGCGAACAACAGCTACGATTCATGGGATGGAACCTCCATGGCATCGCCGCATGTGGCGGGTGTGGCAGCGTTGTTCCTCCAGACCAACACCACCGCGACACCGACGCAGGTGAGCAATGCGATTCTCGGCAATGCCACGGCCGGTGTGCTGAGCAGCCTTGGTACAGGCTCGCCGAATTTGCTGCTGTACAGCCTGATCACCGGTCCGGTCACGCCGCCACCATCCGCGCCCACAGGGTTATCCGCGACGGCAACGAGTTCCTCCGCCATCGCGTTGAGCTGGACTGATAACGCGAACGATGAAACGGGTTTCAAGATCGAGCGCAGTTCGAATGGCGGGACCACGTGGTCACTGCTTGTCACGCTGGGAGCGAATGTGACGACATACAGCAACACCGGTCTTCCCTCGGGCAGCACGTACGCGTACCGGGTGTATGCTTACAACAGCAACGGCAACAGTGCATACAGCAACACCGCCAGCGCGACGACGCAGAGCACTCTTGTGGCGGTGCATGTGGGTGCGCTCAGTGGATACACCACGGGCAACAGTAACAACTGGTATGGCAAGCTGTTGGTGACCGTACACAACTCCTCGCATTCGCCGGTGTCGGGTGTCACGGTCACTGGCAATCTCGGCGGACGCACTGTGAGCGGAGTGACCAACTCCTCCGGGCAGGTCACACTCTCCACTGCGCGTCTTCGCAGCAATACGGCGAGTGTTTCCATGAGTGTGACCAGCCTGAGTGGCAGTGGCTTCAGTTACAATAGTGGTGCGAACGATGTACCTTCGCTTTCGGTGACGGTGAATCGTCCATAGAGTATCGAGCATTTCCGTCGAGGACGAGAAGCCTTGAGCAGGCGTGGGACGCGGGGGTCAACTTCGCGTCCCACGCTGTTTTTGCTGAATAATCCTCAGGCTTTCCGCCAGATCTTGGACCACGTCTCCGGACACGGTGTGCAGGCGGTTGGTGTATTCACAGTCGTTCATATGGCTTCGTCACACCCGGGAGACTGAAAATGGTGCAGGTGCCTTGATTACTGTCGGAGCGGATCGGCAGAGTTTTAAAACCACAGATTGCACAGATTTCACGCAGATTAGCACAGATGAATCGTGGAAGTCCACGAGGATCCGAGCAAATGGACTGCAGGGAACAACGCTAACGCCCGCTGTCAGCAGCGACGCGGATCGGTGTACATCGCCTGCGGTGGCGGCGGGGAGTACGGGTTGGCTCCAGACGACTGTCAAACTTTACTCTTCACTCTTTACTCAACTCCTCACCGTGCAGATGAGCATGATGCAGGCAGCGGGACTACTTTCAGAGCAGAATAGCCACGGTTGCGGGATCCGTGCACATGCAAGGCCAGGGTGCTGGAGGTATTCAGTGAATAGCCAAGGTTGGGACATCGGAATTTGCTTTGTGACATCGGCTGAGATATTCAATGAATTGCCAAGGTGGGGCCTCGGGTTTCGCCCGGT
>DAOSDL010000015.1:0-95979 GCA_035362335.1 Bacteroidota bacterium
TAGGTCTCCGGCGATTTGAGATTGCGCAACATGAGTATGGACGACCACTGCGGCACGGTGACGCCCGTTGTGAGCTTGCCGCAGGAGAGCGTGATGGTCTTGCTCTCGAAGCCGCTGCCTATGGCCCTGCGCACCGGGGGCAGCGCATCCAGTCCAATGCCCGCGGACGCACCGGCGGCGACCACCACCTCGTAGTCGTGCCAGAACGTATTCTGCTTCTCGGCCAGCAGCTTCGCCATCGCATGGCAAGCGGCCACGTTGGGCAAAAACCAGAACGAATGCTGAAGGTACGGCAACAGGCGCACATCCGAATACGGAAACGGCGGCCGCGTGCCGGTTTTCAAATACTCGACCGCCTTGGGCGCATAGCCGCCGCGGATGATGTCGAGCCATTTCTGCACGTCGTTCTTGTGCTTGAACTGCGCCCTGGCGCCCGTGCCCGAGGCCTCGAAAAAGGCGTTGAGGTCAAATTCGTCGAACTCCCCGGCGCTCGCTATCGCGAGCAATTCGTCCGGCATCTGGTAGGTAAGCAGACGCATCTGCGGCAGCGCGCCGTAGGGATTCCACTGGCCGGGATTCCTGGCGGCGAAGGCTTCCTTGGCGCGCTGCTCGTCGGTGTACGTCCAGTTGAAGATCTGCTCCTCGATGAACTCGCCCGTGGCCAGCGCCCTGAACGGCGTGCCGGAAAGGTAGAGATAGGCCTTGGCGGTGATGGGCAGGAATTCTGACTCATTCTCCAATGGTTGCTGCAAGTCGGCGATTCGCTCCCTGATGCGCTCGGTGTCGTCGAGCCTGGCCTCCAGTCGAGTAAGTCTTTCTTCCTCGCCCTCGAACAGTTCCTTGGCCTTCTCACGCCATGCCCCGAAGTGGTATTCGTCGAAGACCACGAGATCCCATTCCACCTTGTGTATCCACTCGTTCTTGGGCTTGATATTCCCCGCCGCGTCGCGGCCGAGCAAGTCCAGGAAGGAGCCGAAATACACGACGGGCTTGCGCGGGCTGATCTTCCGCGGATCGCCGTCGGAACTGCGGGAGAGGTATTGCCAGCCATCGAAGTCCACATGGTTTTCGATGTCGCTTCGCCACGCATCCTCGACGGCGGGCTTGAACGTTACCACGAGCACGCGCCTGGCGCCGAGCTTTTTTGCGAGCTGATAGGTGGTGAACGTCTTGCCGAAACGCATTTTCGCATTCCAGAGGAAGCGCGGCACGGCGTGCATGTCCTCCTTCCAGATGGAGTGGAAGTAGGCGTGCGTCTTGTCCACGGCCTCGGCCTGCTCGCGCCGCATCTCGAAGGTCTGGTGATGCGTGCCGGTATAGCGCTCCCCGCTGCGCAGCTCCGCGAGCGCGGTGCGCACGTCCTTGACCGTACAGCGCATCCATTCGAGTTCGACGCTCTCGAAGCCCTTCTTGACCAATGCCGCGCGCAGTTCGTGATCACTGATGATGCTCCCGTCTTTGCGCTCGGCGGACTCGTCCACTTCGATCGTGTAGTTCTTGATCGCGGCGGTCTTGAGTTGCTCGGCCACGCGCAGCTTCACATCACGTGTGGTCTGCCCAATCTTGAGCAGACCCGCATGCGCCTCGTCGGCAATGGAATAGGCGTAAATGCGCGGCCGGGCTTGCGGCTTGACTGCAAGAATTTCTTCGATGGACTTACTCATCGTCGCTGGCCTTCGGACGAATGCTGGCCTCGATGTGAGCGATCTCGATTTTACTCAGGCGGTATTTCTTGTAGAGCGCCTCGTCCGTCCAGACGCGATCCCACGTTTGCTGTGGAACCCACGTGTAGGTTGCGCGAGTTGCGTGCTGGGTGATTTTCCGTAGTGACACCAGAAAGCGGAAGAAACGAGTTTGTAGGTAGCTTTGAAGGCTTTCCGCCTCATTCATGGAGGACACGTAGAAGAACAGGTAGGTCTGCGTGCAAACTGATGGTGATTCAGCGATAAAGCTTGGTCCAAGCACCATCGCAGGCCGTGCCCCTCGCTCACCATAAGCCGCTGGAGTCATCACCTTCCACGTATCTATGAGATTCGAACTTTTGGTGACATGCTTGCGTGGGATGCCGCCGACAAGCCGTTTGCCGCCACGCGAGTAGTAAAGCGCTATATCCGTCGGCTTTTTGCTTTGGTGAAATCCGTCGAAATTCGAGGTCCAACCGAATTCTTTGTCTGCGGACAGTATTTCAATAATCGACGGCTCGTTTGCCGAACGCACCTTCTCAAGAATGTCCAAACCTCGAATGTCGCGGACGAGGATGTCGTGTTCGTCCAGATCGCGCGCGATAAGTCCGATAGCTTCTCCGGCACTGACTGTGGTGAATTCACATTTGCCCGCATGATCACGATCCCAAAGGAAATAACACACGCCGCCCTCAAAATCCACGCCCGGGAAAACTTCATCCATGCGCTCGTAGTCCACCAGTCTTGAGATACGTTTGTCTTCGAGCATGGTCTTGCGGAAATCGCTCAGTCCGAGACCAGACGCCATCCACCGAGATGGGATAACCATCAAGAGATAGCGAGGTTCGAGCTTCCTCGCCTGCTCCACAAACTTGTTGTAGATGGGGATATCCCGTGTACCGCCGTCACTCGCCAACTGATACGGCGGGTTTCCGATGATCACGTCGAACTGCATATCGCCTCCAAAGATCTCGGCAAGTCGAGTTCTGATGTTTTCGGTGTGAATGAACGCGTAGGCGTGGGTTTCCAGGCCGTCGGCTCGGTCGAAGATGGAGCGGCCTGCACCGCAGTATTTGCACCTTCCCCCGATCCACGTGTGCTCGAGCCGCTCGAACCAGATATTGCCCGCGTCGCTGGCAAAGCCCTTGGCGATGGAGTGCTTGCCCTTGGCATGCTTCGAGCAATACACGCTGCGCCGCGCCAGCAAACTCGTGAGCTGCGTAATCCCGATGCCGAACACCTGTTTGGTCAGTATGTGATTGACGCGCTCTTCGAGGTCAGGGATTTCGGCCGCAAGGCCTTTGTTGAGGCGGATGGTGATCTCGCGCAGGAAGACGCCGGACTTGGTGCACGGATCGAGGAAGCGCACCGTCTTGTCCGCCCAGATATTCGCGCCGTCGTTGGCCGCCGCCCAGGCCTCGGCCAGCGTGTCCAGCATTCTATTCGCAAACTCCGGCGGCGTGAACACTTCGTCGTTGGAGAGATTCGCAATGCAGGTCAGCACATCCGGGTTGCGACCGCGGAGCGCGAAGCTTGCCTGGGCGCTCATACGACCTCCTTCGCGGCACCACCAGCTGCGGCGGCCAGCTCACGCACCGTCATCGGAGCATAGGTCCGCGTCGGCGTGAAGATTTCGTGCTTGCCAAGGTGGGCGAAGAGCGAATCCTCCGCACTGAAGGCCGACGACATGGCGAGATCGTGCAGGCGGAAGTCGCGACGCTGGAATTTGCCCTTGCCGAGATAGCCCCATTCCGCAAAGGTGATGGGCTGATCGTCGCTGCTGCGCATTTTCAGCGCGTCGCCGTGCACAAGATTCTGCGACAGCACATAGGAAGCAGCCCAATAGATATCGTCCGCCTCCCCCACGTTCAGATAGTCGGCAAGGATCTCCAGCATATTCGCGCGGCACTCGGCGATATTATCCTCCAGCAGTTCGATTCCATAGGTGCACATCACAGCCAGAAGAGCGTAATGCCGCCTCTCGAAGTCGGACTTCCCGAACTTGACTTCTACAGCGGCGAGCTTCCGTTGCAGGATGCGGACGAGGAAGTTGCCACTCCCGCACGCCGGCTCCAGAAAGCGCGCGTCAATGCGCTCCGTCTCGCCCTTCACAAGGTTGAGCATAGCCTCCACCATCCACGGCGGAGTAAAAACCTCTCCGTGATCGGCCACGCGCTGTTTGGACTTGACATAGTTCATTACTCAATCCCCTGCCGGCGATGCAAGCACTCCGTCGCAGCGCGCAGCCAATTACACAAAAAACCCGGGCACCTCATGCCGACCAACCACCATCTTCCTCGGCCTCCAGCCCATCGCCGCCACCGCAACAATGGCTGAAATTAGCCAAAATTGTCGTGAAAGACAAGGTGGGCGTGGGTGATGTTCCGACAGGTGATGTTCCGACGTTCGTCGGGATAACTCAATTGCTTTCCAGCGAATACCATTAATTTTGTTGCTGGATGACGACAGAGCAGCTGTCGGAATATGCGCAAGCCCGGCATGGAGATTCTGGACATGGTGCACTATCCACTTGCCAATAGCATCCTGATCTCGTACATTCTTCTCAACGAATACACCCCTCAAATGTGTCCCAGAAGGATTACGGTTAAAAACTTCCGGTGGCATCGATGAGGTTTGTGTCAAGCCAGAGTCAGTGGAGTGCCAATGGTGGACTATACCGAGTCAAAGACCCGCACGCCTCGCCTCATTGTGCCGGGCTGTGGTGGGGAGTCAAAGCCAAGCACCGTCTTTATGCAGGTACGAATTACATCAAATCTCAATCGCACTCATAGGGCTTCAATTAGTGGAGATATGCTCTTCAAGGAGATCGATTATGCGTAAATCGCTGATCTGTATACTGTTTGGTCTAGTTGCGTCTTCATATTTGACGGCACAAAGATCGATTTCAGATGAAGCGAAAATCTTTCAGAAATACCGAGACGGTGTTTTCACGATTCAGGGTGACATGGGTTCTGGGAGCGGTTTTCTGATTCACAAGTTTGGCCTTGTTGTAACGAATGCCCACGTTATTGCAGGATCTGTGAAGCTACGCGTTCAGATCAATGATACGATGAAAGTGCCGGGGCTACCGATATTTATCGACAAGGTACTCGATATTGCAATCCTGCAAGTCGCACCAGAGGCGGTTGCGCACCTCAATCCACTTGTACTATTCGATGAGGCAGAACCCATCGCCTACGAAGGCGAAAGAGTCCTCGCCATTGGTAGTCCCCTGAGCCAGATAAGAATTGTAACTGCTGGAATCGTGAGCAAAGTGAAGCGAGACGTGATCATCAGTGATGTGAACATCAATCACGGGAACTCTGGTGGCCCGATGCTGAATCTCGATGGTCAAGTCATAGCAGTGAACACGTTTCTGGACACGGATGGAACTGGTGCAGGGGTGGCGGGGAGCGTCGTCATCACTCAAGCTTCCAAGATGATTGAGGATGCAATCGCCATGTGTGAGCATCCAGATCATGAGCCACCGCCGTTTATTCTGTACCCTGTGATGCCGAGTGAAGTGTATCCCGTTGAGGAATTGGTGTGGAGCGCAGTGAGTGAGGAGCGAGACCCCGATTTTTACTCCATTACCGGCCAGACGAATACAGGTGCTTTTAAGATATTCTTCACCACGCCACCAATGGAATACGCAATGAAGAAGGGCGGTGAAGCTGTTGTGACTCAGGGTCGTATCGAGAGAGAGATGGAAGGATCTGCTGAAGGCGGTGAAAGATACGATTTCTTCGATGACATGCAGGGGTGGCGCGGTAATACCGGAAATCTCGATCCCGTGGTGAATGTCTACTTCTACCCAGAAACTGGAGTCACCACTGGAAGCGCCATTGCAAATGCGCTTGGGGCGTTTGCGGCTGGTATTAACCACCAGACCTACCAAGGTGCGTATAAAATGGAGTACAAGGCCGACTTCAAAGACGCAAAATTGTATGTAAATGATCAATATTGTGAGGAAATCAACAGAAGCATGCCGTTTCTTCAGATGCCAGTGCCAGAAAATAGCAGTGCTGCGGTCTATTACGGAGAGGACATGGCTCGATATGGTTTCTATCAGTATGATCCAACCTTGTTTTTCCCCTCGAAGGATGGCGTGTTCCCTCATGTCGTATTCGTGGTTACAAGTATCGAGTCTCCTGATGAGCCTACCGTTGTCGTGGTTCCTCAACCGGCATTGGAACGAATTTACGTAGATTTTGAGCCGTACTACAACGATTTGTACTTCAAAGAGATACTGAAGAAGAAGGATTAACCCATGGCTGCGCGGATTATTTTCATCTCATCACTCCTCGTTCTTTCATCATGTGGCATACATCCAATCTCACAGCGTACGCTGAAGGTCAAGAACGCGTTTACCGATGAGAACATCCTAAATCTTAGATTGGGAATGTCCGAGTCCGAGGTGAAACGGATGTTCGGGGAACCCAGTAGACGCTACGGGCGAGTGTACAACCACGACGGTAAAAGAGTAGCCGTTACGATCCTTAGGTATCAAATAGCAACTGATCGCAATTTCAGGTATGTTGAGCGGTGGAAGCAGAACACATTCATCTTCCACAATTCCTATGACGATCAGGGGCTTGTATTCTGGGAGGTGCAAGAAGATGCGAGAGAGACAAAATGAAGAGAGTCGGCTCAATGACCATCGAATTCAACGAGTTCAGTATATCTACCAACATCCAATTGTGGCCTCAGCCGAGATATTATTAGCACGATTCAATCGTGGGTGCATACGCCAACATTTATATATACAGTGGAGGTCGCCGTCGAGACTTTGTTGACTATCAATCGCCCCCATTGGGAAACGCAGGAAGCTGCATGCCGTCAAATACAGCGACTCCAACTTTGGAGACATAGTCCCTGAATAGTACCAGTCTTGAATTTTGTCCGCTCCTATGGAATGGCGTTGCTGAGTCCACCGTTGGCGTGGCGTATCGCAATAATCGCGTTGTCGAGCGCCACGATACCTTGATTGAGTGGAAGGTACTCCCATTTACATGCTGGAAGTGAACCTGCTTGATTTTCGCCCGAAGATTTACCACATTCCCGTCTCGAACGATTACATTGACTTCGCACGGCGCTACGCCGCACACTGAGGAGACCGCCATGAAAACCACCATTCTCATCATCGCCGCAATAGCCGCGCTGCTCGTGATCGAGGGGTGCGGGACAAAGCCGGACCCGAACAGCGAAGGCGCTGTGGGCATAGCGCCTTCGCTGATTATGCCCACACCAGAAGAGATTGCGCTGTACGACCGGTGGATGGATTCCACATCCTGGTATCACGGCATGCCGTCTGCACGTGGGTACACCTATCCATTTCCCAGCATCCGCGACGCGGAAAAGTATCGCGACGGTTTTAAAGTTGTGGATGGGTATATACCTGGAAGTGGACATAGTACTCCGCGTCAGCATGGAATCATGCTGTATCCGGTAAATGACAGCGTGTTTCACGCATGGGTTGATACCACGGGCATGTCCCGAGTTATCGACATCCAGAAGCGCATGAGGCTGCATGGGATAGAAAAAGTCGATACAACCTTCCTTTAGCGCAAGTAACCCTTCCTCATGTAAAAGGTACTCCAGAAAGCCCTGCTGGAGTGATACTGCGGGTCCCATCGCGGAAAGCTCTTAGTCTGTCGAAGTGCAGGACTACGCCAGACAAATCAGACAGACCACCGTGAGCCTTCTTGATTTTCGCCAGATGATTTGCCACATTTCCATCTCGAACGATTGCGATTGAATTCGCAAACCGGGACGACACGCACTGAGGAGACCGCCATGAAAACCACCATTCTCATCGTCGCCACAATAGCCGTGCTCTTCGTGATCGATGGCTGCGGGACGAAAGAGCCCATTGATCTCGAAAGGAATGTGACTAAAATCGAGGAGACCGTTGACACCAGCAGGGATGTTGCAGAAATCCAGGCCTGCGAGGACAGCGCAAAGGTAGATAGAGTGTGCTCCTGCGGCCGCGTTCTTCGCAACGGACAATTGATGCATCGCGGCACTCTCACGGCGCGCAACAATGGAGATCCCATCTTCTACGCATGCGACAATCCCGTGCATGAAGCGATTCGTGCTGAGTCAGTACCGGATGACACTCGCGGCGTTATCTATGCCAAAGGTGAGGATGGGGTATATCATATTGTCTCCGCTCGCCATTTCACAGAGTATTGGACCATCCGCAACGTGAAGCCATTAGATTAATAACAGCCTGCAGAAGTGTCGGGTTTCGTCAGTTTTTAATGCCGTATCCTGTCTGATTTCTCCATTGTTCACGGAATCTAGTTATTTCAACAGTCCGCTAATGCAAACTTGTCGAACTTGATTCATTGTCGCATTTCCCTGTTTTCGACAATGCATGTGTAAATGGTGTATGCTGTCGCCCTTGAAAGTGCTTGCCAGAATTCCAATTCATCATTTTTAACAACAAACTCAGACATCTCTTCTAATTCAACGCAAGGCTTGCTCTCACCTTTATATGCATAATATTTTATACCTGTAAAGTCTGAGGTGTACTGCCAATTACCGTGAGCAATAGAATTTCTAAATGCCCTCACAGGGTTGTTCAGCAGAAACTTACAAAGCCTTCTCAGAAGTGAGTCTTGAGGAACGATTCTTTTTGCCACGTCAAAACAATTATCCTTCAGGTAAACAAACGCAATATAATTCTGAACTATTACTTGGGCGCGCACAATTTCTGGGATGCTTGCTAATTGTCTATTTACTCTGCTCATCATCATATTGAAGGCTTCTAGCTCCTCGATTCGGAGATCCAACTTGACAGGCGAAGCGAATTCTATCTTATCTAACTGTTCCGCTTTCAGCACAGAGAGCTCTTGGTATATTGTCGTGCATATTACGGCCAAATACCGCTCTTCAACTCCAACATCTGCAACCATCCTGTCTCTAAATTGATAAATTTGTTTGTCGAGAATATTCATGTTTCGCATTTTTTGGCTAGCTATTTCTATTATAAATATTTAATTTTACAGTCATCTTGCGATGCCACTAACGGTACTCTGATATACATAGTCAGAGATTGCAACAACCTGCTAAACAATCTACCATTTTGAATCTAATTCACTTATGGCAGCCCCGGAATCAACTGTCCACGCCCACAAGCGCGGTTGTCCTCAACCGCGGATGGAGGCGTTGCGGGAGCACCATGGCGATAATGAACCAATGGAGCCCCTTAAAATGCATCGAGCAGAATCGTGACGACATTCATCAATGCACGATAATTATCGCTTTGTTATCCGGAAGAATTCTCCTATCACGCGAATCCTGAATATACAGCTCCTCATCATCTGAAAGATGTATTGCCTCTTTGATTTCGCGCCTTGAGAATTCCAGAGAACCGATCCTTACTCTTGCTTCAGCGCCTACGACAGATGGCTGTAGTGATACCTTGTTCGATTCCACATTAATCCACAGCTCATACACTCCGGGGCCATAATCAGCAGTCCATGTGAATCGCAGCATACGGTTGCTGGTTTCATAAATATAAAACGAGTCTCGAATTTGGTCCGGATACCGAAGCTTCTGAACTTTGACTCCATTCCTAAACACAATAACTTCCGGTGGAGTAGCGAACTGGACCGAATCCCCCATCCCGTGAATATTAATTGTGAAATCCCTCGTTTCTCCGCGCCGCATGTGATGTTCCGCTTCCAGATAAACCCCTGGCATGTTACTGAGCAGTTCACGAATAACTTTGCCCTTCATTTCCTTGTGCGCTGCCTCCATGCTTGCGCCTTCTGTCTCCAGTTCTTCAATTCTAGTCATCAGATAGAATATGATGATACACAATATCCCGACGACGGATATCAGAATATAACTTGATCTATTTGACAATGTTCGCATATCCTCTCCTGACGATGTACGGTTAATCGTAATTACTATTTACAAAACACTTCACTCCATGCCATGCAAATATCTGCTTCAGTTAGTCTCGATCAGTTTGAAAATGCGCTTGAAGTACAAATTCAGCGTGTATACGCACGCCGGTGTTGTGGTCTCTCACGCGGGCCAGTTGATCCTGCGAGTGTGCGAGCATAATGCCTGGACGCCGGCATTTCTCTCGTCGCTCTGAGGAAGCTCCCCCTTCTGTGTTGAAGTAATACCTTCGCTCCGAACACTGGAGCCGTTCCGGCATGTACATGATCATAATATCCGATATATTCAGTGCGTGAAATCGTCATAAAAATCGAATCGGTCATGTGAAAGGAACTGGCCATCTCGGAAGTCACTCTCGATCAGGATATTTGGGATGCGCAGATGGCGCGACTCACGGATTCAGGTATTCAATCATTACACCGAGTGGTTCATTTCCCTCTTCTGGATTTGGAATACGTAATAAACTTTGTCGGAGTCGGTGTTCTAACTCTAGCTGTGCTGGATCCACCCTAATCTTCAATTTTGATCGCAAGGCTGTAAGCAACTGGAATCGGTGAACGACCAAGCTGTCAGCGGTTCTCTCTGCTTTGGACCCACTTTTGGGAACAAGTTTGGAGCCATCCCACAGCGTGCCACAAAGCGAGCAACTCCCACCTGTGGCGATAGCAGTATAGTTGGTATCGGCGCTCAGCTCACCGAATGATGGTCCATCACTATCATGATATTCCAACCAGCTTGGAATATCGAGGCAACTACTGCAGACCTCGATTTCTGACTGAAGCGCAATTGCCAACTCAAGATATGCTAACTCCTTCCGTGTTCTACTCATTTTTTCATAGTCCAGAACCACCCGTGTGGTGTCATCATAATCCAAAATTGTGCTATCATAATTGACCACACGCCATATGTAACAACCATCTGCGATTCGATAACCCTCCATGTGGAGGGTATGATGTTCACAACCTACCAAAAGGATAATGAAACCAACAGCAATCAACCAATTGTGGTACATGTGTAGGGTATCTCCTTGCTTGGCTATCTGCTATCAGCCTGTTGAAGTATTCTCTTTAAATTCTCATAAGATATCGTTATCTTGTTTATCGTAAACAAGTTCATTTTCCGTCGCGAGTTCCGATGTTCAGGAAGAAAGAGCCACCCATCCAACCCGAGTTGTGGGTTCCGACCGGCAAATTGCGCCGTGGTTCGGCGACGCAGTTCTGGGACGCCTCCGAAGCATTGCTCGAGGAATTGGATTTCCTCCGAAAAACCCGCGACTTCTGCGCTCCGTACTTCGCCAGTTCCGACCGCGGCTATCCCGGTATCGATCCCGCCGTACACTTCAAGATGTTGTTAATCGGATTTTTCGAGAACCTCCCGAGCGAACGCGCCATCGCTTCGCGCTGCGAGGATTCGCTCTCGATTCTTCAGACGCTCTCGCCTCATATTCGCGTCCGCTTTGGTTGCTAGACTCGGAAACCAGAATTTGCGGTTGTGAAATACGCCATGGTTTCGTTGCTTTCCAGAATCCTCGTGTTCTTGGTCAAAGTGGTGAGCCACCAACGCCTCCATCTGCGGTTGAGAACAACAGTTCTTGTCGTCTTGGACATTTGATTCCGGGGCTAACATAGGTGGGTTCGATTCAAATCACGGATTTGTTCAACAGGCTATTAGTCATTGATGTTGCCCAGCTAACGACTTTTCAGCGTCCATTGGCTTATGAAACAAGTCTGCACAGAATAGCTTCCGCTCGCATCTGGTCAACTCCATAATCAGACGGAGCCCCATTGGGGGATGCTTTCACCCCATGCAGATATTGGGACTTGCAGGGAATCGAGAAGTTCTTGTTCGAGGCGATGAGATCTCTCGAATTCGATTACCTTTGCCATCGGTAGAGCACTCACCAGATTGAATCCCGGAATAACGTTGAGGAAGCTCCGTTTGGTCTCACCGAACATTCGTTGCAGTTTCTCGGTGTCTTCTGCCGAAATTAGGCCAGCTCCTTCCCATTTCATAGTCAAATCTGCCAACGACATCTCCTCGAAATTCTTCTTTCCGATCTCATTGATGTTTGTAGCGAAGTAATCGAAATACTCAGATACGCGAAGCCCTGTATTTGCCCAGACTAAATGCTTTTGCATATGCGAGAAGTGGAGGTTCGGTCTGATTTGCCAGCCTTGGTTTTCCAAATTGAGAAATGCGCCTCGGTTAACTCGCTCAAAGAAAGCACGAGCCTGCTTTACAGTATCGCCCGGCCAAATTTTCAGCATAAGAACCTCCCCCCAATCCTCTGAATTAACGACTGAGAGATGGAGCTGCTGGACAGCCATCAAAGAAAGGTTGAGGTACGGTTGAGCGCCTGGTCTGACACCTACCTCGCAGCCAGTGCCTTGACCAATGGAATTCAATAGCGTCTCTATCCTCCTCGTAAACGCTTCTTGCCGCTTGCCGCACAGTTCGAAAGTTCGGTACGGGCTGAGCGTGGGATGGAGATCTTCGACGAAGCGAAGAAAATCACTAGCAAGGCTTCGCGCGGAGTAGGTAGCTACTCGTGATCCGGAGCAGTTGAGTATTCCTTCAAGTACCTCGGCCCATTCAATTGAGACAGCTTGTTCGAATAGTTCAACATCGTCAGCAAGATCGGTGAATGATTCGCGACTCGGCGACAGTTGTGTGATCCACACGTGGGATCGGCGGGGTTTGTTTTCGATTACCAAGACAAAGCCATCTGTATACTGAACGACTCCGTCATACCGGGCGGTTCTTTCGGATAGTCGCACATCAACCTGTGTGTCTAGGGACGTGTCTGACAATAGGACTGATACAACGAATGCGGCGTCCGTCCCAAGTTTAGCGGTTTGCGTAGAGACAGAGGCAGGTTCCCAGTCTGTCCTGATCGGCCATCTTCCTGCAGGAAGTTTACCAATGATGAGATCACGTAGCATCCGTTGGAGTTCAGGGGCGTACTTCAACGCTACCATAAGCCCCCAGCTCAGTCGATCCTCGTGATGATCGGGTCGGTTTTCGAATGGTGAAAAGATGTCTACCTTGTGCATGATGATCTTGGCCTCCGTCTAAAGTTATGCGGTGAGCTGACACGTCTTCGATAAAGTCCAACTGCCAAAATGTTGCCATTGGCGTGGGGGGCTCCACTCAGTTGCTGGGCAGCGACACGCGGTTGTGTTCGTAAAACTTTTCAAATAGCCTCTCAAATAGCCTCGTTCGAGTACAGATCATCCACTTCGCTTAATGATAGCTTGTATAGCCCCGTCAAGGCGTTTGCTGATCTTGCGTAAGCTATCTGCAACAACTTTGAGAAGAAGGAGATAGTCTGAGCGGTGCCAGTTCTTCTCAGGGAGGCCAAGTTGCACTGCTGTCTTCGAGGCCTGAGCGTTGTTCGGTGCGTGAGCAAGCCCGCCGTAAGTTCTTAGGTCATATAGGAAAGCCAATGGAGCAAATTCGTCTCGTAACCTTCTGTATGCACTTTCCAATTCCTCAAGTAGCTCAGGCTCGCCTTCATCATGAGCTTTACCCTCCGCTTGCTTCACTAAACTCGGAATGATCACAATGTCGGCTTGGAATTCTTCGAATAGCGTCGCAATCAAGGTTAACCGCTGTAGGAGATTACGTGAACCAAGAGGTCGGGGTGGAGTCTCGTCGATCATGTGGAGATTTGGGTATATAGCAATCAACAGTTTCCTTAGTGACGCTGGTTTCAGCGCCTCAAGAACCAGCGTTGAAGCGAGAGTCGCTCGTTTCATGAATTCGTCATCATCCGCTGTAGCAGGATATACCCATTTCAGCTGTCGGGCAGCTAAACTATTGAGTGATCCTTGCCAAAGCGGTTCCGGAATCGTCACACCAAGCGAACCGGCTAATTCTTCGAAGGCATAATTGAGATCGTCAAGTGCTTGGACAAGGGAATTGACTGCGTCAGCCACCGTCTGTTCGTCTCTGAGTGTCTCTATCGCCTCTTGACTTGGCGGTTCGACTGCATACTGTTTCCAGTGTGGCCACTCCTCAAAAGGGACCCCCTCAGCAAAGTCGCCGATGGCAGTGGCAAGTAGTTCGTTCCCAATCCTCGCCGTACTGCGGTTAAGCCCCCAGTAATGGTGACATGAAACAGAACCATTATCCGCTATCTCGAAACCTGAAGCCCCTTCATATTTAGTCAATACCTCCTGACGAAACCAGACGCAATCCATAAAGTCGCAGACGCTACCTTCGAATGTGCTCACTTCATTACCGCGAAAGCGGGTCCAACGTGCAGGGGCCACTGGACCGACCCGAGTAGGCAGCGTGAACATGTATGGGTCGAAGGGCGGCTGGTCGGCCCATGGATCGTCGACATTGATCGCTGGCGGTCTAATCTCGATCCACAGGTGCAACCTTCGTTGGAGGAATGGTGTAGGATCCCTCTGGAGCCCCCAATTTTGCACGACGACCTTCGCGCCCTGTTCTGGCGACCCCAAAGTCACGTCCTCGTTCGCAAATGCATCAATCTTTCTTTGAGTCTGTGCAAATAGATGCAGGTGGCGATAATGGCCGACGAGTAATGTCTTTTGACGCGACTGGAGGTATTTACTCAGATAATCGACTCTTATTTCAACGACTTCCAGTTTGCTCGAGCCAATCACACGCTGAACTATTGCGTCAACTCCTTTACGCGGGTCCCACCAAATGCCATTGCCGTGCGCTTTTTCCACCAACTCAAAGAAGAGCCATAAGTCCGGATTAATAATAAGCTCGAAACCAGAGGATGTGGGATTCCTAAAAACCAATGGCTCACCGATAGCGGAGTCATGCGTTAGATCAAACTGGTGAAAGGGACTGTACCTATATTCTTTCTCTCCATCCACATAGTGAACTGAGCCACTCGGCTTCCCAAGCCTGCCGAGAACGTTGTCGATAGAATCTAAGGTTTCAAAAATCTTAGCAAAGCACTCAGGATCGATTAGAATGCTTTGGCGTTCGACAACATCCTCAACTTCCCGTTCGTCGCGACGAGGTTCGATAGTCCACGCGCCAAGTCTGAACCATGGACCACCTAAGCGCTCTGCAAACAGATCCCCGGAGAAATCCAACTCAGGGATATCAAACAAGTGATCTGGAGCGTCACTTCTGTTGATTATCACCGGCATTTTACAACCATTTATTGATTGAACATTTTGCCCTAATTCCGTGAGTTCCGATCCTTGAGATACGCGTTTGAGGCAATATTTTGTTTACGCGCCACTTTCTACCTTCGGCAAGAACTCACCTGGCATGTTGCGCACATCCGAGACGGTTAGTTCTGTGTTGAATTAATACCTTCGCTCCGATCACCGGAGCCGTTCCGGCATGTACATGGTCATAATATCCGATACATTGAGTGCGTGAAATCGTCATAAAAATCGAATCGGTCATGTGAAAGGAACTGGCCATCTCGGAAGTCACTCTCGATCAGGATATTTGGGACGCGCAGATGGTGCTACTCACGGATTCAGGGTTTAATTAACCACGTCACCCGCCATTGAGCCAAACGCTTGTTAGCGGCTGTGCTGTATGTCATTTGGCGTGAAGGCTTTTTTATCATACAAGCCTGCATGCATTTTGTCCGCAATAAGGCTTGTCGGTATGTTTTTAAAAAATGAATAATGCTCTACAAGAGGCTTGAATTTGTTCTTGCCGTTCGCACTTAAACAATTATAGAATATCCAAAGTAGTTCATAGTCTGATATTTGAGACCTAATTATACTGGTATACCGATACTTAATTTTGCAAATCTCCTCTTTTGAAACCGTTCTACTGTCATAAAAAAAGTCCGTTTGGTCAACCAACTTTATCATTCGATAAAGATTTCTAAAGTAATGGCCAAAGTCCGTCTGAGCAGTTTCGTAATGGGACATGTATATTTCTTCGTATTTGTCAGGATGTTCTTTGAGTTTTGGAAGCATCAAATTGTACCGGTGTCGAAATACGTCTCGTCCTTTTATTGTCACAGCCTCCATTTCCTCTGGCTTCATCGTCTTAAAACCTTTTTCGATAAAATTTTTTTTTCTCTTTTTGCTCACGTAATATCTGTAATCAATAGCAGATACAATTTGGTGATGAAGGTTGAGAATGCTAAAAAAAGTGTTTTCAAAACGTTGAAGCTTCAAAGTTTCGTTTTGTGTTTCAAACTCAGCTCTCGTGGATCTGAGTTCTTCTCTTTGTAATTTTAGTTCTTTACGTTGCAGCAATATGGTTAGGATAATACCTGCGAATGCAAGTCCAGAAAACAATGCGTTTACTGAACCGAACATATCACCAAACGTCCCTCTGGCTCCTTCTTCTAAGTCTTTCAATAAAATATATGTTAAAGTCCATAGTCCAATAATTGCAATTGTTACAATCACAGAAGCAGCAATGATACCATTGTCGCCGTCTTCGTTGCATTGTGTATTTTTTGTTTTCATCGCCAATTTTGTCAATAATGTGACTATTTCTTGTCGCATTGTTTGAGTTCGCACTGTTCTCCACGCCTTGCCGAAAACGCTATGTCGTTTGCCGCAGTGGGGGATTTCGGAGCACTTGACTGTCAACTAAGCACAAATGTTGGCAGAAGCAATGCACTTGATTTAACCACGCAAGCCCCCATTTCGACAAACGGCTGTTAGGCTCAGTATTTCTCTTTTTATAAGTCTGCAATGGATGTCTGTATTTGTGCAATTTCATTAGCACTCAGCTGATTATTTGCTTGTTGCGTAAATACAACCCCAGTTGCCTGAGCAAATCTTGAAGCTACCGTATGTGTGTATGTCCCATTAATAGTTCTTCTTGATGAGTAACTCAATAAGCAGGCTGCTTTTGCTCTAGTAATAGCCACATAAAATAGTCTTGCATTTTCTAGAATAAGACCTGGAGATTGCTGCGACCGTAATGTTGGAAAGATACCTTCTTCTAATCCGTGAATAAAGACAATTTTGGAATCAAGTCCTTTTGAAGAATGAAAAGACATAATTCTAATTTTGTCGAGAGGGTTTTGTGCAGGCGGATTGTTCCCTTGATGATTTTGCCTTTGAAGAATATTGGCGATAATGCTGGACTTTACAACTTCGGAATCCGTTTCAATGTATTCCTTAAGTTCCGAAAGAGTCATTGATAATGGTATATTTTGAATTTGATTTCTCCAATCAGTCACTTCAGCTTGAGTGAAATTGATTAAAATAATTTGGTCAATATCACCAGCTCTTTGGTTTAAGTCTTCATTTAAGTTCCAAGCGTTAACTATATTTATATTACTAATGGCTTTATTAATTGCATTCGGTTCTCGGTTTGCAAAAACATTATTTGGCAATGGTTGATAAAATATATTTCTGTAATTCAAGTTGTTTGCAATAACCTTATTTGCAATAGAATTAGTTGTTCTTTGTCCAATGCCCCTTGGAGCTCCCAACAGCACTCTATGTGCAACATAATCATTTGCATCAGTTAATATTCGCAATAGGCTTATTAGAAATCTACCATGGTCGGAATCTTTAAAAACATCTCTTTGATTTGCATCAAAAGGTATGTTTCTTACTCCTAATGCATCAGTGATTGGGTCGAGCAAGGTTCTTTTGTTTCCCAAAAGAATCATTATGTCCTTAGGGGAAATGCCGCTATTAATAAGACTAGCACAACTATTTGCAATGTATTCTACTTCTTGGTTGGCAGTGTTGAATCTGTTGCCAACAATATACCCATTGTTAGTTGGATTGGAAGCGGAATAAACCGAAGTTAAATTCTTAGGAATCCTATTTGGGTCAGGATATGTATTCAATACATTTGCAGCAGCACCTAAAATATTAACTGTGCAACGGAAACAGTCTTTTAATAAATGATTACTTGCAATTGGATAGTTAACAACAAAGTTCTGAATCCCTTGCGGGAAGGCAAATCGAAATGAATATATGCTTTGGTCGTCATCACCCGATACGAATACATTAACCCCACGTTGGATAAGTATATCAATGAATTGGAAATCACAAGGATTTAAGTCTTGAACTTCATCAATAATTACATGCTCAACTCCAAGCTCTGCCACAGGGTCAATATGTCCACCATTTATTGCGTCCACACAAGTCCGTATAACTTCTCCCGGTAATACGCAAGAATAAGTTTGTGTTCTTGTTGCATAGTGCCCATTAAAATAATTTCTTTCTTGTTGTGAAACAGGATTGTTAAGAGGTGGCAAGTTGGCTGGATTCCAAACCCCAGTGCTCCAAAATGCTTCATGGTCTCTTCTTATTTCACTAGCTCTTGTTGGTGTTATGCCAATTGAACTACTGAATTCGCTGTCGAAAATGTTGTCCAACTCCCAATCATCCAAGATTACTGGGTCAGTTGGATATTGCGCTAAGTTACCCGTCTTGCGTAAAATATATAAAGCTAACGAGTGCAAAGTCGACACTCTAACTCTATGTATATCATTTATTCCAACACTTTGCCCTTTGGATTGAATTCTACGTCTTAAATCATTTGCCGCTGCTCTTGTAAATGAAACAGCGATAATGTTGTCGGGTAAAATATTTTGGTTTTGAATTAACCATGAAACTCGTCCTTCAATTACAAAAGACTTACCTGTTCCTGGACCAGCAACAAGTCTGACCGCTTGTGTCAAATCTTGCGCAGCCGCGTCTTGAACTATTTTTGCTTGATTTATTTGTTGCTGTGTTATTGCCATGTAGTCGTGTTTTAAATATTGCACCTAAAGGTTTCGGGCTTGGCGAAAGTGGCGATTTTCACCACAAATTTTGATGCGGAGTACGAAACTTTAATTAACCACAAATGTGTCCGCAGAGCACTAAACCGCCACTTTTGCCAAACCCGTGTTATAGCCAGTGCTCCTGTTAATCATTCTCATTAAACAAGTAAATTCCTTTTGTTTTTTCCAAATTGTCCTTTACAAACCAAGATATTCTTACGCTGTCCTTAACGTATGATGGTGCGTCTCCCGGAACAGAATAACTACACAAGTCCCAAGTGTAATGTGGGAATATGTCTAAAAAATTCATTATCGCTTTTTCTTTTAGTAATCGTCTAGACGGATTGCTAAATACAAGATTGAAGCTCTTTTCAAGCGTCCAAGAGTTTTTTACTCTTTTAGAATAGTATTCGTTGTGTTTGAAATATTGATTTGTGAGAATTACTAAGTCTACGTTGTTGTATTTGGTTCCGTCCGCATAACTTTCAGATGTAAAAAGTCCTTGGTTTGCGAATAAATAATAATGCCATTTTTGGATATCTCTTTCATCATCACAACCGACAAGCAAAATATTTACTTCATTTTCATTCGGTGTTGGATTGAATTTTTCGTGGGCAAGTTCAAGAAAACCTTTTAGGTTATTGTCCATATTTTTAGCATCTAAATGAGGTTGAGTTTGTTCACCTTTTTTCGCCATTCCTTCATTTAATGCTTTTGATATAACTTCTTTCGTTTCTTGTCTTTCTGGTATTCTGCCAACTGTTTCATACTTAAAGGCGTCCTGAGAGTCAACTGCTTCTTTTGCTACAAAGTCAGAGCATTTTACTTCTATATTGTATAAATAGGATTTGTCTGTGAACTGAACGTCAACGTCTTTGTCGTTACTAGGATTTATTTTTGCTTCAACTCTGAAATTTTCATTATGCTTTTCAGCAAAATATCGAACAGTTGCCGTTTCAACAGCATATTGAATAAACGTCTTCGGCAAGAATGCTTGTTGTTTTATTAGCATTTTTTCGGCCAACCAAAACTTAAACTCCTTTTCAGTCATTACACTTTTTAAAATTGTCGCTGCTTCTAAAAACTCATCGTAATAATGGCTTTTGTCCTGTCGAGATTTAACAAGATAATGGTCTGCTAAATTTAAAATTGCGTCAAGCTGTTTATTTATTTCTTCCATTAGTCTGTTTTTTTAGCATTGGCTATAACTTGCTTATATGTACACAATATTCATACAATACACGCAATTTCCTGCGGCTTTGTATGACCGCGGCCACCCACTACAATTCTGCCATCACTCTTCAGTTCCTGCAAATCCTCTACTCGTGACTGAATGCGCTTAATATTTGTTACCGTCAAAGCTGTGTGCATCTCCGTGCCATTTGAACCGGCGTATTCGAACACTTTCGGATTCTCTCGATTATGTCCCATCTCTCCGAGCTAGTGCGTGCTCTCGTCGTACTGACAGGCAATCGGAATAACTCGTACTCTCCGCGTCGTGTACGGCATGTTCCTACCTACCACCCCGTATCACCACACCCCATCTCCCACTTTCGCACTCACAAGGGAGAGATGGAAGCACATTCGAAGCTCTTACACGGGGCACAACGCTCATCGCCATCCGTCGCAACTGAAACAATGGGCGATAATAGCTAATATTGTCGTCAAAGGCAAGATGTGGTGAACTCTCGGGCAGATTTATTTTCGATGAGCAGCGCAACCCACGCCATTCTTCCGCCCTGAAGCGATTCGTTGTTGCTGCTTGCCTCCATCCCGGCGGCGATTCCCTTCCCGATTAACCCGGCGGCTCCAGGGGCAAAACGAGGAAAAGTAAAAAGGGCAACCGACCGCAGCCCCTTTCACCATTTTCCTTTTCACACAAACACCTTTCCGACTGTCCCGGTCATCGCCTTCAACAATCCGCTTGCAGTAGAATCCGCTCGCCCCCCCTCCTTACTCTCACGACCTCATTACTCTCTTCCCACATAAAAAAGCTTCAGCTCTCAGGACTGTGTGGAAGTACGGCCGTTGAGAGCTGAAGGAGGATGCAATGCGGTATCCGCGTGAATCGGCTGGATTCGCGGATTTTACTACGTTTGTCCCATGGTTCGTCCCTGCCCTACGGCAGGAACAGCGTGAAGCACAGGAATCGCGTCAACCCGTATACCAGCAAAACCGCAACGAGTTCCCACCATGGAGAACGCCATCTGTGCACGGTGCCGTAGAACACCAATGCCGATCCGAGGAGGGCCGCGTGGTTCTTGATCGATTGGACCACGTGCCAGCCGTCATGCGGTATCCAGTCCAGATACCACGGCCAGTGCGGAGCTCGATGCGTCAAGTCCAGCCAGGCAGGCCATACGTGCATTTCCGCTTGCCAGAGAAAGTCCGCGTGATTATACAGCGCCATGAGTAGCACGCCAATCCAGAACCAAGGACGAAGTTTCATGGAATACCCCCGCGCGTCCGTGTGATTACCGTCGTTCAATCCTGTGCTTTTCTTCACGCCTGTGTATCAGTTCGTCGGCCACGTCCAGCGCGCAGTCGAGTATCGGCTCGGTGTGTTTGCCGGCTTCGAGCAGTTCGCGCGCGGTGCCCGTCCAGTGCCACACCGAAACGCGGTAACCGCCCTCCACGATGCGGAGCTCGGCCCGATACAGCCCGCCTGGGAGATGGTGGCTTCGCTTCCACACTCCGGCCAGCTCCCAGGACGCGCTTCCGACGGGAGAGTATCCGCGCGTCTCAAGGATGTGCCGCTCGAAGTACGTGGAGCGCGGCGCGGCGCACGATGCGAGCGCAAGCAGCGCGAGAGCAAGCAACGGAATAATTCTGGAATTATTTTCGAGTATAACCCTGCGAAGTCCGCTGATTTTCATGCCGCTATCCGCCTTTCTTTCCGCCCTTCTTCTTGCAGTCCATGGCGTCTCCTTACATTTTGCGTGAAAATTCTCGTAAAAATTCTCGCGAATTATTGTAAATCCCGCCGCAACCTATTGCGTGGCAACGGCTTGCTCGTGCGTGGAAATCACCCGATGCGCGTAGTTTTCCGCCTCGTGCACCGAACCAAAGAATCGCGTGGTTTTCTGCCCTTTGCCGTCGCGGTGGTATAGGTACGTGCTCGGCAGGGTTGTCGAATTCATCACGTACACCTCATATCGTCCCTGCGGTCGGTCGTCCACCCAGATGTGCACCTGATAGTAGCCATGGGGCAGGTGGATACGCTTCTCGAAGATGTTGGTGTATGTGCTGTTTTGTGAATCGACGCGACTGTACCCGTAATCGGTGAGCACGCGGTGCTCGAATTCCTTTACCGGATCGCGGTCGAACGTGGGTTGCTGGCAACAGCCGGCGAGCAACAGAGCGAGGACAAGTATTGTTTTCATCGCATCACCGTCCGAACGTCATCAGTTTGAAGTTCAGCGGGTCGTCCTGGCCGATGATCTCTAGCGTCTCCATCGACACATAGCCCAAATACTCCGCCTTGAATTGAAGCACATCCTCGGGTTGGTTGTCGGCGAGGAAGAGCCATTCGCCACGTAGATTGGTGCCCGCGCTGCCCAGGTACAGACCGTCGCGGCGATGAACCCGCACTACGGCGCCGATGAGCGGTTCGCCCGTCTCTGCGTCGGTTATGGTGCCGAAGATTTTACCGGAATAGGCGCTCATATTACCGTCCACTTTTAATGAACCATTCAGGATAATTCGGCGAACCATTCGCGTAAGGATTCGGTGGGACACCGAAGCCGTACTGAAGTGCTGCCGACGTATTGATTTTACCATATCCACTTTTTTGCGTCCATGCATGTCCCGTGATTCGTGCTCTAAATCGAGCTTCCCACCATGAGCAGTTCAATGAATCCCGTATAGCCATGAGTTGACCAGCGATGAAACCGTTCGCGTAGCTCGAAGCTGTACCGCCGAAAGGATCGGGCGCATGAAATTCCACATCCCATGCAGTAGCGTTTGCGGTGTCGCCCGCACCTGTGATGACAATACTTGGAAGCACTGCATTCGAATTCCAAAGTCTGGAAGCCGTATTCGAACCAGTGGGCATTACTGTCAACATACCTGAAATGAGTGCGTCATCTGCATCGGAAATGTGAGTAGCAAATCCACTGTAAGATTTAATATACAGGGTCTTGCCCGTAGCTTTTGCCTGGGAAATAGAGAGTGAACCGATTTGCACGGTTCCATTCCATATCCGAACACTTGAATATCCTTGCTTGAATGCTTCGGCAACCAGCGAATCATGCTCGGGAAATCCGCCATTAAAAACGTAGGCTTGGCCCGTGGCGCAGGACGTAAATAATATGATCAGCAGCAGTCTCATGGGTAGACCCGAATCTCTAGAACTGTTGAAGAAAGAAGAGCATCTTTTCGCGCCGCCGCTCCTGGCATCTGACGTGTGGTTACTGTCATCACGCTTGCGGATGTACGAACAATATCATATACCGCGCCCGTGCTGGCTGATATGATTTTGTTCTCCGCCCAGGTTTTGTTCGCGGTAAAGGCATTCGAAAGCGTGGCAGTGTACGTTCCGGTGTCTGCGCGTGCCCATACGATTGTGCCCAAGGAATTTTCCAGTATCGTTGCGGTCGGGGCGCTCGTGCCGGTTTGCGTAAGAAAAGCCCGATACACTTTCACGCCGTTGAATGTGGCTCCGCTCACATCACCGAGCGCGATAACGCTGCTGTCGAATAATCCTGTGCCAGCGACGTTGAGTAGATGCTTCCGTTTCGATAAGTGATTATTGGCATAGGCAATAGTTACATTGCCGGATGAATCGATGGAGAATACTTTTCCAGTACCATATCCCTTCCATACGATGAAGCGGGATTTCAGGTATGTATCAACAGCGCCCATCTTCACTTCCGTCTCCGAACCACTTCTTCCCGAATATATAGCGAAAGGATGTTCCGCCATGAGATCGGAATCAGCAGTTGGATCGGTTGCCGTGAGGTAGATTCGTCCACCACGGTACGTTCCATTCATGTAGAGCGTCGGAGAGTCATTGTCGGCGTCAATCTTCACGTTGTCTTTATTCCCATCGTTCCCGTATAAAGTCATGGTGACGCCAGTTGAATACGGTTCCAAGGTCATATAAGTTTGGAAAATTGATCTATCCGTAGTATTGAACCACAACTCGTTACCCACCCGCTGGATGCTCATAAGTTGGTCGTCCCAAGAACGAAACTTCATTCCTGTTGAGAGAACCATCGCATCGTTCGAAACAGCGAACGATGCTGTATCAATACCACGAAATCCAATGATTTGATAGTCACCGGACGTGTAGGTTACCGTTGGTTTCGCGTTCCCGGCAGGGAAAATGTCTTGAGCGCCTCCGCGCGCCGCCCCGACCAAGAGAAGGGCAGCAAGGCATAAGATAGCTTTGTTTCGCATACTCCACTCCTGTTAGTAGTCTTTTCTAAAGAATTCGAAAATCAGTGTATGAGTTGCTGAATCGTCAGGATAGTTCGGGTGCCCTTTGCCGCTCACTCGTTCGATACGCCAGCTCCCGTTCTCGCCGGTTATATCGTAGAGCAGAAAAGAGCCATAATAGAATTCGGCCCACGAAGGCGCGTAGAACGGACCGATACTAATTATGCCGGTAAGTGCCGTTGTAGCTGTTGCCAAATCCATGATTGGGACGGGTACCCATACGCTATCATAGGCGTCGATAGCGGCATTATATGTGGCGCGCACCAAGCGCATCACGCGAATGGTGTCGGCGCGACCATTCGAGCTCAATACATTAATTTGTAGCTTAACTTGTCCTTTTGGGGCTCTGATACGAGGATCAGCGTACCATGTTGTATCGCCACGACTGCCACCGCCACGAAGATAGGTGGAATCGATGCGGAATGTATACCACTGTTCCGATGCTCTCAAAGAATCACGGAAAATAGTTGCACCCGATCGGGATGAGGGGCTTCCCTGTTGCGCGGTGGAAGCCATCGGGAACGCGAGCAGCACAACCAATACAATGAAATATTTCATGATGTCCTCTCTGCCTATGGGCTGTGATTTGATATTATGAACCACTGATCGTCGTAAAAAACAAGCCATTGCGATTCGTATTGTAGCAATGTCCGCTCGTCCACTCCGTCAACCGTACCGTTTAACGTGACCGTATTCCCAGAGCCATCAATTCGCTTCACAACGACCTGATCTCCGTGGGTGGATGGAGGGAGAGTTACCGCGATATTTTCACCGTTCGCGTCCACCAGATGCACGCGCCACGCAGTCACAGTAAAATCGGATTCGTATTTGCTCGCGTCCCAGGTGTTGCCCGATGGCAGAGCGAGCAAACTATCCACGATATGCCTGAGCGAGTCCACCCTTCGCGACAGTAGTCGCGCCAGTGATTCGACGTACTCGTAATCAATGGAACCCGCAGGATCGCAGGGAATGTGCAATTTCCCGTCCGAACCAAAGTAGATCGGAGGATCGCAGTCCCTCACAATCCACAGTTCGCCGCAGAATTCCCGTCCGTTCAGGATAGGAACGCACCTGCATGTGTCTTGATACTGCAACTTGTAGGCAATGGGCGTTCTGAAACGCACCCAGGTCACAACGCTATCAACCAATGCCCTGATGGTATCCGTTGGGACGATTCCCACGACCACGCTGTCCAGGCATGGAACACCGAGATTCGGGACCCGTATTTGAATGACTGTGGAATCACGATAGTATCCTTCGAGATCACAG
Source organism: Bacteroidota bacterium (assembly GCA_035362335.1). Classification (GTDB taxonomy): domain Bacteria; phylum Bacteroidota; class Ignavibacteria; order SZUA-365; family SZUA-365; genus JAOSJT01. The sequence continues at coordinate 25,012 of DAOSDL010000015.1, forward strand.
TAAATGGTGATGCTCGAATCCTTGCCGCAGCACGGAGCCGTGACGGTACGGTAGAACAGCGTTTCAATCTGGCAGGTGTCGCCGGTGCAAAGGACAGCCATCGGCAGATCGGCCAGCGCCCACCATCGTTCACCACTGATATAGAATGTGGGTTCGTCCTCGGGTTCGCATCGGTAGATACAGATGGAAGTACCGTAGTCGATAAGGCGGTAGGGTTTTCCGCTGCTCCAGTTTGAAGCGCCCTTACCCACCCAATTCGCGCGAAGAAATGCGAGCGTTGCACTGTCGCTCGTGCAGGCGGTGGTGTTTTTGGGCTTGTATATCGAAGTTCCTCCGATGGGATATGTCCACTCACGCACACACAATTCCTTGAGCGTGTCGAGTTTCACTGTGTCGGCGTAAATGTATCTGACCTGTCGCGTACTGTCCAGAGTGCCACCGTCGCACATAAAATAAGGGACAAGGCAGGGGTCACATTCGCGATTTATGATGGTGGTGTCCCTTCCCGAATAGATCCATTCCTGGAATCTTCGTATCACCGTGTTAGTGCGGATTTCCGACCTGCAATTATCGATGATCCTGCTTATCCCCGCCTGACCGAACAACGCACAGTCGACCACCGCCGATCCGTAGTTGTTGATCGTGGTGTCCACTGTCCAGTATCCATATCCAGCCGGGCCGAATCGAATTTCATACATTGCCGCGTAAAACGGATCAATCCAACATGAATCGTCGGCCGCTCCGGCGAAAGGTCGGTCGCCCGACAGTGGGCCGTACCATCTGCTTCCCTTCCTGAGCAGCCAGATCGCGGAGGATGAAGCCGGGAGCGCGGTGCTGCATCCGAATGTGGCCGTGAGCAATCCCTTCTGATAATCCTCCATGAGGATGTACCTCCGATGGCTTCTCAGCGTGTCGGTGCGATAGCACGTGGTATCGCAAACCGTGACCTCCATCTCGGATTCAATCGTTTCCTCCCTTTCCTCGTAACAACCCAAGGGAATCGTGAGAGTATCGAGACAGGGGCTGCCTTGGCATTGATTGATCCACAGTATGGTGTCCGGCACGGCCGCGGTGGTTCCGAGGCGTAGCTCGATGCGTATGCACTCGTCGCCCTGAAACACGAAGCTCGAGTCCCGGCCCCTGTAATGCTGGTTTTCCAGAAGCCGCACTACGTGTTCGCGCGATACGTACCTGCCCGTGGTGTCGCCGATGTATATGCAGTAGATATTGCTGTGCTTCGCAAGACTGTCGAACTGATGCCACGTCAGCGTTGCCGGAGTGTTCGCGCGTTCCCGTTTTCCCGTTGCAATGCTGTCGGTGGAATCCACCGTGACCACGGCACCACTATCGTCCGGCGCGAGCACCCGCGGGGAAACGCCACGCACGTCCGCACCCAACTGTTGGAGCGCGAGGGCAAGCACGAATAATGCGGGCAGGAGCGGCAGCACCCGCGACGAACGGGACCGAAGGCGCGGCGAGCCGGCGTTGATACCGCCCTCCACCGCCGCCCCCGCCATTATGCGTTGATCGTCAGATGACATTTCAGTCTCAGTCCATGGGTTTGATAATCCGAGAGCAATCCATCGGTGATTGTCGCGCGCGTTGATCGGAACTTCACGCTTCCGTCCTTCACTTCCTGCAACGTCGCACTGGCCAAGTCTTCCGCGAATCGGTACAGGTCCACGCGAAACCGCAACCGATCATCGCCGTAGCGTCCGAAGCCGATGTCCAGCCCGATCAAATCACCGGACAGGATCAGCGTGCTCCCGCTACCCGGAACGGGCATGCACAGTACGTGGTATGCGGATGGCACGCCACCATTGAGCGATTCCACATGCACGGTCCCGGTGATGTTGCGTACATCGCAGTCCTGACCCACGCCCACGTAGTACCGCGCGTTGTGTCGATTCCACAGGCTCCAGCGTACCGCGTCCATTGGCCGGAATTGTCCGTCGCTACCTTTGCCCACGCGCTCGAACTCCGCCACGACGAATGCGACGGGGCTGTGACGTATCGGCATGCCCTCCACGCTGCCGCCACCACCGCTCACAACCGCGGGCTTGGCTCGGTCCCACTGGAAGTTGCGGAAGGCGAACTCCACATCGTTGTTGAGTCCATCGAGTGCGTGCGCAACGAGATCCATGTCATCGTCGGCCACCTTTCCCGCGTTGCCACGGGTCAGCAATCGTCGCCGGCGCCGGAGTTTATCCAGCGCCTGCGCCACACCAACCGATACGCGCGCGAGGCCCATCCGTCAATCCTTTTTCGCAACGAAGAGGGAGCCGCCGTTACTCGTGGATTTCGCCACCACTTCCACGCGGTACTCGAACAGGTCACGGGTTTGCTTGAGGATGGATGCCGCCGGGTTGTTCGTGGAATCGGCAACGATGCCGGGTGGCAGCCATATACGCATGAGTGAGTCGTTGGTAATACCTCCCACCACGCGCACGCCACCGCTCGCGAGCAGGAAGGAATCAATGCGCGCGAGACCGCTTTCCTTTCCGTACGCCCTCACGCGCAGGTTCACCGTGACATGCACAGGCCCGAGCGCGGTCATCACGAACCGATTCACCGCGGCCGTGTCCGTGCCCACCTTCGTCCAGCTCGCACCTTTGTAGGTGGTGCTGTTGGTGACGGTACCGATTTTCAAAAGTTCTGTACTCCCCGCGAGCGCCACCGCGCACACGAAGGCGATCAGAAGCAGAGTGAGACCATATTTGCGCATAGCGCCCTCCTTGTCACTGATTGTTGGATAATGCGAGTCGTGCTTTTTCCGTCATGCCGCGCAGGTACTCGTCCACGGTCTCCCAATCCTTGGGGTCGCGTGATTCGATAGCGCGTTTCCGCGCCTGCTTGGCCTGTTCGTACCATCTCTCCACGCTGTCCTCGTCGGTCTGGAACGCGCGGTAGTAATCATAGTATTTCACCGCTTCGTCGAATTGCTCCCGCTGCCGCTCGGTGAGTTCGTTCGGATTGCTGTACATCCAATCCGCCGCGTCCGAGAGTCGCATGTTGTCGGGCATACCGAAGTGCTTCTTGAGCGAGGACACTACCGAGCGGAATTTCTCCGCCTTTTCGGCGAGTTGCTGCACGCTGCGGCTGTTGTATCCCATTGGTTCGTGCTGCATGCGTGTGGAGATGCCGGGAATCTGATCCACCTTCCGCAGCGGTTCGCCGCCGAATATCATGCTGTAAAGCCGGAAAGTTTCGTCGATCTGCGGGGAAACGCCGCTGCGAATGGCGTGCTCGATTTTCAGTGGCGAAATGCCGAGGTATTCACCCATGCGCACGTACATCTCATTCGTGGTGGTGTAATACTGCTCTTCCGCAGGCAGCGCGAGCATGAACTGCGGTACGATCTGCTTGTCCCAATAGAACTTGTAATTCGCCATCAGCTCCACCCACGTCACGATTTGCGGGGAGAGGAATTCCGTTGGCGTATACGGCAGGGAATTCATCTTCTTCAGCGTCTGCGTTGCGAGCTTTCGCGCCTCAACCGGGTCGCCGCCAGCCATGTGGTCCATCATGTTCCACACGAACATTTGCGTCGCGCCGAGCGGCCCATTGTCGAACGGCACCTTGAAAAGCCCGCCGACAGGCATGAAGTGGAAGCGCTCCTCGTCCGGGCGTTCCTTGAGTTTTTCGTACTCGTCATCGCCCATGAGCAGTATGTTCACGGCCCAACCCAGCGCCGTCAGAGCGCCGATATACCCGATCTTGAGGTAATGGAAATTGCGCACACCAGGGTCGGGATCGGTCAGCCGCGACAGCCAGCCGTACATGATCTGCATCGTCGGGTTGAGGAAGCCGGGAGCGCGCACGAATGTGGCGATGTCGTTGTCGCCCGGACGATCCGCGAACAGTCCGGTGATGATGTCGTAGCGCATCTGCGCTTCCTCGTCGCTGTATCCCTCGTTTTTCGCCTGCCGATACGCACCGAGTCGGGCGCTTTCCTCGGAGAGTTCGGCGAGTGCACGCTGTCCCGTTGCCCACAGGATCAGCTCCGTCGGCTTCATGAACAGCGTTGCGAGTTTACCCGGAGCGTCCTTGATAATCGCCATAATGCGCTCGCCGCGCGTCATCACGCCCCAACCCGGCACCATCAACCCTTCCATCAGGGTCTGCTTGAATTTGTTCATGCGCACGAGCTGTGCGGGATCGAACGCTGTTTCAAACGACCGCGCCAGGAGTTGCCCGGTTGTGGCCGTGTCCGGCACCTTGCCCGAGAGCTTGTATATCAGTCCGGTAAGGTGATAGTACGCGGGGATCAAGCTTTTCATGCCTTCCCCGGTGAACATGGCCGTGACTGTATCGCGCGGGATGTTGCCCAGGACGAATCGCAGCGTCTGAGTAATCTGGCGCTTCCACGGCGCGACCACGGGCAGCACCCACCGTTGAATGCCGCGCGCCACCTTCCCCACCGGCTTTGTGCTGCGCGCGAAGAAATCATAGAGAATGGGATCCTCGATCTGATAGAACGCGCGCTCTCCGTCGACCATGGGCGCGATCACGTGCACCGCGCGCGGATCGGTGGTGCGGAAAATGCTCATGCCGGACCAATGCACCACGACATCGCTGGCCGTGACCTTGATCTCCTCGGGAATGTCCGCGTCCTCGCCTTCGCGCGCGCGGATTTCGGCATGCAGTTGCTGTGTGAGATATTCGGCGATCACCTTCCGCGCTTCCTCTTCGCCAAGGGTCGCCATTTTCTTCGTATCGAGCCGCAAACGCACCGCCATGCGCTCAACGAGCTTGCGGACATCGTACGGCACGGTGTTGTCGTTCGAAGTCATCTCCGCGAGCCGCACGGGGGCGAGAGCCATACGATTGTGATAGTACGCGCTCAGCACTTGCCGGGTGCGAATCTCGATGGAATTCAGAAGCGGGATTTTCGGAAGTTCGGACCCGTGCGCCCGCCTGTACTTTGCGCTGATCTGCACGCCGGTGGATGAACCGAAGCCGTTTTCCTCACGCTCGCGCTCCTTGAGAAGAGGGACGTACTGCTCGTGCTTCTTTTTCATCGCCGCTGCCTGGTCGGCGGTAATCAGCCCGCCCGCCACCGCGATCACGGCAAGGTTGTCCATGTAGTCGTTGAGTTCCTTGTACCGATCCTTCCACTCGGGATGCGCCTTTTCGGCGTCCGCCACCTGCCTGCGCAAGTCCTCGGGGCTGATGCCGTCGCTGTATCCGGCGTAGTCCATTCCCAATTTCTCATGCCGGTACAAATCGGTCTTGTCCCACACGTACTGCTCGAATGCCTCCCAATTGTCGGGACCGACATCCGTCACCACATCGGCGATGAGACGATTGTGGAAGAAGATGTAATCGCCGTGCCGCGCGCGCCAGCTCTTGCCCATGCTCGATGTGTCGCGCATCTCCACGGGGATGGTGTAGCCGGCTTTCTCCAGAGTATCAATGGCTTCATCGGTGAGGATGCGTTTGTCGCCCGTGGCGATTACACGCTGTCCGCTGTGTTCCTTGCGTCCGGTACCGCGAATGAAGTAATCCACTTCCTGCGGGATGCGAAGCACGGTCACGTAGGCGCTCATCATGTTGCCCGGCGAGTTCGCGATACGCTTCTCCCACTCCCGCGCCTGCTTCACCGCGCTTTTTCGCCCGGCGAGATATTCGCGGATCATGCGGCCGTACTCCGCCCAGGTCTTTCCCGTCATTCGCGGAATACCCGCGCCGTGCTTCCACTGCCGCCATACCATGCGCCGAATATGTTCAATGGCGTGGCGGGAGGATACACCCTCGAAGAGAATCTTGTCGATGCTGTCGAGCGCGCGCGACCAGAACGGAGGCGGCAGACCTTTGTCGTTGTTGATTGAGTTGCGTATGGCGACGGCGCCGCGTTGCGCATGCAGGAAGTGCAATCGGTTCGCATCGCGCAGCGCTGCCATGAGTTCGGGCGAATCCTTCTCGAGTACGGTTTCGATCTTCTGTGTCACGGGAAGACCGTCGATGGCGCCGTAATTGGTCACGAACAACCGCAGCCATTCCGCGAAGCCCTCTTCGGCCGAGTTTGCCGAGGCCAGACTTCCCGGAGCCGTGGCGAGCGCCTTCAAATCATCGACCATGCCGCGGAACAGGTTCGGGTGCCGATCGCGCAGGTAGCCGCTGATCGCGTGTCCCATCTCGTGCATGTTGTACGCCGCGCTTGACGGATACCGGGACCGCATGATCGCGCTGTCGCTCTCGAAATGCGCGGGATTGCGCCGCGTGGTTTGCTCCTTGCCGACGCGCAGTTCCGCGTGCACCTGGCGCCCGAGCCAATCCACGATTGACCGCATACCGATGCGCTCGCCTTTGCTGTCGCCGCGCATGCGCTTTTCCAGGCGCTGCGCTTCGCGCGTGGTCGTCGGCGTTTGCGTCCATGCCGCCGGCTGCGGAACGGAGTAGCGCCGTGTCGGGATTGCCGTTGGCGGAGGGGTGGGCGAGGTTCCGGTGCTTTGGCGTTGCGCGCGGTGGATAACGGCGCTTTTCGCATCCACTTCGCCTTCACCTGTTTCCGGCGGATACATGGCAATGATCTTCTTGTTGAGACCCGCCAATTTTTTGAGCACTTCCTCGCCGCGCCGTCCCGTGGGAAGGTAGTGTCGCGACTCGTAGCTCTGCCGCTCGAACACCACTCCCGCGTTCTGCAGAAGTTGCGAATCACCCGATTTCAAGGACGTATTGATGAACTCGATACGATCCTGACCGTTCACCGTGCGCCGGCGCATGCGCCAGCCGTTGGCGAACTCCGCCTCGTAGTTGTCATTGACGATCCGTGCAACCACTTCCTCGGGCGCGTACTCGATTTGCTCTCCTTCCGCGCCGAGGCGCCGGAGCATATCGTTCACGTCCTTTTCCAGGATCACGCGGCCGAGAATGCTGGTCCCGTCATCGAGCTTTACGCGCTGCACCTTGATACTGCCGCCACTCGGAAGGCGGGAGAACACCGGCAGCAACGCGCCGGTAATCATGTGGAGTTCCGATTCCTTGAGTTCGGGAGCGGCTTCATAGTCCTTTTTCCATGCCGCCTTCGCCTCGTTCTTCGACAGAATCTCGTACTTGGTCGCATCGTCAACGTCGGTTGTCGGCAGATACTGCGTGCCGGTCACGCTTGCGAGCACGTTGCGTTTCAGCACCTTGCCCGTCTTCGCATCAGTATAATTCGTGCTCGGGAACACCGCGTACACACGACCACTGCGGATGTTGCGCACCCACTTCTCCGCCTTTTCCGCGCCGCTCGTTTCCCATTCGCGCCGTACCGCCTTCGTGAACAGACGAATGCGCAGGTACCGCGTTTTCGCGCCGGTGCGCTCATCGGTGTGCACAATGCGCGAGGTTGCCACTTCCGCGCGTTCCGCCTTTACCGATTCCATGCCAAGGTCCAAGGTACCGTTCAGCGTGGCTTCGTGAATCTTCGCATCGATGCGGGAGGACAGCGCCTGGAATATCAGGTTCTGCGTGTCGACACCGAGATTGAGCAGGCGATTCAGGAATTGCGACATCGGCGGCAGCGTTTCAAGGAGCGCTCCGTCCTTGTCGGTGAGTTTCAGCGAGGTTTTGTTCTCGAACTCCGCGAGCGTGAGATTCGGGACTACGCCGCGCCACACGTCGACGTAAAGTTGGCGCAACGCTTCGCGCGATTCCACGCTTTCGAGATTGTCACGCTCGCTGAACAGGGAGCCGCCCGCGGCATCGCGCTGCCCGCGCGTGAGTGCGCCGAGTTGCGAAAGCCGCCGCGCGATGGTGGAAATGAATCGTTTCTGACCTTCGAGGTCGGTGGTAACGAGCACGTAATGCGGTGCCGCCGCCTGGTTGGTGCGGTGGCTGCGTCCCATGCCCTGAATGGCCATGTTCGCCACCCAGCCAGGCTGAAACACGTAATGAATGCGCTTGCGCTGGTTCTTCGCCGCGCGATCCGCGTGATAAGACCGTCCGGTGCCGCCGGCATCGGAGAAAATGAGAATCTTCCGACGGTCGTTCATGAAATCGTCGGCCTCCACGTCCGCCTTCGCGCTGCTCCGTTTCTCGATGATGGTTTTCTGCCGCCCGGATTTAGTATCGTATGTACGAACCACGCGACGGCTGCGCCCGGTCACTTCCGCAACCATGTCCGCGCCAAACTCGGTGATAATGGCATCGAGCGGCGCGTCCGGTATCACGATTTGCGAGAGACGATCCAGAAGCCGTTCGCGCATGCGCAGGGCTTCGCGGTTCTGCACGGGGTTGCCCTTGCTGTCGAGCACGAGCTCCATGCGCTTGTTGCCGTTCTCGTCCTCAATCTCCCGGTACTCGTTTACGGGGAAGGTGCGCTCCACCATCGCCATCAACGATTCGCGCGGTGTCATGTCAAGCGCTTCCAGGTCCTCCTTGTCGGCCGTGGACAACTTCGATTCCTGCGCCGCCTCGTAGGTGTTCACGAGCTGAATGAGGACGCTGTTACCCGCGTCTATCTGCTTGTGAATGTCGGCGATCATGGACGGGAGCTGCATCGACAACAGTATCTGATTCCAGAACCGCAGATTCGCGCCCCAAAACTGACTCATCAATCGCGCCTTCACACGACCATCCACCTTACCATCGGAATTGCTGGCCGTGAGTTCGAGCGCATCGTTGATATTGTCGAGGACCACCGCCCAGGAATCGCTCAGCGTGTTCCAGATTTCCCGCTGCTCGGGACTGAGTGCGTGCGTGAGAGTTTCAAAGGTTACATCCTCGTAGGACAGGGACCGCGCGAGATACAGGCCCATCGCCTTCATATCGCGGGCAACGTACTCCATCATCGCCACGCCCGCGCCCGTCACATCCTCCACGAACTTGAGCTTCGTCGGGAATTCGGTGCTTGCTCCCCACAACCCAATGCGGTCGAGATAGCCAAGGTTTGTCGGATCGGTGGCGCCGGTGGCGGAGGCGTACACCACGCGCGCCTCCGGGAATGCCGCCACCATGTCCATTGCCTTGATGGCCGTCTGCGATGCCTTCTTCACTCCGCGCTTGCCCTTCATGTCGAGCGCGGTACCCATCTTGTGGGCTTCATCGAAGGCGATAACACCTTCAAAGTCCTTGCCCAGCCAATCAACGATCTGTTTCAGGCGCGTGCGCCCGGCGGAGGTCCGGCTTTCCTGAATGAGGGTGTTGTACGTGATGAAGAGAATCCCTTCATCGATGGCGATGTTCTGATCCAGCTTCGTATCGCTGAGGTTGTGCAGCAATCCACCCGCCTTTTCGCCGAACACCGCAAGGATGTCGCGCTCCGCGTCCGCCTGCAATTTCTGGTTCTTGGTAATCCAGAGGTGGCGCCGGCGTCCCTGATTCCAGTTGTCGAGCAGGATCCCCGCGATTTCGCGGCCCTTGCCCACACCCGTACCGTCGCCGATGAAGAACCCACGCCGCAACCCATCGTCGATGTGTTGCTCGTGCGCCTGTCCCGCGTAAATCACCGCTTCGAGCTGCACTTCGGAGAGAATGCCCGATTCAACAAACTCCTTGCTGAACATCGGCACGTATGTCGGCCGTACCGCTTTCACGCTCGCCATGGCGGCGCTTTCCACGATATTGCCCGGATGCGGCTTCGCACCGGCAATGCTCATGCGCGACGGCACGTAGCGGTCGAATCGGCTGTCGAGGTTGTCAGATTGCTGCGCATCGGCGGACCTGTCCGGGTCCACCGTGTATTCCATCAGATTTCCGGTATCGACTCGGAATCGGGGGTCGTTGCCATCCAGAGCAGGTCCAGCGCTTCCCTTGCGCGTTCCTTTGGATCCTTGCTGCTGAAGTTCGCGTTCTCGGGCTGCCCGTCCGTCAGGAACTGCATTACGTTTTCCGGGCGATCCATCATCTTCACCAAGAACATCTTGAAGTCCTCCCGCATCTCCTCGTCCTGGAGCGGGACGTTGTTCTCCAGTCCCCACCACATCAGGTCGAGTATCGGTGGGTAGTTTCTGTCCGCCGGTTCCCTGAGTTCCCGCAGCGCTTCCAGCGCCTGCTGGTTGATCGGGTAGTTCAGTTGCTGGCCTTTCATCACGTATCCTCCGGAGTTCGCTATCAGCAAGTGCCTCTTCGATGGTGTTGTAGAATTTCTGATACACACCACCGCCCGGCGTCGGACCGTCCTTGTCGATCACGACGATGCGCACCGGCCATCCGGTGCCGTACTTCGCGTATTCCTTGCCCGCAATGCCCACATTCGCGCGGACATTGTACTTTTTCATCGTCTCGCGCCACCACGGTGCGAGCTTCGCGCCGGTCGGCTGCCGTCCGGCCGGGTCCGTGGTCTCCGCGCTCATCGTCGCTCCCTCGCCAAGCACCGCCACCAACCTACCACCTTCCGGCAAGCGCCGCAACATCTGATCGAGATGGAGCGTCGAATTCATCGTGTCGCGCTCGCCCTGCACGGCGCCCGCGGTGGACGAGAATGGCGGATTCATCACCACCACCGTCGGCACAACGCTGTCATCGAGGATGTTGTCGAGCTGTTCAGCATTCTCGCGGAAGAACTGCATCTTCGGGCCGTTCTCCACTTCGCCGAGCGTTTGCTCGAGAATATCCGCCCTGCGGTCGCTGAGCTCGTTGAGGATGATTTCCGCAACGTCGCCAACCGCGAATGATGCCAGTCCACCCACACCCGCGCTGGGTTCGAGGTAGACATCATCCCTGCGCAGATTCGCCAGCCAGTTCGCAAGAAGTGCGATGTGAGGAACGGTGGAGAATTGCTGGAATTCGTCGCTTTCGGCCGTTCTCACGTTCTGCGTCGGAATGAGCGGCAGCACTTGGCGAATACGTTCGAGCACCGCGCGCGTCTCCGCGATGTTGCGTCCGGGGAAGAGTTCCTTCTCGATGATGTAGGTGTTCACCGCCGCTTCCAGTGCGTCGTATGCGTCCTTCACATCGTAGCCGTCCTCCGCGCGAGAAGCACCAAAGGCCCTGTCCGCCATCTGCCAGAACATCGTATTGTTGAGGGACAGGCCCATCGACAATCGCTCATACACCGCATCGCGCAGTGATTCGATTGCTTCCATGCGTTCCACCGGCTCTGTGCGCGGCGCCGTGGCGAAGGTGGGAATGGGCCGCTCCTCCGGCGGCATGACCGGGGTATCCTTGGGCGTCTGCTCGTTCTGCCGAATCCGGTTCTCTCTGCGCCACTCCTCTATTTTTGCGTCGAATTCGCTCTGCGCGACTTCTCCTTTCGCAACCAGATACACCCAGCGTCCGGCTTCCTCGTGCTCCTGCATTCGCAAACCTGGAACGGCCTTGCTTCCCAGCTCCGCAAAGATGTTGCTTCGCGCGGATTCGGTGGTCGCCGATTCCACGCGCTTCACTATCGAGCGATTGGTGTCCACCGCTGGCGTCGCCTGCGGTGTCGGTTCTGCCGGGGTTGCCGGGCGCGCCGTCATCGCGGTAGGGTCCAGGCGCTTCGCCAAATCGATCGATGGGTCGGCCGCGTAGAACGACCACACTTTTTTCGGACCGTACCAGCGACCACGCAGCGCTTTCATGTGGTCGAGATGCGTTTTCGTGTTGCCACTCACTTCCCACACCGGCTTGCCGTTGTTCGTCGTGGTGGCGGTCACCTTCAATCCGGCTGCGGCCAGCACGCGCCGCGCCGCTTCCATCTGATCTGCTGCGGGCGGCTCTGCCCCTGCGGGTTTGGCGGATGGTGCGGCTGCCGGCGTTGATTCACCAAGTAAATCACCCAATCCATGCTTACGCAGGGTTGCGTCCTCGCCGATGTCACGCAGCTCCTTGGGGTGCTCTGTGCCCCACTTCCGCAGTGCTTCGATCAAATCGTCCCGCTTCTCTCCGTGCCATCGCGCATCAACCTCATATCGTCGTATGATCTCTTGCTTACGCGCGCGGGATGCCGCCGATTTCAAGTTGTCGATGGTGTTTTGATGACGGCGTATCTGCCTGACCACATCCGCAGGCGCCATGTATTGCGGTTCGATCTCGCCTTTACTGACCTTCACATCCGGCACCACTTCCGGTGCGGCGCCCTCTTCCAATCCCAAATCGTCGGCGTTGGAGATGGCGAGCAACCCGCCATCGGTTTTCACTTCGTAGCGCACCGAGCGCATCCTCTCGCTCGTACCGGCTCCAAACATTGGGACCATCGAAAAGGTCTCGATTGACACGTCGACGATAACACCGTGGCGCCCACGGTACACATCGAAAGCGTTGGAGTTGAACACCACGCGATCTCCTTCCCTGAACTGCGTCGGGGCGTCCGGGTCCTTGTCGTTCGCACCCTCGCGGGATTCGGGGGCCGCCTGCGTCGCTGCCGGCTGCTTTTCGGGGGTTTTCGCGGGCTCTTTCGGCTCTGACGGGCTCTCGCTTTCCGTATCGGATGTATTTGCCGTTGCGCTTCTGATCTGTTCGTTGCTGAAAACGGCGTAGTTTTCAACACCGTCGATTGTGCCGATGATGCCATCGTGCCCCATGGCTTTCACTATGTCAGCAAGATTCTCTTCCGCCCATATCGAAGCATCCAAGCCCTGCTCCGCTTTGCCTTCGAGCCACGGGAGTACGCTGGCGGGAATATCAATCCCTTGCTTCCTTGCTTCGGCCAGTGCCGCGCGTCGCGCTTCCGGCCGGTCGATATAGAACGGATTCTCAATACGAACCCACAGCGGCATGATGCTGGGTGATCCTCCGCGCACGTCCACGGCTCCCGCCGCCCAATCCTCTGCATCCGTGGGGTCCGCCGTCAAGTAGAACGCGGTTCCCCATACTCCACCATTCGCCAGACCGTCATTGCTGAACACATCAATATCGTCGGCTGTACCATGGTAGACGACATTTCTGACCGCGCTGTTTCTCAGCCAATTATTCGGGCGTTTCAAACTGGCAGATTCAACCACCGGCTTCTTCGCGGGTGCTTCCGGCTTGGGCGGGGTCTGCTGCTCGGCCGACGACAACAGCGCATCGAGGTTCGCATCGTCCACCGCGTCCTCGGTGTCCATCTGCTTCCGCGCTTCGCGGTCGAGATGCTGCTTCGCGGCCATGTACGCGCCTTTCAGGTACGGCGTGATGGCGTCGCCTACCAGCTCGTATGCCGCCTTTGCGAAATCGGCGAATTTGTACACACCGAGTTCGGTGTATTTCAGCGCGATCTGCACGGCTGTCGCCATGGCGGCCGGATCAATACCGGCGGTGAGGGTGTTCCCCGTCTGCTGGAGGAATTTCTTCTTGAGTTCTTCGAGTTCCTGCTTCGCCTTCTCCTGGGGCGTGAGTTCGGCGGCAGGGGTGGGGAGCGCCTGCTCCTCACGCTTTATCTCACGGATGTTTCGTGCATCGACCAAGCGTATGCCACCATCCGGCGCCACCAATCGAACGACATGCCTCTCCTTTTGAGTAAGCCCACTTTGATCTTCCGCCACCGTATATTCACCGGGCCGTTGGCTCCCGAGAACATTCAATACGACCTTTTCCCCGCGACGTTTCCGCCAGTCTCGTGCAAGCAATTCAGGAGATAGTGTTTCTGTCACAGGAAGAACCATCGGATCATTTGCGGGATGCGGTTTCTTCGTCTCCCCGCTACGCAGCCAGTCCTTCATGTCGGCGACGTTGGTTTCCACGGCATCGAGCTTCCCGCCCTGCTTTTTCAGCCAGTTCGGCGCGTAGTTTGCCAGATAACCCTCTTCCGCCTCTTCGCGCGAACCGAAGCCGAGCATGATCTTGTGCTCGTCGAATTTCCCGTCCTCGTTCTTCTGGTTCACCACGAGAACGAAATCGCTGTCGGGGTTCGGACCGATAAACACGTCGATGTGGTCCTTGTCCTTCCCCTCCGTGCCACGGATGTAACCGTAGTCGCTCTTCATCTCGGTTTCCCAGCGCTTGCCATCGCGGTCGACACCGCTGCGCGTGGTTCCCTTCGGGTTCTCGATGCTGATGTCGAGACCCTGCACACGTACATGCGCCTTCTTGTAGTTGCCCGCTTCCTTCTGTCCCTCGCTCGGATCGGCCGCCACCGTCTGTCCCGCCGCCGGTCCTTCCTCCACCGCGAACATATCCGGCGCGTTCTGCTTCTCGATCTCTTCAACGATCGGCGCGTCGCCGATCACCTTCTGCAGCGCACGCATTTTCGCCAGGGTCTGGCGGATAGCATCCTGCACTTTCGGCTTCTGCTCAGGTCGCGCCAGCGGCAATTCGCGGCGATGGAGGGCCAATTCCTCCTTGAGCTTCGCCATGCGTGCACGCGCGTCCGCTACGGCTTTGCGCCGCTCCTCCTGCCGGGCGTTGCGGGCCCCCTGTGCCGCCTGTCCCGGATTCTTCGTTGCGAATTCCTGCTCGGGCGTGAGCTTTCGCGAACCTTGGGGAATGTCGCCAAAGAGCGAGCCCTCATTGGAAATGGGCGCCGCAGCCGTGTCTTCCGCCGCGCGCACCGTGTCGGGAGCTTGGGACGCGGCCGCGGTGCCTTTTTCCACATCCTGCACAGGCAGTTTCACGTCGGCTGAGAATACTCTGTCGAAGGACAGCGTTGTGCCATCCTCGAGAATGAGTTCGCCTTCGGGTCCGCCCTCCTGCTTCACGTCGTACCACTCACCATTGACGTTCACGCGCTTGAGTTGCGCGATCTCGTCAACGGTCATGTCCTGGTAGTCATCGCCGAGGTACTGTTTCTTCTGTTCGTCGCCCACGCTCTGCCACACACGCACAAATTCGTCGGGCTTCAACGAATCGAGGTAGGTGGTCACGTCCGCCATGGGGTTGTCGGGTTCAGTCACGGGCGCCTTGGGAATCTTCCCGCCCTGGTACTGCGCGATCTCCTCCAAGGCCTTGTCGTAGATGTCCTCCCAATCCAACCCTTCAGCCAGCCAGGCCTGATGCGTAGGATTGTCGGATTCCAGCAAGCGCTCCCGGATTTTGTCATACGTGAGCGGGCCATCCTTTTTCACGAGGTTCTTGGCGCGTACCGGGTTCGAGCCCACCTTCACATTGTCCAGCATATCGCCGGTGATGTCGCCCACGCCCGAACCGAAAATGGCCTTGGTGGCGGGCATGCTTTCCAGCGCTTCCGGCGTGATGAGCACCATCTCTCCCGCCTTTTTCTGCGCCACGGCACTGCGTTTCCCGCGCGTATCCAGCATCTTCGCGTACTCTTGATCGCTGAGATTGCCGAGGAATTCATTGCCTTTCACACCGATCACATCATAGCCGCCATCCGGCGAGCGCAACACATTGGCCTTCTTGCCTTTGTACGTAAGGGTGTTGATCGGCTTTCGCGCTTCGTTCCATGCCGCCCACGTGCGGAGCTTCGGGTGATCCTTCTCGTACATCCGCACCGCTTCAACCGGATCGAGTTCGCCGGATCGCAGGCGCTTGACGATGTCCGCGCGTTCGCGCGTTTTCCGTGCTGCCTCGGAAGGCGCGGCGGCGGGCTTCGACACATCGAGAATGCCGCCTGCTATCGATTCCTGCTGCCGGTAATCCATCGTGAGTTCTTCGCCTTCGCCGAGGGGCCGTCGCGCCACAATCGCGTAACTGCCATCCTGCTGCTGCTCCACACTCACGTTCGGGTCGTTGGAATGGTTGATGTACCGCCCGACGAAGTTGGTGCGGTTTCCCTTTTCGTCCAGCGCCGTCGCTATCACATCGCCGGCGGGGTGCTCGTTGTAGGTGAAAACGCCCTGCCCGTGGATGGGGCTGTTCGAGAGATACACCCGGTCGAGGTCCGCCTTGGGCTGCGGGATGATGTCCTTCTCGCTGCGGCTGGCCGCGTAATGCTGGGCGGGGGTAAGCCCCGTGCTCTTGAGATAGTCCTGAAAATCCGTGCGTGCGCCGTCCGGTCCGGTGTCAATACCCGCGTTGCCGGAAGTTGTTGCACCCTGCGGAGTTGCAGGTTTCGCACCGCCCGTTTTGTCGCTCGCGGCGTCAATCGGTCTGTCGACGTTCGCCATCATGTTGAAGAACTGTTGACGGCCGATCTGCACAGTGGTGCCGGGCGCGCGGAAGCTCTGGTCCGAAAGCCGCAATGTCACGAGGGAAGGATCGTCCTGCTGCTCCGCCACGGTCACAGGCCTGCCGCTGTCCACACCCGGTATGGTAATGGACTGTCCGAGAAACGGCGCGATCAAATCGCCTTCCACACCTTCGAACTGCGATACCGGCGGCATTTCCGGTGCCGCCTGCTGCGATGCCGCGCCCGCGCGGTTCGGAGCGCGGCCCATGCGCTTTTCGCTGCCGAAGCTTTGCGGTCCACGCGCCTGCTCGAGTTCGCTTTTTCCTTGCGCGAGACGGTCCTGAAATTCTCCTACTCGCCGCATTCCTTGAAGTTGCTCGGGCGAATAGAACGTATTGGTAGCGGGATCGTAGTATCCGGTCTTTTCCGGTGCCTGCTTCACCGCACCCGCGACAGCCATTGCCTGTGCCTTGACATCGCTCGGTTTCCCGAGGCCACGACGATTTGCGATGCGTCCCGCCTGGTTCACGATGGTGAACGGCGAACCGAACAATCCGATACCCACCAATTCCGTAAGAAGCCGGTCCCGGCCCTTCTCGCTGGTGATGGGGTCATCGTACTGCCGATTGTCGATCCATGCCTGAATCGGTTCGTTGAGCTCTTCCTCGGCGATTTCATAAATGATACCCTGCCAGCCAATTCCCTCCTTCACCTTCGCCACGGCTTTCTCAACGTCCGTAGCCCGGATATTGGCTTTCTGCATGTAGCGCCCGACGAGCGCGCGCTTTAGTGCGATCAGCGATTCGCCCGCGGACTCGGTGCCCATCTCCGCCATGTTGGAAGCCAGGCCCTTCAGTGCGGCGTCGAGTATTGGGTCGCCCTTGGCGATCTGACGGTAGACGACTTCGCCGGCGGGAGACAGGCCGTATTCGTATTGCCCTTGCATGCGCTCGGCCATGCCACGAGCGATACCGGGAACATCGACCGCGCCTGCCGTAGCCCCGCCGACAATCGGCGCGACGATACGCGACATATCGCGTACACCGCGTTTCCCACCGAACGCGCGGAACAGTTGCCGCGATATGAACTGCTCCGCCTTGTCCCGCACAGGTTCGAGTATTTTGAACTTTCCCGCATACGGGAGCATCGGACCCACCATCTGGCCGCCACGATAGAACGGCGCGCGCGTTTCCGCCTCGAACTGCTTGCGGACCACTTCCGCATCGAACATTTCCTTCTCTTCCGGCGTGGCCTTCCCTTCGGCAACGCGCCGCTCCACATCACCCATGCGCCACGAGCGAAGCCCCGCGATGGCATCACCCACAAACGGGAAGAGTTCTTCCGGCGCCTCCATGAATCCCGCGTAGAGCCCTCGCAGCACTTCGGCGGGGTTGTCGTCCTCGGGCATATCGAGGATGGCGCGATACTGCGTGAGTGCTTCATTCAGCGCGCGGCGCTTTCCCGAATACTGATCGTGCACCTCGTATGCACCTGCAGACGGGTCCGTGCGCCACTTTGCCGGCGGGATCGCTGCGAGTTGGCGCTCCAATTCCGCGACCTTGCCCGCCGAGAATTCGCGCACGCGCTTGAACATGGCCTTGGGATCTTCACCTTCGAAGGTGCGCCCGATGTCACCGCTGACCATGGACGCGGGTGCGGGATCGGGCCAGAGGCGGAGTTCCGTAGGCACATCACCCCATCCGTCCGGCTGCGCGCCGGGTATGGGGAATGAGCGATTGATGCCAGCCGCCATCGGCGCCACGTTTGGATCACCGAATGCCTGCTCGGGACTGCCGAAGTTCACGGGAGGGATGGTTTCCGAGGGCAACGCCACACCACCCTGCTGCTCTATCGGCGAGAGTGCGGGCAGTTGGAAAAGCCGCGCCGCCTTGCGTTTCTGCGCCTGGCCGATCTGCTTGTCGAATTCCTTTTCCTGAACGTCCTTCGCGGTCCTGATCTTGCCCGGCTCCGGCTTGGTCGGTGCTGCGGACGCGCCGGCAGTGGCCGTCGGGAACAAGCGCTTCGGTTTCGCCGGGGTCGATGCCGATGCAATGTCCACACTCGGAACAAACGGCGCGGTCACTCCACGCATGATGTTGAGCATGCCCGGCGCCGTCGGTTCCTCGCCACCGAACATCCGCGTCCACTCTTCCGTCATGTAATCACCCACCGGACGCGCGGGCTGCACACGGCTGCCCGCCGGGGCCTGCGGCGCCTGGAAGTACCCGCCCATCTCGTTCGCCACCGAAGTGCTGTCCATCTTCGAATACCGAGGCACGTAGCGGCGCAGGTCGTTCACCAGATTGCCGATATACGCGGGGTCGCCGGACTGATACACTTCATCAATGCTGCGCAACACATCATCGTCGGACATATCCGCGAGGTGCGGCACGTACTGACGCAGGGAGCGGGCAATCGCGAGGCGAGGTTCCTGTGGGTTCATGGGGTTTCCCGATTACTTGCGCATCCAAGGGTTCGGTTTCGCGGGTGCGGGCTGGCCACCACCGGATTCCACGGGGCCGCCGCCCACCACTTGCCCGGTCTCCCACGATTTGATCTTCGCATCCTTCACGGCATGGTCCTTTTGTGCAGCGGTGAGCTTCGCCTCCGCTTTCCTTCGTGCCTGTGTGAGTTCCTGCGCCTTGCGGTCGCGCGAGAATGCGGGAAGGTTGCTGCTCTGTAATTCCTGTTCGGCGCGCTTGAGCATGATGAGTTCGTTTTGCGCGCGTTGCACTTCGGTAGCCGCTACGTCCCTTTCCACCTGCATGGCCGAAAGGTTTGCGCGTTGCGCCGGCGTCATCCGCGCACCGCCGCTGCCGCTGCCACCGCCCGTGCGGCGCTGATACCGCAGCGTCCCGTCCGGGAGCTCGATCTCGTCGGTTTTGAGCACCTTGGAACCGATCTCGCCACCCTGCACGTACGGTACGAGCACACCGTCCTTACCAAGAACAGGAGCGAGAGTTTTGATTTCCTCGGGTTCGCGCTCCATCGTGGAAGAAAGGTCGCCCTCGCCTGTTTCAAGGAAACGGAGATAGCCGCCCGGATCGACAATCCGGTAGTCCTCACCCATGGCTTTCGCAAGAGCGCTGCGCGTGTCGAAGGCACGCTCTTCCTCCTTCACGCCACGCTCGTAGGCACGATCTTCGAGCTGCATGCCTCGGGCCGCTTCCGCCGCACGTCGCTGTGCTTCGGCCGCGTACATCGTGTTTCCATATCCCGTGTACTGCGCTGCCACTTCGGGAGGCAGCCCAGCCATGGACGCATAGAGACGCGAGAGGGCTGCGGCATCGATCGGGAGCCGCCGTTCCTCGCCCATCTCGAAGGTGGGTATGCTGGTCGTCCCGCCACCCGGCTTCTCGATAGTGACGGGATCGCCTGTCGGCTGCATCTGCGCCGGCTGCGTGAGGGACTGATTCCACTCGTTGTACGCATCCGCGCCCTGGCTTCGCGCATTCGCGGCCGCGATGCCGCTGTAAAGCTGGCCGATCATGTTCGCGATATTCGCGGCGGTGCCCAGCCCGAAGCTCCAGTTCTCTCTCGTCCGGCGTTTCACGGTTTACCCCGCCTGTTGTTGGTAGAGGGAAGCGAGAAGTTGTCCGATGTCCAGCCCGCCAGGCACGCCCATTCCCGGTGCGCCCGTTCCCATGCCCGACACCGCGGCACGCGGCTTGCGCTGCGGCGTGCGTGCGCTGGGGTTGCCACCGCTGGCGCCAATCGTTGCTGACATGCGCTGCAGCAACGCCGGCGCGTTGTTGGTGGCGTTGAGTTGTGGGATTTGGAACTGCAATCCTTGCGAACCGCCATTGCCGCCGGGCGGCGCGGAAATGTTCTTTGGCGCGTCGGGACCGAAAAGTGCGTTGCCAAGACCTGTCGCGGCAGTGACCAGAGCGGCTATTTCTAAAGGTTCCATGCTCTCCTCCTATCCGTTCAATTCCATTTCCAGCATCATCTTGTACAGCATGGCCTGAAGCTGCTGCTGGCTCATGCCCATTTGATTGCCCTGCATGATGATGTTGCCGAGATTGTTCATGCGGGATTGGTCCGCCTGGTATTGATCGCGTTCGAGGTTCCCGTAGGCCTCCGCGCGGGACTGCATCAGCGGCAGCGACTGCATGAGCGCCGCCTGTCCCTGCGCCGCGTTCACGCCCATACCCTTGAGGTTTCCGGCGATGCTCGGCAGTTGCGCGATGCTGCGGTAATAGCTGTCATCGATACGCCCCTTCATGCCTGCGGCGTCGAATTGCGGCGAAGACCGATACTCGTTCTCGAACCCCTTCCAGTTCGTCAGCATCTCGTTTCCCTGGTGCGAAAACTCGGTACCGAGGAATCGCACATCCGTGGGATGAAGCCGTTCGTGCCAGTTAACGAAAGGTCGCGAGATGTAGGGTGTTTGTTGGTCCGGCATTACGTGCTCCTCATCGTTTCGTCCGTTGTTTCAATCGTGATCTGCTGGATTACCGGGTCGCGATACCCACCGAGAGATGCGGGGATGGTTGACGCATCCACATCCACGCGCACGCCGAACTTGTACTCACGCACCGTGCGCGCGCGTAGACGCGCAAGACGGTTCCGTGTCGACGGGAAGGTGATTGTTGCATACGCCGCGTTTTCCCGGTTCGCGTACATTGACAGCGTGAACGGCCGCGATGCGCTGCCGGCGTCGCGCGCCACATAGCACTTGTGCGGCTTCTGCCATGCGTCCCGCGTACCGATCCAATGACTTTCGAGGTAGCACGGGATGCCGCCGCCGTCATCGAGGCGCGTTTCATTGCCGAAGCGAAGCAGCACCGTGGAACCCGAGGAGACGATGCGCCCGTACAGCACATGCCTGCGCTGGGCGTCGGTGAACATGCCGCGGATTTCCAGATTCATCTCGTCGGCGTTCGCGGTCCACGTCCAGAAGAACTTGTAGCACCGCCAGTTTGCATCGGCCACCGAGTACACATACACCACCGTGTACGGCGCGAATACGGGATCCTCGCTCACATTCAGCACGAGCCAGAGTTCGTCGCGTTCGTCGTGGTATCCGACCACCGCCGAGGCCTTTGCCGAGCGCGGGAGCGCAAGATATTCTCGATACCACGAGTCAATGAGGATGTTTTCCGGCGACGACCCGGTGAACCGATACACACCGTCATCATTGAGCCAGTACAGAGCGCTACCGCCGCGCGTAATCGTCTGCTCGTAGGGTGTGCCGATGCCGTAGCCAACATCCAGCGTCATCACCTGATCGTCGAGGCGATGCTCGAGGTCGATGAAATAGCTGTTGTGGGTGTTCCAGAGGAACATGCGGTCCATGTACTCTTCGAGCCAGACCGTGGCGCTGCTACCCTCCCGCCATATCCGGTTGAGCTTCCAGAACACGTCGAGTTGCGCGCTGTCGTTGGTGTCGAGCGCACTCACGGCGATGCGCGTCTGTCCAGGATCGCTGTTCACGCCCCACGCGAAGAGCCGCTTGCGCCGGATCATGAACCCGGACGGCTTCACGGAGATTTCATCGTCGAGGTGCGATGCGAGCGGCGACAACCGTGTGATGTTCGTGGCGAGGGATGCAACGGCATCGTCCCAATGCAGCGTGATCGGCCGTCCCTTCGAGTCCGCGCTCCACACACCTTCGGGCGATTCGAACATCGTGTCATCGATATAGTACGTCTGCGAACCAACGAGCGCACTGAACGGGATCATGTAGAGGCGGCGCAATTCCTGATGGTCCACGCGGTCGGTACGGTGTATCCGCATGCCGTATATCGCGAAATGCGTGATGCGCTTGTTGTAGTTGTCGTCGGTGATGTTGAAGGTGAGTTCGAACACCTTGTTTCCGTTCGCGCCCCAATAATCCTTGCTGAGCTCCACCACGAGCGCCGTGGAGAACTGCGCATCGTATTCGTCGAGCACCGGCACCAACGCGAGCTTGTAGCCGCAGAATTCCAGCGCGGGTCGCGCGGCCGTCGTCGCATCCGCGAGCGATACGAGTATCGAGCTGGTGGAGCCGAGATCGTACGCGCCAGCCGTGGTACCGCTCCAATACGGCTTTCCCCAATCCCATAGCCAACCCTGCCGCACATTGCCACCGGCGCCAAGCGCTTCGGATCGATCATCCGCCGATGTGATGGTGAAGGTGGGATACGTGCGCGCGCCTTCCTCGCAGAGATTGAGATGGATCAGGTAATCGTCCTCGGGACCGAGCGCGAGACGCACCTGTCCGTTGATTACGCGAGGACGGCAGAACGGTACGGATAGCGGCGTCGGTGTGAGCAGCGCGAAAAGGTTGCCATTGCCACCGTTCGGCGCATTCGAGTACACAGCATATTCACTCTGCCACGCGCCGGTCGCGTACTCGCGGTAGATCAGCATGGTGTTGTGCTGCACGGTGACGATACCGCTGTCCCAGCGCACCACATTCCAAATCCGCCATTCGCCGGAGTTCGGGCATGCGGGTAATGCGTCGCTTGTGCCATCATACGGCCCATCGTCCACCGTGGGAACGGCGCCCAAATCCGTGTAGGCCGCAAGGCCCGGACGCGGACGCGCTTCCCCGATCCCGGTATCGAGATCGAAATTCACGCATTCGAGCAGAGCATCGCCGGGAATGTCGTTCGAATCCCCGTCGGTGATGCGCCCGCGCGCGAATTGCCGGTGAACGTGCTTCGCCATGACTTACTGATCCCGGTTCTGCTGCTTGAGCATGGCCATGTCGTTCATCAGTTCGGTGCTCAGTGCCTTGGCAACGCTTTTCTGATCCTCGATCAGGTTCTGCATCTTCGCGCTTTCGCTCGCCTTCATGCCGCTCTGTTTCAGCGCATCCACCGCAACGGCCAGCTCGAAATGCGGGATGATGAATGCGGGCAAATCCACACGCTTGGTCGTGTTCACATCGCGGCAGTCATCCAGCGTGAAGCTGGTGTCCGGCAGCCGCTTGGTGGTCACGGTGACGGTCGTAAGCGCCGTGGTCAGACTGGACGGAATGCGGATCAGCAATGTCGGCGTCGCGTTTCCGAGTTCGAGGTAGTATACCCGCGATTCCTTGTACTCGAAGTTGCGCGATGCGCGGAAAAAGGCCTCACGCGATTCCATGATTACGTAGTTACCGTCCTCCAGAGAAGGCAGCGAACCAAGGTCGGCCACCGGCACGGTGAGACCGAGGATGCGGTAGAACGAAATTCCCGTCATGTCCACCGTGTAGAGATCGGCGGCCGAAAGCGACACGAGCGGCAAATCCTGACTGGTGGTGAAAAACGGGTTGAGCGCTCCACCGCCGAAGGTCGCGGTTTCGATGATTTTGCGCTGCATCATCGCGTGCAGCGCCGCCGGCGATACGCGGCCCGAGTCCACTTCGTTGGTGAACGTCTCCGCGCGGGAGTAAGATTGGGCTACTGTGAACATGGGGTCACTCCTCGTATTTCATATCGAGATGATTCATCAGATTTTTCACGTTGATGTGCGTGACGAGCTGCTTGGTGCGGATTTCATCCACCGCTTTGACTAAATCCTTAATATCCTTGCTGATCCGCTCCTCGAAGTTTTCTATCTTGCCGAGAAGCTCCTTGGTGCTTACCTTCCACTGTTCATGCTCCGTTGCCAGATCACGCGCCAGTTCCCCCATCGAATGCTGTTGCGCCGCGAAGTCCTTTGTCAGTTGCGCCCGCTGATCCTTGTCCTTGTTCCGGCGGATGTTGTAAATCAGCGAAGCAAAGGCCACGGAAGCCGACACAGCGGCGATTGCGAGGGAAATAATGAGAAGTGGGTACTCCATGCTCACTCCTTGAAGGACAAAAGGATTGCGCGCGCGAATTGGAGGATCATCTCGTCCCACTGACTGCGCAGGAGAATGTCCTCCGCGCCTGTTCCAACGGTGATGTCCGGCTGCGTGCGGAGATACCGCAGTTGGAAGGCGTTCGTGTCGCCGTGATTGTAGGTGTCGTCCGCCAGCGCGAGTACCACGTACTCGCCTTCGATGAAAGCGCGGGGAACGCGCCGTTCTTCCACGTTCGTCTCTTCCAGCGTCTTGTCGATCAGCGTGATCGGTTCAAACTTCACGCGGTACGCGGTGGGGTTGCCTTCCGGCCGGAGACGCGCGGTCACCTCGTATGCGAAATCATCGGGCAGCTCGTACTTCGAATAGTTGGTGCTGGCCGTGAAGAACGTGAGCGTTTCCTGCGATAAATGCTCGGGGAACTGCGCGGCGAGCCGAACATTGTCCTTGAGTTGCGCGGCAGCCGTATGCAGGATTTTCCTGCACGCGAGCACCAATGCGCCCGCCATCGCCTGCGCCGTCCATTCACCGTTCTGCGTGAGGGCATTGGTAATCAGCGTGCCGTTTCCGTCGCGCTCGTACTCGTCGCCCATCAGGCGCCGGAGACTCAGTATCAATGCCGCCACTCGTTCCTGTGCCATTACAACCCCGCCGCCATGCTTTGCAGCACGTTTTCAATGGCTTTGTCGGTGTCGAAGAAGCCACGCAGCCAGCGCCCTTCCTTGAGCGCCGCACCCACACGCCCGAGCGTATGGCGCTTGCGAAGGATCCATTCACCTTCGCGCCACTTGCTGATCGGATTGGAGGTGTTGGCCTCGGTGGAGAAGAAGCCGCTCGGGGTTTCCTTCATGTACTCGATCACGCGCACAGCTCCGACATGGCCCTGCCAGGTCATGCCGTTGCGCCAGATGGCCACCGCACCCACAAGGATGGAAAGCGTGATGAGACCGTTTTTCTGAGCGTGCGCAAAGAAATTCTGCGATGATGCCGTGTTGGCCTTGATCCAATCGGGAATGCCCACGAGTTCAGCGGTGTACGCCACCGTCCACTCAATGAATGCGTGACAGTACGCGCTCCCGAGAGCGGTTTTCACGCCGCGATTGAATCGGTCTTGCCAGTAGCCGCGGTTCCCCCGCTGTTCGCGCAGTCCCTCGAACACATCGAGGACGCGAAGCCACTGCTCCCGCACCCGCGTCACAACTTCGCCGAGGTCGCCGCGAAGCATGTCCTCGGTTACGCGGAAGGTGTCCGGCGAGGTCTTCATCGCTTCGAGCGCATTCAGGATTTTCAGTTCGTGCTCCGTCATGGCTTACTCGTAGGTTGGTGGCAACGATGGTGTGTCCACTTTCTTCACTTCGGCATGCGAGAACCCGGAGCGGTGGGTCTGCTTCACCGTGCGAAGCTCCTCATCGGCGAGGTTCCGGTACCGGTTTGCTTCCGTTCTGTACTGCTGCGCCATGCCTGGTTGCGCACGCCGAAGGAAAAGGCCCGCCGCGTACTCCGCCGCCTGTTCGCACATGCGGTAGCGCAGCACGGGATCGTAGCGCTCTTCCACGTTCAAATCGGTGTTGGGGCTGTACGAAACGGCTTCGGCAAGGGACATGCGCACGATGATGGTCTCGCCGCTCTGCACATTCGCGACAGGCGCGAGCACGAGCACGGTTTCGCCACCTTCGCGGTAATGGGACCAGATATAGGGTACCGTACCGATCCCGCCCGCCGCCGTGGCGTACTGCTGATGGGATTCGAGCTCGTTCCGCGTCACCCAGCGCGGTCCCGATGGGCCGGGGCCGATGTCGCCGGTGATGTCGGACGGGACGCTATGCGAACCCGTGAGTGACGGCACGATTTCCAGATAGCGAACCGGCCATATCACGCCCATGATTTGCTCGTACCGCTTGTTGATGGCGTAGGCGGCCTGTCCCGCGACAGTTGCAATGTTCACGCGCTCCTCCACGTGGATTTGCGCGTCCTGCAACGCCCGCACCACCCAGCGCAGGCGTTCGTAGAGGACCTGGGGCTGAACGTCCTTGGTCTCACTCAGCCCCAGGTTGTTCATTGCATACGATATGTACTCGCCCGCCTGCATCAGCCTTCGTCGAGGAGGTCAATCGCTTCGAGCGAAGGGAGGTCACTCTTCATGATCTTCTCCGCGTACTTCTGCAACGTGTCCTCGTTCGGGTTGTTCAGATACGTGTTGAGTGCTTTGCGAAGCGTGGCCGCGCGGTTGGGGTTGTACTTCAGTTCGTGCGTGTCGTTGTAGGCGATGATCGCGCGTTCGAGCGCGTCCTCGGTCTTGAAATGTGCGATCGCGGCCTCGTAGTCGATCTGCTCCTCGTCGGCGGCGCTGGTGCGCTCCGCTTCCCGCAGACGCTTTTCGGCGAACTCGTCACCCTGAATCGCGCCTTCGAGAAGTTCGATACGCTCCTGCTGCTCCTCGATGATCTTGCGCAGACCCGCTTCGCGCGCACGCGCCTGCTCCATGATGGTGCGGTACGTGCCTTCCGGGTCGTGGAAGAATGCGTTGCGCAGCCGGCGCGCACCGTCGGGCGTGTCGGGATCGTACATGGCGATGGGGCTGTCGGGACCGTAGTCCGGCGCCTTCTCGTCGGTGATCTCGAACTCGTCCGGGTCGTTCTCGGACAGGCGGAATGCGAGCCAGCCAGGCAGCGCATGCAGCGGACGCAGGGGCGAGAATACCACGGCATGATCTCCCGCCATCATCGGCCGCGTACCGTTGCCCTTGTAGCGCACGACCGTATCGCACACCTTCGAGTTCACATCCACCTTCGTTGGTTTCTTCTCCATGGGGTTTCTTCCTTGCATTTATCCATCGGCGGGGATGCGCGATCTGTTCACGCATCCCTCACCGAGAATGGTTAGCTGTTGACCGTGGTCCACGTGCCGCCGATACCGCTGCCGGGCTTGCCGGTTTTGATGTAGATGGCGGCGTTGGTGTAGTCCACATAGACGCTGCCGTTCGGCGCGCTGTTGTAGTTGGTGGACGGCGCACCACTCCCCCAAATGAGGAGGGTTTGCGCGTCCTTCGTCTTGCCGTCGGCCGAGGTCGACCCAGCACCGGGATGCGTGAACGCGATGCACTGAGCCCCGTCGGGGAAGTCCCAGGCATCGGCAATCGCGCGGTTGTCGCTGTTGTCGATGAATGCCGACCGAAATTGATGGGCCATGATGTATTCTCCTGCTTGTGTTCTGTTGGTCACTGTTTCCAGTCATCGGGACGGTTGGGGCGTGAAGCACGCCCCCGCCTTACTCCAGCTTTGGCCAGCCGAAGCCGATCTCATAGAAGTCGTTCTGTGTGCCGTTCTTGAAGCCAGACTGACCGGATGCCTGGAAGCTCGCCAGTGCGCGTACATGCGTCGCACCGGGCGGAGCAGCCCGCAGGAGGAGCCATGCTGAATTCGTTCGTGGATATGTGTCTGTGGTTTTTCTCGCGACAACGAAAGTGCTGGCGGGCATGTTGCCTGCACCGAGGAATGCGTTGGCTTCCGTCACGGATGAATCGGGATAGGAGCCGACACCGTACTGCACGGTGAACGATACGCTTGCTGTGTCGAGATTGGATCGAAACACCAAGGCCATGAGCAGTGAATCGCGGATCGGCAGGGACGGAAGAGGAATCCATCCCGTGGTGTCCACATACAGCGTTGCCGCTTTCACCGTCTCCGTGACTTTGCAGTTTTTCTCCTGATCGGCGAGCTTCAGCGAAGCGTTGAACCGCATGATGGGCGCCAGGGTGGTTTGCCACGCCTGCGCGGGTTTGGGTTGGGTGACCTTTGCGGGCTGTCCGAGGCCCGTGAACGGGGCCAGCATGAACAGCGCGAAGATGAGGAGCATCAGTTTACGCACGTCGCACCCCCTTTTAGTAACTGCCCGTGTAGGGCGAATACGTGATGAGGATGGCAGAGGTATCGTTGTATGCGAACGCATCGGCACCGAGTCCCAGCTCGTCGCGGGGATCGGTAACGTCGGAGCGCATGAGCGACATCCACCAGTGCATACCGAGTTCCTTGTTCTGCTCGTGGTCCCACGCTTCCTTCGTGAACCACATCTCGCGCTTGCCAAAGGCCTGCGAGAGGAAGCCCGCGCCGAAACCGACGCTGCAAACGAGGTCGTTGGTGTCGAGCGCGTTGTCCGTGATCTTCGAACCCACCCATTCGCCGCTGGGGCCGTAGGCGGGCATGCCGATGGCGGAGCCTTGGTTCTGCAACACGTAGCCGTTGTTGGTCTGCATGCCGAAGAGACCGGGGTTGATGTAGATGACCATCTGCTGGTAGACGGCCACCGCGTTCCCGAAGAACGGGTTGTTCTTCAGCTCGGGCGGCAGCGACAGCAGCATCGTCTCGCGGAAGGCGCGGTCACCCATCTCAAGCTCGAGCTGGTTGTAGGCGCTCTCCTTGGTGACCAAGCAGTACACATCTCCCATCCTCGTGCGCACGGGACGAGTGCCCAGGCGGAAAAGGTCGTTGCGGAACGCGATCAGGCGCGAGGTGCTGAGACCGTTCGCGGTCGGACCACCCTGCAAGCAGGTGTTGGCCGCGGCGACAAGATTGGTCTCGTAGCCCGCACCGCCGGGACGCGAGTTCGCATCGCTGCCGTGCAGCACACGGCCATGGCCAGCGACGAAGATGTTGGGATGGGAGTAGTTGGTCAGACCGGTGTTGCGGGCGTCCACCTCGCCGCGAAGCGTGGTGAGTTCGGCCGAGTAACCGGTGAGAAGGGTCCAGTTGATGTTCCCCTCGGTGTAGTCGCGCAGCCACTCGGCGGCGGCGGGACGCACCTCGTTCTCGATGGCCTTCTGCATGGAGTCACGCAGAATCTGACCATCAACACCGCCTTCGACGGGGATGTTGAAGGCCTTCTTGGAATTCCAGAGGAAGACGGAGCGGAACAACCATTCCACACCTTCGCCCGTGCCCTGGAGTTGCGAGCGCCCGTGACGCGGGAGTCCGCGATACCGGCGCTTGACCGGGACGTTGATCTTGTCGAGCCCACCCTTCTTGAACTCGGCGAACACCTCGATGGGCGCTCCCGAGAACGTCACCTTCTCCTTGTCGACGTTGCCGACGGGAGGAACGCTCTCGAAAGCCATATCTGTGACGTAGTTCTGGCGTAAGAACTTCGTCCAGAAAGCGCCGATGGTGCTTTCGTGAAGGATGGTATCGCTCAACCATTGCGGATCAACGATCTCGCCGATCTCGTAAGAGTTGATGCCTTTTCCCATTGTTTGGGTCTCCTGTGAAGTTGTGTAGCTTCACGGCGACCTGCCCCACACCGATTGCTCGGTACTGTCTTGCCGTTATCGTTCTCAGTAGTATTTGCTGCGTCGGGCTTCCGGCAGCGAGTCAATCCAGTTTTTCGCCGCATCGCGATCCTTCTGCGTGCGCAGATTCTGCATACGCCATTCGGAGTCGCGGTACTGCTCGGGTGTCGGCTGCGGTGCATTCACACCGCGGCGAACGTCGCGCCCTTCGCCGGGGACACCGGCGAGGGATGCCGGGAACAACCCGGCACGGCGTTCTTTCGCCTGGAAATGCTGCTGCCGTTTCTGCGCCTTGCTCTTCGCGCCTTCCGCACCCATCGCCTGCACCACCTCCGTGAAATGCTCGTTACGCAGGTGGAATGCGATGGCTCCTTGCTTGAGCGCGGGAGCGAAGATGCGATTCCCGAATTGGTCGCGATCATCGAAATAGAGTTCGTTGACATCCTTGTTGTTCTTGCGCTGGGCGAGCACTTCATTGATGGCCTTGTCGATAAGTGCATCGGGGATGCCTTCATCGAGCAATGCCTGTCGCTCGTGATCGATAACCTGCTTCTCGTAGGTGGGAAGCTGCGCAATACGCACGGCCCGCGCTCGTCCGGCCTGATGGAGGAGTTCTTCCGCGTGCTGGCGCTGGGCTTTGAGATCATGGTACGCCTCGCGCATTTCCGCGTGCAGACCCGGTGCAACATCCGCCAAGTCACGCCATTCCTGAGCCGTGGTTGGTACGGTGAGACCGGCGTCCTCCAACTCGCCTTTATATTTTTCGGCGAGCATGGCCTCGGTCGTGGGTATCGTCTCCAAGGTCTTGGCAACAAACTCTTCAACGGACACATCGGCGCCCGAATTCGCGGCACCGGCGTCGTCGGCCGCATTCGCGGCATCCTGCGCCGATTGCTGACCTTCTCCCGGCTTCTGACGGTCCTGCGGTGCAGGGGTTGCGTCAATCGCACCGGCGTCGGCGAGCAGTTCGCGCGCTTCTTCGGGATTGTTCTTGATCCAATCACCGAATTTCGATGAAATCGCCTGATCCTTCGCCTTCACGGCGGCGAGCAGGGCATCAACCGTTTTGTACTTGGAGAGGAACTTCCCGTTCTCGTCGACGAGCCCCGCCTTGCGGAAAGCCGCATAGTCGGTTTCGTCGAACACGGGATCAAGTTCGTCCGCGTCCTCGGCTGAGTCCTGACCGGAACCGTTGTCGGCGGCCGATCCATTGTCTTCCCCGCCCTGGTCCTCGCCACCGCCGGCATCGTCGTGGCCTTCCTGACCTTGGCCCTGGTCGGAAGGGGACGCCGCGCCATCGTCGTCATCATCCTCGCCGTTCAGCTTGCGCAAGTAAGCTTGGTATGCCACCGAGCCAGCCTGCAACGCTTTCTGCGCTTCGGGATCGAATGCGAGTTTTTCCTCGGGGATTCTGGTGTACTTTTCCTTTTCCATATCAGCTATCTCATAATTGGGAACAGTGTTGTCCTTCGTGCGTTGAATGGCCTATGGTTGAGCGCTTCACGCGAATCGGTGAGGTGCGCAATGAAACGCCCAACCCTTCTGATCCTCGCGCTGGCCCTGGGAGCATGCGCCCGCATCCATGAAGTACCGCCGCGTCCGGTTGACGATCCGCAGGCCTCGCCTGTCGTGGAGTCCACCGTTGGCACGGCGTATCGCTACAATCGCGTTGTCGAGCGCCACGATACCCTCTTCGTGTGGAAAGGTACTCCCGACCGCATGATGGCGTGGTGCTACGTGTACCACCGCGGGGAACTTCGGTATATCGAAGTGCAGGACTACGCCGGCCAAACCACCGCGAACCTGCTTGATTTTCGCCCGAAGATTTACCACATTCCCGTCTCGAACGATTACATTGACTTCGCACGGCGCTACGCCGCACACTGAGGAGACCGCCATGAAAACCACCATTCTCATCATCGCCGCAATAGCCGCGCTGCTCGTGATCGAGGGGTGCGGGACGAAAGAGCCCGCCGACCCTTTGGCGGAATACCGGATTGACACGTTGGTGTACGATCCTTGCATCTTCTGTGGCCGAATCGACACAGTGATCGAAAAGAACTATCGCTATCGCCCCACTATTATCGAGGATGGCGAAGAGCCGGAACTCTACGACTCGTGGGCAGAGAGCAAGACCATGGCGGACATACCGATCTATCACATCTGCACTGACTGCGACGGTCCGGTTGTCGTCGAACCCATCTACGATAAGAGCCGGACGATGACTCTCAAGAAAATCCGACTCACGCCCGCACAGCGCGCAAAGATTGCCAACGAGTAATGGTGCATTATTTACTTTGGTGAACGTCATATTACTGATTGCGGCTGCCTATCCTAAACGAGGGAGATTGATACCGAGCGGGTTCGCGTCAGGGTTCTGAGTTGGCGCTTCTGCCCAATTCAGAAAAACGCGCTTCATAAATTCACGCATTCGATTATACGGATGAGTTGGGCCGTTTTCGCCGGGCATGTTTTCCGCCTCTTTAACCTTGTACAGATAATACATTAGGTCGCGAAGATCGCCCTGAGTGGAGCTTGGGCTGTTTTTGGGAAAATCAAAGGAGAAAACCCCAGCTTTGTTACGCCGTATCAGTCCTTCATCAATTGCCTTGGTCGTCATTTTGGAAATCAGAGCATCAACTCCTGCGTCGATCCCCCTTTCATGCAGCAATGGGTGATAGCCCAACGATTGTGCTACTTTTACGAGCTTGGCTCTGGCTTCTTCGGCGCGTGCCGGATACAATTGCAGGTTCCCAGGACTATTACTGTCGATAAATGGCGAGAAATGCGGAACTCCGTCGATAGATAAAAGTGGTTGTTCCGTGAATGCAGATTCCGGTATTGCATCATTTTTATATGACGCATAAGTGTAGTCGTTTCCGTTGTTCCGATGCGTGAAGATGTTCCAGTCATTAAATTTGTTTGCATGGTTTGCATCGGTTTCTGTCTGATGAATCAGTTCTTCACGGACCGTATCACTTAGATTCCTTCCGACCGCATTCTTTCTCGGCTGATCCGGATATTCGCTCTGCCAAAGAGCAAATTCATCAAGCTTTGGCATTGAGAGTTGAACACCTGCATCGTCCTGCCACGCGAGTGCCGATTCCTGTTGCTTGTTTGCAGGGAACGCAGCGGTCACCTTAGTGGGCTTGGTAATATCCAAGGAAGCAAGCGCTCCTCCGCTTGCGTTTTCGTATAACTTTTTGAGCGATTCTATAATCAATTTTGCGTTTTTATCTCCGTAGGCAGCGGTCATCACTGCGCCATATGGCACGGAAGTTTGGCCCCATCGGGTGCTTCCCGTCGGCACCAGATCGCGC
Organism: Bacteroidota bacterium; assembly: GCA_035362335.1. Taxonomy (GTDB): domain Bacteria; phylum Bacteroidota; class Ignavibacteria; order SZUA-365; family SZUA-365; genus JAOSJT01. The sequence continues at coordinate 57,258 of DAOSDL010000015.1, forward strand.
ATCATTGAATTGTAGATCCCAGCGGCATTGAACTTGTTGGGGTCCGGCCGCGAATTGGCTCCAGACGGCTTTTCTCCTTTGTTAATCCGATTCAACGCGGCTTTCCGCTTTGCTTCCTCCTCCGCTCTCGCCGCTTCCGCCTGTCTCGCCGCAGCGCTGCGGACATTTGTCACATCCTCGCCGTATGCGCCTTTGTTGCGACTCCACAGTTGCATTGCAGCGTCTTTCGCGGGATCGGCAGACTTAGTGGGAACATATTTGAAGTTTTCCGAGGCGGGATATGCAGTGCCGAGACCGGCTCCAATCATCGCTTGATTGGTCAACGGCAACACTGGCACCGACCGCGCACCCTTCCCCGGCGGATCACCGCCGGCGGCGTCAGCTCCCGCCGCATTGGCGAAGAAGGTTCCAAGAAGCTCGTCGAAGTTCATTGCATAACCCCCTGTCTACTCATCCCCGCCGCTTCCGGCAGCATGTTATCTGCGGGGTTCGGCTGCGCACCGCCGCCGATCACCCCACCATTCATCATTCCGCGCATGGACAGCGCGCTCCGCATATCGCCCAGCCCATTCCCGCCCGTCTGCATGAGCATATCGCGCAAACCCGCCAGCACCGCGTTATCGATACTGCCGTTCTGCATGTTGTTCGCGAACGCATCCTCATCCTCGAGCATCTGCAGAAGGATGTCGCCGTATGGGGCATACTTGAACTTGATTACCACGCGCCACTTCCGCAGCAACTCCGGCGCGTCCGACCATCCCGACAGCTCAAGCAGTTCGGGGAAGGAGAACTCGCGCAACAGAGGATCGAAGGCGCCGAGGAATTGCACGCGCTCGCGGAATTTCAATTCCCGTTGCGCCGGCGTGAGCGGGCCCGTATCCACCACCACATCGTATCTGCCGATGTCGAGGTCGTTGATCGGGCGATCAGCCATATAGTCCCAATCGTTGATGTAGAATCCGCCCGATTCCGGCGATATAACACCCTTCTTCCCCGTCGTGCGAATCCAGCGCTTGGCCGTGTAGTGCCGCTGGATGGTGTCCAGCGTGTAACCGCAGGAATTTTTGTAGAACGTCTGCACCTGCTGCATAAGCGGCCGCATGAGGGTTTGGGCCTGCGCAACCATGCTCTGGTACAGGTCCGCGCCGTCCTTCTTCGCGTCCTTCTCGCCGGCGAGCGCCAGAGGCACGCCGGTGAGACGCGGAATCAGGTCGAGATTGATGGAGAAATCGAGGTTGATGAGACTTTCCGCGCCCGGCGCGTCATTGAACCTGGGCGGCTGCATTCCCGGATTGCCTTGCGGATCCCACAGAAGCACGCGGCCCATCTCGTGACTCTTCCACGTTTGCAACTCTTCCACCGGAATCTGGCCCTTCGCCGCGATCACATCAGGGAATTGGCGGCGCTTCACCCACTCTTCCTGCAAGGACATGGCGCGGTTCATGCGCCGCTGGGCATCCAGCGCGAGGGAAACAACGCTCCCGCGCTCGTTCTTGCGAAGGTCGTAATTGAACGCCTCAAGGATGTCGATGGCGCAGCCGCGTCCCTGCACGGTGTACGCGGTATCGAACAGAAGTTCGTCCGACATCAGACCCGGCACCGCGGCGCACTGTCGCCATTCTTCGAATGGGTGCTCGCGGACGGCGCTTTCATCCAGCCCGAGGGAAGCCAAGGCCTGGCCGATCACTTCGCGGTTCTCCTGCGTATCCTCCTGATACTGCTCCGGTATCTGAATCGGCTCGGTGGCATCGGGATCGATAATCACCAGGCGCGTGGCTTGCACGCGGTAGTGAATCTCGATGGTGCGCAGCATTCCCGCTGTTTTGTCGATGTAATCGTTCGATTTCTTGTCCCAAGGATCGGTGGAGCGCACCTTCTTGTTTCGTGAGTTCAGCACCGATCCGAGGTTGCTGATGGCTCGTTGGAACGAACTCCAGAACGTGCGATTCTGCTTTTCCACTTCCTCGGGGCCAAATACGGACAACGCACGCCCGCGGATTTCCTCCGACAGCCCTTCCTCCATGTGTCCGTAGGTCTGCCCGATGTATCCGCTCGTTCCCCATCGCGTGATACCGCGCCACATATCGAGCATGATGGACGGGTTCTCGTCGTCGAGGTCGGCCAGGCAATCGAATCCGTTCAAACGCTCCCACACGATCTGACCATCGATGTAGCGCGGAGTCTTGCGGAAACCCTTGTACATCCATCCCCAACCAGCGATAGCCGCGTCCATAGTGACCGAGCGCAGAACATCGTCCGCGTTGGTCTCGCGCAGCTCGTGCTGCATCACTTCGGTGAGCACATCCGAGATGTCGAAATCGCCGGGTTCAACCGGATACGTTTTCGCGAGCTGCATGCTCCCGATCTGCACGCCGTCGAGGGTGACAATCTGCGAGTGCAGCACATTGAACGTGCGCATGGTGATGTGGTGCTTCTCGAAGTACTCCTCCTCGCTCTGCGTCCACTGGCGGCCGACGAGGGCATCATAGCACATGAGCATGAAATCCCAGCGCGGCATCATGCGCCGCACCGCGGTTTCATACATCTCCTGCACTTCTTTTACGCCCAGGGCCATGGTAGCACCTACGAGAAGTTTACATCGTAAAGCCGGCGCACTGTGCCGGATTCGCGTTTCTGCTGCTGCTGTATCACATCATGCCGCGCGATCTCCACCGGCGGCACTTCAACCCTGTGCGCCATGAAGGTCACACCCAGGCCGATAACGCTATCATCGAATGCTTTCACACCTGGTTTCAAGCGCTTGCCCTCCGCACCCATCGCGCCGTTGGGTTCGCGCGTGAACGTGGTGAACTCGAGCCACGGTTGCGAGAAGTACAGCCCGCTCGGGTTCTGTTCGAGATACGATTGTATGGCGCCCACCAGCACGATCTTGCTCTCATGCGTGGTGAGCCATCCCAATTTTTTGTCCACGAGGTCTTTCCCGTCGTGGAAGCGCACGCCGGACAGCACGCGGTCGTAGATTTTCCGAAGGTTGTTGATGACTTCGCTGCCGCCGCCGCCCTTGTTCCGCTCCACAAGGATCCCTGCCCTGCCGTACCAGAGACCGAGCTTTGCCAGCATCAGCGCGAATTGCTCTTCGGACGCATGCACGCGCACAAACGCGGGGAATGTCATATCCACGCGATCCATCACGAATGCCGTGCTGTAATCGCCCTGCTCCAATCCCTCGGCCACGTCGGCACCGATCACGTAGCGGTAGTTCCATCCTGGACGCGGCTTGTGCCGCATGAGTATCCATCCGTGACTGTCTGCCCATGCACGCACCTTCAGCCGGTCTTTGTTCACGCAATGGCCGTTGGTGTCGTAGACGGGTGCGAAGCTGTTCACCACATGCGAACTCGCTTCATCCTGCGCCCAATCGAGGTTTACGCTTTGGATGATGGGAATGCGCTTCTCCCCGCGCGCGGTCTGCTGCACGGAGTAGGATTGCGCAAGAACGGTGGTGCGCGTGAGGTGCTTATCCACCAACTCGGGATCGAACACCGGCGAGCCGGACATGAGGAAGGCTTCTTGCCAGCGCGCGGGGTATTCCTGCTGGAATCGCCTCTTGGAATTACCGCACTGCTCCCGGATCGTTGCCCGGCGCCACGCCATCTGATCGTTGGTCAGCCCATACGTGGCCTTGATTTCCTGCTCTTCGTCGGTGAGTGTGGCATCGGTCACGTTCTCGAGGCGTGCCGGACGGGTGTACTCCGGGTTCTCCCACCACCCGTAGAACAACGGCAGGAACGAGCCGTCCCAATAGCCCAGCGGATGCGTTTCGCCGTTGTGGTCCGGCTTGTCGCCCCATCCGCTGTGATTCCAAAGCAGGTCGTAGAGGTCTTTCGCGCCGTAGAGACGGCACAAATCATCCACATGGTTGATGGCATCGAGCCAGCGCTCGTAAAATGCGCCGCTTGCGCCATTGGCTGTCCCTTCGAGCACCACCAACGTGCCTGGCAACCGCGGCACCGCATTGAGCATGGCGAGAAGCAATTCCTCGCCACGCTCGAAATACGGGACTTCCGTTGCCACCACGGACGACGAGGTTGTACCCTGCGCCGGTCGCTTGTTCGGCGTGAGTGCCGTGTGGCACTTCACAAACGCTTTCGTGTCTTTGAACTTGTGGGTAGCGCGGGAATAGACGGGGCGCTCGAAGTAGTACGGCAGGTTTTCGTAGTAGCGGTCCCACATTGCGAACATCGAATCCGTGGTGGCCGCGATGTCGCCGATGAGGTCGGTTTGCCTGGGTCCGGTACTGAAGTAGTGATACCAGAACGCGCGGGAGGTCCAATAGGTGGTGAGCTTCACCTGTCGGGCCTTGGCGTTGATTACGCGCTCGGGCACCTTGAGGTCCACGCGCAAATGCTCCATCAGCGCGTTTGTGCGCTGCTGGATGGGCGTGAACTCCAAGGATACGTTCCCCGTGGTGTGCTTCTCCTTCGGTGCGATTTTCAGCGCCAGACGCGCAAACAAGGCGGGATCGTCCCGGCATAGATCGGTAAGCCGGTCGACTTCGCCTTGTGTGAGCACGCCCGCTTGCATCACAACCGCCAGTATCAGGAGAAGGAACGCATTCATCGTTCCCTCTACGCGACCCGACGTTCGGAGTACACGCCTCGGATCGCCGCTGCGAAGTATCGCCCCGCGCTCGGCGCCGTGGTCAGTTCGATGAACTTGGATTCGGGAACGCCGGAGTATTCCCACACCGCGCCGTTATGGAACTGCACGCGCAGCACCTCGCTTTCGGGGTCGTAGCCCGCCGAGGCGAGGTTGCTGCTGTCCAGCGGGATCATTTTGATTTTGCCGGTTTCGTCACTCATGGGAACACTCCAAGCCGGAATTCCGCCGGCTGCGGGAAGAGTTCGTTGTCACCACCCCAGGAAAAGCCGCGCTTCTTCGCTTCCACCACAATCGGATGCGATGGAAAGAAGATTGCGCCCGGTTCCTCGCGTTTGGCGATGTTGGGCGCCATCTGCTTCGCCGGCGTCGATCCGTGGGGATTGAACGGCAGGTTGAACGTGAGGGCCGCGCCATGCGCGTGCATGCCCGGTCCGGGTGGCACACCCTCCACCGCGGAATCGTAGCACGGCCCGAGGAAACGGATGCAGTGCCAGAGCCCGTACTTGTCGATCCAGTCAATGAATGCCTGTATGCCGAATTGTGCCTTTTCGTTGCAACGCAGCTCCCGAAATCCACTGACGGGTGCGGGCAATGTCACCACACCGTCGCGGCTACGCGCTACGTTCGGGGGTCCGTAGTGCGTCAGCACTTCCGAAGTGCCTTCCGGCACGAAGTATGCGCCGAAATCTTTCATTTCAGCGTGGTTCGGGGTTCGTGGCTGAGTGCGTAGCTCGGTAGATACGGCTTCACCACTTCGTAGCAGCCGATGGCGGCAGCACCGAGGATGACGGCAACGATACCCTTCACCCACCAGATTTCGCTGAGCATGAACAGATTGGACAGGTCGCCGACAATGACAAGCACGCCCGCGATGATGATGACAAGCACTCGCAAGAGCTTCTTGTCCACGCTCTCAAGGAACCGCGATAGCACGGATTTGAGTAGCCCCACGATCACGGGTGTGATGACGGGAATGAGCAGCGGGAGAAACTGCTCGGCGAGCTTTCCGATCAGGGATTGCTCGGGGATAACGCTCTCCTGCGCGAAAACCGCGAGCATGGGCATGAACAGCAGCACGGCCACGAAGCCGAGCCAGCGCCACGAAGGGATGAATAAAAAGCGCATGTGAGTCCTCCACGGGGTTCAGATGACGATGTATAAAATGCCCGCCAGTATGGCGAGCGCCACAGTCCAGGTGGAAAAAGTGCGGTAGGCGTCCCACAAATCACCCCAAGTGGAGGTTGAGGAAGAGATTTCTTCGTTGTTTGAAAGGACCGCTTGGGGAACGCGCACATTGAGACTGCCAGCCACCAGCGCGAGATAATCGATTGGCGGGACGCCGTACCGCAGTTTCAGCTTGTCGAATACGATCTGTGTTTGCAGTGGACGCACGTTGCCGTCCTCGTCCACCGTTTCAATGGTGATTTCGCGGGGCAGGGTTGTGTCCGCCTCCACGTAGAGTGCGCCATACACGCCGATGCTGTCCGCCACGCGGCGCAGCTCCATTTCCCATGCGTCGAGCTTTGCCCGGCGCTCAGCGAGCGCGCTGCTATCTCCAGGCACCGCATACGGCACCTTTACAATCTGGCCGGGAAGCTCCACCGTCTCCACAACCACCGCCGGCGTCGGATGCGGCGGGATAACCACGCTCTTGCGCCCGTATTGGTACGAGAACCAACCCACGGCCACAATCAGGGCGACAATCAGTGCTATTACGATCAGCGTGCTGTTTTTCATGGGTATAGGAGCGGGGGGCAGAGACCACGGTGGGACGGGCAAGACAGTCCGTAACCTCCACCCCCTACGCAGGTTGTGGTACAAACGGGATCATGGCGCGGATCAGCGCTATTTGCGCGTCCGCTGCGGCACGAGACAGTTTGACGATGGTGTCAATGCTTTCGGGAGGAACCGGGATGGATGCGTCGCGGTGCAGGAACAAAGCAAGCTCTGTATCATCGGCGGCCTGACCACCCAGCAACGGATCGGCATACTTCGACACCGATACCATGCGGATCAGGTCACGATCCATCCGCACGCGCGCTGCGGTTGGAGCCCATTTCCTCGCCTGGGCAATCGTGCCGGCAATGGACGTGAGCGATGCGCAGAGGGTGTAATAGGGTCCGGGGGATACCGTTCCCTCGGGCAGGCGTTCACTCACGCCCTCCACTACCTCGTACCGCATGCTCTCATTTTCCATAACCCGTTGCCCGTTAATGTGTTATGGCAAACACTTAAAGTTATACGGGAGGGAATATAGCGAATCAGGAATGCGATGTCAAGTGGATACGCGCGGCGCTTCGTGTTTCACGTGAAACAATCTCGCGCATGTTGTTGCAATGCAATGTGTTACGCTTCGGAGAGGGCACAAAAAAAGGGCCGGATTGCTCCGGCCCAGCGTCCCGTATGGGAGGGTGGAATCAGTCCTCAACGGGGACGGGACGAAATCCAAGCATCCCGCTTCTCGCGGCACTTCTCGAGTGTCGGCGCCACGCAGGAGAACAATTCGCCGTCTTCGGCTCGGTAGTCGTACTGCACAAACTCTTTTCCGCGATGCTCGAACGTCTCATACTGCTCGCGGCCGTTTCCGAGATTGCTGGGATTGAGTGACATGACATCCTCCGTTGGTTTGGTGACTGATTCCAACCCTTCAACGTGCCGTGGATGTGAATGTTCCCGCCTTGGGAACAAATCATTTTCGCGTTAGTTTAACGACGTGGAATCAGTCAACATTTTTTCAACGGAGGATGCCATGTTGTCGAAAATGAAGCCCCTGCCGCCCACCTTTGAGTACCTGGTGCTCAAATCCTTGGATTACGCAAACGCCTACAAGATCATCCACGTGTGGCCTGATGTCGAATCCGTGGAAGACCTCGCTTCGCTGCTGTGGGCCGATGTGCAGAATTACATTGAGCGCCACGGTTTCCCCTCGGTCGATTTCACCATTGAGGACGTGGAGAAGGCGCTTCGCGAGAAGGTTGAGCATGACCGCGCAGCCGCGGAAGCAGAAGCCAACCGCCCGCCCCTGTACGACATCGAGTGCACGGACCCGGTTAACGGAGAGATCGGCTACGTTGTGGTTGGTGGCGGCCCGTTCGAGCACAACGTCGAATGGCCTGCGCGCGACGACACCGGATTGCCTCGGGCGCGGTACAACACCCCCGAGGAGGCGGAAGCACTCGCGGGCAAGGTGCGCAACACCTTCCCGAATCTGGAATTCCGCGTTGTGCCGGTGTGATCGGTAATCGGCGATGAATAGGAAAGGGCCCAGCAATGGGCCCTTTTTCATCTCCTGCAAATGATGGGTTAATCCTCCCGCGCGGGGAGATTTTCGTTGTTGGACATTATGGCAGTAAGCTACTGCGATTTTGGCTGTTCGGATTTCGGACGCTTTTCCTGCGTTTTCTTCGCGCTGCTTTGGGCGGCGGACTGGTCCAATGCAGCTCTCGCGGCATCGGTTTCCGCACCGATTTTGGCCTTGGGGAGCGCGTCCTTTGGGTCGTCGGGCTCCTTGTAGAGGCCATGAATGCGGTTGACGCGATCCAGAGCGCTTACCTTGTCGTGGAGTTCGATCACGGGGCGGCCCGAGCGGTCCATGTAGACGCGCTTGATGATGCTTGTGTCCATTTCCTCGAACGGGAGGAAGTCTATCACGTACTCGGGTTTGATGATGGGCTTGCCGTCCTTGGTTGTGCCCACTTCCACCATATGAGTACCGATGTTCCTGATAATGCGCCGCATATCGGCCCTGGCAATGCTCGCGAGTTCAGCCATGGCCTCATGCGCGCCCATTGCCTGGCGATGCAGCATCAGCTTGCCGAGATATTCAACGCGCTCCTTTACCGCCGGCTGTTTCAACAGATTCGAGGCGGTGCTCGCTGCGCTCCGTTTGGAGTATCCAGCATCGATCGCGGCTGCGGTACCGCGGTCGCGTGTGCGTACATGCTTGATATATGCAAGCGCAAACATTTCCCGGTTTTGGTTCACAAGCGGTTCACGCCCAGGATGATTCTCGAGTTCGGGTGGTATGTCGTTTGCCGCCGGGTCTTTATCGCTGTTGCTGCTCATGATTTGCCTCGATAGGTGAAAATAAGTTGCCACGGAGGGGCCGCGTTCCTACCGTTCTCCGGCCCCTTGCCCGGAAAGAGATGTCTCAAGAGGCGCCCTATGCCAAGGGCCTTCCGGTGCTTGCGCAAGCGTGCGCTGCCCGTGGCGAATCGCTTTCATGCCCGGTCAGCGTATGGCCGCCGGGCGTGGTGGCATGGTGCTCGGATGTATCTTCGAGCGATTGACTGCTTTCATGTGTCGCATGAGTTCTTCGAGCGTCAAGTTTCATCACCTCCTTGAATGTGGGTTTCCCCCACAACTACATAACCAAGACCGCTGCATATCAGGGCATAGAGATTTGCGCTTCCATACGCCACCAGAGCTATCGGTGCACCGCTATAGCGTTTACGATTTCTCCCACGGCTCGTGATCGTCGGGCTGATACGGCGGTGCAACAACCCGTTTTCTGAGCACGCGCACAAAATGATCTAGAACGTCCGTGCTCCTCCGCAGCATGCTGGCAGTATTCAGCAGTCTGGTCAGAGTGAGACACTCTTTATTGCCGCTGAATACTGCCTCGCGATACTTTTTCAGGCTGTCATAATCAAAGCCGAGGGGCGCCAGTGTTTCCAGCACTTCCGACAATTCGAGTACCACGCTGGCAAGGTTGCTGTCGATGCCGGACAGTACATTTTCGAGATTTCCTAAACTGAGAATGTCATTATCATTGTCGGGGCTGCACGGCTCCGGCGGGCAGGGTTTTTCTCCGCCGATGCCAGTGGTTTTTCTGATGACCTCATGCGGTGTGAGTTCTTCCATGGCTGTTTCTCCTGTGGGTGTGATATTGATTGCGTGTTTGATGAAATTCATGGCGCAAGAAAAAGTCGTCATGCGACACGAGATCAACGTTCTTCGGTTCAGCGATACTGGAATCGAACCCCTTTTCAGGTAGTTGATTAACTCGGAATGCGCCGGTTCAGCCATCTTCGTCCTCGTCGGGGAGTTGCGGGTTGTTAATGTGATCCGTCAGGTAGTTGAGTAGCCCGGCCTGAATCAGATGGTCTCCATTCTCATACATCCAGACGATGTTCGTATCTGGGTCTTTGTACGCAAGGATAAATGGGCAGTCTCCATCCAGGATGCGGCCAAGCGCATCGAGGACTTCATCCGATAGCGTTGTCATGGCTCTGTTGCCTGCTCCGCCAAAGGTTCCGTTGGCTGTGTGCCAGCTTCGGGCGGCATCCATCCGTAGTTTTTTTGCAGAATCTCGGCGACGCAGGGATCAAATACATCCAGACAGTTTAGATTTTTCTCACCATCTGCTTCTGTGGTTCTTACCTCGATTCCAGTGTATTTGCTTGCACTTACCGAGATGCTCCGAGTGGCGAATCTTTCGTGCAAAAATCGCGTGCGTTCTTCAAGGCATGGGACACAAATAATCGGGTTTTTCCTAACGAGTTTGTCGTGGGCTCGGGGTTTCCATCTCACATATCCACCGCAGTCTGCGCACTTGTCATACTTGTAAACTGAGCCTTCAATCTTTTCCGTATCCATTGTCACTCCTCCTGGGTGTGCTGTTGCTTGAGTTTTTTATACATCTCTCGGTACTCATCGATGCGGCGCTGCTGCACGTACACTCTTTGACAGAGCAACGCGAAGAGCTGATCGTAATACGGTGGATGCCCGAGCACTTCGAACATGATGGTCACGCGCCGGTCGAGGGTGAAATGTGCGTTGGAGACGCCGCATATCTCCTCAAGGGTGGTCAAGCGGAATGCTGTCTCCGTCAGCCGGATCGTCCGCTCGGCTTCCTCCAGTCTCGCCTGCAGATGTCGTTGCCGCTCCGTTTTTGCGGCCAGTAGGTTGCGAATCGCCGATTTCCGCAATTTCATAAACCATTCCTCCATCGTCGAGATTGGATTTTCGGATAATGATGCGGTCCTGCCAGTCGTGCGGCATGAATTCCGCTTCGGATTTGGTGACGGTGAACTGTGTGGTGTTGGTGCGTCGGGCGAGGCGGTAGAAGCCCATGCGAATGAGAACCAGGTAGTTCTGCAATCGCTCGTGCATGCCGCGGAGACTGTTCAGCTCCCGCACCCACTTGGTGATGCTTTCGATGTGGTCCCGATTTTGCGATTTGCGCCCGCAGCAGGGACAGTCGATGCCTTGGTTCATTTGGCGCCGTCCCGTTCCTGCAAGCTCCTCTTCCATTCGATCTCGCTGACGATCTTTGCGAGAGCTTCGTTGGGGTGAATGTCGAACTCGAGCGCGCGCACAACGGCGAGGAACAGGTGATCCTTCGCGCGCTGCTCGACGGGAAGATGATCGAATGGCACCATGCAGGGGTGCTCGCGTTTTTGGGGATCCTTGACCGGGCCCCAGGTCCAGCCGTCCTTGATTTTGTCGCGCATCCAGTTGTCGTGCGAATCGGACGGCTTGCTGTCGGGGTGGGCGAGATGGTAGAGGACACCGAATATGGCGCTTTTCTTCTGCCATTCGGGCGCTTCGTCCCACGGTGGCTGCGAGTTGTCGCCGATGGCCTGACAATAGGCGCGGTTGACTTCGTGCGCCACCATAGCCGTTTTCAAAAGCTTTCGGCCCATAATGGCGCGACGGATGCGGAGGCGGATTTTCTTGAACATGGCTTCTCCAGTGTGTATGAGTTCATCAGAAAAGGGATTGCTGCCCGAGTACATCCTCGGTGAACTGCCGTAGCAGCCGGCGGATTTCGTTGCGGATGTAGGGTGACGGGGTCCAATCGTTGTTGATCCAGCGCGGATACCAAGCATCGCGCATGCGGCGCCAGACATCGCGCGAGAGATGCGACAGGTCGGTGATTTCCACGGCCGCGAGTTTACTCACGATCCACACCTGTGCGCGCGGGTCGTTCACGTCGCAGGCGCGAAGCATCGATAGCATGCTCGCAACATTGCCGGGCGTAACGCATTCCTCGCCTGGTTCGGCGCCGTAGACCTGCGACGGCGGGAGGTCGTGATCGGTGGGCGGCGGTGCGTCGTTCGTCATAGCAAACTTGCCACCAGAGCGACAGCACTAAGCACCAGCAGTGCCACCAAATGAATCATTGAGGACACCACGGCAAAAATGCACCATGTGCGAAACAGCTTATACTCGGTATCAGGATGCATTATTCTTACCTCTTGCGGATAATACCATTTATGCGAGTCCATCTTTTACCACAATGCTCGCACTTTATCCAGCATGCTATTTCTACCGGGCGATGTGTGTAAATGGTGTCCCGCACCATTCCGATGAATCTATCGTTTGGTGCATAAAGGACTTCCAGTTGAATGTCCTTTATCGTAGATGAGTCGCGCCCCATCCAATATGTTTCAACTACCGAATGCGTAATGATGAAATTCCCCAAAGGATTCGCGGCCCTAGCGCTGTCCATCTGCGAGCATGGCACAAACTGTTGTGCGTGCACCGTGCAACAGGTGAATGCTATTGCAACCATGAACATGAGCAACCTGAATGTGCACCATACTATTACGTCGATCCATTTACCAATGATGTGTGTCATCGTCCGTGCTTCTCCATGATTTGGTTCAGTTTTGCACCGACAGACACCATTCGGTCACGCCGGCGTTTGTTCTGCTCGGTGGGTTTCTCCTCCGCCACGTCCATCGCCTGCCGCATGAGTACATCAAGCTCTGTGCGCAATTCGACAATGGCTTCCAACTCCTCCGCAACCGCTGCTTCCCTGCTCTCCAGGTGAATGCGTCGGGCGTCGAGTTCCGCAGCGGTGGCGGTGCGTTCCAGCAATCGGCGATACTCGATACTCGCCTCGAAGCGCTGCCGCTCCTCGTGCATGCCGTCGAGCTTGCCGCGATGGTAGCCGCGGCGCTCGCTCGATTCCGTCTGGTGCTTGAGGTAATCCATGCACTTGTGTACTTCCGCGATCTGTTCGGGTTTGGGGAAAAAATTGGCAGGCACCAGCCGCTTGAATCGTACTGGCCCTTCGGGATGCCAGATGATATACAGCGCCGCGAGCTTGAGTTGCGGTTCGCTGATTTTCTGCTCCAGCAGCGTATCGGTCAGCCAATCCAGTTCGTCCTTCGTCATGTCCGCACCGGATAGCTGTTCCCATCGCCGGATAACCACGAGAATGGCCGCCTCCCTGAGTTGTTCAGGGGGAGCGCCCGCCCCCTTCAGTTGCCGGAATGAGTCCGCTGCGGACAGCGCGGTCGTTGTATTTGTCGATCCTGTGGTCATTGCCTACGTGGTTTTTTGTTCGATCAGTGTACTTGCCTTCCAGCACCTTGGTGTAATTCGCGTCGTTCTTGATGATCCAGTCGAACGAGGCGATGAATCCCGTTTTTCCGGAGCCCCTGCAGAACGGTGATTCGTTGACGATGCTGAATATCTCGGGGTAACGCTCGCGAAAAACAGCTTCGCCGTACCGTGCACGGAGATGCCGCTCGCGCTGGCCGCTGAGTTTCATCACAGGCGTAAACGGAGGCGAGTCCATGGTGCGGTTCCAGGCCGTTCTCACCGATTCTTTCCAGCGAGAATAATCCCGATTATGCACGTCCACCCCGCCATCACCATCAGCAGCGTCGGCCTCGGCCGACAAGGTAGATGCGTTAGCATCTACCAGAGTATTATCTGAAGATGAGAATGAAGATGAAGATGAAGAGCTATCGTTCGCTATATGGGTCGCTATGGCCTCGCCATGGGGTGGCTGTGGGGTGACTATGCCTACCCCATCAAATAGGCCGTTTTCGCCCTTTTGACCGTACCGTTTGGCCGCTCCGCGCTTTCCATTCTCGCTCTGGCTCTGCCTGCGCTCCTCCTGTCTCTGCCGTTCACGGTCCAGTCGCGGGTGAATGTATCCGGTTCCGTCGTCATTCAGGCGGAAACACCGCTTGATTCTGCGCTCCCAGGATTCGCGGAACCGCTCCGGGTCCATGCGTGCAATCGCCGCCAATTCTTCAATGTCAGTGGATAACGCAGTCTCGCGCCAGCACACGCACATCAGCAATGTATAGGCGCCTATCTCCTCGGCTGACATTACCAACGTATTGCCGTCGGCCAGGAAATCAGATGGGATGAATTGGAATGATGGGGAAGTTTCTCTCATAGCATTGTCGCTCTGATGAATTCCGCGGCCAGTTCGGGGACTATCGCATTCCCGTATCCCTTCAGTCGTCCGAGTCTATTCCGTTTCGCACGTTTGAGAGATAGAGAAGTGCAGTCTGCCACGTGTGGTAATCCGCATAGTGCGGGCTGAATTTGTCCCACACTTCGGGGAAGCCCATGATCCAGCGGGAATGCGCCGGGTTGAGCTGGGCGGAGCTTGCCATCGGTACAATGGATCCATTCGGCATCACTCCAGAAGCCGCTCCGGGCAGTCTGTCCGTTCCCTGGCTCGGTCCTCCGTTCGGGCCGTCCTGCGTGCATGGCGTCGGCCATGGGGCAAGATTCGCCTGTCTCGGAAGTTGATCGAGACGGCTTCGTCCGTCCTTTCGCTTCTGTAGCATCCCATGTGTGTCCTTCCAATCCCGCGCGTTGGGTGTCACCCACGATGTCAGGGCGACGGCCTGCAAATCTCCGCCCCCACTTCGCTTTCTGCCCAACTCTTTTTTCCGCGTCTGTGATTCCGGACCACCGGTTGCGTTGCCCGCCAGTGGCGTCGGCCAACCCGCGAGCTTCGCCACTCCCGGCAGTTTGAGAATCACCGCTCTGTTTTTTCCGTAGCTGTGCGTTGACGATGCATCGTTCTGGATCGGCGTAGGCCACGATGTACAGCCTCTGCCGTTTGTGGTGCGCGCCGATCCCCGCAGCGCATAGATCGAACGGCGCAACGGCGTATCCCTCGTTTTCCATGTCAGATTGAACAGTATCGAGCCAGTGCAGGCCATCCTTTGACGCAACCTGTTCCATATAGAGCATTGGAGGTCGGCAGATTTTGAGGAGATGGTGGAGTGCGGGCCACAAATGCCGCTCGTCAGCAAACCCAGATCGCTTGCCTGCCGCGGAGAAAGGTTGGCATGGGGGTGATCCGGTCCATATTTTTCTATCGTCGGGAAATCCGGCGAGACGGAGGGCGCGCGGCCATCCTCCGATGCCTGCGAAGAAATGACATTGCGTGTATCCCATAAGTTCATTTGGTGCGACATCCATTATACTCCTTTCGTCCACAACACCGTATGGTATTTCTCCCGCGTCAATGAGATTTCTAAGCCATTCCGCGGCGAATGGATCTATTTCGTTGTACCATACCATCACGGTCTCCCCCACACCAGCATCGCGGCATCGCGCTCGTGCTGGTTCGTGCGCTTTGTGTATCCCGTGAGCTGCCGGAACTGCCCGGCACCCATCTTTCTCGCATTCGGTATGATTTCGAGAACGCGCATTTCATTCCGCTTCACATACAGCGACAGCAACTCCCCCTCCCTGTTGGCCGCACCCGCATTCCGATTGATTTTCAGCATGCCGCGGTAACCCGATTCGCCCTCGTGCCGTTGGTACGATTTATTGATTTTCCAGGCGGCTTCTATCACCACGAGCAATCGCTGTTCGTAGAGAGTGAAATGGTTATTGAGTTCGTACACCGTATCCCAGAAGTCGAGTGAGTGTAGTTTCAGCAGTTTCTCGTTGGGCAGCCACAAGGCGAAACCCGTGGTTGCGCCGGGGTCGATACCGATATATGCGTAGGGTTTACTCACACCACGTCCCTGTAATTGTGTTCGTCGAGCTGATTGATTGCTTTGTCGAGGCGCCATGCGGCATTATCCATACGCCGCTTGTATTCCCGCATGCGCTCGATGCGGGATAGGCGATGACGCATGTTTCGGATTTCGATGTATATCACGATAATAACAGCGAGGAAGGCGGACAATAGTATCGCCAGCTTAATTTGCAATTCGTACTCGAGAAGCAAATCATGCACAGTGTCGTGCTGTGGCTTTGTCTCGTACCGCACCGGCCCTTGGGAGCTAATAGTAACGCCAGAATACAGAACCATTAAATCCGAGGTATCAAAGTTCGATGTTCCGTAGGTAAGTTGTATTCTGTTTTGCAGGCTGTCGAGGCTCATAGTTATCACGGTATCCATCGAGTCCCGCACATGGCCGCTACCTACAAACTCCGTGGGGAGTGTTACCCACCTCGTGGTGTCAACGAAAGCATGCTGCGCATGGCCGTCGGTGGCAAATGCAAGTATCACAATAAAGAGTAGCGCTTTCATACGATTCCTGCCGTCTTTCTGTTTCGGGAAAAAAGTGCCGGGCGTGGATTCACGGGCACGCCCGGCTCGCGCCATCACCGTTCTTTCGGTGATTCCGGGGAAATGTTATTTTTGGACCCGCCCCGGTCGGGTACCTGTTCGTTACTACTTGGATCGACAGTGCTATTCCACCCGCAGTTGTCGCACACCCATCGCTCGTCTTCGTAAACAACATCCGGCGTGACGCATTGCGGGCAGGCATTTTCCGGTGTATCCAGATACCAATAGTATATTTTGCTGTCGCGTCCCAACCAGCGATCCGACGGGAATAAACCTATACGGATGGCTCGCTGCGTGTGCTCCCATGTCCCATCTTCGAATACGAGACAAAAGAAGTGGTACCTCAGCCGTTGCCATAATTCAACGGCTAATCGTTTGAGCAAAGCCTTCATCCCTCACCCCCTCCCGCGAGGGCGGCGCGGAACATCTCGACGATGCGGTGGTCGGGTTTCAACACAACGCGGTCAACCGGGATCGAATTGCCGGACGAAAACAACAGCAGGAATTCTTGCGCCGCCGCCCGCAACCGCTTGCACTCCGCCTCTTTCGCGGCGAGGGATTCTTCTGCTGCGGCCAGCTTGCCCGCTAGTTCGCGGTACCCATCAAGGCGCTGTGCCGCTTCCGGTGAAGCCATCCAGTTTTTCGCCTTCTCTTCCCATTGGGCGAGCATCACATGGGGGCATTGAGTGCCGGGGTGCGGCACGCCACGGCTTTCATCTGTCATCGGCTCCGTTTTCCTGCACTTGGTCCAAACGGTTGACCCAAGCGGGCAATACGAACAATTCTGTCCTGGTTCCATTATTTCATCTCCGGAAATTCGTTGCACTCTCTGCCGTCGAGCAGCCGCCCGGCGCGATTGCGTTTAGCATTAAAGCGCAAAGACCCTGACTGAATTGGGCCGCCAGCCCCTTTGCGCGTCTCTCCTTTTATGAATCGGTATGCTCTGGAGAAGGGGATGCCGTACTCTTTCGCCAACGCGGTACCGTCTTCGCCCGCCGCATAGCGTATGCGGATTTCCCTTACCGCCGCATCGCTCAGCATTGCGCAGTGTTCGCCGCAATGCTCGCGTCGCGTTAAAAGCTCCAGATTGGACAAACGATTATCCGTTTTATCCTCATTTTTATGGTGTATCACTTCTTCTTTTCCCGGCAATTGCCGACCAGAATTCCACCAAACCACATGATGCTCATAAGCATATCCGTTTGAATCGGCCAGCGGGTGACCTACGCCAACGCGCACCTTGACGTACCCATGGCTGCTATACATTTTTCCCGCATTCCAACGGTAATGGTCCAAGCCGCTAATTTTCCTGCCCTTGCCTCTCCCGTCGGGAATCCGGTCGATTGGCACGCCTAATTTCCGTGCGCGCTGCTTACGAGTAGGCATGCGGATACTCCTGTATTTGAATGTCTGCGGGAAAGAGCGAAATATCTTTGATTACTTTGCCCTTAGAGCCGGGTAACTGTTTGACCAGTAGTGGCACGCTCGATGCTCTGCACTGATCACGGATCGAGCGCACCCAATCTAAATCCATCGGCCTCGCCTTGGGGCCGCTTTCTCCGCCGACGATGATCCAGTCGAGCAAGGACAGAATCTCGGACCGAAAGTGCTGCGGCTTCGTTTGGTGAGGATAGCCAGTCAACTGCATCGACAGCCATGGAGTGAAATCCACCGGCCCGAGCAACGGCTCGGCACTCACGAACCGAATAGTCGCCGGAGTTCGCAACAGGAGCGGGACGCGCTCGTCGGCCGTCGCCTGGTCCTCTACGGATACGCCCAGCCAAACATGAGCAAATTGCTCGCGCCATCCCGACCACGGCAAAACGCCGCATTCGGCTTTCAGTGCAAGCATCTGATCCACGACGCGGTTGCTTCGAAATCCAGCAAGCAGGTACTCCCGCATCCTTTCGGGTCTTTTCGTCAATAGCTGAAAAACATGATGCCTCGCCAGCGCCATCACCGCGAAAACCTTGTCAATGAACTCGTCCGGCACGTCCTCGTGAAACAGATCACTCATGGAATTCACGAAAATTTTCCGAGGCCGCATCCATCGCAGAGGCTGATCCAGCCGATCCTCATGGCAGCGCACATCCGTGAATTGTCTGCCGGCGTATATGCCGGTGTCGCCAGAGAATCGTTTGAATTGCCGCTCCGCATAGCAGTTTTTACAACCCTGTGAAACCTTGCTGCACCCGGTAATCGGGTTCCACGTCCAATCTGTCCATACAATTCCGCCGTCCCGCTGGTCAGCCATCGCTTTCCTCCTTTTTTACCATCACGTCGTTGTCGGTCAGTTGAACAACGCCGTATCCAAAAATCACAGTGTCAGACAGTACCGATCTGAGCGTTTCACTATATTCATGCACGCTTTTCTCGATCATGCGTACCTCGCGCGGGGGTATGCGCAGACGAAGCGCGACAATCATACATTCCCACCATTTCAGGCGGCGGTCGGCATAGATAATCGGGCGTTCAGCCATCACATTTCCTTTGTGTTTTTCACCGCATACCACAGCGCGTTCTTCCGTCCAGTGGCCTCGTTCAGCACCGTACCATATCGCGCCACCCTGCCCTTATCAGCCAGTCCATTCCTCCGGCCAGTAACGCGGTTGATTGTCCATCCGAGTTTTTCCGCTATCTGCAAATCGGTGAGTGGTCCCTCCCGCAGCAGCACACCGTATACCAGCATTTCATCGTTCCCGAGTTTCGGCACGATGGAGTAGTACGCATCGTTGCGCTCGGTGATCGCATGGTTGGGTATTCGAGAGGGCGGATCATCGCCACCGTCGAATAGTGGCAGGTCCACGGTCTGCCCATGATTGCAGATGCGGTCCAATTTCTGTGAGTTGCGGATGTATCGGCGCGTGTATATCGGCATCGGTCGTACTCCTGTGGGCACCGCGGGTGGCGTCGAACCAGCCATCAGGGGAGGGAACTGGACCCCTTGCTCTATCCTGCTTGAGCTACGCGGTGCTTTACTCATTTGCGTTCAGTCATTTCCAGCTTCCAGCGTTTTGCCACGGCGACGGGTACGTTCAGCTTGATCGCCACTTCCTGCGGCCTGGTGCTGGGTTTGCGTTGGTAGATGTCCCGCGCGTTGTTGCGCGCCTTCTCGTAGAGTTCGTCGTCCATGGTCAGAGCGCCGGGTTGCCGTTCTTTCCGTCCTCTCCCAACTCCATCTGCACCTGCTTGGCGCTGCCGACCTGACCACCGAGGACTGGCTCACCGCTGTCGCCTTCGGGTGCAGGGGGATCCATGCCGAATTGCAGCCCAAGCGGAGGGAACGAAAGTGCGGGAGGCATCAGTAGCGCGGGCATGAATGTGTGCGTGATTTTCAGTGCCTCGGTCACCAATTCAAGCTCATCGTGCATCGTTGCAGTGATCCTGCGAAGGTGGTTCAGTATCTCGGATTTCTCCGCGTACTGTTCATCCTTGTCCAGTGCTTCGATAAGCGCGGCCTGGCGCTTGGCATCGTTCGAATAGAGGGGTTTTCCGTCCGGTCCCACTGCATCAGTGATCTTCTGAAGCAGATTCTTCCGAACGCGGCTCAACTCTTCGTCGAGAATCCGAATCTGGTTCTCGTTCTGCCGGACACCGTATCGCAGCCCGAATCGTTGCTTAGCGAGCTGGAAAGCGCTTTCCGGCGTGTCGGGGATGCGCGAGACAGGAGAGAACGGCATTTTCGCTTCCGGCTGTGCCGTTTTGGCTGTATCTGGTTCTGTGTTCATGTAGCGTTGCTCCTTGATATTACGGCCGTCGTGCAATCTCTGCGTGTCGGGCATGCGCGCCGAGTTCCCACGATTTCGCCTCGAGTTTCGACCTTGAGTATGAATTATGCCCTGTGAGGTCCTACGGCCACGGTGTTACTTCGTCAGCGCCTGGATCGGGATGTTGAGCTGGTTATCGCCGGCGACGATGAAGAGGTATCCCTTTTCCTCGGCCACCTGTTGGATATGTTCGCCCATCTTTGTCCGGATATGTTCATCGTAAGCCGACAAATCCTCGCATTCGAGATGAAGCAATACGCTGGTGCTGTTCTGTTGCTCGTAGCGGACGCCGATCTCCATGGTGATCGGTGCGGTACCCACGTACAGCGCTCCATGGATGGAGAATTTCTCCGGTTTGTTCTTCACCACGATTTGTCGATCGATGGAGGCGGAACGCTTGGTGCCGTCGGCTTGGTCGAACTTTTCGATCTCGCTGATGATCTTCGCCTTGAAATCCTCCAGCGAGGCGATGAGCGTCTTGTGGTCGCACTCGACAAGCATCTCCCGGTGAAACCGAATATGCCGGGCCAGGTCGTGGCTGCTCCAACCGGCGCCGTTGATTTGCCAGCTCATGACATCGGCGGATGGCACCAGGTTGGCTTCGATGACGGGTGCGCGGTCGCTCGTGATGTCGCGCATCAACGTGCAGTCGCCGGTTTCCTGGTCGTAGACGACGATGGAAGCTTCGGGATGCGCAGGCCAATAGCCCATCGCATTTACGATGCTATCGTGCGTGCACTTCTTCGCGATGAATTGCGGTACGAGGACGGGCGCCGCCGCCTGACCGACAGTGAGAGAGTATGCGCCCGGCGCGGCGCAGTTGAGTTCGATGGGTTGCGTTGCCACTGTCATGCCTCCTTGGCTGGTTTGATGAATTGGAGTTCGGGTTGCGATCTCTCTGCATACGTGAGTGGGCGGGAATACACGGGATCGAGACGACCCTCGATGTAGTACAGCATGGTGTTGGTGTGATAATCCGGTTCCATGCGACAGTCCACTTCCATTTCCTCGAAGCCGCGACGAATGATCCCTACGATACGCTTCACATCGCCGTTGAGCTTGTCAAGCTGCTCCTTGTAGTTCTTCATCACTTCCTTGCGCTGCTCCGTCACCACGGAAATTTCCGTGAGCAGTGACGGCAGTTCCGTCTTCATGTCGTCGATTTCCCCTTGCGTGTAGTTGTAGGGGATCATCACGGTTTTGTACAGGGGATTGTCCATTGCGGTCCTCACTGAATTACGATTTGCGGACCCGATTTCGTGAACTCGATGCGCTGCGGCATCATCGCTATGAGTTCGGGCCGGTGGGTGATGATGAATGTGAAATGGGCGCCGGAGAGGTCGTGCACGCGCTGGAGCATGCGCAGGTAGCGCGGCGCGTTCTCGGGACTTAGTGCGCCGTCTGCCTCGTCCAGGAACGTGGTGCGGATGTCGAGATTTCCCTTGCGCTTGCGATATAAAGCGATAGCCTGCGTCATCGCAGCATCGATCCACACCCGCTGTCCACCGCTGACGAGTTTGAATGCGCGTTCCTCGCCGTCGCGCAGCACGGTAATGCGGAAATCGGGGAGCATGCGCTTCCCTTTCGCATCGGGCCGCGCGGTATCAATGCGCACGCGGAATGGACTGCCGAATACGCTGAGTAGGTCGTTGGCTTCCTCGGACACTTCGGGACCGGCCGCGTTGATCTCCATGGCCTGAATGCCATCGAGTCCAACGGCCTCCTCCACAATCGCCCACTCCTGCGCCTCGGTTTCGTGAACCGCCGCTTCGATCTCGAGCGCCGCCACCTTTGTCCCCAGCTCCTTCGCGCGGACAAGATTCTCCTGCTCCACTGCCAGTTGCGAAGCGTTGCGGGTGGAGTCGTCGCGTAACTGCTGGAGGCGAAGGCGGGTCGTGGAAAGTTCGTTCGCGAGGCGGTCAATCTTGGCAACGTATTCGGTGCGCTCCCGCAATTCCTCCTGAAGCACGCGCATGCGCTCCTGCAATTCCGCGGTTTCCTGCTCTTCGCGCTGCGCCTGGGCGAGGATGCGGGTGGTTTGCAACTCCATATCGGCATTGATTTCCACAATGCGGCGCTCGGCCGCCTGCTTCTCGATCTCCGCGTTCTTGCTCTTCTCCTGCAATTCCTCCCAGCGCTCGGATTCGAGTTTCGTGAGTTCGGCGAGCAGCGTATCCATCGCGTTGGGGTCGTAGCCGATGGCGTTGAGCGCTTCGTTCCGCGCGGTGTCGCGGTCGCGCATAGCATGCAGCCAGTCGTCGTGCGCCACTTCGGCAATGCGGGCCTTCTCCGCGAGTTCGTCAATATGCCGCGCCTGTGTGTTCGCGGTTTCCGTCTGCTCGTTCAGCAGATTCACGCGCTGCTCGCCGAGCATTTCCTCGCTCTTCGCCGCTTCGGTAGCGTGGCTCAGGAGTTGGCACGTGTTCGGAAAATCGGTGTCCTTGCACGGCACCTGATCCAGCAGCATTGCTTGCCTGTGCACGTCCGCGATTTTGGCGTCGAGCGCATTCAACTTCTGATCGCACGATTGATTCCACTGCGCGAGACGTTCCTGTGCGTAATCGTGCTCGCGTCGAATATCGTCCGCATCCTCCCGCAGCGCGCGCATGCGCTGCTCGTCCTCGTTTTTCTCGGCATAGTTGGAGCGCCATTTCTCCTGATACTGGCGTCCGGTTTCCAACAATGCGTCGCGGCGCGCGCGCAATTCAACGATTTCCTCCACTCGCTGGCGAACCAGGCCCACATTGTCGAGGATACGCTGGTTGTAGGTGACGATCGATTGCAAATCGTTCACGGACGTTGCTACTCGGGTCTTGATCGTGTCGAGTTCCGCGTGCAACTCCCGCAACAGAGTATCGCGCCGGCCAACTTCGGCGAATAGCTTGTTGAATTCCGCGCCACGTTCGTCAAAGAGTGCGAGTTTCACCTGTGCGTCGCCGAGTTCCTTATTCGCGGTTTCCTCCTGCGTTTTGAGAAGATGGATCTCCGCGTCGAAGTTCAGCGCGCGTTCATTCAAACTGTCAATGCAGGCCTGAATCACGTCGGGGTTGCCGCTGGTCTCCTTGAGGGTTTCAATGCGGAGACGCACGTCCTCCAACTTGGCAACCGCGGCCCTGCGCTTCTCCGAGGCGATTCTCGCGTATCGCGGGTATTGATCCTCGCCGATGAGCTCAAGGAACAATGCCTTGCCCTCCTTCTCGGAGAGCTCCGCGAAGCTCGGTGCGGATTGCGCGCGGAATGAGCTGTTGAAAAAGAGGGTTTCCGAGCCGCAGAGTTCGCGTGCAATGCGGTCGTATCCATCGGCCTTCCCGTCCGGGTTCAACGGTTCGCCGTTGCGGGTGATGTACCGTTTCTCGTCGCCGCTCTTTGAGTCGATGAGGATTCGCGCCTCGTACTTCTCGCCGCCAATGGTGCACGTGAGTATGCGGTGGCTGTCGCGCAGCCGGCAGTGATCGGCGAGCTTGCCATCGCGCGTGACGAGACGCCGGTACAGGTGCATGTTCTCCAAAGTGGTGCTTTTCCCGAACCCGTTGTCACCGACGATGGCGACCAAGCCGGGTTGCAGCGCGTCGAAATCAATGAAGATTTCGTCCAGCCCCGTGTTGTCGTGAATTCCTTTCCACCCTCGCAGACTGAGTGTGTGCAGTATCATTTGCCTATCCTTGCTTCTGTTTTCGTGGTACTGTCAATGCGTACAGCGTGCCGCGCGTGTGGGGTTGTTGCCACAAGTATAGATGTGATCAAACGTCATTTATCGTCCTTCCGGAACATGAGCCAGACGCACCAGGCGAAAAACGCCGTCATTACGAAGAAGGGGTCAATGTGCATCGCTTACCTCGTTCCTTCCCCGAGAAGTTTGAAATCCTGTGCCTTGAGTGCTTTGTAAAACGGCACGCCCTTCCACATCACGTAGGGAAGAAACACCTCAAGCACATCCATCTGTCCGACAAGAATATCCGCTACCTGGAGTTTGATCCTCTGGAGCGCCATGCGCCATGCGGTACGATGTGCCTGCGCGAGGAGTGCTTCGTCTTTCGCACGTGGTGCGCGAGCACGCGATTTCGCGTTCCGCTCTTTGCACAGTTGGAGAAATACGCTTTCAACGTTCACGGGTATATTCACATCGAGCGGTCGTTCGTTACCTGCATCGAGGGAGAATACAATCGCGCTGATTTTACCCTGTGAATACTCTTCGTAAACTCGCTGCACGCCGATTTTCAAAAGCTCAACCTTGATCTCGAAGACGCTTTTTTCGGCTGGCACACTTGTAGTGGAAAGGAAATAGGCATTAGCCATCTCACTCACCCCCTTCCGCGACCTTTTTGTACTCGTCCATATCCACGAGCACCAGAATAGGAGTCAGTCGTCCCACCATCAGATGTGGATTGACCGATGCGTCCGCGCCCATCGTGATTTCCACGCCACGTCCAGTAGTCTTGCTGCTAACAAAATCAGGGCATACAACAACCTTCGCATTGGCTCCGGCGTCGCTACTGTCCATCTGATTCAGTTTGTCAAGTATTTCAAATAGCCGCATCACTCCCCACCCCCTTCCGCGACGAGCCGGTCGTACAGAATATCATGGAGCGGGTGGTAGAACGGCGAGTTATCGCTTTCCCACGTTTTTTCGCCGCAACGCATACACCGATCAACGACCCATCGGTCAGGGTACTCCACCATATTCATGCCGCTAACAGAAGTACTGCACCCGCATTTTATGCAAAAGTACTCGGAGAGGTCGGGCGCGTTCTGGCCGTCTGCCGGGCCAATGATCTGAACTCCGGCAATGCGTTTTATCAGTGCGTTTTTGGATTGTCGTTTGCCGCATAGGATTTTTTTCATACGTCTCGGCATAATGCGGGCGTCGTCGAGCATCCAGTATCGTTGGCTGTTCATGTAGCGCACTGCTTTCATCTCACCACCCGCTCCCATATTTCACCACCTCCCAAACTTTACCCTCGTTCTCAAGCCATTCACGGTGAAGATTTTGCGCGATGAGCTTGTGTTCTTTAGGCACAAGGAAAAGACGGGCGAAATTTGATGGGTATATGACGCGACGGTGTATGGTGTACAACTTAAAACCACCGGCACTTTCCATTACGACGGCGCTATAATCTTGGTCGTTATGCAACACCAGCAATAAGTCGCCATCGCTCGGAAGTGGCTGGGATTGTGTGCTGCTTTTACCCGGCGCGCTCATGCTTCCACCCCAGCCGCTTCGAGTTCAACAGCATCGAACTTTTTGAGCACGGGCTCGGTGAGTACGCGGCCCTGCGATTTTGCCCACACTGCCGCTTTCTGACGCAAGGTCTGTGCGGACACAATCTCCTTGGAGAATGGGCTGTCAACGGTGACGCGCTCCTTGTCGTATTCGATGGTCAGATTGTGATAGGTCTGGCCAGGGAAGGTTTCCGCGAGGAGCACATGCACACGCTTTTCGTCGAAGGTCTCATACTGCTCGCGCATGATTTTCACGATCACCCGCACGTCGCAGTTCTGGATATGCGCGGGGCGTTCGGTGATGTCGGGAGCACCATGGCGCATGTCCACGCGCATGTTGGTGCGCTCGATGGAGGGCAGTATCACCTGGTCAACGATTTCGTAGCCACCGCGCCACACGTCCACGATCAGCATGACACGCGGGCCTGTTTCGCTGTAATCGGTGTGAATCAACGAGCCGGGATACCAGCACGAGGATCCCAGCTTCTGCGTGCGGTGGATGTCGCCCAGCGCAACGTAATCAGCATGGGGCTCGAGGTCAGCGGCGGCGAGTTTCAGGCGCGTGCCGACGAGAGTCTGTCCCTGATCCATCACGCTGCCGTACACGTCGTTGTGATACAGCAGCACGCGCGCGAGGGAATCACCACCGGGTATTTCGGCGAGTTCGGCCGAAAGTCCGTGCATCACCAGACGCAGCGCCTCCACTTCCATGCGCTGCCCTTCCTCGATGGACGCCACGTGCGGAGCCAGCCACCCCTTGCGAGGGAACGGCACCAGCATGAATGCGATGCCGTCCTTCACAAGGAGCTGAGGGTAGCGCGCGAAATGGACAAACTTGGCCGTGTTGAAATGGTTGAAGTGTTCGAGAGCACCGGGCGTTTCGTGGTTCCCTTCCACACCGAGCACGTGCATGCGGTCGGCCCAGCGCATGAATTCGGCGTCGAGGTCGTTGCTCAGGTCCTTGTCGCCCAGGATCACCGCGGAATCGTAAACGTCTCCCACCCACGCCGCATGCGTGCAGCCGCGCTCGAGCGCGCTCTCACGCGCGAATGCGAGAGATTGGAGAACAACGTCGCGGAATTTGTGACAGTAGTGCAGGTCGGCGATGTGCGCCAATCGTATGCGTATCATTGAGCGGTCTCCAGTATCGGCAGTTTCAGCATGGTTACAATGGCCTTGGCTTGGTTCTCGGGTGTCTCGCGCAGGAGTTCGGCGAGGCGCTTCTCGGGCTGCGAGTGCTTGCGGGAGTAGAACAGCTCGTTGAGTTTCTTCATGCGTTGCACATCGTCCGCCGCTTCCCAATTCGCCTGAATCTCTGCGTCGGGATTCGCGGGAGGAGGCGGAGCGCCGCCGGCGAGTTCAGGCGGGAGTGGAGGATTGCCGTCCCTACTGACGGGGCCCTGATTGTAGCCCGCGTCCGATTGAGTCTGTGGAGATTCCGGCAATCCTCCCTCGGGGAGTTGCGGCCGTTCTTCGTGCTGGGGAATAGCATGGTGTCCCCCGCCCGACGAGCGTCCGCCGTATAGCAGTCCTGTGGCGCCGATGGCGTTTGCTACAACCAGCATCCGCACATTGGGATCGCCCTGTATCAGTTGATCGATGTCGGGAGTAATCACCGGCACAACGAATGTCTTCTTGGTCTCGTCCTCGGTGTACGAGGTAGGCATCCCCAGCGCTTTTCGCGCGACAGAGGCGATGGCGGACGATTGCGCGCGTTGGTGACGGTAACGCTGGAGCACCGGCCGTTCGCGTTCGTGGTATTCGGTAATTTGTTTATCGGACATGCCCTTGCCCGGATACTTCGCTGTCCCCTTCTTCATCCAGTACGTTTCCGAGGAATTGAGGCTTTTCTCGATGTTCTGGCGTATCACCGCATCCACATCGAATGTGCCGCTCATTGTCACCGTCCGCGTCGTCCCGTCCGGCATGCGCACCGCGCCGGTAGCGCTGGCCGCTCCGAAATTCGGGTTGCTCCCGTCGTCATTGATGCGCGTATCGACCAGGGATATGTTGGCGGCCGCGAGAATGCGCAACAACGCGGGCAGTCGCAGCGAGAAGTTGCTGCCGCTCTTGTACCATTCCCGCTCGTAATCGGTGAATCGCAGTTCGGCCACGCCGAACTTGAGGAACGGTGACGCTTCCAGCAGGAATTCGGCGGGACGCAGCAAGATATACTTGTTGGTGTCGCGGTATTCCTCTTCGTTGAATGCTTTCATTGCGCACCGCCTTCCAGTATGCGCGCACCGCCTTCCAGTATGCCGATTTTCGCCCGCAGCGCCTCATTTTGCGCCGACAGGAATGCGTTGTGTTCCTCAGCGATTTCCTTGACGCGGTGGATGCTGTTCCGCTCCTCGGTCACGTTCGCGAGTTCCTGCTTTGTGGCCGCGAGTTCGGCGAGCAGCGGCTCGAACAGGGATCCAAGGCGCGGCAGCGTATCGATTTCCACGAGAGTGAGGAATGCATAGTCGCTGCCCGCCGCAAGCTCCCGCAACACCATGAATCGTAGCTGTTGCAGTGTGCCTTCGGAGAGGCAGTAGTACGGCGATCCTACGGTCGAAATAGGCGCGGAGCGCCCCGGTTCCGCTGGGGTGGGCGAAACCGGGGTATCACCGCTGGCGTTGAGGAGAGACGCCGTATCCTGAGTGGTATTGACTTCCGAATTCATTTGTATTACCTTTGAACCTTAGCTTTCTGTTTTCAAAGGAAGGGCTCCGTGATCGCGCACGGAGCCCTTCCGCCATTATTTACTCGGCGAACAGTCGGACGGGATAGTCGTCGACGGTGGAGCCCACGCGCACGCGGATCACGGCATCCATTCCGTCACGGCTGATCTTGCCCTTGGTCTTGAGGAAGAACTTCACATTCACGCCCGCATCGCGGCCATTGGCGTCCTTGATGGGGGTGAGGAGCACATCGTCCAGCAGGTCGCGTCCGTCATCGCTGGTGGCTTCCACGCGGATGGCGCCGGCGTCCACATTGCGGATGTTGGCGTTCACGCAGCGCCCGCAGCGAGCGGCGACGAAGCTGAAGACGTTGTTGATGGGATACTCGCCGTTCTTGCTGAACGAGGCATTGTAGATGCGGTCGCGCGGGTTGAGCACGGGATACATCCATTCGGACGCCGCCATCTCGGTCGCCGCGCTGTCGGGGAGAACCAGGTATGCGCGTCCACGGTACTCAGCATGAATGCTCATGCTCTTGCTGGCGGCGTTCTCGGGCACGAGGTAGCGCACGATGGCGCCGCGTCCTTCGGCCACTTCCGCGCCGTCGAGCTTCACCGTCCAACGGTAATCGCCCACGTTCTCGAGGCCCGCCACATTGACGGCCATTTCGAAGGTCTCTCCGGTGAAGGCGCCGCTCGGACGCACGCGCGCGAGGGCGGGCCGCTTCACGGTCACATCGAATGCGACGGGACGCGCCACCGAGCGCGGGCCTGCGTTGCGACGATCCCGCGCGTCAACCGTGACGGTGTACGTTCCGGGCTTGTCGAAATTGCCGCTCCACACCCAGCGTCCGCGCTCGGGATCGGTGGTGTGATAGGGGTTGCCACTGCTCGTCGGAGACAGCACGGTGCCGCCACCGAGCGCATTCATACCGCCGATTTTGTCCACGGTGGTGCCGCGCACCTTGATCTCGTTGAATGCGGGATAGCCCACTGCCGTGACCAGACCATCAGCCTGAATCTGCAACTGATCGTATTCCTCGGCCACCACTTCCACGATGAACTTGTCGGGGTTCAGCGTTTCGCTCTGCCGGACGAATTCCTCGATGGGCACGCCGGTGGTGATGGGGTCGGTGTCGAGAGCACTGCGGATTTCCGCCCGGGTGAACTCCAGCGAGCCCACCTTCACGCGCGCGGTGCCTTCCTCGATGTCGGGCTGGAGAGAGACGCGGTTCGTTCCCGCCTGCACCCACAGTTCGAAGATGCCCGGACCCTTGTCCGCCTTCCAGTTGAAACGGTACAGGCGTTCGCCGCTGCTGCCGTGCAGAATGCTGTCGCTGATCGCCTCGGGATATGTCAGGGTTTCGATCTCGGTGCCGTCCTTGTAGACCTTCACCACGGGCGGGGTGGTCACATCGTCATTGTCGCCCAATCCCTTCACGCTGATGGTGAAATCGCGGGCCTCCCCGACCTTGAGCTGGTTATCGCCGGCGGCCGCAACCGCGGGCATGTTCTTCAGCAATTCGAGGATGATTTTCCGGTTCTTCACTTCCAGCAAGCGCTGCTGCTGGAGGAGTGACGCTTCGGCGTCGTCGCGCTCAACGATGATGATGAGCAGTTCGCAGATGACGGCCAGGTAGAGGAAGAAGTACACCTGATACTTCTTGTAGTGGCCGCCCTGGGCGGTGCCGTTCATGGTAGTGCTCCTCACACTTGATGCGCCGGCGGTCACGCATCGTTCGGTCTATTCTCCGGCGCCCCGTCTGCGCCGTCCTCCGGTAAAAGAGGGAGTTCGTCATATTCGTTGTCGATTTCCTGCGTTGGTCCTTCGACTATCGTCCCGATCAGCCATATCAGACCCGCCATTGCGCACGCGACCAGGAAAGCCGCGATGGGGTTCAATGGACAGGGCATCGCTCGTATCTCCGCGAGAGGTTGTTGTACACGATCTGTTCGATCAGCACGTCCTCGGGTCGGAAGAGAATGGGGTCGCAGTACCACGCGAAGGAGCCATCGGCAGCATTGCGCGTGATGTAGAGCACCCGGAACAGGCGCGATGCCTTGCAGTTGCGGAGGGCGTTCACCACATCGTCCACGGTGGCATAGGGCCCCGTCGGCGCCGTGGTGCCAGCCAGATACAACGCTGTGGCTTTCTCGTGCAGGTCGTTGACGCGCGCGGCCTCTTCCTCGGTCAGTTCGTAGCGGTCCTCGCTGGCAACGTCGGCCAGCAGTACGCTGATCCGATCCGTCAACCGCTCCACGTCCACATTTGAGCTGTACATTTTCGTCTCTCCTCGATAGGGTCTCATTTGCGCAACCGACAGGATTTGAACCTGCTTGGGATATACTCAGTGTTAGCCAGCACCTTTAGAAAGGGACCCATGTTATGATTTTCACTGAACTTGTTGGGCCGTCCGTATCTTGAGCTGTTTATCTGGCCTGTTTACAATACGGCTCGTGCACGACCCACCCGGACCCATTCAGTCCTGCGTATACCAATTCCGCCACAGTTGCACCACGATCTTCAGTCTTTATCGGGAGGGGGCTGCTGGAACGCCCCCGTCCCTCTCTTTGTGCTGCCGCAGATAACTGCGGTGTCGCCTTTCTCGCTTGGGCACTCTGGTTTCCGCCAGCCCGGCTTCGTGCGCGTCACCCAAGTCAACCGCACACACCAAACCCTTTCCTGTTACTCGGCGACTGCTTGTGTTGGGTATTACATCGTCGTATCTCCTGTATTTCGGGTTTCGGGTCCTGGTGCTCGCAGCAGGGATCGAACCTGCACGGGGTCTTGCGACTGATCCATCCCGACGAGTTGTGCCTCGTCACCGGACTGCTCCGGTAGCATGGGACTGCATTGCCTTTTCTGCCATGCGAGCATTGCCGGGGGCGGCAGTGGTTGAGCGCTCACGTGATTGGTGAACGGCCACCCCCAGCGGTGTTTTCAGAACATTCGCCGCCGCCATGCGCTGTACGTGGCTGCGCCAGTAGCGCGGCCCGCTCGCCACTTCGCACGCGACAACCAATCGCCCGTCGTTGCGATACCGCTCCACCGTCCTGCGGTGAACCGACAGGAATTCCGCCACACCCTCGGTGGAGAGCAGGCGGTCGTTCGGGTCGGCCTTGTCACCGTGCAGCGCGACGTAGAGTTCGTCGGTGGTGATGGCGGTATGGAGTGTGGTGGGGCGCATGGTTTGAAATTCGTTACATCGTTGTTGTTTCAGTGTTGATTACTTTGCAGCGAATCCAGAAGTTCCCGGATTTTTCGACTTTCTTTCTCGTGCCCATGCTGGCGCTTCAGAGCTTCCTCCAGTACCAGCTTAGTGACCACTAAATCCCCCCGACGATAGCGCATGTATGCTGCCGTGCGTGCAATTCCGAGCCGTTTGGCGACATCGCCGTAGATTCCTCTGTATAGCTTCTGCCGCATATTGATTTTCTGCGTGGATGCGTGCATATTGTGTTGCATTTTTGTCGCTTGCCTGATCGGTGAAGGTGCCATTGTTGTTTCATCAAGGCGGTGCAATATACAACCAAAACAACAATGATGTCAAGAGGCGGCGACATTGTTGAACAGAAATAGTTAGGACGGGCATGGAAAACGAATCCGACGTGATGATCCAGCGGCTGAAGGAATTGTTTCAGGTGGATACCGATGACAACCTTGCGCTCGGATTAAGACTTGGGCGGGGCAATATCACCAACTGGCGGAAACGTGACGCCATGAGCAGGCAGCTTGTGGAGCGACGTATTCCTGGCGTGAATTGGGATTGGCTCACCACGGGCAAAGGAGATCCATTCATGCCCACACCCGAGGGGCGAGCGCTGAAAGAGCGCGTGGAGATGCACAGAGGAGACAGCGGTGCAAGAGACGGAAATTCAGTACGAGAGGATAAAGCACCGTTCACGGTGCCTGTTGTATCACGTATGGACGAGGACTCTATGCACGCGGAGTATCAACGTCTCGCCGAAGTGTACGGCTTACGCGAGAGATGGGAGGATTTACCCGACCGTACAAGGGAAGCATTCAAGAAGGAGTACGTGCTGATGTTGGGACAACTGCGGCGCGTGCAATCGGAGTACGAGCAGCGCATGTTGGTGGCAATCGTGGACGATTCGCGGGAGCGGTCCACACGATGAGAAGGCCGCAGAAGCGATTCAAGAATGGGGCGTGGCGTGGGGTATTTTACGAAGGCAAGCGCGAAGAATGGATTACGCTCCTGGACAAACGGGGTCGGCGCCTGACCAATCCCGATGATGAGCGAAACGCCGAAGCGGCATTGACGATTGCCGAACAGGAACGAGAGCGCGGAGCGCTGATGCGAAAGTCCGCCTACGCCGGTATGGTCGTTCGCGAAGCATGCGCGCGGTTTTTCGATTCCAGGGGTCAGGCCATGGCGCGGAGCACGCATGTCACCTACCATTCGGCATTCACCCACCTTTCGCGCGTACTCGGGAACATGCGCGTGGGAGAGGTGCGGCGTGGCGACATCGAAACATTCCAGAGCGATCTGCTCGCGCGTGGCCTCCAACCGCAAACGGTGGTGAACTATCTTGCCATCGTGAGTTCTCTCTTCGGCTGGCTGGCCGCGCAGGAAATCATCACGCGCAATCCCGTCGCCCATGCGCGGCGCGTGCGCGTGTCGGAGAAGCAGCGTGCATTCCTCGCTTGGGCCGACGCCGACACCCTTCTGCAGTACATCGATCACGCCGCCTATCGCGTGGCGGTGGCGCTTGCGCACTTCGCGGGTTTACGTAAGGGAGAAGTATTGTCCTTGAGGTGGGAGAATGTGATGTTCGAAGATAGGGTTATACGAGTGGTGAACACGGACCGATTCACCACGAAATCGGGGAAAGAACGTCTCACGGTGATTCACCCGCGTCTCGATGCGATGCTGCGCGATCTCCCCCGCCCCAACAGCTTTGTGGTGCACAGGCAGACCGCGCCGAAGGTGGAGCGTCCGGTAGGCCGCTGGGCGCTGGACAGGGTATTCTACGCGGCGCGTGCAGCCGCGGGGCTGGATCATCTCCGCTTTCACGATTTGCGCGGAAGCTTCGCCACGGAGCTGCTTCAACGCCACACGCCGGCGGTGGTGCAACAGGTGATGGGACACGAGGACACCGAGACCACCATGGCGTACTACAACCGCCTCACATCCGCAAGCGCCGCCGACCTTATTATCCGTCAGCTTGTCCCATAGATTGTCCCATACATTGCGCCGCATCATGCCGCAAACCGCCGCAGCGATGCACATTTCCCGTATTTGCCCACGTTTGCCGCAATCCCCGTAACTCATTGATACCGCATAAGATACCGACAGGCGCACCCGTCGCTTGTGGAAGCTCGCTCGGGATGCGCCTGAAGGAGGATATATGCTCTTCAAGCTACGGAGCAGGGCAATACAAGTTGCAGTGGAAATAGGGCATTTATCCGGTACCATGGAAGTTCCCGAAACGGGGGGATTTCGCGTCTTTTGGGCCTAGTACAGCGTGAGTTCGAGGAGCACGGCTTCGCCCGGTCGATGATCGCTGCTGATGCGGGTGCCTTGCTGCGCGGGTTGTGTGGCTTTCCGCGCGGGAAAGACCTGCCGCAACTGCCGCGTGCGCGCTGCCAGCGCATCGCCAAGGCGCAGCGTGATGCGGCGTCCGCCCTGCGCATCGACGCGCTTGTTGAGAATGAAGAGCAGGAGGCGCGTGCTGTCGCGCGTGTCGCGGAATTCGCAGTACTCCACAAAACTGTCCCGAGGTGCATCGGCGGTGGCGGCACCGAAGGCACGCGCTTCGATGGCGGTCACGGCGAAATCATCGGTGAACGCCGCGCCCTCCTCCACGCTCATGCCGCGCTCCCAGCGCGCATGCTGGAGCAGCTCCCCCAGCGGACGCAGCGCGGAGCGGAAGAGGACGCGCGTGGAATCCCATTTGTCCTCGCCATTGCTATCGCGCCGGCGTGGCAACGATGTGTGGGGATCGAGAAAGCCGATGGAGCCCATGTCGCCGTAGCGCGCATCGCGCCTGTCGCGCAGCACCGCTGTATCGGCCACGCCCGGCCAACTGGCGTATTGATAGCAAAGCAGGCCGCCGGCGCCATAGGCCAGGTGCAGATTGCAGTAGGCGCGGAATTCCGCGGCCGTGGGCTCGTACAGCCAATTGGTGTCGGGTATGGCCAGCACCGGCCAGCCCGTGCGGAATTGCCAGGAGTGATTCTGCACGGCGGGCAGCCAGGGCACGCCCCCTTCGCGCGCGCGCATGCGGGCATGCGTGCGAAACCAGTACTGCATGTTGCGCATGTTGGACCAGGAATTCTCGCCGGCCACTTCCCAACCGGCGGGACGGTAGGTGGAATCGTAATACCACGCATCGCCCGGTCGCGCGCGATACGCTTCGCGAAACGGATACACGTACATGCCCGAACGCACGCCACGCATCATGGCCGCCACGGCGCGCAGGCGCGTGGTGTCCAGGGCGGCTTCGCCGCTGGTGTACACAAAGGGCTGCACCGCGGCGCGCGCCGTCCCCGCCGCCTCGCGCAGCATGCCGGCAAGCAAGGTGTTGATGGGCCAACTGCCGTCCTCGGGCAGGGATTCCGACAACTCCAGATACGTGAGCGCGGGCCAGGGACAGGTGGAATCCGCGCCGATGTTGCGCATGCGCTGCCGTATCGCGGCGATAAGCGTGCTGTCCGTGGCGGTGAACAGCCCGAAGGCGCGCTCGTCGCTCAGGCATAGCGCGTCGATGGCGACGTCGGAGACGCCGTGATAGTGGAGAATGATATCCGCTGTGCCCGCCGCACGCGTGCGCGCATTGCCCTCCTGCGGCGCATCGTCGGCGGCGCGCACACGCAGCAGACCCGCGTCGTCTTGCTCGAATTGCAACGCGCCCAGGCGCAGTTCCGCCACAGCGCCGCGCGCGTGCAGCAGCGCCTGCCCGAGATCGCCGCCGGTGATGCCGAAGCGCAGCGAATCGTGGCCGCGCACGAGCAGCGACAGCACCGTGTCCTGCGAAAACAGCGGCAGTCCCGCCACCGCGCTCACGCGCAGCGAAAGCACATAGCGTCCGGATGCGGCCCCGCCGGGCAGTTGCGCAAAGGGAGCGCCCGCGCCGCGAAACAGCAGTCGCGCTCCCGCATCGCTGCCGGCGCGCAGCAGCAGCACATTTTCGCGCTCGTCGGCGAGCAGGGCGCGATCGCAGCCAAGGGAGGATGCGGCGCAGCGCGCATCGAACAGTGGCGTGCCGGCGTTGCGCTCCGGCGCATCGCGCGGGGACTCGGGGTGCAGGTAGCGGCGTTCGGCATTGGAGAGCTGCCAGAACCAGGGATCGTTGAGACTCAGCGCCAGTCCGCGGGCCTGCGCGGCGCGCGCCAGTTTCCAGGCGACATTGCTGCTGTCGCCGGTGACGCGCTCGGGAAACACGATGATATGCGCCAGCGTCAGGCCGAGATCGCGCATCTCATCCCAGCGCGCGGAATGCAGCACTTCCCCATTGCCCCGCGGCTCGGCCGCGGTGTCGGCCACCCAGCTCTGCCACTGCGTGTTCGGCACCGGATAGCGCTGCGCGCCACTCACAAAACCGCAACCGATATGAAACTGCGCGCGCGCTTGCAGGCCGAGGCACAGGAACAGCGCGATGGCGAGCGCGAAACGCGGCCTGCACCGGCCATCGCCTCTCCACCGCACGCCGCGCGCTATGGCGCAGGCGGCTGCGCGGCCGTCACTGCGGCAGTTGCGCATCGAGGCGCTCCAGCGGCGGCAGGAAGGATTCGTCGAAGAACTCGAAATACAGCGTGGTGCCGACTTTTTCCACAACGCCGGATTCCTCGATGGTCTGCTGATAGGTCGCGTAACACGACAGCGCCGATTTCATGGCGGCGATGTCCGCTTCGCGCAGGGGCACGGCGCAATCGATGTCGTCCTCGGTGGAGTGTTTCAGACGAATTTGTCCGTTCTGAAACGCCGAGCCGCCGGCATCGGGCAGGGTGAGCAGCGCAAGCCGGCGCGGACGGTAGCCCTCGCGTTCGCGCAGTGTCACGAACACGCGCTTCACCACCGCGTGCGTCACGAGGTGATCGTGAAAGCCGCTGACTCCATGCACCGCATAGGTGACCAGCACATCGGGTTCGAGCGCAAGTATGTGCTCCTCCACCACGCGCTCGATCACGCGGGGATCGAGATCCTTGAGTCCGTTGTCCGGCATATCGAGCACGGTCATGCTGCTCAAATCCAGGCAGCGCTGCACCGCGCGCATTTCCTCCAGGCGCACCACGCCCATGTCCTCCACGCTCAAACCGAGACGGTGGCGCTGCAAGGTGGCTCCACCGCGGGTGAGCGTGAGCAAATGCACATCGTGTCCCTGTTCGCGCTGCGCATGCATGACCGCGGCGGGTCCGAAGGATTCGTCATCGGGATGCGGGAATATATAGAGAAAAACCACTGTGGGCTCCTTTCCAACGATGATGAGGAAAACGACCGTGCAAGGTACGGAATTTTTTCGCGGTGGGAAACGGTAGCGGCGGAGTTGCCATGGCCGGCGGGTTTCAGCCTCCGAGGGGGATGAATTTTCGCGCCGCACCCGCTTTTATACGAGAATTTTTTCACTTTTAACCATGTTCTAACGCGGCTTTTCTGAGGTTTTTGTTGTATATTGGAAAACACAGCACCGGCTCGCGCTTGTATACGTGAATTCGGTGAGATTGGCTGATTTTTCTCTTTCGAGGAGAATATATGGAAGGCGACATCAGACGTGAATTCATCGCCGGCATCGAATTGTTCAGCGATCTGGATGCCGAGGAGGTTTCCCTCATATCATCGCGCTTTGAAACGAAGGTGTACGAGCAGAATGAAATGCTGTTTTCGGAGAACACCCCGCGCGAGTACATGTTCATCATTTTCGATGGCGAGGTGGAGCTGTTCCGCAGGACCCCGTTCGGCAAGGAAAAGCGCATTTCCATTTTCAGCAAATGGGATTTCCTGGGCGAGGGTCTGCTCATGGACGATTCCCCGCATTTCATGTCGGGTAGGGCCACTTTGCGCACCACCGCTTTTGTCATCAGCCGCGCCTCGCTCGATGAAGTATTCGCCATCAACAGCGATATCGCGGTGAAAACCACTTCCCGTGTGGCGCGCGTGATTTCGCGGCGCATGCGACAAACCACCACGCATGTGGTGAATGTGGCCGTGCAGTACGAGAGCGGCCGCACGCGCATGGAGCACGATTTGCTGGGCGACCGCGAGGTGCCGGCCGAGCGCTACTACGGCATACAGACGCTGCGCGCCATTGAGAATTTCACCATTTCCGGCGTGCCGCTGTCCTTTTTCCCCGCGCTCATCGAGGCCCTGGCCATGGTGAAAATGGCCGCCGCCAAGGCGAATTTCGACCTCGGCCTGCTCTCGCGCCCCATCACCGAGGCCATCGTGCAAGCCAGCCAGGACATCATCAACGGACGCCTGCACGGGCATTTCGCCGTGGACATGATTCAGGGCGGCGCCGGCACGTCCACCAACATGAACGCCAACGAGGTGATAGCCAACCGCGCCCTCGAAATCCTGGGCTACGACAAGGGCGAGTACAAGTACTGCCATCCCAACAATCACGTCAACCTCTCGCAGTCCACCAACGACGCCTACCCCACCGCGGTGAAAATCGCCTTGCTGAAAAGCAACATCGTTTTCATTGAAGTGTTACGTGAACTGATCGACTCCATGCGCTTGAAAGCAAAGGAGTTCGCCAATGTGTTGAAAATGGGACGCACGCAGTTGCAGGACGCCGTGCCGATGACGCTGGGGCAGACCTTCGAGGCCTGGGCGGTGACGCTGGAAGAGGAAATCGATCGTTTGGAGGAGAATGCGCGCCTGTTTCTGGAGATCAACATGGGCGCCACGGCCATTGGTACGGGCATCAACGCCGATCCCGGCTACGCGTCGAAAGTGGTGGCGCATTTGCGCGACATCACCGGCTTCCCCGTCAACAACGCCCGCGACCTGGTGGAAGCCACGCAGGACACGGGTCCCTTCATCATGTACTCTTCGGCCATCAAGCGACTGGCGGTGAAGCTGTCGAAAATCTGCAATGATTTGCGTTTGCTTTCCTCGGGTCCCCGCGCCGGCTTCAACGAAATCAATTTGCCGCGCATGCAGCCGGGTTCGTCCATCATGCCCGGCAAGGTCAATCCGGTGATTCCCGAGGTGGTGAATCAGATCGCCTTCAAGGTGATCGGCAACGATCTCACGGTGACGCTGGCCTGCGAGGCGGGGCAGCTCGAGTTGAACGTGTTCGAGCCGGTGATTGTGCAGAGTTTGTTCGAATCCATGGAAATGCTGAAAAACGGCATGAACACGCTCAATCACCGCTGCATCAAGGGCATCACGGCCAATGTGAAGCGCTGCCGCGAATTGGTGGAAAAGAGCATCGGCCTGGTCACCGCGCTCAATCCGGTGCTGGGGTATGAGACCTGCACGGCGCTGGCGAAGGAAGCGCTGGAATGCGACCGCGGGGTGTACGAACTGGTGCTGGAGAAGCGTCTGCTCTCGCAGGAGGAACTCGATCGCCTGCTGGCGCCCGAGAACATGATTCAGCCGCAGAAACTCGCCCGCGGGACGGAGGAATAAAATTCCTCACGCGAAGGCGCGAAGGTAATTCCTCACGCGAAGGCGCGAAGACGCGAAGGAATGGTTAGGCGGGGACGATGCCGCTGCGGGTCAATCCAGATCCCGCTCCGGAATCGTCCCCGTTGCTTTTATTGATGCCGTTTACTCTTCACTCTTCACAATCCTGATGAATGCGACGGATAGTGTCAGTCGGCTGCGCCGGGTCGGGTAAAGAGTGAAGAGTAAAGAGTGAAGTGCCCGAAATCACGGCGGTCGATCCAGTTCGATGTGCCCGGACAGTGCCCCGCTTTACTCTTTACTCTTCACTCTTCACAATCCTGATGAATGCGACGGATTGTGCCAGTCGGCTGCGCCGGGTCGGGTAAAGAGTGAAGAGTAAAGAGTGAAGTGCCCGAAATCACGGCGGTCGATCCAGTTCGATGTGCCCGGACAGTGCCCCGCTTTACTCTTTACTCTTCACTCTTCACAATCCTGATGAATGCGACGGATTGTGCCAGTCGGCTCGCGCCGGGTCGGGTAAAGAGTGAAGAGTAAAGAGTGAAGTGCCCGAAATCACGGC